>NZ_JBIWFN010000018.1:0-243226 GCF_044763085.1 Streptomyces sp. NPDC096311
CCGGACAGATCAACGCAAGGACAGTCCAGCAGGACGTCAGTCAGTGATCGGGTCACGGCCACCGGAGACCCGCGTATCACTATGACTGTCAGTGGCGGTCAGGAACTTCTTGAACTCGACCGCCCGATGGCAGCGGTGGGGTTCACCGATGAGTGTCCTCGCCCGATGCGGATTCCAGGGTCGCGAGGATGACGCCTTCGACCTGGTCGAGCAGGATCGAGGGTGGGCGACCTGACCGGTTCGCGGTTCGTCGTCCAGGCCGTCCAGACGATCGGCTACAAGACGGGCCCGCCAACGGTCCACCATCGACTGGTCTACACCCAGATCGGCTGCAACTCGCTCGTGCGTCACGCCCTCGGCGCACGGCAGCACCATCTTCGCCCGCAGCGCGAGGTACTCGGCGGTCTTCGCCCTCCTCGACCGGCACGCCAACTGGCCCGCTCGCCCTCGGTCAGGGCCGGCTCGGACTTCGGCCGGCCGATGGGGCCCTCGTCCTCAGGGCCCTGCCAGCCGCTCAGCAGCGAACTTCCCGCGCCACTTGCGGGACCGTGGTCACGTCGGCGCCAACAGCGCACGCGGCACCCGCATGCGACATCCCGTCAGCGCACGTCAGGATGATCCGGGCCCGCTCAGCCGTGCGCCGGTCCGGCAGCCCTGCCTGGCGCACAAGTTCGACCCGCTCGTCGTCGGACGGAACGATCTCCACAGCAGCAGGGCCTCGTGCGCCATGAGAGGGCCGCACAGCAGCGCCCAGAAGCGATCAGGGCCAGCCATCGCCCTGCTGTGACGGGCTCCGGTGCGAGCCGGCGTCGCCCGGGGTGGGGGGCTGGTTCCAGGAGCGTAGCTTGTCGGGATTGAGGACAACCCAGACCTGTGCGACACGGTGGTCGGCGATATCGAGGCTGATGACGGCGGCGACCTGCTCGTCGTAGCGGGTGATGAGGCCGGTGCGGCCGTTTATGGAGTGGGTGGTCAGGGTGGTGCGGGGGTGGCGGGCCAGGAGCGTCAGCAGGCTGTGGGCCACCTGACGGCTGCCGTGTACGGGCCTGCTCAGTGCGCGGACCTTGCCGCCGCCGTCGAAGAACGCCGTGGCGTCCGGACACAGCAGCGACTCGAGCAATGCGGCATCCTCGTTCACGCAGGCCTGGCGGACGGCTAGGGCGAGGAGATCGTGCTCGTCCGGTGGGGTGGCGCGTGAGCGTTGCCTCCGAAGACTGTGGAGGGCCCGGTCGGCGAGCTCGACGCAGTCAGATTCTGGGCGTCCCACGATGTCGACCACCGTATCGGAGGCTATCCCGAAGACGTCATTGAGCACGAACGCCCCCCGCTCGGCGGGCGACAGAGAGTCCAGCGCGTGCAGCAGAACCCGGCTGACCTCCTCCGCCAGGCTCGCCTGCGCCCCCTCGACGTCCCCCGTCTTCGTACGGTGCTCCCCTCTCTGGTCCTTCTGGCCGGTCGCACCCCGGTGGGGGCGAGCGAGCAGGCCCAGACAGATCCGGCCCGCGGTCTTCGCGAGCCAGTATCGGGGAGCTGTGATCCGCTCGCGCTCCGCGTCGGGAAGCCCGTACCACCGACGGTAGGTCTCGCCGACGACACTCTCCGCCTCACGGGAGCTGCCCAGCATCCAGCGGGTGACTTCCAGCAGGTGCTGACGCTCATCAAGCAACTCCGCGACCGGCACCGCGTCAGCATCGTCCATACAGCATCCTCCCTCTCACAAGGCGCAGCACAACACGGGCGCACACGATAATCCCTTCACCCTTCAGAGGGCGTCAGAGATTTCTGCGTGCCGATGGCAAAGTGCCACCATGCAGCCCATGCAGGCAGCCCATGTGCCCGGCAAAGGGACTCCAACAGTCGATGACGAAGTCCTCGCACACGGCGCACCTCCTTCATTCCTGGACTCAATCCTTTGACCGGGTATGCACGCGTCTTGTGACATCAACTGTCCCGCACGCTCCCACATACTGACCGACGCGCACGGCACCCTGCCAGTAGCCTGAAACCAAGCAACTCGACTCGGGACAGTCCGCCGGGCTCCACGAAACGCGGGGCATCTCAGACCACGGTCCCGGCGTGATCGATCACCGCCAATGGCATACCGACACGGGCGGTCAGCTCCCTGCGTTCCAGCCCAGATGAAGAACTGCTACGTCGTCCGCCAGGCCCCCGAAGGGTGCCGCCCTGGACACAGCACCGTGGACCAAGGCGTCGATGAACTCCTGCCCCGGCAGGTGTCCGTGCTGCATCGCCAGCCGCAACAGGCCTTCCTCGCCAAGTCGTGTGGAGGGGCCAGTCCTCCCTTCGAACAGTCCATCGGTGAAGAGAACCACGCTGTCACGCGGGGAAAGCGAGACATCGGTCTGAGTCCAATCCTCGCATCCCGGAAGCAGGCCCAGGGCAATTCCGGCCCGAGGCTCGACCCAACGGATTTTCCCGTCGCTGCGTAGCAGAAACCCCGGGTGCCCTGCGCTCACCACGTTCAAAGACAATCCTCCCGGAGGGAAAACGAGCGACACAACAGTGCTGTAGGCATCGTCGTCCACTCTCTCATCGATCAAAATCTTCTCCAGGATACGCAGTTGCTCGAACTGGGTTTTGCCGCAGAGAAGGGCAGTCCGCCAAGCCACGCGCAGGTGAACCGCTAGAGCAGCCTCAGCCGCTCCATGCCCGGAGACATCCCCCAAGATCACGTGTACGGTCGAATCCTCGGTTTGCACAATGTCGTAGAAGTCACCACACAACAGCGCGTGAGCTTGCCCTGGAATGTAACGCGAAGCGGCCGAGAAATTGTCTTCACTCAGCGCCGGCGCAGGAAGCAGGCCCCGTTGCAGGGATGCATTTTCCTGGGCGATCAGCGCGTTGAAATCTATCGCAGATCTGAGTGTCTCCAGGTGTTCTCGCCACACGGTATGCCGGGACGCGGGGGCGAATCTAACAGTTGCAGCTGTATAAGGCATTAGCACGGTCCCCACCTTCGATTCATGTGTGTTGTCACCTCTCAACATCAGACAGGAGAGGAACTGGATCTGTGACAAGAGAAGAGCAGGCAGGAGTCCTTCAGGTCGTCCTGTCATGCCTGTTCGGGGGCATGTCAGGTGTGTGGACGCCATGAAGTGAACCGCCTACGGGCGACGTCGGACGGCGGCGGGCAGAACTTTCAGCAGTTCGTGAACCAGTTCACGTGGGATCCGATGCCGCCGAACGACCGCACGGCTCGGCCAGGGAAATTCCTTGATTTGTGCCGCGTGGACATAACAGGTGAAGCGGCCCTCCGGTCCGTTCTGGTGCAGACAGAATTTGTGCGGTACCGGTACTTCCGGGCGAAGAAGGCCCAGGAGGATCTCATCAAGGCGTCCGGCATCCCGCACTCCATCGTCCGCCCGACGCCAGGATCCAGCCCGTGGTCTCCGACGACGTAGCCACGGCCGTGGGCCGTACCTCGGTCGGCGCTCCGGTCAACGGCGTGGTGGAGGCCGGAGGCCCCGAGACATTCCAGCTGGAGGAGTTCATCGACAAGGAGTTCGCCGCCACGAACGATCCCCCGCAAGGTCGTCACGGACCCGCAGGCGCGCTACTGGGGTGCGGAGCTGCAGGGGGACACCCTCCTGCCGGATCCGGACGCGCACCACGGCGGGGTCAAGTTCGCCAACTGGCTCGCGCGGCAGCAGTAGGTCTTGAAGGGGCCCCGTCGGACGGACGGGGACCACTTCCCTATAAGGCGAAGAAACTGGTCCGTCGTGTTTCACGGAGTGCACTCGAAGGCCTCAGTGCGTGTGCTCGCCGGCTATTTCCTTGTATTCCTGTGCGGTCGGCTTGGTGATCTGTGTGTCTTCGCCGTAGAAGCCACGGCTGAGCCTGACACGAAGGCGCCGAGCGCGGCGGGTGCCCGCACCGGAGGCGTTGTCGTCGGGGCCAGGGTCGATCGGCCTGTATTGCTCATGCTGGGTCAGAAGGTGGAGTTTCTCCTGGCTGAGTGGCTCATGCACCTCGACGAACTCACCGTGCGGCAAACGCTTGATGACGCCGGTCTCACGGCCGTGCAACGTCTGGTCGCGGTCTCTGCGCTGCAGGCCGAGGGCACACCTTTTCGTCACGACGTAGGCCGTGAAGGGCACGACGAAGAGGCCGACACGGACCGCCCAGGTCACGGATTCGACGGAGACATGGAAGCGGGTGGCGATGATGTCGTTCGCCGCACCGATCACCGCGACCAGATAGAAACTGATCCAGGCGACACCGAGTGCCGTGCGCACGGGGCGGTTGCGCGGTCTGTCGAGAAGGTGCTGCTCTCGGTCGTCGCCGGTCACCCAGGACTCGATGAACGGGTAGGCGCCCAGGGCGAGGAAGAGGCCAACACCCGCCGTCAGGGGAATCAGGTTGTCCAGAGCCAGCGTGTGGCCCCAGAAGGTGATTTCCCAGCCGGGCATGACCCGCAGCAGCCCGTCCGCCACGCCCATGTACCAGTCGGGCTGGGATCCGGCCGACACCTGGTCGGCACGGTGGGGGCCGTACAGCCAGATGGGATTGATCTGCGCGATCGCGGCGACGACGAAGATGACACCGGATACCAGGAAGAAGAATCCAGCGGATTTCACGGCCCGTACCTTCAGCGGCAGGCCCACGACGTTCTTGTTGCTGCGCCCGGACCCCGGATACTGCGTGTGCTTGTGGCGGATCATCAGGATCAGGTGGGCGGTGAGCAGTGCTACCAGGAGGGCCGGGATGATCAGGACGTGGATCGTGTTGAAGCGCGCCACCAGATCGCCCCCGGGGAACTCGCCTCCGAACAGGAACATCGAGAGGTAGGTTCCGACGATCGGGACGGAAAGGATCGTTCCGTTGACGACCGCTAGCCCGGTCCCGGAGAGAAGGTCGTCCGGAAGGTCGTAACCCGTCAGCCCTCCGAACATTCCGAGAATCAGCAGCAGGAATCCGAACAGCCAGTTCAGTTCGCGGGGCTTACGGAAGGCGCCGGTGAAGAAGACGCGCATCATATGGGCGAGTACGGCGCCGACGAAGACCAGCGCCGCCCAGTGATGGGCCTGTCGGATCAGCAGCCCACCGCGGACGTCGAAGGAGATGTGCAGCGTCGAATCGAACGCCTCCGACACCATCTGGCCCTTCAGCGGCGCGTAACTGCCGTTGTAGCGCACTTCGTTCATGGACGGGTGAAAATACAATGTCAAATACACGCCCGTGACGATGAGGACGATGAAGCTGTAGAGGCAGATCTCTCCCAGCAGGAACGACCAGTGGTCGATAAAGGCGGCCCTCTGCGCTTTCGCCCTGATCCGGCCGAAGCCACCGAGGCGTCCGTCGACCCAGTCCGCTACCTTCTCCCCCCTGCCTCCTTGCCGCACTTCGTTTTCCTCGCTCCGGTCACCCATGCCGCTACCACCCATATTCCTCGATCGCCTCAAAGGGCTGATTTCTGACTTCGTGGAATCCGTGCTTCTCGGTCTCGTCGTGAACTCCTTCGGCGACGAGCGGAGATTGAAGTGCGGCGCATTGTGCCGCCGCCTGTCGGTGGCGGATGAGAGACAGGCACGCCTCGGGTCAGCAGGCTCATCGGCTGCTTCCACCCATAGGACCGGGCATGAGGCGTGGATGTGACACCGTCACGCCACCGTTGTGACGTGCTGCTTTGTCCGGCGGGCCTCGTTCTGCCTCAGCGCACGGCGTTCGATCTCGGTCGTACCGCCCGAGACTCCTTCCACCTGCCCCATCCGCAGGGCCCAGTCGAAGCACTGCCGCACGACAGCGCACCGGCCGCAGACGGCCTTGGTTTCGTCGATCTGTGTGAGCGCCGGACCGCCTTGGCTTATGGGGAAGAAAAGATCAGGGTCTACCCGTGAACAAGCCGCCCATTCAAGCCAATGCATCGCGTAGTTGCCTCGTCGTTCTGCAGGCACGGAACGGCAGACCTCCAGGGTCCGTCATTCGGCAGGAGGCCCCGGAATCCGAGCACGGTCTTCCTCACCCCTGCGAAGAGGTGCTGGGGGCCACGACTGAGACCGGTCGCTCGGAGTATTTGTGACACGCAGCCGAGTTCTGCGTGGGTTTGAAAGAGGTCCCCATGTTGCTCTGCGGGCTGGGGCGAGCCCTTCGTATGGTTCACCCACCCGGGAGTGCCGGATGTGGTTGAAAAAGCTCTGCCGCTTGTGGCTCTCAGTGATTGGCCGCCCGGCCCCCCACGACGACTCGGCTACCAATGAGGATTCGCGCATGATCGCTTCGTAGGGAATCGACAGCGAGGTCGTCCATGGGAGGCACCAGCAGCACACCGCACGGAGGCGCCACATGAGTGCGATCTGGTCAGGCACGACGCAGGCAAGACCCCTCACCACTGCGTCGCGATCGACGACAGCGGCCGGCGGCTGCTCTCGCGGCGCGTCGCCCACGACGAACCTGTACTGGTCGCCCACGACGAACCTGTACTGCTCGAGCTCCTCGCGGATGTCCTGGCTCTTGACGATGAGATGACCCGGGGCATCGATCTGGCCGACGGCGGAGCCGCCCTGGCCATCGCGATCCTCCTCAATAACGACCAGCCGGTCGGCGCCGCGGTTGCCGGGTGGGTGGTGCGGGTCTTCCCCATATCCAGGACCGGGCACGGGCGTTGAGCTGTGATGCTGCCAGGTGGGCGGCTTGCTCGATTTCGGATGGTCCGGCGAAGGACCGGCCGGCGAGGGCGGCCCTGCGGAAGATGCGCCACCTGCCTTCCTGGAGATTGAGCCAGCAGGCGCCGACGGGGATGAAGACGTGCCGACTTCTGGGATGGTCCTCAAGCCAGGTCCGGGTGGACAGGCTGTTGTGCGAGGACGGGTTGCCGGTGACGACGTAGATGTCCCCAGCGGGATGGGCTGTCTCGAGCTTCTGAAGAAACTGCTGGTAGAAGGCGCTATTGCGCGAGGAGGCGGTCACGGTGACCTCGTGTCCGTCCCACACCCGCAGCACGCCGCAGACACAGGTCTTCTCCGGCCCGCGACCGTATTCGACCTCGGATGTGATGTGGTGGCCGTCCGGCGACCGGCCCGGCGCCGGCGGAAACGTGCGGGGGATCACCGGCCAGATGGACCAGACGGGCCAGGACGGTGTGACACGGCTGCGGCAATGGAGCGCTGGAGCCAATCCCGTCACAGAAGTTGGGGGCACCCGGTCTTCACTGAAGGCAGCGGTGTGGGCCACGAAGGCACATGAACGCTGTCGTCGCCCAGCGCGATGTTGGCTGAGGTGCAGGTGTGACTCGACATCTACAGAGAGGACCTGGCCGTGCTCGTTGTCCCGGATCCGAAGGTCGTCAGAAGGCTGCTGACCCGGTACGCGTCCCTGCAGATCTCGCTCGCCGAAAGAGAGGGGCGGGAAAGGGCACGCGAGCTTGAGGACGTGAGTTACACGCTGTGCATCACGATGGGAACCCAGAACGTGCACCAGGCCATAGCGGCCGCGGACACGCTGCTCGTGGCTCGGGCCAGGCGGGGCAGAGTCCAGGAGCCGGAGCCGGACGGCGAGGACGGTTTGCCGATGCTCGTCTGAGGCCTTGCCAGGACGGCAACGCCTCGTCGGCGAGGATGAGCCGGCCGACGATCCCATCTGGCTGCGCTGTGCTCTTGGACGGACCCCGCGCTCCCCATAGAGGTCCGTGATCGCCTGTCCCCTCCCCCCACCCGGTCAGGGCACCCATTTCGCTCGTGATAGTCTCATTCACTACCATCTCGAACGCGACTATCATCGAGCACCAATCCTCTCTTAGGAGAAGGCCCATGGCCACGCTGCTGCACATCGACTCGTCCGTGTTCCCCGGCGAGGCGTCCTCGTCCCGTCCCGTCACAGCCGCCTTCCGCAGGACATGGGAGGCGGAGCACCCGGAGGGCACCGTCATCTACCGCGACCTCGCCGCCGACCCTGTCCCGCACATCACCGCCGCCGCCTGGTCCGCCGGATACACCGCCCCCGCCGAGCGCACCCCGCAGCAGTCCGCCGCGTTCGCCGCGCGTGTGAAGCTCATCGAGGAGCTGGAGCGGGCGGACGCCGTCCTGATCGGCGCTCCCATGTACAACTTCTCGATCCCCTCGACCCTCAAGACGTGGCTGGACAGCGTGCTCCTGCTCGGCCGCACCGCCGGCGAGACCCCCTCCGCCCAGGGCACCCCGACCGTCGTCGTCGCCAGCCGCGGCGGCTCCTACGCACCCGGCACCCCACGCGAGGGCTACGACTTCGTGCAGAACTACCTGGAGGCCGTCCTCAAAAACACCCTCGGCCTGGACCTCCACTTCATCGTCCCGGAACTCACCATGGCCCCCCGCAACCCGGCCATGTCCGAACTGGTCCCCCTCTACGAGACCTCCCGCAAGCGCGCCTTGGAGGACGCGGCTGCCAAGGCCAAGGAACTCGCGGAACTCCTCGCCGCGTAGAACACCCCGCGATGACACCGTGTGACGCCTCGACACAGGACGTCACACGGTGTCCGTGTCGCCTGCGCCCTGACCGAGACGATGGCGCTCTGCCCCTGAAGGACCATGGGTGGCCCGACTCCGGGGTGGTCCAGGTGTTCGGCCTGTCGGCGGCGCGCACCTCGGGACGACGGCGACGAGGCCCCGGCCGCAGCCGGGCCGGTGTGGCAACGGCGGCCGCAGCCCTCAAGGCCGGCTTCGCCGTGAAAGTCCTACGGCGCGGAACCCGTCCACGCCTCGGGCAACCGCCGCGCGGGCGCGCTTACGCCTCACCCTCCGCGGGATGGGCGAACCGGGTCAGCAGCCCCGTCAACTGCTCGGGCTCGCCGGGTCCCAGCTCGGCAATCAGGCGCTCGGCCAGCGGCTCCGCCGCCACATGCGCCGCGTCGAAAAGCTCGACGCCCTGAGGCGTGATCTCCACCGCCCGTACCCGCCGGTCCCCTGGAACCGTCTTGCGTACGGCCAGCCCCATGCGTTCCAGATCGTCCACGACGCGCATGATTCCCGCCTTGTCCGACCCCGTCTCCGCCGCCAGGTCGCGCTGCACCGTGGGCCCGCGGTCGACCAGCACGATCAGCACCGCGAAATGCCGCAACTCGATGCCGAGCGGGCGGAGCGCCTCCGTCATCACCGCGGCCGCACGCCAGTGCGCCCGCCGCAGCAGCAGACCGAGAGCGAAAGGCGAGCTGTCCCCGGGACGGTCGGTCGCACGCGAGGCGGCGGTGGGCTGAGGAGCGTCGGCAATCACAGCTCCAGGTTACCAGCTACTCATTCATCCGATACGGTATCGTTTGAAACAAAACACGCTATGACCGCCTCTGCTGCGCCCCCACAAGCCGGTGCGGGATCGCACCGGAGTGCTGGACGCTCGTCGTGACGACCCCACCTGCGCCGGGCCCGGGTCAGCGACGAGGGCGGCCGGGGACTGTTCCTCGTTGCCGAACTCGCTCAGCGCTGGGGCACCCACTACACCTCGGCGGGCAAGACCATCTGGGCCGAACAAGCCCTGGGTCGATCGCCGCGGACGGCGCCCTCTTTCTGACAGGTCGATGGTTCCCGGTGTTCTACCCCGTGATGTCCGGGTTGCCGTCCGCGGGTTCGCTTCACGGCCCAGCGCTTCGCCGGCGGGGCCGGTGTCACAGATCGGGTGGCGGCCCGGTCGTACTTGCGCAACCAATCCCAGCCGGCTGCCGTGGTCAGAAAGGCGGAGGGTCTACTTGTCGCAAGGACGAATTTCATCGAGCCGCCCGCCCGGGGTTCCCCCGTCGACCGGCTTGCGCTCCCTTCCCCGTCCCGTGGCCGTGGTGGTGGGCGCCGGTGGCGTACTCGGAGCGGCGCATGTCGGTATCGGGTACGCGCTGGAGCAGCGCGGATTCGTCCCGGACATGATCATCGGAACGTCGGTGGGCGCTCTCAACGGAGCCATCGCGGCCGCCCACCCCGACAGCGCCGCGCCGTGGCTGGACCACGTGTGGACCCAGTTGCATCGCCGTGAGGTCTATCCGCTCGGCCACCGCCTGTTCTCACGAACCAGCGTCTTCACCGACCGAGGGCTGCGCCGGCTGATCGCCCGGGCCGGACTGCCGTCGCGCATCGAGCAGTTGTCGGTCCCGTTCACCGCCGTGGCCATGGACCTGGTCACCGGCAGTGCGGTGCTGCTCGACCACGGAGACCTGGAGTCCGCGCTGCTGGCCAGTGCAGCCATTCCCGGGATGCTGCCCCCGGTCGACCGGGGAGGGCGGGTGCTCGTCGATGGTGGGGTGATCGCCTACGTCCCGGTGCTGGCGGCCCTGCAGGCCGGGGCGGCGAGCGTGGTGGTGCTGTCGACCGGGCCGGAAAGCGCACCGTTGCGCCCCGTCACCCCACGCCGACGTGCCAGTGCCATCGCCGCCAGGGCCGGGACCCTGCTGTTGCACCATCAGATCGAACGTGACCTGCACGAGGTGTCCAAACGCATCCCGACCGTCGTGCTGCCGACCGGCATCGAGACCTGGCCCGCACCGTGGGACTTCCGCCAGGCCCAGCGCCTGATCAGCACCGCGTCCCGCACGGCGGGGCGCTTTCTCGACGGGCTGGACGTCAACGGTCCGGGCCTGTATCGGGTCGACGGCCCTTCGCTGCCATCCGCCAGTCCTGGCGCGGCGTCCACTTCTTCCACATCAGGGGTTGACCAGTGAGTACCATCGCCTTCCTCAACATCGGCATGCACGGACACATCAACCCGACGCTGCCGGTGGTGGCCGAGCTTGTCCGGCGCGGCCACTCGGTGACCTACCACACCCCACCCGCGTTCCGTGGGGAGATCGAGGCCACCGGCGCGACTGTGTACCCCTACCCCGGGGGCGACCAGCCGCTCCCCGACCCACCGACGCCGGCCACGTTCATAGAGACGCTCGGGCTGGGCACCGTCCGCCTGCTACCCGCTGTACTCAGCGATCTGCGCCGCGTCCGACCCGACTTGATCGTCCACGACAGCGACTGCTTGTGGGGCGCAATCGCCGCTCGCGAACTCAAGGTGCCTGCGGCTTCGTCGTTCACCACGTTCGCCTACAACCGGCATGTACCCAGCATCACCCGCGGCTCGTGGAACCTCTTGACCTCGGCGATGGCCCGGCCTCGCGGCCTCGCGGCCTACCTTCGGGCTCGCTGGAGTCTGCGGCGCCGCTTCGACACGCGCGGGTTGCCACTGGTCGACCTGCTGAACATCCGCCAGCCGCTCAATCTGGTCTACACCTCGCGGTCGTTCCAGCCGGCGGCCGAAGAGTTCGACCGGTCCTACCGGTTCGTCGGCCCAAGCGTGGGGGCCCGCCCCGTGGACCCGTCGTTTCCGGCCGAACAGCTGCAGGATCCAGTCCTGTACGCCTCGCTGGGCACGGTGTTCAACGCCGGCCCGCAGCTGCTCCGCACCTTCGCCACCGCGCTCGCCCCGCTGGGCGGGACCGTGATCATCGCCACCGGGCAGACCGATCCCTCCGCGCTGGAGCCGTTGCCGGCCAATGTGCTCGCCCGTCGCTTCGTGCCACAACCGGAGGTACTGGCCCGCGCGGCGCTGTTCGTCACCCATGGCGGGATGAACAGCGTCAGCGAGGCCCTGTACGCCGGGGTTCCGCTGCTGGTGGTCCCGCAGGGCGCTGACCAGCCGATGGTGGCCCGGCAAGTCGCCGAACGCGGCGCCGGCCTGTCGATCCGTCCCCAGGACGTCACCGAGGCCTCCGTACGTGCCCTCGCCCGGCGCCTTCTGGACGACCCCTCGTTCCGAGCAGCCGCAGCGACTCTGAAAGCCGCCGAGGTCGAGGCAGGGGGATACCGGCGGGCCGCCGACGAACTTGAGCGATACCTGGATGTCAACGGCTCGGCCGGCCGCCCGGCTCCCGCCGATCCCGCACAGCGAGGCTGACCGATGTCACCTGTCGTCGTCCTGCTGCTGTGGTTCGCCGGGCTGTCGGAGGCCGCTGGGCGCATCCTGCCCATGGCGGCGCGCCGATCCGGCATGTCGCGGACTTCTGTGTTCGGGCTGCTGGTGGCCGGCGGCTTGGCGGAGGGTGCCGTGTTCGCGCTGTGGCCGCTGACCGCGGAGACCTTGGCCGAGCTGGTGCAGTCCCCTCCACCGCAAGGCAGCGCGTTGGTGTGGACGCCCGGCCTGGTCGCCCCGCTGGTGTTCGCTGCCGTCCTCGCGTTCCCGTTGCTCGGGCCGCTGTTCCACCTGCTGCTCTTTGTCGGGGTCGGTGCCGGTCTGGCCGGCCCACTCGCCACGGCGACCGGGCTGGGCTGGTGGTCCGCGGCCGGTTGTGTGGCCGTCGCTGGGGTGAGCCTCGGGGCTGCTGTGGAGGCTGTTCGGCGCCTGGTCGTGAGGATCAGTGCGCCCAGGGCTCAGGAGTCGATCGCATGAACGTTTTCGTGCTCTGGGTCTGCTTGCTCGGGCCGGTTCTGCTCGTCGAAGGTCTGCTGGCCCGCTATGAGGTCCTGGCCTACAGCGCCGGCTGGCAGGGCCATGCCATCGACCTCCCGGAGGATGTGCCCTACGCCCGGGGCGCGGCCCCTGACAGTCCCCCGGATGCCTACCTGGTCTACCTGGACGGCATCGGGAAGCGCCGCTTCCGGGACACTCGCGACGGCGGCCAGCTGGTCAAGGCCGTGCTCGCCGGAGCGCCGGAGCTGCGGGTACTGGGTCAGGTGCAGCCCTACTCGCCACTGGCAGAACCGCTTGCTGATCGGCCGGTGTGGTCGCGGGTGGGCCGCCGCGTCGGTCTGCTGCTGTTCCTGCACAATGTCATGCAGACCTTCGTCGCCGCCGACCACCGGTACCGTCCTCTGTACGACCGGGCAGTCGGCTCCCAGATCACCGCTCAACTCCGGCTCGCCGGCTACCAGCCCAACAGCGGGATCCCCGTGGTGCTGCTCAGCTACAGCGGCGGCGCCCAGGTCGCCGCCGGCGCGGTCGGCGCATTGCACGCCCAGCTGCGCTCCCCGCTCCTGTTGATCATGCTCGGCGGATTCCACAACGGTGCCAACGACCTCACCCATGCCGAGCACGTGCATCGCCTCACCAGCGCGTACGACCGGATCGAGCGGGTCGGCACCTGGATATTCCCTCAACGCTGGCGGCTGTTCCGCCATAGCCAATGGAATCGGGCCCTTCGAGCCGGGAAGATCACCGTGCATCGGCTCGACCCGGCCACCCACGTCGGGCCGCGCAGCTACATCAGCCCAGAGGCGCGTCTGCCCGATGGCCGCAGCTACCTGGACCGCACCACCGACACGGTGATCGCCATCATCCGTGCCCGCCACGGCGCGACCGCGGCGACAGATGTCGACGACCGGTCGCCCTGACGACCCTCCGCGGAAAGCGCCCATCGTCAGCCGTGCTTCGTGTCGGAGCAGGTGCGCCTCTCCTCTGGGCACGACCCGCAGCCGGGGCTGTACGACGATGACATGGTCGCTACGACCCACATCACACAGGCCTTGGTGTCACAAGTTGCCGGGCTGTCCGGTCAGTAGTGCGTACCAGCAATTCTGCTAGGAGGACCAATGGACGCACGCCTCAACTACTACGGCAATCCCGTCGCGGGCAAGGTGCTGAAGCATCTCCTGTCGACCAGCAAGGTGCTGTCGGACTCGACGCTGCCGGCCACCATTCAGTACCTGGTGGAGGTCCGCGCCAGCCAGATCAACGGCTGCGGCTTCTGCACCGACATGCACACCAAGGAGGCCGCCAACGCCGGGGAGACCCAGGTGCGGCTCAACCTGATCGCCGCCTGGCGGGAGGCGACGGTCTTCACTGAGGCCGAGCGCGCCGCGCTGGAGCTGGCCGAGCAGGGCACCCGCGTCGCGGACGCGGCCGGTGGTGTCACCGACGAGGCCTGGGCGAACGCCGCCAAGCACTTCGATGAGGACCAGCTCGTCGCGCTGACGACCCTCATTGCCATCATCAACGCCTACAACCGCATCAACATCATCACCCAGCAGCCGGCCGGCAGCTACAAGGTCGGCATGTTCGGCTGAGCCGGGGTCCGGCCCAGCCGACGCGGACGGTCCTTCTCCGCGTCACCACTGCCTTCGACGGGAAGACGACTTCGGGCGCCGGCCGATTGCGCTCAACCACGCGGTCGGCCGGCCGTGTTCTCCCCGGAGGCTGCCGTCGAAGTCGGGTGCGGGCCACCCTTGGTCGGCAGGGCCCCGTATACCAGTCCCGTCTTTGGGCTCACTCATGGTTCGGCGTGACCGCATATTCGCCCTCCACAGTGATGCCGTCAAGGTCAGCAACGTGACAACGTTTGGCCGCGATTGCCACTGTGCGCTGCGCACTCTATGCAGCAGCTAGCCGAATTATGGAGACCGCCGGCAGGGGTCAGGGTGATGCGGGGACTCGCTCTGTGTAGGGCAAGAGGCGCTGCGGCGTGTCACAGATGCGGGCCGCCCTTTGTCTTCACTGTAAAAACAAGTTGTTGTGAGCCCGGAATTTCCGACGCCAGTTCGTCCGTTCCGGGCAGGTCTACGGAGGTGTAGCACAATGCACGAAATGCACTCAAAGGACGGCTTCGGACCCAAGATGCTGGCGGACATCAAGCCGCCTTTCATTCCCGAGGGCGCTTCGGGAATGACTGTCCTTGTCGAGTGGGCTCCCGGTGACCCTGGGACTCCCCCGCACCGCCACTCGGGGCCGTGTTTCGGCTACGTGATCGAGGGAGCTGTCCGGTGGGAACTCGAGGGTGAGCCGGAGCACGTGATCAAGGCCGGTGAGACGTTCTGGGAGCCCGGCGGTGATGTGATCCACTATCAGAACGGCAACGCCTCTTCGGACGTGCCGGCCAAGTACATCGTGTTCATGATGTGCGCGCCGGACCAGCCGATGCTCACACTGGTCGACGACGAGGAACTGGAGAAGCGGGCCCACCTGCGCGCCCCGCGGCCCACCGACTGACCTGCCGGCTGCGCACGGGCCGGTTCCTGACGGAGCCCGTTCGCTCCGTGGGAGGACGCGGTGAGGCATGAGCGCCACTGATGTCGTGTCCTGCATGCTGACAGCACTGTTCGCGGCCGCAGCCGTCCGCGCACTGCAGGGTGCCCTCGCGTCACGGAGTCTTGGACGGCGCAGCCGAGTCGGCCATCTCCTGCACACCGCCATGGCCCTGGTCATGGCGGTGATGCTGTGGAACTGCGGCCCCAGGCTGCCGGTGCTGCCGTAGACGGCCTTCTTTGCAGCCGCTGCTCCGTGGTTTCCGCTGACTGTTGCCGGCAGACGACCGCACCTCGGCAACTCCGCGGACTGTCCGCCTGTGAGGGCGCGAGCTCGTCAGGAGAGCCAGTCGGTGTAGTGGGTGGGGGCGAGGTGAGCATCCTTGTCGGTGAGGACATCGCCCTTGACGACGGCGAACATGCCGGCGGTGGGGTCGGTGACGACGGTGCGGTTGTCGCCCTTGTGGGACAGTGTGATCCGGCCCAGTTCGTCCAGGGTGAAGATGTCGGGGCCGGCGATGTTGCGGATGCCGTTGAGCGGGGCGCCCGCGGCGACCTCAGCCACCGCGGCGGCCACGTCCTTGGCGGCGATGGGCTGAATGGGCGTGGCGGGCAGCCGGACGGTGTCGGCGTCGGAGGTCCAGGACATAGTGGCGTCCATGAACTCCATGAACTGTGTGGCCCGCACGATCGAGTAGGGGACCGGCCCGGCGGCGAGGATCTTCTCCTGGAGCACCTTGGCGCGGTAGTAGTCCATCTCCGGCACCTGGTCCACGCCGACGATCGAGAGAATGACGAAGTGGCCGACGCCGCCCTTGCCGGCCGCGGCCACAAGGTTGTCCATCGAGGTCTGGAAGAAGGCGAGCGAGGCTTCGTCGAAGGTCGGAGAGTTCGTCAGGTTGACAACGACGTCGGCTCCCGCCACGGCCTCGTCCACTCCCTGGCCGCCGATGATGTCGACGCCGGTGGACTTCGAGTGCGGTACCGCCTCGTGCCCGGCGGTGTTCAGGTTCTTGACGACCTGCGACCCAATCATTCCCGTACCGCCGATGACTGCGAACTTCATGACATGTCCTTTCGCCAGCAGTACACACAAAGTGAGACATAAGCCACTATATGTGTGCGGCATGGGTTTGGCCCGGACACATCCTGCTCGACTCCCAGGGTCGGGTTCGTGTACTCGGTCCAGGGCAAGGGTGGCTACCATGCTCACGCGCGAACCCGCCCCGATCGCCGTGGTCGCAGCGGTCGACGGCCGCGGCCGGGCGTTCACCTGCGCGGAGATCCACCCGCGCGGCCCCCTGGCCACCCCCTGCCGAGTCGTGCGCCGCACCGCGCCCGATCGCCCGCGCGATGCCCAGGGCGGACACGACCTGGCGAGAGTCGCTCTCCGCCGCTTCGATCGCCGACCTGGCCTAGGCCCTGCTTTGAAAATGGCTCGATCCCCTTACCTCGCGTCGTAATGATCTAGGTATGGGGCGAGGGGATCTTCCTGACGAGCAGTGGTCGATGGCAGACGGTCTACGGTCCCTATCGCCGCCGGCAACGTGACGGGCACCTGGTCCGTCCTGCTGACCGGGCCGCAAGCCCGGGCGGATGCGGCCGGGCTGATCACCTGGGAGGTCAACGTCGACTCCACAATCCGCCGGGCCCATCAACGCGCCGCAGGCGCTCGCCGCGACGGTCAGGCCCAGAAGGATGACGCCATCCTCTACGTCGACCGCACCGGCATTCCCTGGCGCTACCTGCCACATGACTTTGCGCCGCGGGAGACAGCCTACGGCTACTTCGCCGCCTGGCAGAAAGAGGGCATCTTCGAGTAACTCAACAGCCTTCTGCGGCGCCCGGTGCGGAAGTCCGAAGGCCGCGACGACGAAACCCACCCCCACCGCTCCGAAGCCATAATCCACGTCGCGACGATCAACCTCACAAGTCGACGCCTCACCCGCGAATCCACCCCGAACTGGCGCGACACCTGAACCTCGAACCAAACAACCCCACCAGGACAAAACGCTCTTTAACGAGCGGCGAACCAGGTGACAAGTAACCCGTCACTAGCCTTTGGATCGAAGGGGGCGCATATTCGCCTCGCCGACGAGCAGTTGGAGTCGTTCCGCGTCGGGGCTGCCTTCGGCGGCGGTGCAGACCAGGAGCGCGGGGCCGGGGTTGCCCGGTATCGGGTAGGCGTCCCAGTCCAGGTTCAGTTCGCCGACCTGGGGGTGGTTGAGGTGCATGTGGCCGCGGGTCGGTTCCTCGACGTCGTGGAGGGCCCAAAGCGCCGCGAACTCGTCGCTGCGGACCGCGAGTTCACCCACCAGCTCGACCGCGCGCGGGTGACCCGGATCGGCGGCGACCTGCGTCCGCAGCATCCCGATCAGCTCCGCGACGGTGGCCGCCCGGTTCGGGCACGTCCGGTCGGCCTCGGGGTGCAGGAACAGCGCCAGCAGGTTCCGCTCCCCCTGCGGCTGCCGGGTGAACTCCCCGAGCAGGGCGCCGCCGAGCGGGTTCCAGGCCAGCACGTCCAGGAAGCGGCCGACGACCAGGGCGGGCGAGGTCATGGTGCGCAGCAGTCGTAGCGTGGTGTCCGGTACCTCCTCCGGCTCGTACGAACGCGGCAGTCGGGCCGGGACGCGTGTGGCGGCGGCGAGGCTGTGCAGGTGGCGGGTCTCCTCGGCGGAGAAGTTGAGGGCGCGTGCGAGGGCGTCCAGAACCTGTTCGGAGGGCCGGACGTCGCGTCCCTGCTCCATGCGTTGGTAGTAGTCCGAGCTCACCCCGGCCAGCAGCGCCAGTTCCTCCCGCCGCAGCCCGGCGACGCGCCGCCGCGGGCCAGGCTCCAGGCCGACGTCCTGTGGCCGCAGCCGAGTTCGGCGGGTGCGCAGGAAGTCGGCTAGTTCGCGTCGCGGATCGTCGCTCATGGCTCGGGAGGAGTCGGTCACGGCGCCAGTATGCCGCCGGCGCGTCCCGCGAGGGTGGGTCTGCCAGACCCAGGAATAGGAGAACGACCGAGATGCCGCGTGAAGGGTCCAGCATCGGACACACCACAGCCGGTCACGGAAGGACAGCGACATGAAGGCCGTTCAGCTCACGAGTTTCGGTACGGCGGACGTTCTGCGGATCAATGACGTGGATCGTCCCGCTCCCGGTGCGGGCGAGGTACTGGTGTCGGTCGAGGCGTCCAGTGTGAACGGACACGACGTGATCGTCCGCTCGGGCGAATTGAAGATGGTGTCGGGACGCCGCTTCCCTATCGGTGTGGGACTGGACTTCGCGGGCACCGTCGCCGCGACCGGCGCCGGTGTCGAGGCCTACCGGACCGGGGACCGCGTGTGGGGCCTGGTGCACCCCCGGCAGAAGCACGCCGTCGCCGGGGCGGCCGAGTACGTCGTGGTCGCCGCGGACCGTATCTCGCACGCCCCGGCGGACCTCTCGTCGGTCGAGGCGGCAGCCCTGGTGGTCGCGGGTTCCACGGCGCTGATCGCACTGCGCGACAGCGTGCGCCTCACCGGCGGGGAACGGGTCCTGGTGCGAGGCGCGGCCGGTGGAGTCGGCACGGCCGCCGTGCAGTTGGCGCACGCCATGGGCGGGCACGTCACCGCGCTGGCCCGTGACCGGCACGCCGATCTCCTCACCGCCCTCGGCGCCGACGAGGTTCTGGACTACGGCTCCACCACCTCGGACCAGATCGGACCGTTCGACGTCATCGTCGACACCGTCGGCACCGAACTGCACTGCTACCGAAGCCGGTTGGCCAAGGGCGGCCGGATGGTCACCGTCGGACTGTCCCCGTCGGCCCTGGCCGCGATCGCCGCGTCCAGCGTGCACGGTTCCCGCCGCATCCGTACCTTCAGCGCCAACCCCGAAACCCCCGTGCTGCGCGATGTGGCCGACCGGGTCACGTCAGGTGCGCTGCGCCCGGTGATCGACGGCGTGTACCCGCTCGCGGACATCGCCGCGGCGCATGAGGCGTTCGAGCGCGGCGGCGTCGTGGGCAAGCACGTGATGACGGTGCCGCGCAGCTCCGTCTGACGGAGTCCGGTCAGTGAGGCGTGGTGCGCAGGTCGATGCCGCGGTCATGGGCGTCCGCGGTCACGATCCGGGTCGCCAGCCGTGACAGCCGCTTCCGGTCGGTCTGGGGTTCCCGGCAGTTCTCGCCGAAAGAGCAACGCCATGGGCTGAGCGGCAGGTCAGCGTGCGGGTTCCATCGCAGCTGCGCGTTCGTCGTCTTCGCGCAGCATGCGCATGACGGTGGCGGGTGACGGGTGACGGCTCTTCTTCGCACCCTTGGTGATGACGAGCCGGGCAGCGATGTCGCACAGGCTCATCTCCTGCTCGCGCAGGTGAAGGGCCATGGAGAGCATGGCCTCGTCGGCGACGCCGGCGACGCCGATGGTCTTGCCGCGCTTGCGGGCGGACTCGTGATCTTCGAGGGTGCGGTCGCGGATGTACTCGCGTTCCATGCCCGACATGGCCGCCAGCACGGTGAAGACGATGCCGGAGGGGTCGTGCGAGCCCTGGAGTTCTCCGGTGAGGAACTCCAGCCCGACATCGCCCACCTTGAGGCCCCAGCGGCCTCGCGCAACTACTCAAGGCCCGCCGGGCTGAAGTCGGTGGCCAGCACGGTAAAGCCCTCGCGGGCGAGGTACAGCGCATCACGGCCATGGCCGGCACCCAGCTCAAGCACCTCGTGGGCACCGGCGGACCGGAAGACGGCGGCAGCATGGACGGCCGGCTCGGACGGCTCCTCGCCGTACATGCCGGGATTCTCGCCGTAGGTCTGCTGCCAGTGCTCACGCTGGACCTCGGCCAGTTCGTGCTCGCACTCCGACATGCTGAAGCCCTTCCCACCGCCCGGCCAGCAGGGACCGGCCACTGCGAGGCCGGCCTAGATCCACACCGTGTCGCCGCCGAGCCCGGTCCCGTCACGCCCAGGCCGCCAGTTCTAGTGAACATCAAACGCGGCCCAATGCGGGCGCCTTCCGAAGTGCTGACCCGGCGGCACGTCCGCACGGCGACGGATCGTATACGGACCGCCAGCGCAGGCGCAGCGGAATCCGACTCAACAGTCGAACACCGACCAGCAGATGTCGTTGCGCAACCTCTGATCATCAAGTACGAGCTCGCGGATCGCCTCCGGGAGCTGATCGCGCTGCCACTGGCACTCGAGTCGTCCCGCGGTCTCGCTCTCGTCTTCCGGTGCCGCAGCACGTGCGGCCTTGATCGCGTAGGCGGCCGCGCCGAGCTCGTGCGCGGCGACGTGGGCGACGGCCCCGGCCTGGCCGGCGGCGTATGCCGCATGCCGTGCAGCCCCACGCAGGTCTCTGGCCGCCCCCATCGCATGGCCGCCCGCCGCGCGAGCCTGCATCATCTTGACCTCGCCACGCACCCAGGCCCGTGCATGCTCGATCGCCTGGCGCGGTCGCGGGTCCCCAGGCTGGGCCGACTCGAAGAGGCCAAGGACGTGCTCTGCACACGAGGCAGCCCATAGAGCGAGGAGACGGTGATCCGCGTCAGTGAGAGTCCCACCACGGCGGATCGTCACGAAGCGAGGGTCCCGGACCTCCGGGAGGATCATGACGTGCACTCCCTACCTGCGCGCATCGGCGCGACTCGCCACGGTGCACCCTGGTGGCCGGTCAGCCGCCTGGCGCGGGGAATGATCCAGAGTGCTGGCCAGGCTCCTGGCAAGTACAGCAGAACCCGAGAATCCACTCCAGCTGACCGCTCGGACGATCTTCGCCGTGGACACCGGCCGGCCGACCAGCACGAGTCCCCCCTACCGCTCCTCACGCCACACCGGTGACCTGCAACTTCACGATGCACACTGCACATGGGGACGAGCTTCCTCTCCTAGGCGGTGTGGAGCGGCGAGCCGAGTGTGATGACTTCCCCCTGTCGGGCCTGTACGAGCCATGCCGCAGACAACATCTCGCGCGCCGACTTCCCGGGCATCAACTCAACGCAGTGCCCTGGTGAGTTCGTCTCACCGCCGTGTCCTTACTCACGCTGTTCGGCGGCAGTTGTGATGAAGGGGACTGACGGATCGGCAGAGACCAATGGTTGACGATGGTCGCGAGGTCGTCGACGGGCCGGTCCTACACGACCAAGCTCGGGCATCGGTGCCTCCTTGTGCTTGTGAGGATGCTGTGGGTGACAGGCAATAAGGCTTCCGGCTTCCGGAGCCTCTCCCTACCCTCCAATGTTCATGACAACAGAACACGCGCAGCAGTCTCAGGGGCACGACGGACACAGCCGCAGACGCTTCCTGACGGCGACCGGGGGAACGGTCGCCGGAGTCGTCGGCGGGGGAACGGCCAGCGCCTTAGGGGCTGCCGGAAGCGCGGCCGCGGCCTCCTCCGGCAAGCGCGTCGCCGTCCTGGGCGGCGGAGTCTCCGGCCTCAGCGCCGCTCACGAACTCGCCGAACGCGGTTACGAGGTCACGGTCTACGAGTACTACGACTCCCTCGGCGGCAAGGCCCGCTCCATGGACGTCCCCGGTACCGGAACGGGCGGCCGCAAGCCGCTCCCCGGCGAGCACGGCTTCCGCTTCTTCCCCGGCTTCTACCGGAACCTGCCGGACACCATGCGCCGCATCCCCTTCCCCGGCAGCACCAACGGCGTCCACGGCAACCTCCGCAATGGCACGGAGGAGTTGTTCGCCCGCGACTCGGGCCGTCCCGACCTGCACTTCCCGCTCCGCCGGGCCACCACCCCGCCCGCCCCCGGCGACCTCACCCCGTCCTGGATCCGCGACCAGGTCCTGTCGGTGCTGGACCTCGGCACCCACCTGCCCGCCCACGAGGCCGCCTACTTCGCCGACCGCCTCCTGGTCCACCTCACCAGCTGCGACGCCCGCCGCGAGGACCAGTGGGAGAAGGTCGCGTGGTGGGACTTCATCCGGGCCGGCGAGATGAGCCGCGAGTACCAGGTGCTCCTCGGCATCGGCCAGACCCGCAACCTCGTCGCCACCCGCGCCGAGGTCGCCTCCACCCGCACCGTCGGCCGCGTCATCATCGAGGCCCTCATCCTGTGGGGCCTGCTCGGCCGCGGCATGGACGGTGACGCGGACGTCGACCGGGTGCTGAACGCCCCGACCAGCGAGGCGTGGATCGACCCCTGGGAAGCCCATCTGCGCTCCCTGGGCGTCGAGTTCGTGCTCGGAACCGAGGTCCGGGAGGTGGTGTACGACGGCGGCCGGGTGACCGGCGTACGGGTGGCGGCGCGCGACGGCAGCCGGCGGCGCACCATCACCGCCGACCACTTTGTCTCCGCCCTCCCGGTCGAGCACGCGCGCGTGACCTGGGGCCCCGCCCTGCGCGCCGCCGACCCGCAGCTCGGGCGGTGCGACGCGCTGAAGACGGACTGGATGACCGGCGTGATGTTCTACCTGCGCACGCCCACCCCCGTCGTGCACGGCCACATCAACTGCCTCGACTCACCGTGGGCGGTCACCGGAATCGGCCAGACGCAGTTCTGGGATGTGCGGGACTTTTCGCGCGACTACGGAGACGGGCAGGCCCACGAGTGCCTGTCCACGATCATCTCCGAGTGGGACAAGCCCGGCATCCTGTACGGCAAGACGGCCCGCGAGTGCACCAAGCACGAGATCGTCGCCGAACTGTGGGCCCAGCTGAAGGACGGGCTGAACGACTCGGGCAAGACGATACTCAGGAACGAGGACCGGCTCGGCTGGTTCATGGACCCGGCGGTGACGGGCCTCGGCGGCCCCGACCCGCAGAACCGCGAACAGCTCCTCATCCACCCCACCGGCACCCTCTACCACCGCCCATCGGCGAGGACAGCGGTGCCGAACTTCTTCCTCGCGGGCGACTACGTCCGTACGGCTGTGGACCTGGCGACCATGGAGGGCGCCAACGAGTCCGCGCGACGCGCCGTCAACGCACTCCTGGACGCGGACAATTCAGCCGCCGAGCGGTGTCACATCTGGGAGTTGTTCCGGCCGCCGGAGATGGAGCCCCTGAAGCGGGTCGACGAGGTGCGCTATCGGCTGGGGCTGCCCAACACCTTCGACCTGGGGTAGCACCCGGCACCGAGTTGCGCCGCGAGGGCCGCTGCCCCGAGCGGCTGCGGCCCTTCAGCCGAAACAGCGTGGTGCTGCTGGAGCGTCCGCACCGCGTCGGACGGCGGGTCGTAGGACAGCGGCTTCCGCTCGCACGCATCGTGACCGTGCGCGGTTCGCCTGGTCCGGGCCCGCTGCTGACGTCATCGTCGGCGCCGCTCTGGCCGGCAGGCCATCGAGCGACTCAGTTTGGGCAGCTCAGTGTCCTGTCGCATTGCGTCTGACGTGTGGTGGGCTGCTGACCTGCACGGTTGCCAGGTCGCTTGAGACCGCCGGTGGCCGGCGTTCTCAAACGACCAGGCTTTCGCGGAAGCCCCGTTCACGATAGATGCAGGAGCGCCGCCGAAATCGCCAACCGTATCCGCCGGAGATCGCCGTTCCCCATGGTGCTGCGATGTGGAAAGCCCCGAACCCGCCCTCGCCGCCTCGGATCTGCACGTGGTGATGTGCTGTGCGATGTGCACCGTTACCTGTACGCGGTGCTGAGCTGCACTGTTATCCGGGGAGTCGAACCCCCGCGTTGCTCTTCACGCGCCAGGAGTGGGCTGGAAAACCGCCAGCCCTCGGCGTGTGCACGCCTCCGAAGCTGCTACCTGCTCCACATCGTCCCAGCTTGCTGGACTACTCAGTCCAGCAGATCGACCTCCCAGTTCGTACGCTGAATCCGCACATCGACCTCGCGGATCTCCCGGGCGAGTGCATCCGCCTGACCGCGCAGCTCCGCGACCGGAAGCGCGGAAAGCATCATCAGCTCGGACCGAAGCTGCCGGCCGTATCCCCGCTCGCCCTTACCCGTCGCCGCGTCCGCCGCCGCGGTGACCACAGAGTGACGCAACCGCAGGACATCCCGGCGTGCGAGGGCATCGGTGAGCGTGCCGTCCGGACCCATCTCCACGGTGGCATTGGTTCGGTTGATCCGCCGGATCAACATTTCTAGAGCGTCCAGCACCTCACCGGTCTCAGCCAACAGCTGGGCCGCGTCCTCGGCGGGTGTCTCCCCTTCCTGGTACCGCGCACTGCTGACGACGCGCGCACGCAGCTGTTCTACACGGCGCGTCGCCTCCGCACGTTCTGCCAGTGCCTCAGCAAGCTTCATTGTCTCCTCCTCCCCCCTCCATGAGCCCGCACGAGTATACGAGTGCGAACCAGCTCATACGCACCTGGATTTTGCTCCGCCGGAGCCCTGACCAGCCACTGGAGTGAGAGCGGACAGCCGCTCAGGGCACCACGAAAGAGACATCCTGCCGTAACGCCCCGACAGGAGCGGGAGTGGGCCGCATTGCACATCGTCTCTCGCTCACGTCGATGTCAGTGGACGCCACCCGCGGGACCGCGAAGCGACCTGGGGAAACAGCTTCACCCTCCCGCGCGTGCCAGGCCCTCGATGGCCCAATCCGGGAATTTCACCGATTCTTACGAACCCCTGTCACAAGGAGAGCTGCTGTCCGGTCTCTCCTGGTGCAGATCCAAATTCTTCGGCGCCGACGAGAAACTCGTCGCGAATGCGCGCCGCACCATGAAAACCTACGAAAGGACACCGCTATGAAGGTCGTAGTGATCGGTGGAACCGGGCTCATCGGCTCGAAGCTGGTCGGCAAGCTCAACGAGTACGGGCACGAGGCGATCGCGGCCTCGCCCAACACCGGCGTCAACACTCTGACCGGCGAAGGACTGGCCGAGGCGCTGCAGGGCGCGTCGGTCGTGGTCGACGTGTCCAACTCCCCCTCGTGGGGCGACGAAGACGTCATGAACTTCTTCCGTACCTCGACCACCAATCTCCTGAAGGCCGAGGCAGACGCCGGCGTGCAGCACCACGTGGCACTGTCCGTGGTCGGTACCGACCGACTTCAGGAGAGCGGTTACTTCCGTGCCAAGCAGGCCCAGGAAGAGCTGATCAAGGCCTCCGGCAACCTGTACTCCATCGTCCACGCCACTCAGTTCTTCGAGTTCGTGAACGGGATCGCTGACATCTCGACCGAGGGCGACACCGTGCGCCTGGCCCCCGTCAGGTTCCAGCCCATCTACTCCGACGACGTGGCCGCGGCCGTCGGCCGCACTGCGGTCGGTGCCCCGGTCAACGGCGTGGTGGAGGTCGCCGGCCCCGACGTGTTCCAACTCGACGAACTCATCCGTCAGATGCTCGCCGACAAGGACGACGCCCGCACGGTCGTCACGGACCCGAGCGCCCCGTACTCCGGTGCCGAGTTGGAGGAGACCACGCTCGTACCGGGACCTGACGCGCATATCGCCGAGACCCGGTTCAGCGACTGGCTTGAGCGGCAGCAGTAGGTCCTGCGAGTGGCCCCTGGCGGCAGTCAGGGGCCACCCCGGCCGCAGATTCACCCCACCACTCCATCGGCACCGCGCTGGCCTTCCTCTCCGGGACGAGTCGTTTCCGTACGTCTCTCACAGGTCCAGGATTCGACGTTCTCGACTGACAGCACTTCGCTCGAACACTTGGTGTGCGAATGCAAGGCCGCTGCATCCAGAATGCGTCCCTCGAAGACGGACTCCATGGCCGCGTTGTCGCCTGCAGCTCCGACGCTCCCCATAGATCCGGCGATCCAGTGACCGTCGAGTGCCCGGACGAATCTCCGTGACCGGATCTGCAAACCGCGAACCCTATGCAGAATGCACCCGGCAACGTCCTCGCGCCGGGCAACAGCGTTGTCCAGGACTGCGACGGCAGGGCGGGATTGCATCCGCCTGTCGATGGGGTGGCCGGAGATCCTCTTACCCAAGACGTCCTTGATCGCGCGCAGATACAACTCCCCCTCGCCCGTGGCGTGTTCGGTGATGTCCGCGAGCCACAGCCGGTTCGGGCCGTCGGCGGTGAAGTCACGGCGGACGAGGTCGTCGTGCACCGGTGGGCCGGCCCTCTTGGTGCTGCGCTTCTTCCCGAACACGCTCCACCAGCTGTTGTCCCGGCAGATCCGCCACGCGGTCCGGTCTGCCATGGCAGCCCCGGCACTGCGGGCCTCATCGGCCAGGAAGCGGTAGCCGAACTCCGGGTCGTCACAGTGGGCGTCGAACAATGCGTTCGCGCGATGGGCCTCCGCGATCGCGGCATCGGTCACCAGATGGCTGAGCCAGCGGTAGTAGGGCTGTCCGGCGAGCTTGAGTCCCCGGCACGTGACCGTGACGGGAACCCCGTCCACGGCCAGCTCCTTCACGAGCGGGTAGACCCTCTTCCCGGCAGATTGGCCTGCGCCATGAAGGCCGCGGCCCGGCGCAGGACCTCGTCCGCCTGCTCCTGCGACTTGATGCGCCGACGCGCCTCCCGCAGTTCCGCGTTTGCCTGCGTGGTCGTTCCGAGTTTCACCCCGTCGGCGATGTCTGCACAGCGCATCCACTTCGACAGCGTCATCACGTGGACTCCGAAGTCGGCGGCCACCTGCTCCAGCGTCACACTCGGGCCGCGGCTCCTCGCGACCCGCACGACATCTTCGCGGAACTCTTCCGGATACGGCTTCGGCAGAGCGACATCCTTCCCACCCGCCCTACAGGGCAGGCCAGTTCAGATGTCACTCCGGGGCGCTGGACACGTCGGACGTGGGCTGTTCATCGTGAAGTGCGGCCAGTGCGGCAGCGAGCTTGCCCCGGCCGGTGATGCCAAGGCGTGGATAGATGCGGTACAGGTGTGCTCCGACGGTGCGGTGCGAGATGAACAGGCGCTGGCCGATTTCCCGGTTGCTCAGCCCCTGTGACGCCAGCACGGCTATCTGCATTTCCTGGGCAGACAGTTGCTCGCTGGTGTTCGTGTGCCGTCGGCCGCTCGACTCGCCGGTGGCACGCAGCTGCTCGCGGGCCATCTCGGCCCAGGGCTGCGCGCCGACCCGGTCGAACTCGTCGCGAGCGAGTCGCAGCGGGTGCCGGGCGTCCACGTTGCGGCGTTGGCGGCGCAACCAGCGGCCCTGGTTCAGATGCAGCCGGGCACGCGACAGCGTCCAGTCGGCCGGCAGTGCGGTCAGGGCCGCGGCGTAGCGCTCCTCCGCGGTGTCGTCCGGAGCCAGCACCGCGTCGGTGTAGGAGTGAGCCACCACCATCATTTCCGAAGGCAGCCGTCCGGCCAACTCCGGAAGGTCGGCCAGCAGTTCCCGAGCCTGCTTCACGGTGCCCGCGGCGACTGCGGCGTCCGCCAGGTCCGGCGCGAGCAGCCAGCGACTCACCGAGTGGTAGTGCGGGTCAACGGGATCGAACGCGCGCGCGAGAACGTCGTATGCCTCCCTTGCACGGCCGTCGAAGAGCGCGAGCAGGCCGTCGGTCTGCTGCGCCATCACGGTGACGAACGGCATACTCGGGAACAGGCTGTGCATGCGCAGTTCGCGGACCATCCGGGCTGCTTGCTCGGTTTCTCCGCGCAGCGCCGCCACCAGGCCGGCCGTAGCCTTGAGTCCCAGCCAGACGATCCATTCCTCGGTCTCCTCGGCCAGGGTGAGCCCCTCGGCGGACTCCTCACGAGCTCGCTCGAGCTGACCGAGGTACACCTGCGGCCAGCTGGTGGCCAGGGAACGGGCGAGCAGCCCGAGTCGGCCCTGCGACCGCCACGCCGCAGCCGCCAGCGTGAGGTACTGGGCGGCGCGGCTGATGTCACCCATGACCATTGCACCGCTACCGAGAAAATGCAGGATCCGGCCGTCTTGACGGTCTGCTCTGATTCCGTCGAGCCGCGCGATCACGTCCGCCCCGTGCCGGTACGGCTCGGTGTACGCCCGCACCGCCAGCCGGTGGGGGGCATCCTGATCGGGGTTCCATCGATCCAGTTCTGCTGCGGCCTGAGCACGGACCTGCGCGTCACCGTCCTGGAAGTAGCATCGTGCGGCGGCACGCCACAACAGGTTCTCCGCGACGTCTCGAGCTCCCGCGTCGAAGGCTCCGGCCGCTGCGGTGACCATGTCCTGGATCCGCCGCTGAGGTTCGCCCGCTTCGAAAGCGGAGCTGTCGGACACCACCATGAGGCGAGCCCGCTCCACCCGGCCCAGCTCGCTCATGTCGGTGCGGCCCAGCAGCATCTGGACACCGACGCGGTCATTGATCTCGCTGGACAGCTCGGCCGCCCGGACCAGGATGCCGGTCCGGCGCTGCGCATCGAGGACAAGGTCAGCCGCTTGACGCAGCGCCGGGACGGCAGCCGCCACCTTCCCTCGGGCCTGCGACGCATCGGCGAAACGCTCGAGCCGGGCGGCCAGTTCCTCGTCCGGCCCGATGGTGGCCGCTGCCTCGTGGGCAAGTTGACGCTCGGGGGTATCGCCCATCATCGATGCGAGGGCACGGTGAGTGGCCAGTCGATCGGCGAGCGTAGCGTGGGTGTAGATCGCCGTGCGCATCAGCGGATGGCGGAACTCGGGGGTATAGCCGACCAAGGTGACCAGATCCGCGTCGACCGCCTCCTGCACTGCGTCGACGGAGACCACCGAGTCATTGAGGCGACTCGACACGTCCAGCAGCAGATTCAGGGGCGCGGCCGGCTCGGCGGCAAGGACCAGGAGCAACGTGCGACACTCCCGGCTCACCGAATCGGTGCGCGCGGAGAACGCGTCCTCCAGCCGCTGGGTCAGCGGCAGGTCTTCCATCTGCGCGGTCACGCCCTGCACCGCCTTGGGCAGCTCCACGAGGGCCAGCGGATTTCCCGCGGCACGCTCCAGGATGAGCTCCCGCAACGGCGCCGGCAGGTCGGGCGTGCCGACATCGAGCAATTCGGCGGCGGCCCGTCGGTCGAGCGGTTCCAAAGGGAGGTCCAGGAGCACGTACGACTCGGAGTAGTGGATCCGGGCGGCTGCGATCACCTGTACGGCGAGGTCGCGGGTGCGCCGGGCAACGAACTTGAGCACGTCCCTGCTGGAGGAATCGATCCACTGCACGTCGTCGATCAGCAGCAGGAGCGGCTGCCGGTTGGCCGCGTCGGCGAGCAGTTCAAGCACTGCCATCCCGACCCGGTATATCTCGGGCTCGGTGTCCCTGACGCCGAACGCACCGCTCAGCGCCGACCGGTACGGAGCCGACAGCTCTTCCATGTCATGGGCGACCGGTTGCAGGAGCAGCTGCAGCGCGGCGAATGGCAGCCACTGCTCCGGCTCCACCCCGGACGTGCGCAGTACCTTGAACCCGCTCTCGGTGGCCTCGGCCCCGACCGTGCGCAGCAGAGCCGACTTGCCGACACCAGCGGCGCCGTGGACCAGCAGCGCACTGCCGTGCCCGGCCGCGGCGTCCGCCAGCAGCCCACGCAGGGTGCGCAGCTCCTTGTCCCGCCCGATCATGATACGCGTACAGGTCCCGCCTGCTGCGGGGTTCCTGACAACCCCGTCCCCACACGTGCCGCCGCCGTGAGCGTGGGCATGCGCACCGGAACGGGCCATGCGGATACGACGCCCTCTGACGTCCGGCGCCGCCCTCCTGCGCTGCTTCCGCTGACCGTGGCGACAGAATGCTCACGCAGGGCCGGACGTTCACTCATCGGCACAGCAGGCATCGGGCACGGCACGTGAAGCTTCTCTCCGTCATGGGGTGGTTCTGGCCGCCATGCTACCTGTCAGGTCTGGTGACTCATATCGGTGAGACTTAACCATCAGTCAAACGACTCTCTTACGACGCAGCGAACGGCGCGTATCAGCTGATTCCGGGCGGATCCGCGACTCTGCCGGGCATGATCCCGAGATGAACGACTGCCAACGCGCTCAGGCCCTGCCCTCTGACTGACGACATACGATTCGGGCTGCAGCGGGCCGTGCGGAAGATGCGCCAGGGATTCAGGCGGGCCCGCTCCACGGGCGCACGGGCCGCCGAGAGAGCGCTGTTGACTCTGCGTTGGGTTGGCCACAGATCGCCGCAGCGTGGGCGTCTGACTGGTTGCTGTCACCCAGGGGCCGGAGTCCAGGTGGGCTCGGTCGGCGAGGACCGGGACGCTCTGGCGTTCGCGGATCCGGACGATCCGGTGGGTACGGGCCACGGTCAAGTCGTGGGCACGGCCGGGCAACACGGGTGAGGTCCATAGAGGCCCGGCTGTCATCTACCCGGTCGCACTGCGCGGCCGTGCCGTCCAGCAGCACGTAGTCCAGCTTGGCTTCGCGCAGGACGCGCCGCAGACGAGGTGCGCGGTCGGCGAGCAGGTCGACGACAGTCGTCGTGTGGGCGTAGGCGGTGCCGACGGAGATACCGAAGTCGGCCGCGAGAGGGGCGGGGGCGTGCGGCGTAGGTACACCAGACCGACCAGGGCACGCACGCTGGTGCGGCGGGAGCCTGCAGCGCCGTCACCCTCGCGAGCGACCATACGCATCGTGACCCACCCGACCAGGGCGTGAGGCGGGTCGAGTGCGGCAGGACAGGACACCAACAGGGCTCCTGCGCCGGTGGGTCGAGACTTCGGACAACGGCCCGGGAGCCTTGTGCGTTGCGGGTACCGACGCCGTCACCCGATCGGTGGCCACGCTGAAAGAGCTCAGTCAACCTGCGGGTCGAAAAGACATCGGCGAGCAGCGCTACGCCGGGCCGTCCGTCAGCCGATTTCGCAACGCCGTCGGCCGGCGATCCGGTCGATCCGTTCGAAATGACCATTCGATGCCCAGCCGGCACGGTCCGGCCCGGAGCGCGCGTATGACGCGAGATTCCGCCGTCGATGATCGTCTCGAACCTCAGGGCGAGGCTCTCCAAGGGCGGGCGGGGCACCGTGCTGAAGGTCGTGGCGTTGTTGACATTGCGTGGCGCGAGGACGAATGCAGATGGCCCATGCGCGCCGGTATGTCATCTCAGACAGGCGAGAGCGACGACGAAGTGTCTGAGCACACGCCGCCGGTTTCCCCGCTCTCGAGACGACTCGCGCCTGAAACCACCGTCGCTCCCGTGCCATCCTCAACCGCGTGGGTATACCCATTCCCCGTGGGCACCGCACGCCACTGGACCACCGGTCCCGACCCGTACACGTCCCAGGAATCGCCGGAATTACTCGATCAGGCTCGAAGACACGCCTGATTCGGCTCGTCAGGCTTCATCTGGCAACTGACTGACGAAACTTTCGACACCCAGAAAACGTGTTTCTTCCCCAAGGGACACGACCTCGAAGGTGGATTTCAGGAATTCGTCGATCACCACAGCCGCAGCGGCTACAACAAACTTTTCCCAGCCAGACCGGAATGACATGTACACCAACTCATGACCGCGGATTTCGGCAGGCCAAATTTGGACATCACCGAGACCAGCGAGCCGCCGCCGGCCGGAAGTCAGGAGCTCGCGCCCAAGTTCCCATTCAATGGCCATATCGGTGCCCGCATTAAATACTACGAATATTGAATACGGCTCTGCGCTGTCGTATCGGAGATCTGTCATGACCGACAGAGGCGTCTGCTCTTCGAGAAGAGCCACGACCGTCCGACATGTCACCGGCTCGGGCTGGATGTCCCACCCTGCGGGGCCATTTTGCCGGTGCCCGCGATCTTTGTGAGCACACCCGGGGTCATCATCGGTGTCGAAGACCTTCCCACTCATGATTCGTCCTCTCGCGTCGTCCCGCCAACGACACCTACTGATCGGTGTCTACAGAGCCGTGAACTGGGCAACGGCTGGTCCGGAAGGTCCTCACCTGCTCCGGTAGATCGGGCTACTACGATCCTGGGACCTGCTGAGACCTGATGCATCAGTCAAGTGACTATGAGAGGACGAGCCAGGTCGGATCGCGCCTCTGACGCGGCGCATCAGTCGAGCGACAGCACCGGGTCGCTGCATGGCGTCCCGGTGGATGACCCGCTCGTCGGGAACGGAGGATCGCATCGCCGCTTCGGGGATGGATCGTTCCGGACGGTTTGTGGGACGTGGCAAGGCCGTTGCTGCCGCCGGCGGCGCGGGTACGTCCGCAAGGCTGCGGGGTCGCGAACGTCGATGATGAGGCGGTCTTCGCTGCGATCGTCCCCGTGCTGGTCAGCGGCTGCGCCTGGCGGGCATGGCCACTGCGCCTCGGAGCGTCGAAGGCGACCGTGCACCGTCGGTTTGTCATCTGGTTCCGTGCTGGGGTCTGGGGACCGCTGCATCAGAGGGTTCTCCGCCTCCTGGACAAGGAGGATCTGATCGACCTGCCCCGTGCAACCCTCGGTTCCGCCCACATCCGCGTGGCACAGGGGGCGAACACACAGGTCCGAGCCCCGTGGACCGGGGTAAGCCCAGTTCCAAGAGGCACGTCCTGTCCGACGCGAACGGACTGCCCCTGCGCGTCGGACTCCGCTTGTCGGCGGGGAGGCGCTGAGGCTGGGAATCGGCTGCGTGGGACTCGTGCCCCCCGTGGGTCTGCGATAGCCGGACCGTCACGACATCGTGCGCTCGATGACCCACCCGCGGCGACTCAATCGTTCGCTGGAGTCGGTGCCCTTGCCGGCGATGCGGACGCCGATGGGTTTGCCCCGTAGCCGTAGCCGTCGCCGTCGCCGCAGGTGAGGTACGTCGTAGGCCTCAGCCCTCGTTACGAACGCCGTCCCCTCAACTACCTGGCTCTCCTCGGACTTGCAGCCGCCCTCCGCCGCTACAAACGGCTCATCCGCCCCCGAGCTGACAATTCGCGGTCTGCCCGGCGGTGCCGGAGTACTGCCGCTGTATCCCGGCGGAGACGACGCCCTTCCTGATGGCACCCGGTGTCATCCATGATCCGGACGCCGCCTGGGGCCCCGAGCCGCTCGGCCACGTACTCCTGCGCGTCATCGCGGAGTTGATCGGGATCCCACCAGCTGATCCGCCAGCTGTTGTTACGTCCGACCGGGCCCAGCACGCCCCCGGACGTAGTCCCGCATGCGGCGCCGTACCTCGCTCCGGCCGAACCGCCGGCTCAGTCGCAGGAACAACTCCTCCAGCTCGGGCGTCCAGCGTCCGGTGACGGAGCTTCCATCGTGCCCCGACCATGCTCAGCTTCTCCGGCCGCACGACGCAGCGTCTCTGAACCGGTCGCTGACTTGCCGTCAGCCCGCCAAGCTCGAAACTACAGCTGTGACGAACAGGAATGATGAAATTCCACTCGCGTACTCAGGCCACTTTGACAAAAGCATCAGGAAGCGATGCCGCGCTTGTCCATGGCGTCCTCGACTATGCGTAGCCCGTCCATGCCCGGCAGCTTCGCGATGTGCGAGTCGATGTCGCGGATGAGTTTGCGGCCCTCGGGGCCCGCGAAGAGGTGAGTCATGACGTGCGTGACCTCGTTCTCGGGCATGACGCCCGATCCGACCGGGCCCCAGGCCTTCTCGAGCGCCAGCCGGGCGATCAGGCGGGCCTTCTTGCTTGCCGCGAGCCGGTCACGCGCCTGCGACGCGTAGAACGCGACGTGCTTCGTCTCCTGCTGCGCGATCCGCCTCAGCAGCGGTACCAGCACCGGGTGGCTCTCCAGCGCAGCAAGCCGGTGGTACGCCGCTGTCGCCGACCACTCGTTCGCCGCGCCCCACGCCATGTGCACGGCGACGAAGTCGTTTCCGACCAGCCGACCGATCGCCGTCAGCTTCACCGGCGCCAAGCGGTCTCTCCAGCCGAGCTTCAGACGGGTCGCCTTGAGCTCGTCGAAGTCGACGCGGACGCCGTGGCGTCCCAGCACCGCCGCGAGCGCTTCGCCGTGCCAGAACTCCTCGCGGTTCCACATCGTCATGAAAGCGCCCACCGCGGGCTCGTTGTGAGACGGGGTCGTCAGCAGGTTCCGCATGTAGCAGACCGTGTGGTATTCGATGTCGCACATATAGCGCAGCGTGCGCAACGTCTCCTCGGACAGCGGGTTGCGCTCGAACTCGTCGAAGTCGAGGTCGGCCCACTGCACGCCGGTGGAGTTCGTCGTGTACTTGTCTATGTCGAAAGCCATCAGTCACTCTTCTCCTCGGTGTGCGTCGGAATCGTCGCCCGTGCCGCGATGACGTCGCGGCGCACACCCGAACCGCCGCTCTTCCAGCGGTAGATGTTCCAGTTCCTCTTGTGGGACTCGCGCGCCAGTTCGGCGTCGGGGTTGATCGCCGAGGGCTTGCCCAGCAGCGACAGCCACGGCAGGTCGGAGTGGCTGTCGCCGTAGCCGTAGGAGGCCGCGAGGTCGTAGCCGCCCTCCTCCGCGTACCGCTGAAGCCACGCGGCCCTCGCCTCGTCGACGAGCGGCGGCTTCGCGAGGTACCCGGTGAGCACACCGTCCTTCACGTGCATGGAACTCCCGACGACCTCATCGAACAGGTCGGCGAGCGGAGCGGCGAGAAGGCCAATGGAGCCGGTGACCAGGACGGTGCGGTGGCCTGCCGCACGGTGCTCGCGGATACGCGCCAGGGCGTCCGCGCTGGTGTGCCGCAGCATCGTGTCGGCGTAGCCGCGCCGCACGACCTCCTCAAGACGGGCGATGGGCATGCCGCGGTAGCGGCGCAGGAACGCACGGATGAACTCGCCGCGGTCACGCCGCTCGGCGCGGAGGTAGCCGGGCAGCGACGCGAGCAGGTCCGCCACCTCCTTCGGCCAGGCCGCCTTGCGGAAGCCCGCGGTGCGCACCCAGAGGTACTGCTCGACGATGTTGGAGTCGACGACGGTCCGTTCGAGGTCGAAGACGGCGAGTACGTCGGTACGCTGCGGCAGTTCGCGCTTGGCTCGGGCGGTCGCCGGCCGGGCGGCCGCGGCCTTCCGGCGACGGTACGCCGCTGTCAGCTCGCTGAGGGCGGGGAGGTGCACCTTCTGCAGGTACTCCTCCCAGTCGATCCGCTCCACATCGAAGCCACGGTCCTCGCGTATCTCGGCCGGGAGGGCGTTGTTCAACGCGCGGGCGTTGCGGTCGTCGAAGATGATCTCGGTCTGCGCATACGCGCGGTAGAGGTCGATGAAGTTGCCGAGGGTGGCGATGCCGGCGCGCAGCCTGGCGTTCTCGGTCGCGAGAGCGCGCTTACGCTCGTCGTTCGGCATCAGCCGCAGCGCGACGTCCCACAGGTCGGCCTTCTTCTTCGCCAGCAGAAGGCCTCGGTTGAACCTGCGCTCGCCCGAGAACTTCCAGGTCGGTACTTTGACGAATCCGTCGTCCTTGGGTACCGGGTGCTGCCTGTAGTAGTCGCGTACGTTCTCGTACATGCGATGGAAAGGCAGCGGATTCGACGCGCCCGAGGCGATGTGGAAGTACTTCGGCTCGTCGACAGGGGTCGGGTTGGCCGCCACGGCCAGGATGGCGTTGACGACGAAGTCGACAGGGATGACATCGAGGATCGAGTCGGGCAGCCCCGGGAAGTCCGGCAGCTGGCCGCGGCCGTAGGCGAAGATCAGCGGATCGGCGACCTTGAAGCCGTCGATCCAGCCGGGGAACGGATGCTGGAGGGCGCTCTCGATGATCGCGGGCCGGACCACCGAAAGCCGGTGTCCGGCCTCGCCCCAGAGGTCTTCCGCGGCACGTTCGGCGAGTGCCTTCGTCAGCGTGTAGACGTCCGTCCACCCCAGACTCTGCGCGCGGCGCCGGCCGGCGGCGACGAGCTGGGAACGCACCCACTCGCGCCGCGCGTTCTCGCTCGCGCGGGCCGCCGCGATCGGGCCCTCCTTCCCGTGGTTGCCGCGGGCGTGGGACATGAACCGCTCGAGCGTCGCGGGCTCCCGCGAAGTCAGTTCGGTGCGCTCATGGGTCTGTGTCGCCAAGGTCCACTCGGTGTGCCAGTCGGCGTCGTGCTCGAGCTTGGCCTCGGGCACCACACCGCGACGAAGTCCCCCGACGTAGCAGGTCGACACGTGGACGACATGCGGGTCGGATCCGGAGGCGAGCAGGGCCTCGTAGAGGCTTACGGCGCCATTGACGTTGGTGTCGAACGCCTCGTGGATGGGCGGGTCGAAGGAGACGGTCGACGCCGAATGGATGACGACGTCAAGGTGGGACGGCAGCTCAGGAATGCTGGTCATGCTGCCGTCGAGCACGGTGATCCGCTCCCGGACGATGCGCTCGGCCTCTTCGGCGCCCACAGCGTCCCGCCAGCGCTCGAAGACGGGTTTGCGCAGAAGCTGCCGGAGCCGGTCCTGCCCGGTCTGGCTGCCCTTCCCGCGCACGAGGAGTGAGATGCGCGTAGCGGGGTGATCGGTGAGCAGCCGCTCAAGCACGGCCTGCCCGACGAAGCCGGTCGCGCCGGTCAGCAGGACGTGCGCGTTGCCGAGTTCGGTCTTCGCGTCGTTCGTTGTCACGGAAGGAGCCTCGATTCCACGGTGGATGCGACACCGGGACGGATGCCGGGGAGCGCGGCGACCATCGCGCGGATACGGCCCGCTTCGGCTCGTCCGTTCTGGTCGCCGAAGACATGGCGTTCGAAGAAGGCGCGCTCGTGCTTGGAGCGATCGACCGACCCGAGCGGCCAGGCGGAGTGCCGGAGGGCGCGACGGGTGATGCGCCGGGCGCGGGCCGAACACCGAAGTCGCCGGTCCGCCTCCTCGGCGAGGAAGTGGATGTGGCGATCCTTGATCTCCACCACGGGGTTGATGATCGACGTCATGGCGGAGGACGCGTCGGCCAGCCGCCGGTAGGCGGCCTGCGTGATCCATTCGTCCACGAGGCCCGTCGTCACATGTTCGGCGACAATCTGCGTGCCGGTGATGTTGGCGATGAGGGCGTGCCGGATCGGGCCACGGCGCTCGCGGCGCTCCGCCAGTACCCACCGCGGCGGACCGGCGCTCGAAGGGAGGTCCCGGGTGGCGGGAGAAGCATCCAGGACCGCGTCGAGGGCGTCCGCGATCCAGTACTTCTCGAACATCCACGTGGTGAGGAACGCCGTGACCCGGGCATCCCTGTGAGTCGCCGTGAGGAGCAGGTCGCTGATGCGAGGCAGCATCGAACGTTCCATGTCGCGCAGCGCGCGAACGAGCCGGACGGATTCGGCGTCGAGCGGCGCTTCGGCGAGCGCCCCGAGTTCGAGTGTTCCTCGGTGGCTGCCGTGTGCCGTACGGGCGAACTCACGCACGTCGAAACCCGCTGTCTCGGGCGTCGCGGTCGTCGTCTCGTTGTTTGAGTTCATGCACGGACTTTCTGGGGCGGGAGCGGGGGTGACTCTGCGGAGGCCCCGGAGCGTGCGAGAAGCCGTCGGGGGCCGTCACGTGTGACCGGGCACCCGGTGGATGTGTGACACATGACTTGGTTCCGCGTGGAGGCCGACGGTGCGGCCGAAGGGATGATCCGGAGCCGACCGACCGATCACGACGGCCGGGACGCTGCCGGATACAGCGCAGGCGACATGTGCCCGATGTTGCTGGGCATCGCTCGGCCGCGCGGTCTGAGGGCCTGTGGTCGGAGGGCGATCCCTGAGTCCGCATGAGCAGGTGCGGAAGCTCGTGTCACAAGACGGATGCATGCCCGGTCTAACGGAAGGAGCTCGTCGGACATCGAACACGGAAGTTTTTTTGATCTTCAGTTCCCCTACAGAAGCGGGTTGTTCACCAGGTTGCTCGGAAGGCCGGTGTCGGGATCGACGGCGTGGACCCGCTCATCCCTCCACGTGATCACTACGAGCGGAGAGCTCGGATGTCGAGTAGATGGCATATGAAACTGTGCTGAGCCGGATACGGGTCGCACTTGTCACCGGTGCCACGTCGGGTATCGGAGCATCGTTCGCGCGCGCTCTGGCGGACCGCGGATGGGACCTTGTCCTGGTGGCGCGCGACAGGGAGCGGCTCGGCCGGATGGCGGTCGAGCTCGAATCCCGCGGCCGTGCCGTCGAGGTACTGCCCGCCGACCTGTCCGATCGCGCCGACGTCGAGCGTGTCGTCGCCCGGTTGGAGGACCGGGCCCGTCCGGTGGACATGCTCGTGAACAACGCCGGTTTCGGCGTGCACGCACCCATGACCTCACCCGACACCGCTCCGCACGACCAGGCGATCGAGGTCATGGGGCGTGCGGTGCTGGTGCTCGCCGGCGCCGCTGGCCGGGCCATGCGCGAGCGCGGACACGGCGCGATCGTCAATGTGTCGAGCACGGCTGGGTTCGTCACGATGGGGAGCTATTCGGCCGTCAAGGCCTTCGTGACGTCACTCACGGAGGGACTGGCGAACGAGCTCCATGGAACGGGTGTCACCGTGACAGCCCTTTGTCCGGGCTGGGTCCGCACGGAATTCCACGAGCGGGCCGGAATCCGGTCGTCGAGCATTCCGGACTTCCTCTGGCTCGACGCCGAGCGACTCGTCGAGACGAGTCTGCGCGACGTGCGCCGCGGACGGGTGATCTCCATGCCGAGCTTCCGGTACCGGTTGCTCATCTGGTTCACGCGTCATCTTCCGCGCCGCACGGTGCGGTGGATCTCGCGACGGATCTCGTCCAGCCGCAACGACAGTCTCACTCACTGAAAGAAGTAGTGCGGGCGAGCCCGCACGGGAAGGAAGCGGATGCCTGCGACGATACGCGACCGTTTCACCTCACGCTCTCACGCTGCGGCGCGTTTCATCGCGCAGCGGGGGCTGCTGAAGCCCGTCGTCTGGAGCGTGACCAGCGTCACGGTACTTGGGCGCGAGCGCTTGGCGAACATCAAGGACGCATATGTCGTCGTCGCCAATCACACCTCGCACCTCGACACCCCGCTCATCATGGGCGCGTTGCCCCGCAGACTGGCGCGCTACCTCGCGGTGGGAGCCGCCGCCGACTACTTCTTCGACGTGTGGCGGCGGCGCGGCCTCACGGCTCTCTTCTTCAACGCCTTCCCGGTCGACCGCACCGGAGTGAACCCCCACAGAGTGAGCGCCAAGGCCCTGCTGAACCGAGGAGTGCCGCTCCTGATCTTTCCCGAGGGGACCCGCTCGCGCGACGGATCGCTCGGGGCGTTCAAGCCGGGGGCGGCGGCGCTCGCCTCGTCGGCCGAGGTGCCGGTGCTCCCCGTCGCGGTCATCGGCGCGCATCAGGCGCATCCTCGCGGATCCAACTGGCCCAAAGCGGGCCGCCTGCCGGTCGGAGTCGTCTTCGGCGAACCGCTCATCGCCCATCCCGGAGAGTTGAGGAGCGAGTTCACCGAACGCATCCGCTCGGCGATCCTCACCCTGACCGAGGAGCACTCCGACCGCATCCTCGGCGCACATGCCACCTCACGTCGTGTACTTGAAGGAGACCGTTCGTGACCGAACCCACCTACCGCACCGACGCGATGCTCGCTGGTGAGGTGAAACACATGAAGTGGTGGGGCTGGGGCCTGGAAGGTGTCGGCTTCCATCACGAGGACAAGCCCGGTTTCGCACCGTTCGTACAGAAGGCCGTCGGTCTCGATCTCTGGGCGGACGAGCGCACCGAACGGCCGGACTTCTCGCAGTTGAAGGTGCCGGCCTCGACGGCGCCGGAGGAGTTCGTCACCGCCCTGAGCGGCATCGTCGGAGCGGGGAACACCGTCACCGACGACCTGTCCCGGGTCGTCCACACGTACGGCAAGAGCCTGCGTGACCTGGTCCGCATCCGATCCGGCGAGATCGCGCGCACTCCCGACGTGATCGTCTACCCGGCCGACGAGGCGGAGGTGCAACGCGTCGTCGACGCGGCCGTCGAAGCGGACGCCGTGATCATCCCCTTCGGGGGTGGCAGCAATATCGCGGGCAGTCTGGAGCCGCACCCGAACGAGTCGCGGGTGGTCGTCTCACTCGACCTCGGCCGCCTCAACCAGGTGCTGGAGATCGACGCCGACTCCGGCCTGGCACGCATCCAGGCCGGGGCGCTGGGCCCCGATCTCGAGGCACAACTCAACCGGGACGGCTGGACGATGGGGCACTTCCCCGACTCGTTCACCCACTCGACGCTCGGCGGGTGGGTCGCCACGCGCTCGTCCGGCATGCAGTCGGACAAGTACGGCGACATCGCGGACATGGTCAAAGGGCTGCGTGTCGTGCGGGCCGGCGGGGTCCTCGTGATCCGTGCCGTTCCGAGCGCGTCGACCGGGCCGAGCGTGCGGGAGATGGTGGTCGGCTCGGAGGGGCGGCTCGGCGTCATCACCGAGGTCACGGTGCAGGTGCACCGGCTCCCCGAGAAGCGTGCCATCCACGCCTACTTCTTCAAGAACCTGGACCACGGCCTCGCCGCGATGCAGGAGATCGCCGAGAGCGACGTCTCGCCCTCGGTCACCCGTATCTCGGACGCGCACGAGACGGGCTTCTCCCTGGCGACGAGCAAGGAGTCGAAGGGCATCCAGAAGAAGGCGCAGGCCGGCCTCATGGCGTATCTCAGGAGGCGTGGCTGGAACCTCGACGAGATGTGCCTCTCCTTCATCGGCTTCGAGGGCGACAAGGAGCACGCGAAACGGCAGAAGTCACTCGTCGACCGAATCGTCCGCAAGCATCACGGCATCGGCGTCGGCAAGGGACCCGGTGCGCTCTACGACCAGAAGAAGTTCGACACGCCGTACATCCGCGACTTCCTGCTCGACTGCGGTGCCGCCGGCGACGTGAGCGAGACCGCCGGTCCGTGGTCGAAGCTACGTGGCATCCACGCGGCGGTCTACGAGGCAGCCGACCGCGCCTACGAACAGATCGGCCGCAAGGGCTGGACGATGTCGCACCTGTCGCACTCCTACCACTCCGGAGCCTGCCTCTACTTCACTTTCGCGTTCGTCTTCGGTGACGACCCGCTCGGCGAGTACGACACGGTCAAGCGCGCGATCCAGCAGGCGTTCATCGATGCCGGCGGCACGATCTCGCACCACCACGGGGTGGGCCTGGAGCACGCGCCGTGGCTGGAGGAGGACATCTCGACGCATGGCGTCGCGATCATGTCGGGCCTGTTCGACGCTGCCGACCCGGGCGGTAACTTCAACCCGCGCAAGATCGTGGTCTGAACGCGGCGGTCCATGGGCCCGCGCGCGTGGCCGTTCGCGGGCATGGGCGCGGCCACGCCGCGAACCGGACGGATCACACGCGACGGCGTGTGATCCGTTTCCACGGCTCTGGCCTGGCTGCTCTGTCGTCGGACATTCGGCGAGGGCTCCTGCCACTGGGCGGTGAGAAGGGGAACACAGCGGCGGCGGTCTGACGGGGTGTCGGACACCCGCCGCCGCTTGCCGCGGCCGCGGCAAGCGGCGGCTGTGCGTGCGTCCTGCCGCATCGCCCCGTCGCCTTGTCGAGGGTGGCCGTCGGCTCGTCGGCGAAGGCGACCTGGGCGCCCTCGACCGGCGTACAGGCGGGGGCCGCCTGCTGTGCCTGCCCACCGGACCGTTGGCCGAGGCGGCTGTCCTCCTTGCCCTTCAGACCCAGCGGCCCGAAGCACTGGCATGCGTGCCGCTCCGCCTCGCGGCGAGCCGTACCGTCAAGCATCAACGGGAGCCGACGCTCCGGCGCCGGCGCTCTGCCGGTGCCAGGTGTCCCGGGGCGGTGAGGCGGCCACGGTGGCGGCCTGGACCACCGTGCGGTTCTCGTTGAACCGCAGCTTGGGGGTGCAGGCGGCTGCCAGGACGTAGCCGATTCCGCGTGCATCGAGGGCGGACCGAAGCTGTGGGTCCTGCCGTAGACCTCGTCGCCGGTCACCCAGTTGGAGGAGCACCCGGCGTCGAGGGCCGCTTCGATCATCTGCCAGGCCAGGCGGGGCTTGGTGGCGAACTCGACCTTCTCGGGAATCCCGGAGCCCGAGCGGCGATCGGGATCCTGGCACCAGGTGTGCTCGGGGAGGTAGAGCCGACGGTCAATCAGGGCCTGGCCTCGCGAGGACGCGTAGGCGAGGAACACCCCGACCTGGGCATTTTCGATCCGACCGACGCTGCCGGTGTACTGCTGTTGCACGCCGACCGAACGCAGGCCCTTCTTCAGGAGCCCTGTCTCGTGCACGATCAACACGCCGTCCCCGCCGAGGTGGTCCAGCACGTAGGAGCGGACCTCGTCGCGCACCCCGTCGGCGTCCCAGCGTGCGCTTCGCAGCAGCCTCTGCACCGCGCCGGGGCGGGCATGGCCAGCCTCCTCGGCCAGTTGCCGGCAGTTCTTGCGCTCGACGCCGGACAGCAGTCCGAGGATGAACGCCCGTGCCGTCGCCCGCGGTTCCACGCGGCGAAACCGGCCCGCGATGCGGGCCATGGCCTGGTCGAACATTGCCTGCCGGCGGGCCGCGTCCATGCGGCCGACGGGATGGGGATGGCGCGCTCTCGCTCGAGGCGGCTGATCCACCAGTCAATCCCTTTGCGCGACCGAGCAGGTCACGCCTAGCGTGCAAGCGCATAGGAACCGTGCGCCAGGACGGCGCGCCACACGAATGGGGAGCAACCGCCGTGGGAATCATGGTCTCGGTCAGGGGCTGGCTGGAGTGTGACGACGGACAGCTGGCCCAGATCAAGGAGATCGTGGAAGCAGACGATCCGGAGCGCACCTACAGCGGGGGCTGGGCCTTCCCCGCTCGGCAGTACAACTACGTTAAGTGGGCCTTCTACGGGGGCAACATCCGCGCGGTGTCCCTCGACTGGTTCGAGGAGAGGTTGCGTCAGGTCGCCCAGATCCCGGCCTCCTACCCGGATGACGAGTACGACGAGAGGCCCCGGGGGCTGTTTCTGGTCAGCCACGACGTCGACGGCATGAGCGAATGGAGGGTCCACAACGGCGGCCTAGTGATCGGCGTCCCGGACGGGGACTACCACTACCTCGACGCCTAGCTAGATCACGACGTCGCATGTAGTACTGAACGCCTTCCTGCCCGCCCACCAGCGCCAGCGCATGAAGGCCCGTAGCCGAAAGAACCCCACCAGCACCTACGGCCCGAACGCCGGACAACACCTCCAACAAGCCCAGAGCTACACCGTTTGCATCCGACCTACCACGGATCTTTGACGAGATCGGTGATGCGAGCCGGGTGACGTGGCGTGGGAGGAGCTGTGGGCTTCTCTCTACCACCAAGGGTCGGTGTACGAGGCCAGCTTTGCCGCCCTGCCCGTTCTGACAGAAATCGCCACCGGACGCTCGCCGATGGGCCCTTGCTCCGACCGTCCGCATCCTCGTCGAGGAACAGCAACTGCAGGAGCCCGGCTACGCCATCGAACCCGGCGCTTGCCAATCGTCCACAGGCCGCTGCCCGCACTGCCGGCCGCGATGAGCTTGAAGGCGTCCTCCATCACGGGGCCGTACACGGCGGCCAGGACGGCACCGACAGTGCCCACGGCCGCGCCGCTCACCGCCACGGCCCTGCGCCGTCGAGCCAAGGCCATCCGCGCCTTCATGCTGCGCAGCTGCTGCTCAGTGTCAGCCGCGATCCTCATCAGTGCCTGCTCAGACTGCACTGCGTTGACTGCGTCATCATGAACGGCCCCGGCTACCGCCCCGACAAGCGCCCGAAGGGACCCACCGACAAGCCCCGCGCACCCTCGAACGGCTCGTCAGACCACCGGCGGCCCCGCCTCAATGCGGCGTAGCACCGGGAGCAGACGATCAAGGTCGGGGCCGGTCTGGACCTGCCGTTCGTCCCACCAGGTGGCGCCGGCGTCGTGCAGCGGACCGATCACGTCCTTGGCCTTGGCCGCGTCCGGGGGCGTGGCACCGCCGAGCACGAACTCGAAGGGGCGCTCGGCTCCGGCCGTACGCTGCTGGCGCACGTAGGCGACCAGCTCCCGTACTTCCGCCGCATCCGGCGCATGACCATGCCGGGCCGTCTCGAACAGCGGCACGGCGCCGTCCCACCGCGCTGCCCGCCGCATGGGCGCACGACGCGGCCAGAATCCGCCGATCCACACCGGCGGACCGGGCCGCTGCACGGTGGCGGGCACCAGCGTCACGTCCCGGACCTCGAAGTGCCGGCCGTGGTGGTTCACCGGCTCGCCGGACCAGAAGCGCCCCAACAGCTCCAGTCCCTCGTCCAGCCGTTCGGCGAGGAGACGTGGCTCGGCGGCGTCGCCGAAGCTGCGGTATTCATCCTCGACGGGACCGCCCAGGCCCGCGGCGAAGGTCACCCTGCCACCGCTGAGGTGGTCCAAGGTGGCCACCTGCCGGGCGAGTTGCTGCGGACGGTACCGAGGGACCGGCGTCAGCAGGGTGCCCAGTCGGATCCGGGAGGTCTCCAGCGCGGCCGCGGTCAGCAGCATCCAGGGGTCCCCGAAGGGACGCCCCTGGTGCTGTCGGTGCAGTACGTGGTCCCAGACGAAGAGCCCGTCCCAGCCGGCCTGTTCGGCGGCAGCCGCCACGGTCGCGACGTTACGCGGGTCGGCGAAGTCGCCGAAGTTGGGGATGTTGATGGAGAAGCGCATCCCAGCAGGATGCGCGGCCGGCCATGACGATGCAATCGGATTCGGATCCAGGCGTCACGGCAGGCTGCCGACGGGCGCAGGACTACGCCGCTCCATCGGGACACTTGGACCGCAGCTGGACTGGCAGGACCAACCCGCCAGGCTCCGCATCACGAGCCGGGCCCGCCTGCTGCCCTTGAGGAGTGGCACTCCCCTGCCCAACTTCACGCCCCATCTACGCAGTCGGGCCACGTCGTCCAGCTGAAGCGCACATCGACCGGGCCCGAGCCCGCCCTGATCCACATGGCGACTGCACCATGATCGAGGGCACCTCTCATCCGATCCGGGCCGATGAAGCATGTGCCGCACTCGCGGACCCGAACATCACGGCATGCCAGCAGCGCATCGCCCCGGACACAGACCAGGCGGCCGCCGCGATCCTGCTGGGGTGCGCCCCTGGGGCGGTCGGTCACTGCCCGCGATGCCGGGGGCTCACCCGCCGCTACGGGCCCAAGGCCCAGGTTCTCTCCCTTGCCTGCCCCCAGGCTGCGTCAGCCGGTTGTGAGGATGCGGCAGATGTCGCCCTCGGCGCAGCTGGCGGGGTCGGTGGCGGAGGCGGTGCGGGTCAGTTCTCGCAGCATGGCGCGGGTCGCGTCCAGTTCGGCGATCCTTCGCTCGACGTCGGCCAGGTGCTGGTCGAGCAGTGCGGTGACGTGCGCGCACGGTGCCTGGCCACCGTCGCGGATCGCGAGGACGTCACGGATCTCGGCGAGGCTGAGGCCGGCTGCTTGGGCGGAGCGGACGAAGCCGACCCGGCCTGGGGCGTGGGCCGGGTAGTCGCGGTAGCCGCCCGGGGTGCGGGGCGGCGCCTCCAGGAGTCCGGCCTGCTCGTAGAAACGCAGGGTCTTGGTGGTGGTGCCGGTGGCGGCGGCGAGTGTTCCGATGCGCATACCTTCACCGTAGGCCTTGACCTTCCAGTGTGGTGGAAGGTCTAGCGTGGGCCGCCCGGCCTGGAGGTGCCGCTCATGCGCGTGGAAATGTTGACGGTCGCGGATTGCCCCAATGGCCCGGTACTCAAGGAACGGCTGGCACTCGCCCTGGCCGACCGAGCGGACGTGGAGCTGACCGTGCACGTGGTCGACGACCAGGCGGAGGCCGAACGGCGCGGCATGCGCGGCTCGCCGACGTTGCTGGTCGACGGTCGCGACCCGTTCGCCGCCCCGGGCACTGCGGCCAGCGTGTCCTGCCGTCTCTACCGAGGCCTGGACGGCCGGATCGGCGGGGCGCCATCCGTCGAGGAACTGCGGCAAGCCCTCCGCACGACCGCCACTACCGCCACTACCGCCACTACCGCCACTACCGCCACTACGGGCGCATACCAGGCGGCAGGCCGCGCCGGGCAGGGCCGCCTCGCCCCCGTCGAGGGCGGCCTACGCGCGGTGCAGCAGGCCGTCCTGCGCTCCTTCGCCACCGCCGGCACCCCACCCGGGGCGGGCGAGCTGGACTCGGCAGCCGAGCCCTTCGGCGTGCCGGCCGCCCGGGTGCTCGCCGAGCTGGCCACCGAGGACTTCCTCACCCTGGACGGCACCGGCCGCATCCAGGCCGCGTACCCGTTCTCCGCCACCCCCACCGAGCACGTCGTGCAGATCGCCGGCGGGCGGACGGTGTGGTCGATGTGCGCGATCGACGCGCTCGGCATCCCGGTCATGCTCGACACCGACACCGTCATCACCTCCACCGACCCGGTCACCGGTGAACCCGTCCGCGTGGAGTTCACCGACGGGAGGACCACGTGGCAGCCGGCCACCGCGGTGGTCTACTACGGCGGCCGCCCCGGCACCGGCCCGGCCGCCGCCGTGTGCTGCGGCTACCTTCGCTTCTTCACCACCCGGACCACCGCCGAGCAGTGGATCGGGCAGCAGGCCGACCTCAGCGGCGCCGTCCTGGGCCAGGCCGAGGCCGAACGCCTGGGCGCAGACATCTTCGGCCAGCTGCTGACGGCACCGGCGGACTGTCCGGCGGCCGGAGCGACCTCGCGGACGGGCCCGGATGGAGACCAGGGGACACAGACACCGACGCCCGCACCTCTCTAACGCGTGGCTGAGTCCCCGTAGTCCGTCGCCGCCTGGGTGAGTGCGCGTACCAGCGGGGTCGCGCGGTCCGTGCGCCAGATCAGGGCCCACTGGACGGGCGGGGCATCGTGGAGGGGGAGGTAGACGACGTCGGTCTGCGCGTTGTAACGCCGTCCCTCGTCGGGGACGGTGCAGACCGCGTCGCCTGCCGCGACGAGTGCAAGGATCTCGTAGAAGGTGGTGACGGCCGGGCCGCGGCGGACGGGGCGTCCGGCCGGAGTGCGGGCCGGCAGGACGGCGGCCTCCCAGTAGGCGGGTACGGGGCCATTCAGGCGCGGCACGATGTGATCGCCGAGCACCTCCATGCTCACCGACTCTTGCCGGGCGAGCGGATGCTCCGCGCACACCATCAGGTTGAGAGGTTCCTCGCGCAGCACCACACCGACGGTCAGGTCCGGCTCGCGAACCGGCAGCCACGTGGTCACCGCGTCGACCTCGCCGGCCCGCAAGGCTCCGAACGGATCGCTGAAGAACACTTCCCGGAAACGCAGTTCGACGGACGGGTGCCGGGACCGGAAGCGGGTCAGGAGCGGGGCCATGTCGTGCATCTGTGCGCCCATGACCCCCAGTGTCAGCGTGCCGGCCGCATGGCGGTCGACGGTGGTCACCTCCGCTATGGCGTCCTGGATGGCCTCATATGCCGGCTTCAGCCGCTGGAGCAACACCTCTCCGATGGGGGTGATCCGCACGTGGTGGCTGGTGCGCTCGAAGAGTTGGGCGCCGATGGCGCGTTCCTGTTTCTTGATCGCCTGGCTGACGCGGGCCGGGGAGACATGCAGGCGTTCGGCGCTGCGGCCGAAGTGGAGCTCCTCCGCGAGCGTCAGGAAGATCTCTATGTCCCGCAGTTCCAACCTGTCCCCCGATTCCGTTCTGGTTCCCGGAGTCGTGAACCTCTGGGTTAACGACCATAACAAGATCGGCCGTTGTTCCTGGGCTGCCCGGTATGCATGATGGGGACCAGGCCGGGAGGCTTCCCGCGGGTGAGTGAGACCTCACCGCCCTGCGCTCCGCCCGCCGAGTACGAACCCCCACGGAGAGATTGCCGCGTGACACCTGACCCGAGCACCGTCCATCCCCTGCCCGCCCACGAGCGGGTCGTCTTCCTCAAGCCACTGGTTGCCGGGACCAACGTCGTGGTGGGTGACTTCACCTACTACGACGACCCCGACGGGGCGACCGACTTCGCGCAGCGAAATGTGCTGTACGCCTACGGTCCGGAACGGCTGATCATCGGCAAGTACTGCGCGATCGCGACGGGCACCCGGTTCCTGATGGCGGGCGCGGATCACCCGTCGATCGGGGTGTCCACCTTCCCCTTCACCATGTTCGGCGGCGAGTGGGCCGAGCAGACCCTCGACCTCGTCACCGGCATGCCCAGCCGCGGGGACACGGTGGTCGGCAACGACGTGTGGTTCGGATACGGTGCCACCGTGATGCCGGGGATTCGGATCGGCGACGGCGCGGTGATCGCGGCCGGAGCGGTGGTCACCGCCGACGTGCCGGCGTACACCATCGTGGGCGGAAACCCGGCCCGGACGATCAGACAGCGCTTCGGCGACAGCGACATCGAACGGCTCGCGCGCAGCGCCTGGTGGGATTGGCCCGTTGAACGGGTGACCGCGCACGCCCAGACCATCATGGCCGGATCCCCGCAGGACATCGAGCGCATCGCCGCCGCCGAAGCTCTGGGGCAGCAGCAGTGACGTCCCCGGCCATCGAGGAGTACGCGGTGTCCGGTCGCGACAGCGGCCCGTACGCGATCACCACCGGCCCGGACGGCGCGCTGTGGTTCACCATGGTGCACAGCGGCAGGATCGGCCGGCTGGACCCGGGACAGGAGCCGACGAGTCATCAACTCGCCCCGGACAGCGGTCCGACGGTCATCTGCAACGGGCCGGACGGCGCACTGTGGTTCACGGAGTACCGGGCGCACCGGATCGGGCGGATCACGCCGGCCGGCCGGGTGACCGGGTTCGCGCTGCCCACCGCGCAGTGCGGGCCTTTCGGTATCGCCGCGGGGCCGGACGGCGCGCTGTGGTTCACCGAGACCGCGGCCGACCGCATCGGCCGCCTCACCACCGACGGAACGGTCACGGAGTATCCGCTGCCGCGCACCGGAGCGTTTCCCTCCGCGATCGCCGCGGCCGGGGACGCGATGTGGTTCACGATGAACCAGGCCAACGCCATCGGCCGGATCGGCATGGACGGCCGCATCACGGTGCACGAGCTGCCCACCGGGGCGGCCGCGCCGGTGGGTATCGCCGTGGGGCCGGACGGAAGTATTTGGTTCACCGAGATCGCGGCCGGTCAGATCGGCCGGATGGCACCCGGCGGCCGGATCACCGAGTACCCGCTGCCCGACCGTTCCGCCCGGCCGCACGCCGTCACCACCGACGCCGACGGCACGGCGTGGTTCACCGAGTGGGGCGGCAACCGCGTCGGCTCGGTCACCTCGGACGGCACGGTCGCCGTCCATGACCTGCCCACCCCGGCCTCCGAGCCGCACGGGATCACAGTGGGCCCGGACGGCGCCCTGTGGACGGCCTTGGAGAGGGGTGCACTGGCCCGCATCGAACCGGACACCACCAGAATCACCAAGAACATCGAACAGAGGAACGCCTCATGAAATACGCCCTCGTGATCTTCGAGACGCATGCGTCACGCGCCCGGATCCAGGCCGACCGCGACGGCTATCGGAAGGCTTACCAGACCTGGATCGGCGAACTCGCGGCAGCGGGCAAACTGGTGGGCGGAGACGCCCTCGACACCGAGCAACGGGGCCCCGTCACGGTGCGCAAGACGGTGGACGGGTCCGCAGCGGTGACCGAGGGGCCCGTGCACAGTGGCGAGGAGACCCTCGGCGGCTGGTTCGTACTGGAAGTTGCCGACCACGCCGAGGCCATCGAGCTGGCGCGCGGTTTCCCCACCCCGGAGGCGCTCGAAATCCGCCCGATACTCGAATCGGCCTGAGCGTCATGCGGCCCGCGACGCCCTCTGCCCGGACACCCGGCGTGCCTGACCAGCACGACATACCGGGCCCGGAGCGCTGTATCCCTGCACAGGAGTTGACTTGAAACTGACATCGGTGAGCTACCGACCTCTGACCGGCCCCGAGGAGATCGATCTCTTCTGCCGGCTCTCCTACGTCCTCGACCACGAACTGACCGAGGATTTCGCCGGCGGCTGCCGCCGCCCCGAGTGGTCCTGGGTGGCCCTGGACGGCGACCGTCTCCTCGCACGGCTCGCCTGGTGGACGACCCCGGGCGGTGACGTCCCGCTGCAGTTCGACTTCTTCGACATCGACGACACACTGCCCCGGGCCGACCGCGACGAGATCGGCCTGCGGCTGTTCGAGACGGCGACGGCGACCGTCTTCCCGGCGGGCGCGAAGCTGCCGGAGTACGGTCGCTTCGTCCCGCCCGACTGGCACGAGGACCCCGCGGCGCGCGAGGTGGTCGAATCCCGCACGCGCGTGCTGGAGAGCACGGGCGCACGGCTGCTGGTCGAGCGGCTGCGGCTGCAGTGGACCCCGTCGTCCCTGCTCCCGGAGCCCAGGGGGCGTCTCGTCTTCCGCCCGGTGGCCGACCGTGAGGACCTCCTCGCCCTGATGACCCCGGTCATGGAGGGCACCCTCGACGCCCACGGCCAGGCGGACCTGTCCTCCGGACTGAGCCCGCGCGAAGCGGCGGAACGGCACTACGACGGAGAGTTTGCCGGGTTCAAGAGCCCGCACGAGTGGTGGCGCATCGCCGAACTTCCCGGCGGGGGCGCTCCGGTGGGCTTCGTGGTCCCCGCCCGCAACAGCTACCACCCGATCATCGCGTACGTCGGTGTCCTGCCCGCACACCGCGGCAATGGCTACATCGACGAGATCCTCGCCGAGGGTACCCGCATCCTGGCCGCCGAGGGTGTCGACCGGATCAGGGCATCGACGGACCTCGGCAACGTCCCCATGGCGAAGTCCTTCGCCCGCGCCGGATACGTCAACTTCGAACGCTCCCTCAACCTGGTCTGGGACTGACCCCGCCACACGTCAGGCACGCGATGCGGATCAGCCCTCCCTGACACAAGGACAAGGCGACCGTGCGGGGCAGCGAAAAGGAGAGCCGACCCCGCCGGTCCTGCCCCTCTGGTCGGGCACCGCGGTCTCGGTCAGGTCGCAGTCCTTGGCGACCCGACCGGCCGAACCGAGGTAGCCGATCGTCAGCGGAGGATCACCGTGCGCCTGCCCTGGACGAACACTCGGCCTTCGCAGTGCCACCGGACCGCTCGGGCCAGCGCCGCCGATTCCGCGTCGCGGCCGATGGCGGCCAGGTCGTCGGGGGTGTGGCTGTGGTCGACACCGATGACCTCCTGGGCGATGATCGGGCCTTCGTCGAGGTCGGCGGTGACGTAGTGGGCCGTCGCGCCGACGAGCTTGACGCCCCGGTCGTGTGCCTGGTGGTAGGGCTTGGCGCCCTTGAAGCTCGGCAGAAACGAATGGTGAATGTTGATGGTCCGGCCGGCGAGTCCGGTGCACAGGTCGTCGGAGAGCACCTGCATGTAGCGGGCCAGCACGACGAGTTCGACGGCGAACTCGTCGACCAGCTCCAGAAGTCGGGCTTCGGCCTCGGGCTTGGTCGCGGCGGTGACCGGCACATGGAAGAACGGGATCTCGTGCCACGCGACGAGTGCCTCGTGGTCGCGGTGGTTGGAGACCACGGCGACCACCTCGATGGGCAGGTCCCCACTGCGGGTACGGAAGAGCAGGTCGTTGAGGCAGTGGCCGTAGCGGGACACCATGACCAGCACGCGGCGCCGGGTGCCGACCGGTTCGAGGTGCCATCGCATGGCGAACGGTGCGGCCACCGCGGCGAACCCGCGGCGCAGGACGTCGGTGGTGTTCTCGCCGCCCGAGGTGGCGAAGTGCACTCGCATGAAGAAGTGGCCGTCGCGGCGGTCACCGAACTGCTGGTTGTCGATGATGTCGCTGCCCTGCTCAAGGAGGAACCGTGAGACGGCATGGACGATGCCGGGAGCCTCGGGGCAGTCGACCGTGAGCACGTGCTCGACGGGCGCCGCGGCGGGGTCGACCGGCGCGTGGGCGCGGGACGTGGCGGAAGCCGGGAAGTCAGTCATGGTCTCAGCACTCGATTACGTTGACGGCGAGACCGCCGCGGGCGGTCTCCTTGTACTTGACCTTCATGTCCCGGCCGGTGTCGCGCATGGTCTTGACGGCCTGGTCCAGGCTGACCTTGTGCGTGCCGTCACCGGCCAGGGCGAGCCGTGTCGCGTTGATCACCTTGACACTGGCGACGGCGTTGCGCTCGATGCAGGGGATCTGGACCAGGCCGCCCACCGGATCGCAGGTCAGCCCCAGGTTGTGCTCGATGCCGACCTCGACGGCGTTCTCCTCGTTGACGGCCAGGGCGAACAGATTCACCCGGTCCATGACCTGGAGGGGATCCCCGCCGTCGGTCTTCGCGTTCAGCCTCCGGAACAGGCCCGGTGCGGGGCGTGGCACGCGCAGGCCGCCGGGCAGCACCCCTTCGCGGCGGCATCCGCGCTCCACGGATGCTCGTATGACCGACATGCCGTCGGGGTGCGCGGGCAGGGACTTGCGCCGGTGCAGCACGCGGTCGGCATCGCTGTCGAAACCGATGCGGTGCTTGCCCGCCAGCAGCAGGGTGCTGCCGGCGCGCACCTGCGCCACCCGGCCGCCGGCCCGCTCGGTGTCCACGGTTGCCGGATCCTCGTCCTCCAGACCGAGCACCACCGCCTTGTCCGAGCCGTGCCCGTGGCCCGTCGCACGGAGCGACCCGAACAGTTCGGCCCGCACTCGGCTGACGAAGGTGAGCAAACCGTCGTCGTCCAGGCGCTGGGCGAAGCGCCGCGCCGCGCGCATCGGCCCCACCGTGGGGGATGAGGAGGGGCCGATGCCGACCGAGTACAGGTCGAACGCGCTCAGCGCCATCAGGGCGCCTCCGGGCCGATGTACTCACTCATCGCGTCGATGAGCCAGCGGGCCAGGTAGTCGGCGAACGAGGAGCGCGGCAAGAGCTGGTACGTGGGTGCGTCGTCGACCTGCCGGAGCAGTACCGCGACGGGGCCCACCGTGGTCGACACCGCCTGGCCGGGTGCGAAGGACCGGGGGTGCAGGTCCAAGGGGCAGCCCTTCTCCAGTACCTGCCGGGCAGTGGGGCCGCTCAGCTCCAGGGTGGTGCGGTTCGCCGAGACGTCCACGACCGAGCCCGGGTCGCCGCCGAGTGCCTCCCGCAGCTCTGCGGTCACGGCGGTCGCGTCGGACCGGGACAGCACGAGCCACTCGTCGGGGCCGAGCCAGAGGACTGTGTGGGGGCCGGACGCGGTGGTGTGGCCGCACTGGAGCGGGAGCGGCGCCCCCAAGGTCTTCTCGATGCGGTCGGCCGCTTCGGACGCGGGGTCGACACGCACGTTCACCATGCTGATGAACGGCCGCTCGGCGAGCGTCACGCCCCGGGGGCCGGTGACGGTGGCGGCGCGCATCCGCTCCACCAGATGTGCCAGGGGGCTGGTGCGCTGGGCCACCGGGCCCGCGCCTGCGCCGAACGTCGGCTCAGTCGTCTCGTCAGCCATCTCGCTTGGTCCCTTCGGGGTCGTAGAGGACGAAGTCGGTCACCTCGACGGGCACCAGGTCCTCGCCCACCGGGGCGAGCAGGGTTTCGCCGATCCTTGCCCGCCCGTCGGAGACGAGGGCGAGGGCGAAGGGGCGGCCGAGGGCCGGGCTGTGGTAGCTGGAGGTGACGTGGCCGAGCATCGGCACGGGCACCGTCTCCAGGGCGACATCCGGCGCGACGAGCTGGGTTCCCTCGGGCAGCCGGGTCGTGCGGTCGGTCGGCAGCAGGCCGACCAGCTGCTTGCGGTCGGTGCGGGCGGTGTCGGCGCGGGAGTAGGACCGCTTTCCGACGAAGTCCTTCTGCTTCGAGACCACCCAGGACATGCCCGCGTCCTGCGGGGTGACGGTGCCGTCGGTGTCCTGGCCGACGATGATGTAGCCCTTCTCGGCCCGCAGGACGTGCATGGTCTCGGTGCCGTACGGCGTGATGCCGTACGGCTGCCCGGCCTCGTACACCTGCTCCCAGACGGCGCGGCCGTACCAGGCGCAGACGTTGATCTCGTAGGCGAGTTCGCCGGAGAAGGAGATCCGGCAGATGCGGGCGGGGATGCCGGAGGCCAGGGTGGTCTCGCGGAAGGCCATGAAGGGGAACGCCTCGGCGGACAGGTCGATGTCGGGCGCGAGCCCCGCGACGACCTCGCGCGACTTCGGGCCTACGACGGCGATCGTCGCCCATTGTTCGGTCACCGAGGTGCAGTGGACGTCGAGTTCGGGCCACTCGGTCTGGAGCCACTCCTCCAGCCAGTCCAAGACCCCGGCGGCGCCGCCGGTCGTGGTGGTCATGAAGTAACGGTTGTCGTCGAGGCGCAGGGTCACGCCGTCGTCGAAGATCATGCCGTCGGGCTTGCACATCACGCCGTAGCGGGCGAGGCCGGGCTTGAGCTTCTTGAAGGCGTTGGTGTAGACGCGGTTGAGGAACTCCCCCGCGTCCGCACCCCAGATCTCGATCTTGCCGAGGGTGGAGGCGTCCATGACTCCCACGCCCTCACGGGCCGCGCGGCACTCACGGGCCACGGCCGTGTCCATGTCCTCACCGGGCAGGGGGAAGTACCAGGGGCGCTTCCACTGCCCGACATCCTCGAACACAGCCCCCTGAGCGACATGCCAGCTGTGGATGGACGTCGTGCGCTCTGGATCGAACAACTCGCCGCGCTCACGCCCGGCCAGGGCGGCGAACGCCACCGGCGTGTACGGCGCCCGGTAGGCCGTCGTACCGATCTCCCCCGGTGACGCACCCGCGCCGAGCGCCTCGGCGATCACGCCGATCGCGTTGACACCGGACGTCTTGCCCTGGTCGTTGGCGGTGCCGAGCGAGGTGTAGCGCTTGACGTGCTCGACACCGCGCATGCCGGCGCCGGTGGAGCGCCAGACGTCGGCGACGGTGACATCGCGCTGGAGGTCGACGAAGTGCGTGTCCCAGGTGCCGGGTTCGCCGTCGGGGGCGGGCACCAGCCACAGCGCGCGCACCGGGCCGGAGCCTTGGTCATCGCTGGACGACGGTACGGAAACCGGGAACCCGGCCTCCGTCGCGGCCCGCGCTCCGGCCCGCGCCCCCTGCGCCCGGCAGCCGTCGAGGTCGTACGTCCCCCGGGCCGCACCCACGACCTGCTGGTCCCGTACGGCGCCGTCGGGAACGAAGGCGACCAGGTCCTCGTCCCAGCGCAGCCGACCCTGGCGCTGGCTGTGCAGGTGCACCACCGGGCTCCAACCGCCCGACACGGCGAGCAGGTCGCAGTCGAACGACTGGGAGATGCCGGTGAGTTGGCCGCTCTCGTCGAGGGCCTGGACGGTGACGCCGGTGAGCCGGCCGTCGCCCGCGGTGTCGACCACCGCGCTGCCCGTCAGCACCCGCACCCCGGTCGCCGCGGCGACCTCGGCGGCCCGTGGGGACAGCTCGGCGCGTGCGTCCACGACGGCGGCGATGTCGATCCCGGCGGAGTGGAGGTCGGCGACCGTGTCATAGGCGCTGTCGTTGGTCGTGCTCACCACGGCCCGCGAGCCCGGAGCCACGGCGTACCGGTTGAGGTACGAGCGCACCGCCGCCGCGAGCATCACCCCGGGGCGGTCGTTGCCGGCGAAGACCAGCGGACGTTCGTGAGCGCCGGTCGCCAGGACCACCTGGCGGGCCCGTATGTGCCACAGCCGCTGGCGCGAGATGCCTTCGGACGGGTCGGGGGCGTCGGCTCCGAGATGGTCGGTGCGCCGCTGGAGGGCCAGCACGTAGTTGTCGTCGTACGAGCCGAACGCCGTGGTGCGCTGGAGGACGACGACCTCGGGGACGGCGTCGAGTGTCGCGTGGACCTCTGCGACCCACTTGAGGTCGCTCCGCGCACCGGAGAGCAGCGAACCGCCTGGCTCGGGCTGGTCGTCGAGGAGAATCACGCGGGCGCCGGAGCCGGCGGCAGCGGCGGCGGCCGCGAGGCCGGCCGGTCCGGCGCCGACGACCAGGACGTCGGTGTGGACGTACTTCTTGTCGTAGACGGCGGGGTCGGGGGTCGGGTCGAGCCGGCCCATCCCGGACAGAGTCGTGGCGGACAGACCGTCGTACAGCTCCACGGTCGTCGCCAGGAGCATGCCCTCCGCGCACGAACCGTCAAGCTGCACCAGGGCGTTGGGCTCCTCGACGCCCGCGGCGACGATGCCGCGCGGACGGCTCCGGTAGAGCGATAGGACGACCTCGACGCACCCGTTCGCCAGCATCGCAGAGGCGACGGTGTCTCCGGGGTGCCCGGTCAACTCCCGGCCGTCGACGGTGAACCGCAGCACGCGGTCACGGTCGATTCGGCCCCCCTGCCGCAGCCGGAATCGCTGGTCGGTCATCGGTGGTTACCTCCGGCCTGGGGCAGTTCGGGGCGGGGCTCGTCGAGCCGATAGGCGGCGAGCACCTCGTAGGTGACGGTGTCGCGCAGGACGTTGAACCAGCGGCGGCAGCCGGTGCTGTGCATCCACCGCTCGGCGAAGGGGCCCTTGGGGTTGTCGCGGTAGAAGACGTACTCGGCCCACTGCTCGTCGGTGAGGTCGGCGGGGTTCTCGGGATAGGGGACGTGAGCCTGTCCCCCGTAGTGGTACTCGGTCTCATTCCGCGGACCGCACCAAGGGCAGGTGATCAGCAGCACGGTGTCCTCCTCAGTGGGCCACGGCTGCCGCGCCGTGTTCGTCGATCAAGGCGCCCGTCGCGAAGCGTTCGAGGGCGAAGGGGGCGTTCAGCGGATGTGGTTCGCCCGTGGCGATGGTGTGCGCGAAGGTCCAGCCGGCGGCCGGGGTGGCCTTGAATCCGCCGGTGCCCCAGCCGCAGTTGACGTAGAGGTTCTCCACGGGCGTGCTGCCGACGATCGGGGAGGCGTCCGGGCTGACGTCGACGATGCCGCCCCAGGTCCGCAGCACATGCGCGCGGGCGAAGATCGGGAACAGCTCGACGGCGGCGGCCATCTGCTGCTCGATCACGTGGAAGGAGCCACGCTGCCCATAACCGTTGTACGCGTCGACGCCCGCGCCCATCACCAGCTCGCCCTTGTGGGCCTGGGAGACGTACACGTGCACGTGATTCGACATGACGACCGTCGGATGCACCGGCTCGTGCAGCTCGGAGACCAGCGCCTGGAGTGGGTGTGACTGTACCGGCAGCCGTACGCCCGCCCGCTCGGCCAGCACACTGCTGTGCCCGGCGGACGCGAGGCCGACCCGGCCGGCGTGGATGCGGCCGCGGCTGGTCTCGACGCCCACGACCCGGTCGCCGTCCTTGAGGAAGCCGGTGACCTCGCAGCCCTGGATCAGGTCCACGCCCATCTCGTCGGCCCGGCGGGCCAGCGCCCAGGCGACGTGGTCGTGCTTGGCGATGCCGGCCCGCGGTTGGAAGGTGCCGCCGAGGACCGGATAGCGGGTGCGGGGCGAGACGTTGAGGATGGGGCAGACCTCGGCGACCTCGTCCGGCTCCAGCCACTCGGCGTCGACTCCGTTGAGGCGGTTGGCGTTGACGCGGCGTACGCCCTCGCGGACGTCCTGGAGGGTGTGTGCGAGGTTGAGGACGCCGCGCTGGCTGAACAGGAAATCGTAGTCCAGTTCCTCGGGGAGCTGCTCCCACAGCTTGAGCGCGTATTCGTAGATCGCCGCGCTCTCGTCCCAGAGGTAGTTGGAGCGGATGATCGTGGTGTTGCGGGCCATGTTGCCACCCGCCAGCCAGCCCTTCTCCAGGACGGCGACGTTGGTGATGCCGTGGTTCTTGGCGAGGTAGTAGGCGGTGGCCAGGCCGTGGCCTCCCGCGCCGACGATGACGACGTCGTACGAGGAGCGCGGCTCGGGGTTGCGCCAGAGGAAGTCCGGATGCTCCGGCAGCGGCTCGGTGGTCATGCCGCGTCTCCGTTCACGTGGGGCAGGTGGGGCAGGTGGGGATAGAGGGGGAACGCGTCGGCGAGCTTCTCGACCCGGTCACGCAGCAGGCCCGCCCGCTCGTCGCCGAGCCGCTCGTCCTTCAGGGCCTGGGCGATGATGTCGGCGACCTCCCGGAACTCCGTCTCGCCGAAGCCGCGGGTGGCCAGGGCGGGGGTGCCGATCCGCAGCCCCGAGGAGACCATCGGCGGGCGGGGGTCGAACGGCACCGCGTTGCGGTTGACGGTGATTCCGACGCGGTGCAGCCGGTCCTCGGCCTGCTGCCCGTCGAGCGCGGAGCCCCGCAGGTCGACGAGGACCAGGTGGACTTCGGTGCCGCCGGTCAGCACGGTGATCCCGGCCTCGGCCACGTCGTCGGCCAGCAGCCGTCCGGCGAGGATGCGGGCGCCGTCCAGGGTGCGCTGCTGGCGCTCCTTGAACTCCTCGCTTGCCGCCACCTTGAAGGCGACTGCCTTCGCCGCGATGACGTGCTCCAGCGGGCCGCCCTGCTGGCCCGGGAAGACCGCGGAGTTGATCTTCTTGGCCAGGTCGGCACGGCTGAGGATCACACCGCCGCGCGGGCCGCCGAGGGTCTTGTGCGTAGTGGTGGTCACGACGTCGGCGTACGGCACCGGGCTCGGGTGCAGGCCTGCGGCCACCAGACCGGCGAAGTGCGCCATGTCCACCATCAGATACGCGCCCACCTCGTCGGCGATGCGGCGGAAGGCGGCGAAGTCCAGCCGGCGGGGGTAGGCCGACCAGCCGGCGACGATCATCTTGGGCCGGTGGGCGAGAGCGAGTTGCTCGACCTCGTCCATGTCGATACGCATGTCCGACTCGCGCACGTGGTACGGCACGACGTTGTACAGCTTGCCGGAGTAGTTGAGGCGCATGCCGTGGGTCAGGTGCCCACCGTGCGCCAGGTCGAGGCCGAGGATCGTGTCGCCGGGCTCCAGCAGCGCGAACATCGCGGCGGCGTTGGCCTGGGCGCCCGAGTGCGGCTGCACGTTCGCGGCCTCGGCGCCGAACAGTTCCTTCACCCGGCCGATGGCCAACTGCTCGATGACGTCGACGTGTTCGCAGCCGCCGTAGTAGCGGCGACCCGGGTATCCCTCGGCGTACTTGTTGGTCAGGACCGAGCCCTGGGCCTCCATGACGGCTGCCGGGGCGAAGTTCTCCGAGGCGATCATCTCGAGCGTGGACTGCTGGCGGTGCAGCTCGGCGTCGACGGCGCTGGCGACATCCGGGTCGAGCTCGCTGAGCGGGACGGAGAGAGGGGAGGTGAGCGTGGTGAGCGACAGGTTCGTTGCCATCTGTGCACCATCCTGAGAGCCAGCTAATGAGCGACTAATGAGCAACTGATATATCAGCCTGTGCGGTACGGTATGGGAGCTCGCCGGACAGGTCAAGGGGGCTTTTCATGCAACAGGCGGCGACCGACCCCATGGGCGAGGTCGAGGAACTGTCCCTCGCCGAGCGTGCTTACCGCGCCATCCGCGACCGGCTCGTCATGCTCGAGATCCGCCCCGGCGCGCCGATCAACGAAGAGCAGCTGGGGCAGTCCCTCGGCGTCGGACGGACGCCGGTGCGCGAGGCGCTCAAGCGCCTCCAGTACGAGCGCCTGATCACGACCTACCCCCGCCGCGGCACCTTCGCCACCGACGTCAACATCACCGACCTCGCCCACATCTCCGAGGTCCGCCAGGAGCTGGAGCCCCTGGCCGCAGCGCAGGCCGCGCGGCGCGCCACGGCCACGGACCGCGCGAGCCTGACGGCTCTGGGGCGGGAACTGGAGGGTGCCGGTTCCTCGGGGCAGGACGCCGCCGGGCTCATGCGCCTGGACCTTCAGGTCCACCGCGCCATCTACGCCGCCACGCACAACCCGTATCTGGAGGACACCCTCGTCCGCCACGACAACCTGGCCACCCGCATCTGGTGCCTGTTCGTCGACCGGCTGTCCGACATGGCCGGCCACGTCGGAGAGCACGGACCGCTGATCGAGGCGATCGTCGGCGGTGACCCCGACCGGGCGGCACAGCTCGCCCGCAGCCACGTCGAAGGCTTCGAACGGGCCATTCGCGAGGCCATCTGAGACGCCGGCGGAGCCGGTCTCCGGCTCGTCGAGAGGTCAGTGCGCGACGCCCCGTGGTTCCCCGGGGCGCATGCGGGGCCTGCCCGCCAAGGTGGTCCACAAGTACGGGGCGACGTCGTCCTCGGGGAGCTGGGCGATCATGTAGCGGACACAGCGTTCGATCTTGACCCGCCACAGCCGCGCCGCCTCGTTCCCGTCCGCGTTGCACAACGCGTCGTGGACCGCGGCGTCCTCGTTCCTGATGGTGTCGCAGGCCTGGCTGTAGTCCATGTCCAGGACCGCGACGAACATGCGCAGGCGGGCCGTCAGGCGCTCGAAGGTCTGGGCGGCCTGCGGAAGGTCCGCGATACGGGCGAGAGCGTCCTGGTACCTCAAGTCGTCTTCCCGTATGCGGAGATGATCGTTGTCCCGGGCGGCGGCCCGGACCTCCGCCAGGGCCGCTGAGGCCGGGCCGAGGCGGTGGGGGCCGAGCATCGCGATACGGCGCATGAGCAGGGCACCGAGGCTGGCGCGCAGAGCGTAGAGATCGAGCACGTCCTTCGCCGTGACGGCGGGGACCGCGGTCGCCCCACCGGGGAGCAGCTCGAGCATGCCCTCCTCAGCCAGCGCGCGCAGCCCCGCGCGAACGACCCGGCGGGAGAGGCCGAGACGGACCGCGAGCGGTGCCTCCCGCACGCGGTCGCCGGGCCGGTGGCCACCGGCGAGGACGGCTTCGCGCAGCAGACCCACGACCGGATCGGTGGTGACGGGAGCGCCGGGCGCGGCATCGGGAGAGGTGATGTGCGTCGCCGTCGGCATGGCCGGGTCGCCGACTGCGCTCCCGTCCAGGACCTTCGAGTCATTTTCAGGGCCGCAGATGGCCGGGCGGTCGTACGACGGACGCGGCGCGGCGACCCGCGTGAAGGCCGTTGCGGACGGCGTCCATGTGGTCGACCAGGTCAGCAGCGCGTCCCGAAGCCGGTGCGGGTCGGGTCCCACGTCACGGGGAACGGACGCGTCGACGGCGAGGAGACGCCGGGCCTCGTCGGTCCACGCCTCAGAGTTCGGGGCGCGATGCCAGCGCACGCGGGCGGGCAGGGCCGGTTCGTGCCGCTCGAGGGCGGTGCAGCCGTCCGCCGGTACGCCGTGCTCAAGCAGGTGCACGGTTGCTCCGGTGCCCGCCGCCGAGCTGACCTGCTGCAGAAACGCGCGCAGGGCCGGGTGGTCCGCCCAAGGCGCGGCCTCCGTGCGGTGATTGCCCCGAAGCGCAGCGAAGGCGCCGGCCACGGCGAGGACGTGGGGTGCCTCCCGGTCCTGGCCGAACAGCCGACTGATGTCGGTCGCCGCGGAGTCGCGGACGCGCTTGGGCCCCCCTGCCCGCGCCGTCACCGCAAGCACGCACACCGGTGGGGCCAGGAAAAGGCCGACCACCTCCTCGGCGTGGTCGGGCAGGGACCACGCCCGGCGCGGCCCGGCCGTCGCGCGCATCCCCGGCCGGATGCCATAGGTGCGCCAGATGCGGTTCACCGTGCTCTGGCTCAGGCCGGTCTCGGCCGCCATCGAACGGGTCGACCAGGCCTGCCTGGCACCGGGCGGTGGTGGGGTGAGCGTGCGGACCAGGACATGCGCCACCGTGTCGTCGTCGGCCGTGGGAGGCCTCCCGGGACGGGACCGTTCGTCCAGGCCGTCCAGCCGGTCGGCGAGGAAGCGGGCCCGCCACTTGCCGACCATGTCGCGGGAGATACCGAGGCGCCCGGCCACAGCTGTGTTGGTGGGCTCGTCCTCGCAGGCCAGCACGATCTGCGCACGCCGGGCCCGGGCCTGGGAGCAGGTGCGGCTGCGGGTCCACATCAGCAGTGTGGCCCGCTCGTCCTCGGTGAGGACCACGGAATTGCGGGGACGGCCGACCATGCCGACAACCGTAGTCGAACTTATGACTCAGAGACACCCCCGGTCTCCTGAGAGCGGCGCGGGCATTGTTGGCCGCTCGCGGCCTTCACATACTTCGTTGCCATCTGGTGGCCACGCCACCGGCGTCCCCGAGAAACCGCGAGTTCGCCTCGATCAGCCGTCCCCCGCCGACCCCGTTCGCCGGGCAGTACTCGCGACATCGAACCGCACATCAACCCCGATCTGGCCCGGACCTGCCCTTGTACGGGCAGGTCCGGTCACCGCTCCCGGAGGCTGAGATGACCGATCCCGCAGGAAACAAACTGGATGACGCGCCACTGTCGCGCTTCCACAAGAAACTGGCCCTGTACTCCTCCGGTGGCCCGTTCCTCGACGGCTATGTCCTGAGCATCATCGGCGTCGCCATGGTGCAGATCTCGCCGCAACTGCACCTGTCCGACTCCGCCGAGGGCCTCATCGGCGCGTCCGCGCTGATCGGCATCTTCCTCGGCGCGTTCGTGGGCGGCTGGCTGACCGACAAGTTCGGACGGCAGCTGCTCTACACCATCGACCTGATCGCCATCATCGTCTGCTCGGTCGCGCAGTTCTGGGCCGCCGATCCGGTGTGGCTGTTCATCCTGCGGCTGCTCATCGGCATGGCGGTCGGTGCGGACTACCCCATCGCCACCTCGCTGCTGGCCGAGTTCACACCGCGCCGCTACCGGGGTCCGCTCCTTGGCGGCCTGGTCGTCATGTGGTTCGTCGGCGCCGCCGTGGCGTACATCGTCGGCGAGATACTGCTGCAGACCGGCGCCGACGGCTGGCGGTGGATGCTCGCCAGCGCCGCGCTGCCCGCCACGGTCATCGTGCTGCTGCGCCACGGCACGCCCGAGTCCCCGCGCTGGCTGGCCAACAAGGGCCGCACCGAGGAGGCCAACGCCGTCCTGGACCGGGTCTACGGCCCCGACGTGACGATCGCCGACCTGCCGGACGAGGCAAAGGAGCGCGAGAACGTCGACATCAAGGCGATCCTGCGGTCCGGCTACGGCGGACGGATGCTCTACATCACCGTCTTCTGGACCTGTTCCATCGTCCCGCTCTTCGCCATCTACGCCTTCGGCCCGAAGATCCTGGACGCGCTCCAACTGAAGGGCGGGCTCGCCAACATCGGCGAGGCCATGATCACCGTCATGTTCCTCATCGGCTGTGTGATCGCCCTGTTCGGCGTGAACCGTATGGGTCGGCGTCCGCTGGTCATCCACAGCTTCGTGTGGTCGGGTCTGGCCCTGCTGTTGCTGGGCATCTTCCCCGACGCCCCCTCGGGCGTGATCATGACCCTGTTCGCCCTGTACGCGGTCATCATCGGCGGCACCCAGATCCTGCAGTGGATCTACCCGAACGAGTTGTTCCCGACGGAGGTACGCGGCTCCGCCGTCGGCCTGGCCTCCTCGGCCAGCCGTATCGGCGCCGCCGTCGGCACCTACCTCGTCCCCATGGCCCTGACCGATTGGGGCGTCGGCGGCACCATGATCGCGGCCGCCGTCATCAACGGCGTCGGCGCCGTCGTCTCCGTCTTCTGGGCACCGGAGACACGCGGCATGGCTCTGCACGAGTCCGCCGCTCTGACACCGCGGACCGCCCGGATCGAAGCAACGGGCCGCCCCGCGGGCGTCTGACCGTGCGGCCGGGCCCCCACCACCCGTGGGGGCCCGGGGCGGCGCCGGCAGCGCGGTCCTGGCTGCCGTATCGGCCGGCATGTCCACGGAGCAACGCGCGGCGACCTTGTCCAGCAGCCGAAATCTTCACCCGCAGAACTTGCAGGAGGGTACTGATGAAAGACGTAGTGATCGTGGGAGGCGGCATCGCAGGGCTGGCCGCGGGCTGGCGCCTTCGGCACTGGGACACGCTCCTGCTCGAGTCGGAGGGACGGATCGGCGGCCGCATCCGGTCGGAGCGCCGCGGTCCGTACTGGCTCAACTGGGGCGGGCACGTCTACGCCGGCGGAAACTCCGCGACGTCGTGGCTGCTGAACAGCACCGGCGTCGACGCGGTACCGGTCCCGGGCTCACTGGCCGGACTGTCGATGAACGGCAAGCTGCTGCTCAAGGGCCGCGTGGAGAGCTACCCGTTCCGCATCCCGATGCCTATGTCGGCGCGGGTCGGCATGATCAAGACCGGCGCCAAGGTCGCCGTGCAGGTCGCTCGCTACGCCCGGATCGTGCAACGGCGCAAGGGCGAGACCACTGCCCAACACCAGCAGCGGATCTACGACTTCATGAACGACCGTTCCTTCAAGGACTTCATCGGCGACCTGCCCGAGGACGCCGAAGCCCTGTTCAAGCCCACGGTGACCCGCTCCGCCGCCGACATCGACCAGCTCGCGGCCGGCGCCGGCGTCGGCTACTTCAGCCTGGTCTGGAACATCGGCGGCGGTCTCTCGCAGAGCATCCTCGGCGGCCCGTCCACGCTCACCGAAAGCATCGCCGCGGCCCTGTCGGACCGGGTGCGGCTGAACGCGACCGTCGACGAGATCGTCCAGAAGAACGACTCCGTCGTCGTCCGTTACCGGCAGGACGGCATCGAGCAGGAGGTCGAGGCGCGCTGCGTGGTCCTGGCCACCCCCGCGACCGTCAGCCACCGCATCGCGGTCGATCTCGACCCCTACGTCCGCGAGGCCCTGTCGAAGATCGTCTACGGCCCCTACGTAAGCGCGGCGTTCCTCAGCAACGAGACCGAGCGCCAGGTCTGGGACGACGCCTACGGCATCGCGACGCCGAAGCGGTCCTTCGCCGTCGCGCTGAACATGTCGAACGTCGTGCACGGGTACGAGCAGGAGCGCCGGCCCGGCAGCAGCATCATGACCTTCTCGCCGGGCAGCCTGGCGCGCGAACTGCTGCAGCACGACGACGACAAGATCCGGCAGATCTACCTCGACGACCTGGACCAGGTGCTGCCCGGCTTCGCCGGCGACGTCGTCGAGGGCGAGGTCCAACGCTGGCCCACCGGCGCACCGTACTGCTTCCCCGGCCGCGGGAAGCTCCAGCAGACGCTGACCCGCCGCACCGGCCGCGTCCTCCTGGCCGGTGACTACCTCGGCACCCTCTACACCGAGTCCGCGATCCAGACCGGCCTGTCCGCCGCGCAGGAAGCCCAGAGCCTGCTGGCCACCGAACGGCAGACCGCACGGCGCGACTTGACCCCGGCGGCCCCGTAAGCCCGCCTCCCTACCCGTACTTCGCAGCTTCACCTGAGGAGAATCAAGAATGTCGTCACAGTTGAGCGGTGTCCTGACCGCACTGGCCACACCGTTCGCGTCGGACGGGGAGATCGACGAGAAGGCACTGCGCCGCCTGGTCGACCGCAGCATCGACGGCGGGGTCGACGGCGTCGTCGCCTGTGGATCCACCGGCGAGTTCGCGGCGATGAGCGCGGCGGAACGGCGCCACCTGGTCGAGACCGTCATCGACCAGGCGGCCGGACGTGTGCCGGTCGTCGCTCAGACCGGTGCGCTGAGCACCAAGGAAGCGGTCGAACTGTCCCGCCACGCGCAGGCCGCCGGAGCCTCGGTTCTGATGGTGGTCACCCCGTACTACGAGCCGCTCACACTCGACGAGACGCTGCACTACCTGCGCACCGTCGCCGACGCCGTGGACACTCCGATCATGCTCTACAACCTGCCTGGAGCCACCGGCGTCAACCTTTCGCCCGACATCGTCGGCCGGCTCGCTCGCGAGGTCGACAACATCCAGTACATCAAGGACACCAGCGCCGACATGGCCCAGGCCGGGCAGCTGATCCACCGCCACGGTGACGTCATCTCCACCTTCATAGGCTGGGACAGCCTTCTGCTGCAGGCGATCACCGAAGGCGCCGCCGGTGTCATGGCGGGGACCGCGAACGTGATGCCGGCCGAACTCGTCTCGATCCACCGCGCGTTGCGCGCCGGCGACCTCGCACGCGCGCGAGTCGAATGGGCACGGATCTACCCGCTGATGGACGCGATCATGTCCGCTCCGTTCATCCCGGCCATCAAGGCCGCCCTGGACGCGGCCGGATTCCCCGTCGGCGGCCTCCGTGAGCCGCTGCTCGGCCTCGACGCCGACACGACCGCCCGGATCTCCTCCCTGGTCCAGGCCCTTCCCCAGCTGTCGGCCGCACGCTGACGAAGGGGGCGGCGGCAGCCGTGAGGTTCTGCGGCGATCACGGCGTCTGTTGCGAACGCGGAAGTGCGATCGGATCCGAACGCGGGAGCGCGATCGGCCCAGCGGCACCGCTGCGGGCCGATCGCCGTGGCTGAGGCGCAGACCGATGCGCCGACCCCGCCGGAAACGCTCGAACTCCGCTTTTCCCTGGCCGGCCATCTCACCCGACCACCTTCAAGGAGTCACTGATCATGACCAGCACCGCCGACCTCACGGCCTCCACCGTCCGCCGCGCGGCCGACGCGCCGCCCCTGATCACCGAGGCCGACCTTCCTCAGGCCCGGCACTTCGTCGACGGGACCTTCGTCGAGGCATCGACCGAGCGCGTCATCGATGTGGTCGATCCAAGCACTGAGAGCGTCATCGCCCGGATTCCCGAGGGAACCGCCGAGGACATCGACCGAGCGGTCGCCGCCGCCGTAGCAGCCAAGGATCAGTGGGCACGGCTGGTCCCCAAGGACCGCTCGGAGGTGCTGCACGCCATCGCCGACCGGCTGGCCTCGGCCGAGCACACCGACCTCCTGAGCAGGCTGGAGTCCGCCAACACCGGGAAGCCGCTCGCTGTGTCCCGGGACGACGTCGGCATGACCGTCGACACCTTCCGCTTCATGGCCGGTGCGCTGCGCGCGACCACCTCCATGGCCGCCGGCGACTACGCCGAGAACCACCTGTCGGTCATCCTGCGCGAACCGCTCGGCGTGATCGGCGTGATCACGCCGTGGAACTACCCGCTGCTCATGGCGGCCTGGAAGATCGCACCGATCCTCGCCGCAGGCAACACCCTGGTCATCAAGCCGTCCGAGCAGACCCCGCTGACCACCCTGAAGTTCGCCGAACTCGTCGCCGACCTCCTGCCGTCCGGCGTGCTGAACGTGGTCAACGGCTACGGCGCGGACGCCGGTGCCCGGCTCGCCGAGCACCCGGACGTGAACATGATCGCCCTGACCGGTTCGGTCGCCAGCGGCCGAGCCGTCGCGAGGGCCGCCGCCGACACCCTCAAGCGCGTCCACCTCGAACTCGGCGGCAAGGCCCCAGTGGTGATCTTCGAGGACGCCGACCTCGCGGCCACCGCCTCGTCGCTACGCGTCGCGAGTTTCTGGAACTCGGGCCAGGAATGCGGGGCCGCCTGCCGCGTCCTCGTCCACGAATCGGTGGCCGAGCAGTTCGTCGAGCAACTCGTCGGCGAGGTCCGGGCCTTGGTCGTCGGTGAGCCGACCTCCGGCGAGGAAGTCGAAGTGGGGCCCATGGTCTCGAAGGCTCACTTCGACCGCGTCATCGGGTACTTGGAGCGTGCGACGAAGGAAGGCGTGCGTGTGGCGACGGGCGGCGGAGCCCTCGACGGACCCGGTTACTTCGTGGCCCCGACCGTATTGGTCGACGTACCCGAAGGAGCCGAAGTCGCCCGCGAGGAGATCTTCGGCCCCGTGGTCACGGTCGAGACCTTCGCCGACGAGGAGGAGGCGGTGAGGCGAGCCAACGATGTCCCCCTGGGCCTGTCGGCGTCCGTGTGGACCGAGAACGCCCGCCGCAGCCACGACATCGCCGCCCGCCTCGACTTCGGCACCGTCTGGGTCAACTCCCATCTCGTGCTGGCCGGCGAAGTCCCCTGGGGCGGGTTCAAGGGATCCGGCTACGGACGGGATCTGTCGATCTACGCGCTGGACGACTACTCGCGCACCAAGCACGTCATGCACCACCACGGGCGCTGACCCGTCCTTCCGTCCGAATCCTTGGAGGTGCGGGGTGACCGTCAACGACCCCCTGATGAGTCCGTTCGTCCTGAAGAACCTGACTCTGCGCAACCGCATCGTCAGCACGTCTCACGAACCTGCCTACAGCGAGGACGGCCTGCCCAAGGATCGCTACCGCGCCTACCACGTCGAAAAGGCCCGTGGCGGCGTCGGGTTGACCATGATCGGCGGCAGCGCTCTCGTCAGCCGCGACAGCGCACCGGCCTTCGGCAACCTGCAACTGTGGAAGGACGAGGCGGAGCCATGGCTGCGCCGGCTCGCCGACGAGGTGCACGAGCAGGGCGCAGCTGTGATGACTCAGCTCACGCATCTCGGTCACCGCACCAGCAGCTACACCGACAACTGGCTCCCGGCGATCTCTGCGAGCAGTGTCCGAGAGCCCGCACACCGCGCCTTCACCAAGGCCGCTGAACAGTGGGACCTCGACCGGGTGCGGCAGGACTTCGTCGACGTCGCACAGCGTTGTCAGGCCGCGGGTCTCGACGGCATCGAACTCATGGCCTGGGGCCACTTCCTGGACTCGTTCTGGACCCCGTTCTGGAACCACCGCGACGACGAGTACGGCGGCTCCTACGAAAACCGCATGCGCTACCCGCTCCAGGTCATCCGCGCCATCCGCGCGGCGGTCGGCCCGGAGTTCGTCATCGGCGCGCGCATGACCTTCGACGAAGAGCGTGCGGGCGGCCTCGAGACGGACGAGGCACTGCGCATCGCCCAGGACATCACCACGGCCGGTATCGACTTCATCAGCCTGATCAAGGGCTCGATCGGCACCGACGCCGACCTGGCCCGCACCATCCCGCCGATGTCCACGCCCGCCTCTCCGCACCTTGAGTTCGCCGGGCGCATCAAACAGAAGCTCGCCGTCCCGGTCATGCACGCCGCCCGCATCAGCGACGTCGCCACCGCGCGGTACGCCGTCGCCGAAGGCCTGCTCGACCTGGTCGGCATGACCCGGGCGCTGATGGCCGACCCCGAACTGCCCCACAAGGTCCGCGACGGGCACACGGACCGGATCCGCCCGTGCGTCGGAGCCAACATGTGCATCGACGGCATCTACGCCTCCGGCGCGGCGTTCTGCATGCACAATCCGTCCACCGGCCGAGAGCTCGACGTTCCCCAGCGCATCGACCGCGTCGGCACGCCGCGACGCGTGGCGGTGGTGGGAGCCGGGCCCGCCGGTCTCGAAGCCTCCCGCGTACTCGCCGAGCGCGGTCACGACGTGCACCTCTTCGAGGCCGCCGACCAGGTGGGCGGACAACTGCTGCTGGCCTCGAAGGCCCCGCGCCGTCGCGATCTGCGCGGGATCATCGACTGGCGAACCGACGAGCTCGCCCGCCTGGGCGTTCCGGTCTCGTTGAACACCTACGTCGACGCCCGGACGTTGCGTGAGCAGCCATGGGATGTCGTGATCGTCGCGACCGGCGGCACACCCGCGGCACCCCGCGTCCCCGGAGCGGGCCTGGTCCATGACACCTGGGACGTACTGGCCGGGGCACGACGGCTGCACGGGCATATGATGGTCTACGACGACCACGGCGGCAACCAGGCACTCGACGCGGTGGAAGCCCTCGTCCGGGGCGGCGCCACCGTCGAGATCGTCACGCCGGAGCGCACGCTCTCACCCGACGTCGGCTCGCTCACAGCGTCCGGGTACTTCAACTCCCTTGCGGAGAACGGCGTCACGGTCACGGTTCTTCGACGGCTGCACGGAGTCACCAGGACTCCGGCGGGTCTGGCCGCGGAACTCGGTGTGGACGGCTTCGAGTTCCGTGAGCACCGCACTTTCCATGCCGTCGTGGCCGAGATGGGCACCGATCCGGTACAGGAGCTCTACGACGAGTTGCTCGACTCCTCGACCAACCTGGGGGCCGTCGACCTGGCCGAACTGCTGGCCCGTAAGCCCCAGTCGGTGGTGCGCAACGAAGAAGGCACCTTCCAGCTGTTCCGCATGGGGGACGCCGTGGCAAGCAGGAATGTCCATGCCGCGATGCTTGATGCGGCCCGCATCTGCCGCGCGATCTGAAACTGCTGGTGGAGAACGCACCGGAGACCACATGACCATCACCATCCCTCAGGACGAGCTCAGCAGGCTGTGCACCCGGGCGTCGCAGAGGGCAGGGGAAGCGCTCCGGGCCGCCCAGATCCTGGCCCGTGCCATCGTGGATGCCGAGCGCGCGGGAAACCGAGCTGTCGACATCGCGCATCTCTTCGATTACCTCGACGCCTACCGCGACGGCCGGATCAAACCCGGAGCAGCCCCGGAGGTCCTCTACGCGACGCCGTCCTGCGTGGTCGCCGACGCGTGCGACGGGCTCGCCCACGTCGCGTTCGAGGAGGCCGCCCCGGCACTGTGCGCCGCCACCGAGCAAGCAGGCCTCGCCGCCCTTTGGATCCGAGGGTCCTACACGTGCGGCGAACTCGGCTACTACGCCCGCCGGGCCGCCGAGCGGGAACTGATCGCCGTGACCTGCGCGAACAGCCCGGCTCTCGTGTCTCTCGGTGGCTCCAGCACGGCGGTGCTCGGAACGAACCCGATGGCCTACGCCTTCCCGCGACCCGACGATCTCTCGATGGTCATCGACCAGGCCTCGTCACAGACCGCCTACGTCAACGTGCGGCAGGCCGCCACCATCGACGCATCGATCCCCGCCGGCTGGGCCGTAGGGCCCGACGGAGCCGAGACCACCGACGCATCAGCCGCTCTGAAGGGGGCGCTGCTCCCCTTCGGCGGGTACCGAGGCGGGAACATCGCCCTCCTGGTGGAGCTGCTCGCGACGCTGGCCGGTGGGTCCTTCTCGGTGAACGCCCCGCCGTTCGATCGTGGCTCGCGACCACCGGGCATCGGGGTCTTCGTGCTGTGCCTGAGCCCCCGGGCCTTCCCCGGCTCACTCGACCGCATCACCGCACATCTGCGCAGGCTGCGTGCGGACTACGGGGTGGACCTGCCCGCACTCGAACGGCCCGCCCCGGGCGACGGGATCGCCATCGACCCCGAGCTGGCCGACCGGCTCCATGCCGCGGCCGAAGCCCGGTGAGAGGAGCCCACACCATGTACGACGTACTCATCGTCGGTGCCGGAGCCGCCGGCATCGCCACCGCCTATCGGCTCCGGGAATCCGGCCTCGACGTCGGTGTCTTCGACGCCGCGGACGAGGTCGGTGGACGCACCCGCAGCGTCGAGGTGGGCGGCCTCGCCGTCAACACCGGCGCCATGTTCGTCTACCGTGACACCCCTGCCGAGGAGCTGGCAGCGGAACTCGGCATCCGGACCGAACCCTTCGAGCCCGACACGTACGGCATCCACGTGAACGGCCGGACCGTGATCGATGCCGACAACACGGAACTCATCGCCCGCCTTCCGCTGGACGACGAAGCAAAGAAACAACTCAGCGCCTTCGTCGGGGAAGCGCTGGACGAGTACCGGCGCTACACCAGCAGGGGGACGCTCGGGTCCCGCTCCGACGAACTCGGCGACCTCTCGGTCGAGGACCGGCTCGCCGGTCTGCATCCGGACGTCGCACGGATCATCCGGACCGCGGTCCAGGGCGGCGCGGTCGGCAAGGCCTCGCAGACCACCGCCCAGTACGGCCTGCGCTACTTCGCCTCCTACCTCGCCCACGAGAAACGCAACCGGCTGTTCCCGGTGGACGGCATGCAGCAGTTGCCGCTGCGCATGGCCGAACGACTGCCGAAAGGCACCGTCCGCCTCGGGACAACCGTCGAATCGGTCGCACCGCTCGACGACGGGACCTACCGAGTCCGCATCCGCATCCGCGCCAGGGACCGCTCCACGAGTGTGGCTGCTCGCCACGTGGTCGTCGCGGTGCCGGCGCCCCAGGTGCCGAATGTCGTGCCGGACCTGCCCGGCTGGAAGCGGGACGCCCTGGACAAGGCCCTGACGCCGGGCAGCCGTACGCTCGCCGTCGTCGCCGATGTCCGGGAAACCCCACACCTGGCCGACTGGGCGTTCGTCACCACCGTCGGCACCCGGTTCGACGCCATCATCAATCCCACCCCCGGACGGCCCCGCCAGGATCCACACACGGGCGCCTCCCTGATCCAGTACGTCTGCTACGGGAACGGCGCGGGCCACCTGGAGGGCTTCGGCACCGCCGAGTCGGCCGTGAACACCTGGGTCGAGGATTTCCTCACTGTCGCCCCCGAACTGCGTGGGCACATCGTCGGCGTGCACGGTCAGACCTGGCCGCACTGCTTCTCCCTGCTCTCCCCGATCCGGCTGTCCGTCCTCGACGAACTGCGCCGGCCGGTGCACGGGATCGAGTTCGCAGGTGACTACACCTCGGCCACCGCCGGCACACACGGCTGCTACGCCGAGGCGTACCGCGTCGCCGAGCGCCGGTCGTGGACGGTTCGATCGTGGACTTGGGCCGGCTCCAGCTGTTGAAGGTGCAGACGGTCTTGTTGCCGCGTCCGTCGGTTGCCCGGGTGCGGTTGCCCGCCGCCTCGTAGCCGAACGTCGTCGTGATCGACGCCGTCGTGGAGACCGGTTCGACCCGCGTGGTCTGCCGGCCCAGCGCGTCGTACGCCGCCGCCGTCCTGAACGGCAATACCCGGTCGGCGGTCCGCAGTACGGAGCCAAGCACCAACGCGCCGCGTCCGGGCAACTCCTGACTTCGTCGGTGCCTCCCGTGATGGCGGCGTCCACCGTGGCTGGGATACCAGGACTCGAACCTGAACTAACGGAACCAGAAACCGTCGGGCTGCCAATTACCCCATATCCCATTTGCCCCGAAGGCCGCGGGAGCTCGGCCGGCCAGGGCGCGTCCTACTCGCGTGATCACAACGCGGTAGGGCCGTGTGCCTAATCTATGCATTGTCTCCGTGATGCTCGGTGATGTGCCGGGAGTGTCGATCAGGATTTTGGGGTTTGTTGCGGGTGGGGCTGATCGATGACCCCAGAGCGACCGCATGGCTCCAGCCGGCCTTGTTGCAGCCCACGTCTCTGCTGGGAAGGCTTCGGAGGGCACCTGCGCCCCCGCCGGCCTGAAGCCCCTGCCGTCCACGCCGTCGTCCGTCGCCTCCAGCAGCCCATTCTGCCGCGCCGACGACGGCTCGCCACTCGACGGATCCGATCGGGGGGATTCTTCCCTCCGAGCGGCTCGCCCGATTGCGGTCAGGGCGACGCCATCTTAGCTTCAGCCCGTCGGAATCATTCCGAAAACCTACATAACCTCTTATGTAGGTATCCCGTGGCGTTGAATGGAGCATTCATGTCGGTGATGACCGGTGCCCAGCCCATGCAGCAGTTCGGCCAGCAGACCGCCGGGCCGCAGCAGCTCGCACAGGTGGTCCAGCAGTCCATCCAGCAGGCCTGCCAGCAGGCGAGCCAGCAGATCGCGCAGCGCATGCAGCAGACGCTGCAGCAGATCCAGCAGGTCCAGCAGCAGCTGGAGCAGCAGGGCATTCCCCAGCAGCACGCGCACCCGTACCTGGCTGTCGCGCTGCACACGACGCTGCTTCAGGGTGTGCGCGGCGCGGTGGAGCAGTCCGTGCAGCAGGCGCTGCCGACCGCGATCCTGACGCTGCTGCAGCAGAGCCAGCAGGGCCAGCACGGCCAGCACGGCCAGCAGCAGTGGGGCGGCGGGTACGGCCAGCAACAGTTCGGCCAGCAGTTCCCGCAGTTCCAGCAGCCCGGCTTCGGTTACGGCCAGATGACTCAGCCCTTCGGTATCGGCTGATCCTGGCAGCGCGCGATGCGGTGTGCCCGGGAGTCGTTCCCGGGCACACCGCATCACCATGGACGCGAACCGCCCGTGATCCGGATCAGAAGCACAAAGACCGACGTAGGCATGGTGAAGGTGGACGTGATGGTCAAGGACAGGCCCGGAAACAAGCCCCGAAACAACCGCCAGAGCGAATCCGAGGGCGCGGGTTCCGGCGGCAAGCTGGGCCCCGAGGACAAAGAAGCGGCGCCACGCAAGAAGAGCGCACCGTCACCGGTCGCGGTGCAGCCGCGCCGGCAGCGGTACATGGTGACACCGCTGCCCCAGCAACTGCTCCCACCAGGAGTGCCCGAACTCGGCATGGACGCGGTGTGCGACCGGCTGGAGGGCATGCCCGACATCACGGTGATCCGCAGACTCCAGCCGTCCGAGAAGCTGCAGTCGGCCGGGGTCTTTCCCTCCTGCCCGGAGATCGCGGTCGTCGAGGCAGCCGAGACCCAGCTGCCGGCGATGCGGACACTGCACGTGCACATCGAGCCGGACCTGCCGCTGTCCGGCGCCGGGCCTGCCGCCATGCAGGCCCCAGGGGTGCTGCCGTTGTACGACCCGGGGCTGGTCCTGCCGCTGGACAAGCCCGTGGAGATCTCGCTGCGCGTCTGCGGCCCGGACGACGAACCGCTGGCCGGCGCAGGGGTGTTCCTGATCGGGACGACCTGGCCGAGCCAGGGCATCACCGCCGCCGACGGGACGGTCACCGTCACCCTGGCCACCGAGACCGAACAGTCCGTCCAGTGCCTGTACGTCCGCCCCAGGGCCAACTACACGGACCGCTGGATCCACCGTCCCGACCTGTCGGCGGCCCGGGAGAACGTCGTCACCCTCACCCCGCTGTCCAAGGTGTACCCGGAACTGGACGAACGCCAGCAGTACGGCTGGGGCCAGCAGGCCATGCGGCTGGACCGGCTGCCCCCCACATTCCGCGCCTTCGGCATCAAGATCGCTGTCATCGGTACCGGCGTCAGCACCGAGCACCCCGACCTGAAGCAACGAGTGCGCTCGGGCGCCGATCTCGTGCACGGCACGGAGGAGGGCTGGACGCACGACCTGGTCGGCAGCGGTACCCACGCGGCCGGCATCATCGCCGGCACGGACACCGGCACGGGCATCATCGGCATCGCCGTCGACGCCGAGCTCGACGTCTGCCAGGTGCTGCCCGACGGCCACTTCAGCGACCTGATCGCAGCCCTCGACCACTGCATCGAACGCGAGGCCGACCTCGCCCACATCGCCGTGGCCACCCCCTACCCGTCGGCGCTGGTCTCCCGCAAACTTGCCGACGCCAGCGCGGCAGGCATCGCCTGCATCGCCCCGGCAGGCGACACCGGCGGGCCGATCGCCTTCCCCGCCTCGCTGCCCACCGTCTTCGCCGTAGGCGCCCTGGGAGCCTTCGGCACCTACCCGCCCGACACCTCCCAAGCCACCCACACAGGGCCGCAGCTGACACCGGAAGGACTGTTCGCCGCCCCGTTCAGCAGCTACGGCCCTGGCATCGACGCAGCCGCCCCCGGTGTGGCCGTCCTGTCGTGCGCCCCGGAAGGCGGGTACACGGCCCTCGACGGCACCGGCACGGCCTCGGCCCACGTCGCGGGCCTGGCCGCCCTCATTCTCGCCCACCACGAGGACTTCCACGGCCAGTTGCTGCCCCGCGGTCCCGGCCGGGTACAGCACCTCTTCGACATCATTGCCGCCAGCTGCCGCCCACTGGCCACCCCGGGAACGGCGGAGGCCGCCCGCACCGGGCGCGGCCTGCCCGACGCCCTCGTCGCCCTCGGCCTGGCCTCCGGCATGCAACTGGCTCCGGCCCTGTTGCCCTACGCCCCCTCCATGGCCGGGTAGGCCTCTACCCGCGGCCTGATCTTGTGGTCGTCGGGGTCGGGGACCGAGGCCCAGTCGGGAGTGGGGCCGCCCGGACCAGGGAAGGATGCTGGGGCCCAGGTCCGGGCGCCAGGCCACGACGCCACCCAGGCCCAGGTCGAGGCGCAGATCGGCATCTGCGAGGCCTAGGCTGGCGCGGGCTGCTGCAGACCGAGGAGGCGCCCGCGCGGTCCTCACCGTCGAGCAGCGTCGCCGTACCCGCGAGACATCGAGCGGCACGCCGGCACCTCAACCCTGCGGGAACGCGGGCTACCGCTTCCCGACGGTGTAGGTCAGGTGAGTCACCCGGGATGATGCTTCCGTGCGGACCTGGTCGAGGGCGAGGCGGGCCGGGTCCACGCGGTCGAACAGGCGGATGCCGGTGCCGAACAGCACGGGCGCGAGCGTGAACGAGAACTCGTCGATCAGGCCGCTGTCCAGATACTCCTGGATCGTCTCGGCGCCGCCGGCGATGCGGACGTCGCGGTCGCCGGCGGCCTCGCGGGCCTGATCGAGGGCGCTGGAGATGCCGTCGTTGACGAAGTGGAAGGTCGTGCCGCCCGGCCGCTCCCACGGCCCGCGCCGGGTGTGGGTGACGACGAACACCGGGGTGTGGAACGGCGCCTCCTCCGGCCATGCCAGCTCGCCGGCGTCGAACATCCGCTTACCCATGACGCTCACGCCGGTGCGCTCGTACGTCGCCCGAGCGATGTCGTTGTCGAGTCCTTCCTCGCCGCCCTCGCCGAGCTTGAGGTTCTCGCGGAACCACCGCTGCGGAAACAGCCACGCCTGCAGCTCCGACCACTTCGTCATCCAGCGCTGGACCCTCGGGTCGTTCTGGCCTTCGGGCGAGAAGACGTCCTCGACGGGCACGGCCTCCGGCGCCATGAAGCCGTCGAGCGACATCGTCACACTGAAGAACACCTTCCCGGCCATCAGCCCTCCGCTTCCTTCGGTGTGGTCTCGTTCCGGGCGGTCTCGTTCCAGGTGAATTCGGCGACGTAGGCCGCCAGGCTGCGCAGGGTCTGCTCGCCGCCCTCGATCGCGTGGTACTTCTCCACCGCGTCGTCACGGAGTTCCTTGGTGGGGAACACCGCGCGCATCACGATCCGGGTCCCCTCACCGGCCGGCTCGAAGGTCATGACCGACTCGAAGGAGTTGGGGTCGTCGCGGGACTCGCCGTGCACCAGCGCGATCCGCTCCGGCGGGACGATCTCGCTCCAGGTGATCCACTCCTGGTAGTCGGTCCCGTCCGGCCCGTGCATCACGAAGTCCCAGGCCCCGCCGACGCGGAACTCGAAGGACCGCGTCGTGGTCGTGAACCCTTCCGGTCCCCACCACCGCGACAGGTGCCGGACCTGCGTGAACGCCTCGAACACCAGCTCCCGTGGGGCGCCGATGACCCGGGACACCACGATCTCGCGGGCCGCGGTCGTGTGGCCGGGCCCGCCGCCGCTACTGGCCGTCGTCATCCGGTGGTTCCTCCTGCCTTGCCTGTTTCAGATCTCGCACGTACTCGTCCAGCCGGTCGAAGGTCTCGTTCCAGAACTGTTCGAAGCCGCCCACCCACTCGTGGACCGGCCGCAGCCCGCCGGCGTCCAGGCCGTACAGCCGCTGCTTGCCCGCCCCGCGGACCCGCACCAGCCCGACCTCGCGGAGCACCCGCAGGTGCTTGGACGCCTGCGGCTGGCTCATCCCCAGGTCCCGCGCCAGTTCGGTCACGGGCCGCTCGCCACCCCGCAGCAGCGTCAGGATCGCCCGCCGCTGCGGCTCGGCAATCGCGTTGAACGCGTCCGAGGTCGTCGCCGCTCGTGCCATGGCGCCATCATATGCCTATATCGGAATGCGTCAACGCCTGTGTGGCCAACGACTGGCTCGAACTGTGCGGCACGGGGAAGACCCACGTGGAAGACCGCAAGAAGGTCCGTCGCCCATGCCGCGTGAGCAGCCGGAAGCCGGGCTGTTGAGCCCACGTACTGAGAACCTCCGCCGAACCGTACGGGAATCAAACGCGGCCGCCGGATGCTTTGACCTCAAGTGAAGAAGATAGGTTTCCTCTCGTTCGGCCACTGGTCACCGAGTGCGCACTCCAAGACCCGGTCCGCGGCCGACTTCCTCCACCAGTCCATTGACCTGGCGGTCGCTGCGGAGGAGCTCGGCGTAGACGGTGCGTACTTCCGGGTGCACCACTTTGCGCGGCAGGCGGCCAGCCCGTTCCCGCTGCTCTCGGCCATCGGTGCACGGACCTCGAAGATCGAGATCGGCACCGGCGTGATCGACATGCGCTATGAGAACCCGCTGTACATGGCCGAGGATGCCGGCGCTGCCGACCTCATCTCCGGCGGCCGGCTGCAACTCGGCATCAGCCGCGGATCACCGGAACAGGTGATCGACGGCTGGCGCTACTTCGGGTACGCCCCCGCGGAGGGTGAGACCGGCACGGACATGGCCCGCCGACACACCGAGGCCTTCCTCAAGGTGCTCGAGGGCGAGGGCTTCGCGAAGCCGAGCCCGCGGCCGATGTTCCCCAACCCGCCGGGGCTGTTGCGCATCGAGCCGTACTCCGAGGGGCTGCGCGAGCGGATCTGGTGGGGCTCCGGTTCGAACGCGACCGCCGTCTGGGCCGCGAAGCTGGGGACGAACCTGCAAAGTTCCACACTGAAGGACGACGAGACGGGCGAGCCGTTGCACGTCCAGCAGCGCAAGCAGATCGAGGCGTACCGCGAGGCGTACAAGGAGGCAGGCCACACGCGAGAACCACGTGTGTCGGTCAGCCGCAGCGTCTTTGCCCTGACCAACGACCTGGACCGGGCCTACTTCGGCCACGACCGAAACTCGCGGGACCAGCTCGGCATGATCGACGACACGACCAGGGCGATCTTCGGACGCTCGTACGCCGCCGAGCCGGACGTACTGGTGAAGCAACTCCAGGAAGACGAGGCCATCCAAGCCGCGGACACCCTGTTGCTGACCATCCCGAACCAGCTCGGTGTCGACTACAACGCCCATGTACTGGAGAGCATCCTCACCCACGTGGCACCGGAGCTCGGCTGGCGCTGAGTGTTCTGCCGCCCTGCGTGGGGGCCGACTCGGCACCGTGGTGGTCGGGCTCACGGCTGGGCCGGGACCTGGGCCCGGACTCGGCCCAGGTCGGGCACACCGACCGTCCGGACAGCAGTCGCGGTGCCGGCTTCACGGCAACGCTGGACACGGGCCACCTCGATCGGGGCTGGCTGGTCGTCCGAGGCCGCCTCCAATGCACCATGTGCGAAAGGGCTCTGGACAAGGGAAGATTGACCCTCTTGTTGGCGTTGGTCGGCTTCGTCACGCCCGGTGCGGTGTAGGCCCTTTTGATGTGCGCGGCCACTCCGCGCTCCGGCGCGGTCGCCTTCGTGCTGTAGACGAGAGTGGCCAGGTAACTGAAGGATCCGGCGCCCTTGTTCGCCGGACTGCCGCCCTCGGTGGGGGTTACCCAGATACGTCCCCGCGTCCCAGCGAGGCGCGATCATCGCGGGCTTGCCCACCGCGGGACTGTCGCCGCCACAGCCGGGCGGCGGGGTAGAGATGACGACGGGCTGGTAGACGGCGAAGACCACGTCTGCGGACCCCGCACGGCTGCCCTGGCCAGGCGCGTAGCGCACGGTGTGCGTGAAGTGCGCCGAGGGCATCTGCCGCAGCGAGTCGAAGGGCAGCACCGCCACCCTCATCGAACAAATGATCACTCGAGGAGGCGACACACCGGTACTGGCGCGATCGCACCCCCGCACCGGCCGAGATCACCATGACGTTGCGTCGCAGGCGCCCCAAGGGACCGCATGATGCGTGGGCCCTGTCGCGCGTTCGCACGCCGGGCCTCGTGTTGGGCCAGGCCTCGGGCCACCGCCCGGGCTCGGTCGCGCGCCGCGCGAGAACCCTACCCGTCCACGTCTACCGACTTGTGGACAAGGTCTAGTGGGACCTGCTCCTGGCCGACATCCTCGCCCTCCGGCCCCGACGCAGGTGCGACGGGCACCGGACACGGGGGGCCGCACCACCGGGGCCGGCCTCGCGCACGGTTCACCGGCAGCGGTCTGGGCGGCTGCGGTCGTCTCGCTTCCGCGTCACAGGGGACTTCGCTCGTGAGACAGGGACACGGGCGACGAGAACCCGCAAGGAATGCAGGTTCCCGTGAGCCATGTCGCTCTGAAGCGCGTTGAAGTGCGGTTTCGTGTTGTCATCCCGGGGCTGTGTCGTCGGAGTCGTCCCGTCATCGTGTCGTTTACCTCGGGACAGATACTTGTCCGGTCGCTGGCCGGAAGAGGCTCTGACATCGCACTGACAGCACAGATTCACAGCCCATAGTGTTGGCCGGCGATCACGAGAATTTCTCACAGAGGTGGAGATGTGATGCCACGTCGGACGTTCCGAAGAACGCCGCTCCAGGCGTTGGGGACAGCCCTGCTCGCCTTGCTGACGCTGATGGGCCTGGCGACAGCGACGGGCCGAGCCCAGGCGGCGAGTGCCACCGATTCCGGTTCGTTCTCCGAATCCGAGTTGTGGGACTCGACCGACAACGACGCGTACGCGAGCTTCCACGTGCAGGGCCTCGGGGTGGTCCCCGCGGGCATCGTGCCGCCCGCCGGAGGCGAGGCGCTGCCCGCCGATGTGGTGCTCACGTTCACCGAGGGCCGGTTCAGCGTGCAGGACGGGGGACCGAAGGACCTGCTCCTTCGCCGCAGCGTGGACGCGGGGCTCACCTGGTCCGCCAGCACCATCGTGGTCCCGCAGGACGCGACCCAGAGCTGGGGCGACCCGACGCCGGTGGTGGATCAGCAGACCGGCCGGGTGTCCCTGTTCTGGAAGGGGGACGGCTCGAACATCTACGTCAAGCGGAGCGACGACGCCGGCGCCACCTGGTCGGCCGCCGAGGATCTGACCCCGTTGTTCGCCTCGAATCCCTACGGCTGGACGCGCGACGCCCCGATTCCGGGCCATGGAATACAGCTGACCAGCGGTCGGCTGCTGATGCCCGTCATGCACCGCGCCGCCAGTGACGCCACGGACGCCAACTACGGCATCGACATGTTGTACAGCGACGACCACGGCGGTTCGTGGCATCGAGGCTCCCCGTTCATGGATGCCACCTATCCGATCAACGAGAGCCGCATCTACGAACGCTCCGACGGATCGGTCGTCATCAACGGCCGCTGGGGCTCGGGCGGTACCCGCTACCGCATCACCTCGACCAGTACAGACGGCGGGGAGACCTGGTCCGCACCGGCGATCGACGGCTCGACCGGAACGTTCAGTTCGGTCGACGCGGGCATGCTCCAGTACAGCAGCGGCTCGATCGACCGGCTGCTGTTCAGCCGACCGGACTCGTCCGCCCGGGAGAACATGACCGTCTCGATCTCCTACGACGAGGGAGCGAGCTTCCGGTACAGCCGAGTGGTCAACCCGGGCCCGTCCTACTACTCCGACCTCGCGCGGCTGTCCGACGGGACGATCCTGCTGGTCTACGGCCGTGACGGCACCGTGGCCAACTACCCCGAGCGCATCAGCGTCGCCCGGTTCGACCTCGCATGGCTGACCAAGGGCAGGGACAACCTTGCCTCCGGCCCCGGGTTCACCCAGCACACGTACGAAATGGCCACCTCGGACGCCCGTACCGACACCGGTGCCACTGTGCCGATCCTGACGGATGCCAACGCCGGAGGCGGCAAGGCCCTGCGCTATGGGGCTTCCGATGTGGGCGACTACATCGACGTCCCGTTCGATGTCGCGCAGGCGGGCGCCTACGAAGTCTCCGCGCGCTTCCATCGCAGCTTCGGCCAGGGGCAGATACGCGCGAGCATCGACGGCACGGCACTGAGTCAGGGCCTGTTCGACCCGACGCTGACATCCGGCTCCGACAGCTATGACATCGACGGCTATCAGGTCTACCAGCTGGGATCGATGACACTGGCCGCCGGGCAGCACACCGTCCGGTTCACCCTGGCCGCCGTCGGGCGTGCCGGCGGCAAAGCCATCGCCCCCGACCAGTTGACCCTCATTTCGGGCGCACAGCCCGCGGATGTGCCGAAGACCGTGGCGGACAACGACTTCATACCGGGCTTCGACACCCTCTCCGGCACCTGGACCGACGTGAACTCGGTCACCGGCGCCTACGGGAACAGTCATGACACGCACGCCGCCGGAACCGGCACCGCCAGTGTGGAGTTCCGGCCCGATGTGCCGATGAACGGCGTGTACGAGGTCTCCGCCTGGTTCAAGGCGGCGTCGGGCCAGGCCTCCAATGCCTCCTACGTCATCAACCACGCCGACGGCCAGACGGCGGTGACGGTGAACGAGACATCAGGCGGCGGTCGCTGGGTACGACTCGGCGAGTTTCCGTTCCCCGGCGGCGGCGACGGCACAGTGACACTGTCGGACGACGCCAACGGCACGGTCGTCGCCGACGCCGTCCGGCTGTCCTACCGGGGTGCCGTCACCGACAACGGGTCGTCCGGCTTCACCACGGTCTCCGGCACCTGGAACGCCGGGACCAGCGTCGCCGGGTACCAGGGGGCGAACTACCTCACCCACGCCGCCGGTACGGGCACGTCGGTCGTGCGCTGGCAGACCGACGTGCCGACGACCGGGACCTACGACGTGGCCGTCTGGTACACCGAGCACACCAACCGCGCGTCCAACGCGCCCTACACCGTCACGGACGTCAAGGGCTCCACGCTGGTGCACGTCAACCAGCAGCAGAACGGAGGCCGTTGGGTCTCCCTGGGCAAGTACTCGTTCACCGCCGGAACCCGGGCCGTCGTCGAACTCTCGGACAACGCCAACGGATACGTCGTGGCCGACGCCGTACGGATCACGGCCCAGGGTCTGGTCGCCGACAACGACGACGCCACCACGTACAGCGTGGTCTCCGGCACGTGGAGCGGCCCGGCAACCATGGTCGCCGGGTACTACGGGGCGAGTTACCGCACCCACGCGGCGGGTACCGGAACCTCGGTCGTGCGCTGGCAGTCGGACGTGCCGGCGAGCGGTATGTACGACGTGGCCGTCTGGTACACCCAGGACAGCAACCGGGCGTCCAACGCCGCCTACACCGTCAGACACGCGGGCGGCTCCACCGTCGTCCGCATCGACCAGACCGAACGCGGCGGCCGGTGGGTGTCGTTGGGTAGCTTCTCGTTCACCGCCGGAACCCCGGCCGTCGTCGAGCTCTCCGACGATGCCGACGGATACGTCGTGGCCGACGCGGTTCGCTTCATCGCGTAGGCCGGGACCAGGAGCAGTACGGCGCGGGCCCGCCGGATCACCTCCCGATCCGGCGGGTCCGTTTCGCTTACGCCGACGTGCAGGCCGTGCTGTTGGTGCCAGGAGCTTGTCGACTTCGTGGCCCCTTCGCTCGCCGACATGTCCGCGGTGGGAATCGTCGAAGAGGAGTTCACCAGTGCTCCCCCGCCTCCTCCCGGTTTCCTGCGGCTGCGCAAGGTGAGGGGCTCAGCGCCCCCTGGGATGGAACGGGTGCTGCACCAGCTGGTGCGGACCAGGACCGTACGTCGACGTTCCCCGTGGAGTCGCAACACGGCATTGCTTGGACAGCGGGCGGCCGTGGCTCGGCAACCTGGCCTCGGACGAGCTGTTCCAGGAAGGGACCGTGGATCCCGAACGGACCAAGATCTTCCGCGCGGTGGGCATCCACTCGCCTCTCATCACCCCGCTGATCACGGCAGGTCGCCCGATCTGCGTCGTCCTTCGGGCCGAGCCGGCGCATCACCGCCCTTTGACGGCAACGACCTCGTGACGCTCCAGGCGCTGGCCGGCCGGGCCGCCGCCTCCATCGACACCGCGCGCCGCTACAGGTACGAACACACCATTGCGCTGGAACTCCAGCGGGCTCCGCTGTCCGGACCCCGCACCCCTCACCCCGCTGTGGAAGTGGCCGCCCGCTACCTCCCCTCCGGCCGCAGCGTCCTCGTCGGTGGGGACTGGTACGACTCGATTCCTCTGCCGGACTCCCGCACCCTGCTGGTCATGGGCGATGTGATGGGTCACGGCTTCCGGGCCGCTGTCGCGATAAGCCAGTACCGCTCCCTGTTGGCTGACATCCGAGCAGGGTTTCCGGGGCCCGGCGCCAGCTCACGGACCGCGGCGGCCAGCCTGCGGCTGGAGGGCGTTGACGGGCTGCTGGAGCTGCGCAATCTACACCTGGCCCCGTCCGACCCGCGCAACTGGGCGTGGGCGTCCAGCCCGTTGAAGTTCCTCGCTACTCCGAGGCGGCGGTCGCTGATCGTCGGAGACATGAACTCCATCGGGCTCGGCTTTCCCGAGCCGGACTGGACGCGGTTGTCGCCGCACCTGCACGACTGCCACTTGGGCGCGCCCGGCCACGACCCCGAGCGGGTGTCCGACCGTGAGGCGGTGGAGCTGCTCGCCCGCGCCGGGTTCGTCGACGCCGCCAGCCGCATGGGACGATCCCGCTGATCGCGGGCGGACGTTGAGAGCGAGAACCGCTGGCACAACATGAAGTCGGAAGACCGGCAACTCAATCCCGTGATCCGTCACGTCTCGAGCCTACCGACGGGGGGTGGGACAACGCGCACTTGCCAATGCACCTGATCACGAAAACGCGGGCCGAGCCAAATTCACGAAGCCTCATCACCCATGGGCCTCGGCGGCACGCACAGCCACGCCAGGCCCGCGGCGGTCAGGTAGGCGAGCGCCCCGACGACCATGCTGGTACGCAGTCCCGCGTCGTAGTCGGGGGCTGTGGCGAGCAGGGTGCCACCGAGTGCCACGCCGGAGGCGCTGCCGATCTGGCGGGTGGTGTTGAACAAGGCCGAGGCGGTTCCTGTGTACCCCGCCGGCGCAGCCCCCATCACGGTCGTGGTGGAACCGGTGAGGGCGAAGGAGGTGCCGAACCCCGCGGCCATCATCGGGGCCACGAGCAGCGGGTAAGCCGGGTCGTTGCCCGCCGCGGCCCAGCCGGCCAGCCCCAGAGAAGCCAGGAGCATACCGGTGATGACCAGCGGGCGATCGCCGGTTCTGTGGGCCAACCGCCCCGACAGCACGGAGGCGAACATGGTCATCGCCACAGCAGGGAGCAGCGCCGCCCCGGCGCCGAGGGCGCTGAAGCCGCGTTGGTGCTGAAAATCCAGGCTGGCGGTGAACACCATGCCGTAGAAGCCGAAGTTGAACAGCAGGCCGATAGCGGCTCCGCCGCTCATCGCGCGCGAGCGCAGCAGGCTCGGCGGAAGGGCGGGAGACCGGGTCAGCCGCTCGCGGACCGCGAACGCCGCAGCAGCCAGCACCGCCAGGCCTGCCCCCGCGAGGACCGCGGGATCGGACCAGCCACGCCGGCCTGCCTCGTTGAGCGCGGCGGTCAGCAGGGCCACCGCCGCCACGATCGCGCACTGCGCCGGCCAGTCCACGGCCCGGGTTTCCTGCCGTGGTGAGGGTGCCACCCGTCGCAGTGTCAGCACCAGGCAGGCGATACCCACGGGCACGTTGATGAGGAACACCCATCGCCAGCCCACGGTGGAGACGAGTAGCCCGCCGAGCAGGGGCCCGGCGGAAGCCGCGATGCCCGCCATCGAACCCCACAGCCCGATGGCCCGGGAGCGCATGGCCGGAGCCGGGTAGGCCTGCTGCAACAAGGCCAGGGAACCGGGCACGATCAACGCCGCGCCCACCCCCTCCAGCAGCCGGGCGGCCACCAGCATCGAGGAGTCCTGCGCGAGCGCGCACCCGACCGAGGACATGGTGAACACGGCCACCCCGGTGCAGAAGATCCGGCGGTTTCCCAGCCGGTCGCCCAGCGCGCCACCGGTCAGCAGCAGTCCGGCGAAGGCCAGGGTGTAGCCGTCGGTGATCCACTGGATTCCGGTGAGCGAGGCCGACAACTCCCGGCCCACGACAGGCACGGCGACGTTGATGACGGTCACGTCCAGGATCACCATGAAATACCCGGCGCACACCGCCAGCAGCGGCGCCCGGGACCACCGCCCTGAGCCCGGCGCCGTCTCAGGAGGGGGTGTCGGCTCGGCACCGCCGACCGCCTCCGCGAACGGCACGCTCCCCACTCCAATCGCTTGTACGAAGGTCGACAATAAATCGCACAGTAAGGGAAGGATGCCCCACATAATCTCCTTCCGAGGCGTTCGCCACCCCGGGAGAACTCACGTGACAACCGACGGGCCGGCCCATCCCAACAGGAAGGTCGAGGTGTCAGCCGAGCCAAGGGCGGACCCTGCGGCAGTGGTCGCGCACAGCCCACCGGCCAGCGCTCGCCCTCTCCGGCGGCTGCGGCTGCCCGCTGTGCAATCCCTTCCACTCAACCGGCGAACGCGCGGCACTCGAACTCGCTCTTCACGCGCTTCCGCCGCGACCGGCCCGTGAACTACGACGCGCAGTCGAACCACTCGATGATCTGCACCTCTCACGAAGCCGGCCCGACCCCTGTGCTCCGTCCGACGAGGGATGGTGGGCACAGCGAAGCGGGGGTTGACCAACTGCCCGAGGCTCACGCACGAGATCGAGTGGCCGGGTGGACGTTGAACGAGAAGTTGAACCTGAAGGGCGCCGCGCACGTAATTCTCTTCGTCCGCCCCAGCCAGGCGATGACGGATCGACGGATTTCTTGACAGCAGGAGGAATGGTGCAGCGTTCGCTGAACATGGTGGGCGGTATCTTCGTAGGGGGCGCGCTGGCCCTGACACTTGGCGCGCTGGTCTACCCGTCGATGCTCGGAGTCGACACCGTGTCGACTTCGAACGACCGGATCATCGCCAACACCCAGTGGGGGCCGTTGACCGAGGGTGACCGGGCCTTCGTGGTGGCGGTGCGCGCTGCCGGTTTGTGGGAGCACCCGGTGGGACAGATCGGGCTCCAGAAGGGGCAGAGCAAGGGGGTCCTCACCGCCAGTCAGCACCTGGTCGACGGGCACGCGGCGCTGGACGAGACCTGCCGCAAGATCGCGCCGATGCTGAACGTGACGCTGCCCAACGTGGCCAGTCCGCAGCAGGAAGGGTTCGTCACCACCCTCAAGGCGGACAGCGGCAAGCAGTTCGACATCGACTTCGCCAACATTCTTCGCCAGACGCACGGTTCGATCTTCAACACCGTGGCAAAGATCCGCTCGACGACGAAGAACACGCTGGTGCGCGCCCTGGCCGACCAGGCCAATGACACCGTCCTGGATCACATCGCGGTGATGGAGCAGACCGGCCTGGTCGACTTCGACACCACGCTGTTCAAGCAGACCACCCCGCCGAAGCTGCCCAAGTCGGACATGACCCCGCCGGTCCCGCCCGCTGGCCAGCCCCCGATCGTCCTCCCTCCGCCGCCGAACGCCACGTCCACCCCGGTGGACCTGGCCCGGCTGTGAATGGCCAGTCCGCCAACGGCAGATGGGCGCGTTTCTCGGAGCTCCCGACGTGGGTGGGGTGTGGGGTAAGGCCGGCTGTATGGGGCGTGGGGACCTGGCGAACGCGGAGTGGGATCGACTGATGTCCTTCTTGCCTCGTAGAGATGCGCGTGGAGCGGTGGAGTGATCACCGCCGGGTGATCAACGGGGTGCTGTACCGGGTACGGACGGGTGTGCAGTGGCGGGAGCTGCCGAAGCTGTTCGGGCCGCGGGAGACGGTCTATGAACGTCATCGCCGCTGGTCAGCTGAGGGCGATGCTCCCGTCTTGCGTCCAGGCTGCCGAGGACGCTGCGGGCGGCGTCGACTGGGACGTGTCGGTGGACTCGAGAACGGTGCGGGCTCACCACAGGGTTTCGACCAGTACCTGGATGAGCCATACGCGATCCTCGGTGTGGGCGGCAGCGACTTCCTGCTGGTGAACCTGTCCCGTGAGCAGCTGGGGCGCCGATCCCGCGGGACGCGAGGGGTGAGCTGTTCGAGCGGCTGGGCCGGCGGGCGCAGCTGTCACGGAAGGTGCCTCCGCACATGGCCCGGCGCGCGTTCGGCAGCAATGTCGCGGACGCGGGCGGGTCGTGGGACGAGGTGCAGATGCTGCTGGGCCAGTCCCGTCCGCCGCCTGTTCGTCGATGTGCCTCGACACATCAACTGGGCCTGGAGCGGAGGCAGTTGGTCGCCATGTCACACCGTCAGAACCTCTCTGTCATCGCGGGTACCCATCCTTGACAGGAACATCACAAACCATGGTGCACCACCGGTTCTCCGTCGCCTCACGGCCACCCCCCAGGGGCCCCCTTGAAGAGACCAGTGACCCCAGACACGCCCGCTCCGCGTCCATGCGGGCCCAGTGAGCCGGGAGCGGGGTGCACGGGGTGCCGACAGCGCGTCCCGGGCGACGCGACACTCGCCCATGGCACGGCTGGCGCCGATGGCTGACGCTCCTGGTGGTCGGCACCCTGCTCAGCCTCGGACAGATCGCCCTGGCCCCGCACGCGAGCGCCGCCGACATCCCCACGCAGGACCAGGTGCGGGCCGCGCTGAAGAGCGCCCCGGTCAGCAACCTGTTCTGGACCGGACGGGAAGGCTCCTGCGAGAGCGAGAAGGACGGCGTCAAACCGCTCGCCGAGAAGTTCGCGCGCGAGCGCGGGCAGGAGACGCTGGAGATACGTCTCGCAGACGCGGGCCTCAAGATGCCGCCGTTCGCCACCCCGGACAACAACGCCAAGGAGATCTGGCGGTTCACCTCGGCCGCATTCGCCCGGCAGACCTCCGACCAGGCGTGGGTGATCAAGGGCAAGTGCGTACGCGACGGCAACACGCCCTGCTCCGCCGGAAATACGTGATAGCCCGGCTCGGCGACTGGTACTCCGCGCTCACCCGCCGCCACGTCAGGCATCCCGTCATCGGCCAGGAGATCACTTTCTGATTCCGGCGCCCCCCGACCGCCCTGCGACCCGAGGTGTCGAGATGTTCCTTGCACGCCGGGAACAGCCGGTCCGGTCGGCACTGTTGCATCGACCGAGGGACCGGCGCCGCACGGTCGGGGAACACGGAGACCACAAGGTCGTCGCCCGACAGGATCCGGGCCCTCGGGATCGCGGTACGCCCGCCGCGCACTCGGACCGAGACGTATTTCTGCAGGAGGACTGTTTCGTGACTAACCGGCCCTTGACGCTCATGGCAGTGCACGCCCACCCCGACGACGAGGCCACCGGAACCGGAGGGGTCCTCGCGCGGTACGCGGCGGAGGGCATCCGTACGGTTCTCGTGACGTGTACCGACGGTGGTTGCGGTGATGGACCGGGAGGTGTCAAGCCGGGCGATCCCGGGCACGATCCGGCGGCCGTTGCCTTGATGCGCCGTCAAGAACTCGAAGCGAGCTGTGACGTCCTGAAGGTCAGCGATCTGGAGATGCTGGACTATGCCGACTCCGGGATGACGGGCTGGCCGAGCAACGACGCCCCCGGATCTTTCTGGCAGACCCCCGTGGAGGAAGGCGCCGCCCGACTCGCGGAACTGATGCGGCACTACCGGCCCGATGTGGTCGTCACCTACGACGAGAACGGCTTCTACGGCCACCCCGACCACATCCAGGCCCACCGCATCACGATGGCTGCACTGAAGATGACCGCGCTGACACCGAAGGTGTACTGGACGACGATGCCCCGCTCGGGGATGCAGCGGTTCGGCGAGATCATGCGCGAGTTCCATCCGGACATGCCGGAACCGGATCCTGCCGAGGCCGCCGCGATGGGCGAGATCGGCCTCCCCGACGATGAGATCACCACGTGGGTGGACACCACCGCGTTCAGCGGTCAGAAGTTCGACGCGCTGGCCGCGCACGCCAGTCAGGGCGAGAACATCTTCTTCCTCAAAATGGGCAAGGAGAGGTTCGCCGAGTTGATGGGCATGGAGACCTTCGTACGTGTCCAGGACGCCACCGGCGCGGCCCTGCCCGAGAACGATCTCTTCGCCGGACTGCGCTGATCCGTCTGTCCGACCGGGGCCCGGGAAAGCTCATCGGCCGCACGGCCTGATCGAGCGCGCCCACACACCCGGAAGCCTGTCCACGCGCGTTTCGCTCCACCAGCCCGCGACCAGGCCGGCAGGCACTGGTCGGCGGCGTCGGCGCGTGCCCGCACGCCGACCCGGCACCGGCGCGCTCGTCCCCTCTCCCACCAGGCAACCGCACAGGTGGGAGACCTGCCGTCCGCCGACTCGGAACGTGCGCGACAGCCCAGGTCACAAGCCTGGCTGTCAGTTATCCACACGGGACATGGGCTGAGGGTGCCGAGGTTTCCCCTCGGCACCCTCGTGCAGCCTGCTCGGCGATCAGGCTGCGCGCCGGCGGCCTGTCGTCTCCGTCGGACAGCTCGAACTGAATCTCGACCTCGACGGGAGCGTTGAGCGGCAGGACCGCTACACCGACCACGCTGCGGGCGTGGATGTCCCTGCCCCCGAGGACTTCGCCGAGCAGTTCGCTGGCGCCGTTGATGACGCCGGGCCGGCCGGTGAAGTCCGGCGCGGAGGCGACGTAGCCGACGGCCTTGACGACCCGGGCGATGCGATCGAGGTCACCGGCGATCTGCTGCACGGCGGCCAGAGCGTTCAAGACACAGGCCCGGGCGAGTTCCTTGGCCTGCTCAGCGGTGACCTCGGTGTGCCTCAGCCGACTTCCATCGGTCCAGCGAGGATTTCTGGCAATAGCCATCGGAGACTCCGAACGATTCGTTCTGTCTCCCGTGTATGCGGGCAGGCCGAGCCGGGGAGCGCCTGGTGGCTCTCCTCCGGCTCGGCCGCGGGTTCCGTCTCGGGCGTCTGTACGTGTGTGGTGTCCGTTGTGGGCCGTGGGCGTGGGCGGTCAGTCCTGGTTTGCCAGGCGCAGGCAGGTGGTTGCCAGGACGTCGACACCGTGGGTGCATGCCTGGGGGGTGGAGTACTCGCGCGGGTTGTGGCTGATGCCGTCGTACTCGCCGCGTACGAAGATCATGGCGGTGGGGCAGAGCGCGGCGATCTCCTGGGCGTCGTGTCCGGCGACGGAGAGCAGGGAGATGTGGTCCAGGGCGTGGTCGTCGGCGGCCTGTGCGATGACTTTCTGCACGCCCGTGTCGAAGGGGACGTACGCGGTTTTGGCCATCCGCCGGGTGGTCAGCGACAGGCCCGGCTGGCTGCCCTCCAGGTCTTCAAGCAACGCGGCGAGGGCGCGCTCGGCGCGGGCCATCTGGGCATCGTCGGGGTTGCGCAAGTCGACGGTCAGCTCGGCGCGGGCGGGGACGATGTTGGTCAGGTCCGGGTGGACGATCAGGTGGCCGACGGTGGCGCGCAGGCCCTCGTACTCACCGGAGTCGACCATGGCCCGCAGGTGGACGATGATCTGCGCGGCAGCGAGGCCGGCGTCGGCACGCAGGTGGGTGGGAGTGGTGCCGGCGTGGGCGGCGCGGCCGTGGATGGTGATCTCCTGCCAGGAGATGCCCTGCACGCCGGTGACGACGCCGATCTCGACGTTGTGCTCAGCCAGGACGGGGCCCTGTTCGATGTGGCACTCGACGTAGGCATGGGGCGGGGTGAGGCGTACGTCGGTGGGGCCGTTTGAGCCGGTGCGAGCGAGTTCGTCGCCGAGGGTGAGGCCGTCGCGGTCGGTCAGGGCGTGGGCGTAGTCCAGGGTGAGGCGTCCGGCGGCCACGGCGCTGCCGAGCATGTCGGTGCCGAAGCGGACGCCTTCCTCCTCGGTGAAGACGCCGACCTCGATGGGGCGGCGGGTGGTGATGCCGCGCTCGTCGAGGGTGCGGATGACTTCGATGCCGCCGAGCACGCCGAGGCAGCCGTCGAAGGCGCCGGCGGTGGCGACGCTGTCGATGTGCGAACCGGTCAGGACCGGGGTCGCATGGGGGTCGGTGCCCTCGCGGCGGCCGTAGATGTTGCCCATCCGGTCGATGCGGACGGTCAGGCACGCCTGTTCCATCCACGTGATGACCTGGCGGCGCCCGGCCGCGTCGGCGTCGGTCAGTGCCAGACGGTTGACGCCGCGCAGGCCGGTGCGCTCGTCGTCGTACGCGCCGATCTCGGCGAGGTCCATCAGCGACTGCCACAGGCGGTCGCCGTTGACGGTGATCTTTTCGGGCGTGGGGCTCGTCATGATCTGTTCTCCCAGCAGTCGTCGGATTCGGGGGCGGACGGCGATGGCAGGGTTGGGGGGCTTGTCGGGTCAGCCGGAGACGGTCGCGACCGCGAAGCCGAAGCCGAAGCCGATCAGCATGACGCCCGTGGTCCGCCCGAGCACACGGCGTATCCACGGCTTTCGCAGGACCGGACCGGCCTTGGACAGGAGGAACACATAGCTGCCCAGCCAGGCGAGGGTGAGGGTGGTGGGGAGGAAGACGAGGAGCGTCATGGCCCAGGTGGCGGGCAGTTGGGGCGGGGCCAGTGTGGGAAGCAGCCCGGTGTAGAAGACGGCGATCTTCGGGTTGAGGACGTTGCTGACCAGGCCGGTCCGCCACGGGCTGCCTACGGCGGCAGGACTGGTATCCGCGCGGGCGGCGGGTTCGGCGTGGCGGTTCTGCCACAGTGCCTGCGCACCCAGGAACACCAGGTAGCCGGCGCCGAGGAGCCTGACCGCCAGGTAGGCCGTGGGCACGGCGGCGAGGACGGCGGCGAGTCCGACCACGGTCAACGCGCCCCAGACCAGTAGCCCGGTCGCGATCCCGCCCACGGTCCGCAGCGCGTCCCGCGAACCGGCCACGAGGGCTCGCCGGGTCACCACCGCCATGTCCGGGCCGGGCACGATGGTCAGCAGGCCGAGGACACCGATCGCGGCGACGAAGTGGGTCAGCATGCTGCCGACCTCCGCCTGCTCGAACTGATCGGACCAGTCGAAGCGGTCGCAGCGGTCGCAGCGGTCGCAGCGGTCGGCGGCAGGGTGATGAAGAGAGGGTGGTTCAACGCAGGGGTCTTTCAGGTGTCGCGTGTTCAGTGACCGGTGGTGCAGTGGGGGTTGGCAGCGGGGCCTTCGGTGCTCAGCAGCACGACCACCGAGGACGGCCCGAGCCCCAATGCCGTACGGCGTTCCTCGGCGCCCACGCCAGTGAGCGCCACGCGCACACCGGCGAGCGCCGCCGCCCCGCAAGGCCCCGAGGAGACACCGAGAACGGCGAGGTCCCCCGCCGCGCGGGCGCTGTCGGAGTCGGCGACAGCAACAGCGGCGTCCAGCCCGGCTCGCAGATAGGGCCACGCGATGCTGGACGGGGTGCCGCAGTTCAGGCCGGCCATGATGGTGTCGCCTGTGTCGACGCTGACGGGTTCGCCGCGGGTGAGGCTTTCCAGGACGCAGGCCGCGGCCTCCGGCTCCACCGACAACAGCGCCGCAGCACGCTCGGACGGGCGGCTGCGGTAGTGAGTGACTACGGCCTGGGCCAACGACCCCACGCCCACCGGTACGGAGACGAGGTCGGGCCCCTCGGCCACCCCTTCGGCCGCCAGCTGCTCGTCGATCTCTGCGCAGAGGGTGGAGTAACCCTCGACGATCCATCCAGGGATCTGCTCATAGCCCGGCCAGGCGGTGTCCTGGACCAGGACCGCGTCCGGGACGGCAGCCTCCTCGGCCGCCCGGCGCACGGCCTCGTCGTACGGCCCTGGGACCTCAGTGACCTTCGCCTGTTCCGCGACGATGGCCGCCACGGCCTGCGGATGCACGCCCTGGGGAACGAAGACGTGAGCGTTCTGCCCGAGGCGGCGTGCCATGCGGGCCAACGCGCGGCCGTGGTTGCCGTCGGTGGCGGTGACCAGGGTGACCTGCCCCTGTTCCACGCCGTTCGCGGCCCGCTCGACGAGGGTGCGGTGGACCGCCCAGGAAGGGCCCAGAGCCTTGAACGCGGGCAGCCCCAGACGGCACGACTCGTCCTTGACGAAGACCCGGCCCACACCCAACTCCGCTGCAAGTGACGGGAGCTCGGTCAATCGCGTGGGTGAGTAGTCGGGCAGCGCAGCGTGAAAGGCCCGCACCTCGGCGGGTGCGGGATCACACCGCCAGGTACGGGCACCGGGCCGCACACACCACGGCAGGACATGGAGGGAGGAAGCATTCTCAGACACACGAACAGGGTGCGGCCCCCTCTACGATCGGTCCAGCGAAAGTTTTCGACCTATACCCATCGAAGAAACCGACTATTTAGTCATGGGCTTCGCAGGGCGAGAAGAGAGCGGTCCCTCGATGTTCGACCTGCACCGACTGCGCCTCCTGCGCGAACTCAAGCACCGCGGCACCCTCGCAGCCGTCGCCGCCGCCCTGTCCTACGCCCCCTCCTCCGTCTCCCAGCAGCTGTCGCAGTTGGAAGCCGAAGTCGGCGTCCCGTTGCTGGAACCCGTCGGACGGCGGGTGCGGCTCACCGAGCAGGCTGAGATCCTCGTCGCCCACACCGAAGCGGTCCTCGAACGCTTGGAGCGGGCGGAGGCGGACATCGCCGCCTCTCTGACCGATCTGACCGGCACCCTGCGCATAGCCTCGTTCCAGACAGCCGCCCTGGCCCTGCTTCCGACCGCGCTCGGCCTCCTGCGCGACGCGCACCCGCACCTGCGCGTCCACGTCACACACATGGAACCGGAAAAGGCCCTGCCCGCACTGCAAGCGCGCGACTTCGACCTCGTCCTCGCCGAGGAATACCCCGGCAACCCCAACCCGCGACCCGCCGAACTCGAACAGGAACACCTGCTCGACGATGCACTCCACCTCGCCATGCCCGAAGTGGCCGACGAATCGGGCGAGGAGAGCCCGATCACGGCGCTGCGCTCGCTGGCCGACCACCCATGGGTGATGGAACCCGAAGGCACAACCGCACGGCACTGGGCCATGGCTCTGTGCCGCAACGCCGGCTTCGAACCCGACGTACGGTTCGAGACCACCGACCTCCTGCTTCACCTCCGCCTCGTCGAGCAGAATCACGCAGCCGCCTTCCTTCCCGACCTCGTCTGGCTCGGACAGCCCCCCGCCGTCGCCCTACGGCAACTCCCCCGCGGCCAGCGCGCACGTCGCGTCTCCACCGTCGTACGCCGCGGCCGCAGCCGGCATCCCGCCGTCCTGGCGTGCCGCGCCGCCCTCCTCCGCGCGGTCGCCCTCCGCGCTACCCGGGCGTAGGACAGCACAGCGCACCGTCGGGGAGGTCGTCGCAACGACCCGAGTCAGCGTGTTGCGGGGGAGGCCCGGGGACGGGTGGGTAGGGGAAGCACGGTGGTTGCCTCACGCAGGGCGTCGCCCTCTACGGTGAGCTGACGGATGACCTCCCCGTAGAGGGCGAGGGTCCGACGCAGGTCAGTGTTCTCTTGGCGGCGCCGCGCACGTTTGCCTCCTTCCGTTCATCGGAGGCGGAAGCTCCCTCAAGGACGATGTCCATCATGGCCTTGACGGTGTCGGTGTCGGGTGGGGCACGTTTCACGCGACGGGCTCCGAGGTACGGCGGGCGAGGAACGCTGTCGCCTCGCGGTGCTGTTCCTGAAGGCGGTGGCGAACGTAGGGGCCAGGCGGTCGCCGTCGGCCAGGTTTTCCTCCAGCTGGGCGACGTGGCTGGCCAGGGCCTGGCGGTTGGTGGGCATGAGGGCCCTGTTACGGCAGGCCAGGGGCTGGCAGTCGGCCATGACCGGCTGGTCGGCGGGTCCGGCCGGACCCCGACACAGGGCGCGGTCGGGGCCAGCCCCGAGACCGCGGAAATCGTGGCAGACGAGGCGATGCGTGCCTTCGATGTGCTGGAAACCCAGCCTCGCGGACCGGGCGGTGCGGCCGGGCGGCTGCTCCCGTGAGCGAGCGGAGCGGGATGAGGAGGACAGGCGATCGGTTGTGGCCCGGCGGGTTACGGGTCTGTCCCAACGGGCGGCGGCTGCGAACAGGTGCGCGACGGTGGCGGGACCCGCCGTCCCGGCTGGCCGGCGGCGCGTCCCGGCACGGTCTGCCCGGTGATGGCACGCGTGGTGCCTGGCTGTACGTGTAACAGAAATGTCTTATGAGGTGACTGTACGGAACGGTCCACCGGGCCGAGTCGGTCCTGTTGGTCGGAAACGCTCGCTCGTACCGCCCCGTATCGAGCGGCCGACACTGCCAACCGATTCTGAGGAAGAAACGATGCGCGTTCACAAGATCACCTTCGCCGCCCTGGCCGTCGCCGCCGGTCTCTCGCTCACGGCCTGCCAGAGCGACGATGCCGGCACGGGACAGAGCGACCCGTCGTCCGCGTCCACCGGGTCGTCCGGGGCCACCGCGTCGTCCTCGGGCGGCGGTTCGAACTCGGGCAGTTCGGACCAGGGCGGCGCGAAGGACTCCGCCGGAACGAGCTCCGCAACGAGCTCCGGCGGAACGGGTACGGCTGCCGGGACCGGCTCCAACGCGAACGCCAAGGTCGGCAAGTGCCGCACCGACGAGTTGGAGATCACGGCGAAGGACAACACCATCGACGGCGACCCCGACGGCACCGTCGTGATCGAGCTGACGAACCACAGCGGCCGGGACTGCACGATCTCCGGGTACGCGGGCGTCGACCTGAAGACCAGCGCGGGATCGCTGTCCGCGAAGCGCACCGGCCAGCGGGCCGGCTCGGCCATACTCAAGAACGGGAAGTCGACGGCCTTCCCCATCAACTACCCGTTCAACAAGTCGGGTGGCTCCGGCGTCCGCGTCACCGGGCTGGTGGTGACCCCGCCGGACGAGACGAAGTCGGTCACCCTCAACTGGCCGGGCGCCGCCACGCTGCCCGTCACGGACGGCTCCGGCTCCCCGGTGAAGGTCGGCCCGGTCGGAAGCGCCGGTCAGGGCGGCTGACCCGCACGTCCAGGGCCTCCTAGGCCGTGTCTAATAGATCGATCACGGTTCACGGAGTCAGAGGATGAGCGATGCGAGTCGGAAGCCCGCGACGTAGCGGGCGGCCAACTTGTCGAAGCGGGTGACCACGGCCCGGAACTGCTTGAGCCTGCTGAACCAGCGTTCGCCCACGTTGCGGGCCTTGTACTGCTCTGTTGAAGGCAGGCAGCGGCCCGCCTGCTGATCCTCGGCGTTGTCGGTTGGCGATCTGGTCGGCATCAACTGTCGCAAGCCCAACAGGGCGGTGGCCACCCGGTTCGACAAGCTCACCGTCCACTTCGATGCCACCGTCCACCACATCGCCGCGATCAATGAATGCCTGTGAACGAGGGCGTTGTCCCTTCCCCCGTGCCATCCTGGCGGCGGCAACCGGGCCACCACCGCAACCAGCCAGACCGCCGAAGGCGTGAAATCCTGCCGCGCCATCCTCGACCTCGCGCACCGAAACAACGTCGAGATGCCCATCACCGAAGTCGTCACAGCAGTCATCGCCGGAAGAACCACCATCCAGGAGGCCACCAGCCTCCTGCTGACACGCACCCCCGAACCCGAGCACTACGGCATCCGGCAGTGAAGGCGTAGACGCCATCCGATTTCCGAACGTGATCCCTTGGTTCGGGGTGGGCGGGCATGAACTCCGTTCAGCGGCGGGAGAGATGAGCCTGGTTCGTCCGCTCGTCCTACTCGTGGAGGTCGCTGGTGCCATCGCCATCGGTCCTCGGTCCGTTGGAGGCCCGGGAGGCTGGGGCCGGGGCTCGCCTGCGGCCCCAGCCTCCACCGAACAACCTCACCTGACCGCCCTGTTCACCAGGACCTCTTCGGTTTCGAGGACCTGGGCGGCCGCCACGCCGACTACTCGCCAGGCCCCCTGGAACTGGAACTGGTCCTGCGCGCCATACAGAGTCTGAACTCCCTCTCGGTCCCCTCGGTCCCCTCGGGCATCGAGACGAAGACCATGCCCGAGCGGATGAGCGCATACGTCAACGAGCCGAAAGACGTGCAGAAGTTCGCGGGCCCCATCTCCTCTACACCGACTGGAAGCCCGACAACATGCTCATCGTGGACGGCCGGGCCCAGCTCGTCGAATGGGCATGGGCCTCCCGCGGCGCCGCCTGGATCGACCCCGCCCTGTGATCTGGCTGATCACCTCCGGCCACAACGCTGAGGACGCCAAGGAGCCGGCCCAGCACCACCCCGCCTGGCAAGCCGCACCCGAGCCAGCCATTGACGCCTTCAGCCACGCCCAACTACGGCTCTGGGACTCGATCGCCCGGGCCGATGACCCCGACGAGTGGGCGTACGTAGTGCTCGCTGCCGCCACGGCGTGGGCCACCCAGCGGCAGTGATACCTCGCTGGCGCGCAACGGAGCAGCGCGCCCGCTCCCCTGGCGAGGAACGGCCCGGCCGGTCTCCCCCGCCAAGCCCGGGCATTGTTGTACCCACACCGCACCGACGCCCATCCGGTGCTGTCAGATCTTCTGCCGGGTCAGGACGTCAGGGCAACGCCTGAGACTCTCGAACAGTGCCGCATCCTCTGCCGGGTCGATGGCGAGGCGGTACCTCGTCTTGTCCGTATGTTGTCCGCGCTCCAGTCGGTGACGTACGTGCAGCGATAGGCCACGTACGAAGGCAGCCAGGCATCCGAGGCCTGGGCGGACTCCGAGCGCCGGGCGAGTGGGAGTGCTGGTCATGCGACGCGGTCAACAGCAGCCCTGACGACTGACTGCGTGTGTGCAACGTGGGCACCGGCATGCCGTCGCTGCCCCTGCCCGGCTGGAACCCGTCTCCCTGACCCGTCAGTGACTCGTGGCGAGGCTGGTTCGATCGTGCTCGTATGCGGATACCCGCATCGCCCGTTCCTGCCAACGTTGCGGCGGGGGTGGCCACGTACGGACCCCGGGGGGGGGTGAGGGGGCTTTCTCCTGTACTACGGTCAACTCCAAGACAGGCATCCGCTCGACGCGTCAGATGGACCTAGTGGTGGCAACACTTTCAGAGATCACAGCCCTGTTGGGCGAACCCCGGTTCAACTGGTCGGATCCGGCTCCATGGATCGAACTGGAGCAAGACCTCGGTATCGAATTTCCGGCAGACTTCCGTGAAATCGTGGACGCCTACGGTTCGATCGAGATCAACAGGCAGTTGTACCTGAAGCACCCCGCCGGCCATCTCCTGCACAGTCTGGGAGAAGACATCAGGGGGGATCTCGAGCTCTGGCGCGAGGAAGACATGGCGGAGTTCCTGCCGAGTCCGGTGGGGGCGAACCCCGGGGAACTGATGCCGGTGGCGTCGGCCACGACGGGCGAGGCAGTTTTCCTTTGCATTCCCGACACCCCTTCGTCGTCCTGGCGCGTCGTGGTCCAGGAGTTCGACAGCCCGGCCTGGACTCTCTACGAGATGACGTTCAGCGAGTGGTTGCTGGCTTATCTCAAGGGCAGGGACGTGACGTTGTGTTCTCGCAACTTCGCGCTTGACGGTCCGGTTTACGAATTTCTGCCCTGAAAATGAACGCGGTGGTATGCCTCACTGGATGTCGGCCCTGTCAGCCAACGTGACAGCCCCATGTGCATGATCCTGCCCGAACTCGCCTGTTTGTGCGCTGATGGCATCGGGGGCGTTCAGTGCCGGTCGGCGGCCCGTGGCCGAGCCAGACGTCGACTCATCTGTGTGACCAACGGCCACCGGATCATCACCTCACTGCTCTTGGGCAGCCTCTCGTCGTCCCTGGCCAGACAGCGGGAGTTCATCAACCACGCGAACGTGCGCTCTGCTACCCACCCCCTCGGCAGCACCACGAATCCCCCCATGTCGTCAGTGCGCTTGACCACTTCCAAGGTCAGCAGGCTCTGGAGGAGGTCGCGCGCAACGACGTCCTGCAGATCGCCGACGAGGCATGTAGCGCCTTGCGCGAGGTCCGCCTCCAGCCCTCCCCGGCCCGCCTGGACTTCGGCCTGGTACCCCAAGGTTCGACACCGCAGCGCAAGTCCGTGATCCTGACCGGCCCATCCCTGGCTCGCTGTCGCGTGGCCCAGTCCACGCTCGGCTGGCTGCGGGTCGAGGAATCGCTGGAGGGTCTGGACGTCACCGTGGACCCGTCCACCAAGGGCCATCTAAGCGGAGACATCGTACTGAAGGGGGTCACCTCAAATGCCATGATCCGCGTGGAGGCGGTAGTACGGCCGGAGGAGGAGACGCTCCCCAAGCCCCCCTCCACCTCCTCCCCCGCACAAGTCCCTCCTCTCCCCCCCCGCCCTCGCAACCGCCGCACTGGTCGTCGCCGTCACCTCGGTCATCACGCTCATCAGGGCCGCGGTGCTGGCCGAGGAAGCCGTTCAGAAACGGTGAGCCGAAGGGCCCGGAGGCAAGCTCCAGGCCCAGGTCGAGGCCGTCGGTATGCTCTCGCCGCTCACCATCTGCCTGGTCTCCGCGGTGGCGGCACTCACCCTCAGAGGGCTGTGGTGACCTGCTTCAGCAATGTCAACAGCCGCTGGTCCGCCAGCCGCCTCCCTCCCGTGTCAGAGTGGAGAAACGGGGCGCACTGACCACATCTCCATCCGGCGCTTCGCCGGCCGTACGACGAGCACCGGCGTCGTACGCGTCCTGCACCTACGTACGCGTGAACGAGATGCCGAAGGCCAAGAGGACCACCTCCTCCGTCGCAGCCCGCCGTAACCCCGGACTGCGCCACTCCCATCGTCTGCCCTCTCGGTCCGGCCTGTCCACCGCAGTCGTCGGCGACCGCCGGGGACATGGCCGCGGCACGCCAAGTGGCGGACACATGGCGCAACTTCCGCAGACGCAAGAGCCGTCCGTCGGCTGGCCTGCCCCCAGCTCCGGGCGCACGATGGAGACATAGGCACGGGCGTCGCGGGTCCGGCGCGAGTCCGCGTCACGGCGCGAGGAGGCCGACCATGACGCACACCGCTTCCCCTTCAGCAACCAAGTCCCGTACGGCAACCGGCGCGAAGTCCCGGACGTCCGCCGCCAGGCCCAAAACCCCGGCGGCCCTCACGCCCGGCGGCACGGAATCGGAGAACCACCCCTGGAAAATACAGCTGGTCGACCACCCCCCGCGTTTCGAGTCGACGTACTTCCAGGCCGCGAAGAAGGCGGCGCACAAGATCCTCGCCGAGATGAGCGACGACAATGACCTTCCCTACGGGCCCCGGCCTCCTGGCGCTGAGCACTGGGAGATGCACCACGGCGGCAGTCTGTGGGTCAAGGGGGCCAGCGGCTGGCGGATGTACCGCGCGCGGGTGGGCATCGAGTGGAGCATGCAGTTCTGTTCCGACCCGGCGAAGGTGGACCGGCTGCGGCAGGAGGCCGCCGAGCTCATCGACGCCTTCCCGGACACCCTGCCCGCCCTGGGGAAACTGGGTTACAAAGGCGCCGAGGAACTGCTGCGCACGCCGATCACCGACGCCGACGGCGTCGAGCGGTGGACCGATTCGCTGTTCAACGCGTGCGTGCCGATGAGCCACGGCAACCACCAGGGCATCCTGCCCAAAGTGCCCGGTGAACACCACTACCCGTGGCCTGTCAAGGGCGCTGACTTCGTCCGGTACGAAGACTTCCAGCTGTGGGTGAACCTGCCCGACGGCACCCACGGCGCCGTGGCCCCGGTGGACCGACGCGGATCGGGCGACGGACACGTACGCCTGGTGCACGCGCCCGAGGGGACCACGGCGGGCGACACCCTCGCCACGGCCCAGAGCCTCGGGAAGATGGCGGTCTTCCCCGCCAACAGTACCGTCGCCCTACAGGCGTTCAGGCAACAGATCGAACCGGGGCGGCGCACCGCGGCCGGCTCCCTGGTCACCGCCACGACGCCGCGGCGGGGCGGAGCGACCCGGCGCACCACCAGCCGCACCGGTTAGCGGCGGGCATGCCACGCCGGATCGTCATCTGCCTCGACGAAACGAGCAACCAGGTCGGCGCCGGCCACCCGACCAACGTGGTCAGGCCGTTCGAGATGCTGGAAGCGGACGCCCTCGACCGGCAGCTCCTCTACTGCGACCCTGGCGTGGGCACCATGTCGGCGGCCACCGCCCACGGACCTGTCGGCCGATGGCTCTCCCGCCTGACCGGTCTCGCATTCGGCACCGGGCCGAAGGCCAACCTCGCCGAGGCCTGCACCTACTTGATGAAGCACTGGCAGCCCTGAGACCGGGTGTACGTCTTCGGCTTCAGCTGTGGCGCCTACACCGGGCGCCCTCAATCGGGATGCTGAATAGACCCGGCCTCATGCGCCCCGGCCGAACAACTGAACCTCCCCGGCCAGGTCACGCAGGCTCGGCCATGGCTCGACCAGCCCCCTCACCTGCAGAGGTCCAAGAGATCGACAGCGGGCGAGGATCGTTCACAGGTGAGTTGACTCAGGTCGTGCCGTTCGAGCTGGTAGACGAGGTACTTTCCCGCTGGCGATGTGCCGACTTGGATCAAGCGCACCACCTCGCGGCAAACCGAAGGCCCGCCCGGCACCTCTCAGGCACCCGGCGGGCCCGGCTCCGGGAACCTCAGCCAGGCACCGCCTCCCGCAGAGAGGCGAGTAGTTCCGTACCGTCGGGGACACCAAGACCCGTACAGGCATCCCACCCGGGGGCAGCACGGAATTCACCGTTCGTGCCCACAGTGATGTCACGGAATCCGCGTGCGGTGTGTCCTGGCGTGGCGTTGGCGTACAGCAGGGGCTGGAGCATGCCGAGTGGCCGGCCAAGCGCCTCAACCAGACGGCAGGTCAGGGCCGCCCACAGGGGGGCGACGGCGCTGGTACCGCCGATGACCAGACGTCGGCCGTCCACCAGCACTTCGTAGCCGGTGGCCGGATCGGCGACGCCTGATACATCCGGTACACCGCGGCCCGGAGCACCTCCGTTGTGCGGGACACCGGCAGTCGTCTGCCAGGCAGGGAGAGGGAATGCCTCGCTCACCCCGCCGCCGGTGGCGCCGCCTCCGTCGCCACCCCACACCCTTTCGCTGCGCACGGCCCCGGTGTCAGGGTCGGCGTCCAGGCGGGTGCCTCCGCAGGCCAGCGCATGCGGGCTGGACGCCGGGAAGTCGGTGTGCGGCAGGCCGTCGCCCACCTTGTCCTCACTGCCGTCGTCACCGGCCGCGACGCACACCGTCACACCGAGCGCCGCGGCATCAGCGAGCGCATCGTCGAACACGGCGCGGGCCTGGTCGGTCCAGAAAATCTCCGGCGCGCCCCAGCTGATGCTCAGCGCGGCCGGTGTCGGGGTGGCGTGGACAGCGGCACTCACCGCGTCGACAAAGCCCTGGTCGTCGTTGTGCGCGAAGTACACCTGCTGGTGGGCGCCCGGTGCCGTCGCGCCCGCGACCTGAATGTCCAGCAGTACCTCCCCGTCGGCGCCGTCGGGGTCGGCGCCCGGCACATTGCGGCCAATTCCGACGTTCACCATGGTCACCCGAGGGGCCGGCATGCCGAGGGACGTGAAATACGTCTCCAGTTCGGCCGGGTCGGCGCCACCGCCCAGTTCAATGATCGCTAGCGTCTGGCCGCTGCCGTCGGTGCCGGGAGGGAACCGATACACCTTGGCAAGCTGATTCGGTTTGTAGGAGGTCTGGCGGCCCCTGGCCCGTGCGCGCCGCACATGGGGACGGGCCTGCGGCCGGTTGTCCAATCCGAGCACTGCCACGACCACGCCGGCCAGCTCGTCGGGCACATGCAGCGGGCCCTCACGATGGCGGTGCTGGATAGGCGCACCACCGGTCGGATCCGGGCTGGACACCTCGGACAACCGGGTCCCGAACGCCGCGGCCATCGCGTCCGCAGTGCCGGTCACCTTGAGGCGCCGGGATCCCAGGTCGACATCGGTCACTCGAAGGCCGTGGCCGCCCAGCACATCGCGCACCAGGTCGGCGTCGGCCGGGGTGGCACCGTACTGCTGTGCGAGCTCGGCTTGCGAGATCGTTTCGGTCCCCACGATCAGGTCGCGCGGAACCTCCGCTCGGCGGCGCAGCATGACCGTGGCCTCGATGGGCGTCGAGCCGTCGACGGGACCTATGTGGCGTGTCTTGGGCGCGGCCGAGCGTTCGCTGCCAGGAATAGCGACAAATCGTTCAGTCATGGCACAGAGTATCGACCTTATCACCGTGAGTCCGCACTTCGAGCGGCGTCGCCTCCAGCCCGTCCCCGTACTCAGCACCGACCGGCCGGGCGCCGACCACCGCAGAGAACGAACCGCCACGTTCCGCGTGGACACGACGGTCTGGAAGAGGGGCCCTTCGCCACGCTGAATACCGTCACCGGCAGAGCGATCAGCAAAGCAGTATTGCGTCGCTTGTGGGGCGCAGAGCAAACGACCTCCTTCGTACGGCCCCCTCCAGGCCGCGGCATGCACCGGATTCGAAGGTGATCACGACAGGTCGTGCCGGAGCCTGCGCGGCCACGGCTCTTCTGCCGTGGCACTGTCGCCGACCGCAACCGCATCTGTGCGAAGCCTCGCTGCCGCCCGCGAGCGCCTTGATGGCATGGGTGGCATCCACCACGGCGGCGTCCTGACCGTTGACCGAGGCGGAACCCACTGCGACAGCGGAGTCGGCATCGGCGCGAGCGGCACCTGCTCGTGAGCATCCATCGGTGAGCACGATGGACGCAGGAGGAGCCTTGACATATCTGGCCCGGGAACTGTTCCAGCGGGTGGTGCCGGAGGCGCCGTCGTGACCTCAGGGCGGTGGGCAAGGGTGCCGTCCAGCAGGGCGTAGTTGGGATCGGGATCGGCTTCGCGCAGAGCGCGCAGCAGGCCGGGCGCGCGATCGGCGTGAGGGTGTCATGCCGGCGCAGGTACACCAGCCCGACCAGCGCGCGCTGGTGCGGCGGAAGCTTGCAGCGACGGACACGCTCCCGGGTGACGATGCGCATCTTCACCCACTCGACCATGCGTGAAGCAGGTCGAGTGCGGCAGGTTAGGAAACCAACAAGGCTCCTGCGCTGGTGAGTTGGGACTTCGAATACCTCCCTCAACGGCACGGGAGCCTTGTCCGTAGCGGACACCGATCCCTCACTCGATCAGTGGCCTCGCTGAAAAGGCTCAATGACACGGACGGCACCACAGTTACTCAAGTCGAACAGCGTCTGAACGTGCGACGACGATGAGACCCCGGCCGGTCCCACGATCCCGACACTGAGCGGCGGCGCAGCCACACGTTGGGCGCTGTGAATGACACGGTGTGTCTAGGGCGGGCCTACCTGTCCGCATCGTCAACTCAGCTCCGCGTTGCCGGTCCAGGCCCGGAACCAGTTGGTGGCTCCTCAGCGGACATGGAGGCCGGGAAGGGCTCGAAGTCGATCCGCATGCCGTCGTCGTAGCCGAACGCAAGCGCCAACGCCGCGGCGGGTGCCGGAGGGAGCTGACGATCGCCAGTGGGGATCACGCGGACAGACTGACGACCGCCGATGTCACCATCCCGGTGCCGCCTGGTTCAAGGCACCCTGGCTGTGCTTCCCAGCCCAGCTCGGAGCTGCGCTCCTGACTTTGGCACACCTAAGGTGACGAGCAAGGTCTCTTGCCCTATGCTGCGGCTTGCACATCCGGGGGGCGGCTGGCCGTCATGATGACTGGCACCGTGCCAAGTGCACATCACCCAAACCATCTCAACTCGTGCTGCAGCATGCCTTCAGGCGTCCCCGCCTGCGCGCGACTGCTGCCAGCAAGGGTCCGGATCGGCGTGTTTCCCCGGATTCCCACGGTCATCGGAAGGCAGAGAACGTCATGGCAGAACGGCAGTACCTCGGTCAGGGCACCAACACATCCTGGGAGAAGTTCTGGTACGTCCTGGGTTGCATCTACTTCGGTGCCGCCTACTTCCAGAAGGTCCCGGTGAAGAAGGCGCTGAGCGAGTACGGGCTGGTCGAGATGACCGGTGCGGAGAAGTTCTGGTACGTCGTCCAGTGCATATTCTTCGGCGCCGGCTACTTCGCGAAGGTCACCGTCAAGAGGGCGCTGTCCGAGGTGCAGAACGCCGGCGGACTCCCCACAGTCTGACGACGCCAGGGTGGCACACGGGCCGCGGGCTCGGATCGCGAGGAGCGGTCCGGGCCCGCGGCCCGTCGTCCGTGACGTGCACGTCGCCTGCGTCCCGCACAACGCCTGCCGGTCCGGCATGCATGCACGACCCGCGACCAGCACCATCGCTTCGTGGCGAACCGCAGGTTTCTCGTATCTCGTGGCCACGGCCCGGTGGCGCTTGAGCCGGTTGATGCCACATTCCACCGCGTGGCGCTCCGTGTAGTCGTCCTTGTCGAACTTGGGCGGGCGACCGCCGCGCGTCCCGAATTCCTTGCGGTTGCGGACCTGGTCGGCCTTCTTCGGGATCGTGCATCCGGTCCCGAGTCTGCGCAGGTAGGTCCAGTTCGCGCGGGAGCCGTACGCCTTGTCCGCGCGGACTCTGTCCGGCTTGGTCCGTGGCCGGCCCGGGCCCATGCGGGGCACCGGATGCCCTCCAGGGCCGGCTGGAACCGCGGGCTGTCATGCCGCTGTCCGGAGTGATCAGCAGCGACAGAGGCCTTTGGCTCTGCTCCACGCCCATGTGCAGCTCGGCGGTCAGCCCGCCGCGCGACCGCCCGAGGCCGTGGTCGTCGGGCTTGGTGAAGACGCCGCCGGGAGACTCCTTCCGCAGTGCCCCCTTTGACGCGCGCCGGCAGCGTGTTGGTGAGCCCGAGCGACCGTGGAGTCCACGCTCACATCCCATGTGATCAGACCCTTCGCATCGGCCTCGGCTTGCAGCTGCACGAAGATCCGCTTCCAGGTACCGTCCCGTTGCCGGCGTCGGAACAGGTCGTAGACACGGTCCCAGGGCCCGTACCGCTCGGGCACGTCCCGCCAGGGTCCGCCACCTCATGCCATCGATCAGCCACCTACGCGACCACGTCGGTGGCCGGCCCGGCTTCTTGCCATGCGGCAGCAACGGCTTCAACTCGGCCAACTGACCGTCCGTCAGATCACCACACCTCACGACCAGTGAGCATCCACGACCTTGATCCACTTTCACAACACGCCCTGGTTGGCCAGCTGAGCGTTCGGCTTCCGGCAGTCCCTTTCGTACGAGGTGCGGTCGACGCCAGTGCAGGCCAGCACCGTATTGGCGGCGGCGTTGAGAAGGAGCGTGAACGTCCGTGTCTGCTCTGCCGTCCCGATCGAGCCGATGCGAAGAAGCTCGTCTCCTGTGGCTTCTGGGATGCCGACCGTCTCAGCGAGGCCTGACATCGAGGCCTGACATCGAAGGCACCTCCGGAGAGCAGGGCCTCTCGTGCGGCGCCACATGCCGGTGTCTGCTCGGTGAACATCGTGCAGAGGTCATCGCGTGTCATGCGCCAACTCTCAGGTTTCGTGGCCGGGTGGGGGTCGGCGAGGGCTCGCGAGCGGACGTCCCTCACACCTACACCACCGTCCACACTGCACTCGGCGGCAAGCCACCCACCGGTCGCGTCAACAGCGCTGCGGGTCACCACACCTAGCCGATGCGGGCCAGTGCCGTCCGGACGATCCGGCACAGTTCCTCGTCCACGAGGATGCTTCCGCCGTAGCGGCGGGGCGAGGCTGTCACCGCGTGCAGGGTGGGGAGAGCGGCGGCCGCAGGGGTGCCGATCGAGCCGAGTACCCGCACCGTCCGCAGGACCGGGCCGGGTGCACGGTGGGCGGCCAGCGGTGCCAGCTCCGGCAGCAGGGCCGCCACGGCGGGGGCCGGGTCACCGGTGATCCGCCACCAGGCCTCAGCCGCCCCGATCCGGCTCCACTCCCCGGGGCCGTCGAGCAGCGGGCGGACGGCGTCGGCGTAGGCCGTGGCCAGGGGGCCCAGGTCGGCCAGGTAGCGCAGGACCGGGCGACCGAGCCCTGCCCGTACGGCCGCGCCGGACACCCGCAGAGCCAGTTCCGGGTCACCGGTGATCCGCCAGTGGGCCCAGGCGGCGGTCTGCTCGCCGTGCCAGCGGTTCGGCGGGCGATCGGAGTCGAAGGCGAAGCGCTGCGGACGTGCTTCGCCCGTGGCGAGGCGGGCGAGCAGACCGGCCGCCGCCGCGGCGGCCGGGCCGATCTGGCCCAGCGCCTCGGCGGCCGGGCGAGCGGACGGCGTGTCCAGCAGGGCCGCCAGTTCGCGCACGGCCGGGGCGGCGGCCGCACCCCACTGGGCGAGGACGTGCAGCACCTCGGGGACGCCGCCGGCCTCGGGGCCCCGGGCGAGCCGCGCGCGGAAGGGCGGGAGCAGCTCCGTCGCCCAACGCCCGGGAAGCCTGTCGACGTTCAGCTGGTAGTTCCCGAGGCGCTGCCGGTACAGGAACGGCGCCCGGTCGTCCTCCATGGCGATCAGCGCCGTCACTGCGGTGTCGTTGTCCTGCGTCTGGGCGCCGACTCCAGAGCGCTCGACGAAGCGGAAGACCCGGTCCGCGTACGGGGCCACGGCCCGGCCGCCCCGGGCGAGGACTTCCAGGGCGGCGGAGGCCACGCGCGTCTCATCCTCCAGGCCCATGGCCACCGTCTCCCACAGGTCCGGCGCCGGACTCCGCCAGTGGCCAAGCTGGATGCCCGCCGCCAGCAGAGCCTTCGCCCGCAGGTCCGCGCTATGGTGGCGGGCCAGTCCGTGCACCAGGGCCGCCGCCTCTTGCGGGTACGGGGCCATCAAGTCCGCGAACTGGGCCACCGAGACGTGGCGGACGGGTTTCCACGGTGCGTCCGCCGGCGGGTCCTCCCCGGCCACGGACACAGTCCGGGCCACGGTGCGGCCGGTCCCCGTCACCGCTGCGGGGACGCCCGCCGTCAGCACCGCCTTCGCAGCCGCCAGCCGGACGTGGGCATTCCTGTGGTGCAGCCACGGCCGTAGCCACGCCGCGACCTCCGCCGGATCCCAGGTGCCGGTGCCGGATCCCGCATACCTTCCCACCGCGAGCAGTTCGGAGACGAGGGCCGTCGGGTCGCTTTCCACGGCGGCCTGGCGCCTCAGGGCGTCGAGGGCCGCGGGGTCGTCATCGGGAAGCTCGCGCAGGACCCAGGCCGCGCGGGTCCGTACCGCAGCCGCCCGGTCGGCCACGAAGGGCACCACGTGGTGCCCACTGGACGCGAACACCGTGTGGGACATGAAGTGCACGCCGACGGGACGCCGGCAGGTCCAGGCGCGCCGGGCCAGGAGTTCGAGCACCTCGCAGCGTAGCCGGCGGTCGAATTCCGGGAGCAGGGCGAACAGGCGGGCTGCCACGTGGGCGAAGACCGGGTCAGCGGTGCTCCAGCCCAGCCTCTTTTCCAGCCGCCGCCATGCGCCACGACGACGCCCGGGGATCGTCAAACCGCGCAACAGGCCGGGTATCTCCTCCCGCCCGGTCGGGACGCCTTCGAGTACGTGCCAGGGCACGCCGACCTCTCGTTCGTCCATGGCCGCGATCTTAAGGGTGTCAGCCGACCGGGCCCGGGTCTGGTGCCGTATCAGGCAACGTTGGCTCTGTTGCTGCCCGGCGGTGTCAGCTCGTGCTGAGTGGCGGGGTTTGCTCTGCGTCGAGTTGGTGGTCGGCCCAGACGTAGCTTTCGGGAAGCAGGTCGGTGACAGAGACGGTTCGGAGATGGTCGCCTGCGCCGACGATGACCTTCAGGGCTGGGAAATAGTCGAGAAGGACTTGGCGGCACCGGCCACATGGGGGAACGACCCCCCGGTCGCGGTCGCCCACGGCGACGATCGTGTCCAGCTCGTAGGCGCCCTGGGCAGCCGCCGTGCCGATGAGGACCAACTCGGCGCACGGGCCTCCGGTGAAGTGGTAGGCGTTTACCGCGGTGATGATCCGGCCGTCCCGGGCGCGGGCCGCGGCCGCCATGGTGTGGTTGTCGCCCTGGCAACGAGTGCGCGCGACATGGGCCGCGGCCTCGATGAGTTCGTGGTCGACGGGGTGGGGATGTGTAGTCATCTTCTCTGCCTTCGTGCGGTGTCAGGCGACGTTGGCGCGAGTGGCGATGGTGCGCAAGCGAATATCGGTGGTGTGCTTGTTCCGCCAGATGATGTAGCGGCGGATCATGCTGCTCTGGGCCTGTGGATGGGGTGGTCGGTGCCGTCGAGGGTGAAGTGACGCAGGCCGGTGAACCTGGCCTCGATGCGGTTGAGCCATGAGGAGTTGGTCGGGGAGCGCAGCCCCAACGGGCCTCCCACTGCGAGGTCGTGCGTGGGTCCCCAAGCGCACGAGTAGAGCGCCGATTCGGCTCGTGTGAGGGCCGCAAGGCTGCGTGTCGTGGTGTTCCAGATCCGCAGCGTTCCGTCGCGCCGTCGCCGTACTTGCTGCCGCCGGTGGTGGCGAGCCAGGCGCTGTCCGGGCTGATCGTGAGCGCCCCCATTCGGCCGCGGTGTCCGGTGAGGGTGGCCGTGCAGGTGCCGGAAGTCCGGTCCCGCATTCGCACGATCCCTTCGCCGTTACTCTCATGCAGGCCGCCAGCGGTGGCGAGCCAAGTTCCGTCCGGGCTGACCGCCAGCGCCTCCACCTTCGCCCGCCTGGAGATCTTCAGCGCCAAGTTCGGCACGGCCGCCAACACCGGCTCTGTCGAGACCGTTTCCCACGGCGTAGCGAAAGCAGGACAGCCGACCGTCCTGAACCGCGCCGACTGCTCCACCGCAAACTTCACCCACCCGTAGGCCATGACCTGAATTCGGGCGGCCTACACCGCGACACCCTGGGCGCCAGTCGAATAAGATTCGAGTAAATATGTCCCTCATTGCGGATATTTGAGAGGTTATGCCATGGATGGTATTGCCGATATGGGAGGAACCCCAGGATGGGGCTCCATGTATCCGCCGAGACAGGATGAACCTGTTTTCAAGGAGTCCTGGGAGGGTCGAGCATTCGCTCTCGCAATCCTCGCGAACCGGGTATCGGGGGGAAACCTGGACTCCTTCCGACACGCGCTGGAACGCCTGGACCGAGCGCACTACATCGACGACGGTTACTACGGGCGCTGGCTCAACGCCGGAGAGCTGAGGCTCATCGACAGTGCCATCCTGGCGCGGGGCGCGATCGACGCCCGCGCGCGCAACCTCCGCGGCGAGCACGTGGCGGAACCCCCGATCCCGGAACCGGCCAAGCCCGACTACGCGCCCACCGCCGAGGGCAGCCTGCGCTCCATCGACGCCGCACCCGTGTTCGCCGTCGGCGAGCGCGTACGCGCCAAGGACATGTCGCCCGCCGGGCACACCAGGCTGCCGCACTATGTGCGCGGGCATGGTGGCGTTGTTGACATCATTCAGCCCGCCGGCGTGCTGCCGGACACCAACGCGCACTTCCTGGGCGAGAACCCGCAGTACGTCTACTCGGTTCGGTTCGACTCGCGCGACCTGTGGGGCGCCGACGCCGAACCCTTCGAGCTCACCATCGAGCTGTTCGAGAGCTACCTGGAGACCGCCTCATGACGACCACCAGCGGATCGGCCGAGCATCTTTCCGTGGCCCTGCGTACCGAGGCGCTCCAGCAACTGCTCACCGAGCGGGGCCTGATCGACCCGAAGATGATGAACGGGCTCATCGCCACTTATGAGACCCACGTGGGTCCGCTCAACGGCGCGAAGGTCGTCGCCAGGGCCTGGACGGACCCCGACTACCGTCGCCGGCTGCTCGAGGACGGCACGGCCGCCATCAAGGAGCTGGGCTTCGGAGGGTTCCAGGGCGAGCACATCGTCGTTGTGGAGAACACCGCGACCACGCACAACGTGGTGGTCTGCACGCTGTGCTCGTGCTACCCCTGGCCGGTGCTCGGCCTGCCGCCGAGCTGGTACAAGGATCCCGCCTATCGCGCTCGGGTGGTGAAGGAACCGCGTGCGGTGCTGTCCGAGATGGGACTGGAGCTGGCCGACGATGTACAAATCACCGTCCGCGACTCCACCAGTGAGGTGCGCTGGCTGGTGCTGCCCGAGCGTCCCGCCGGCACCGAGCACCTGTCCGAGGAGGAACTCGTGCCGCTGGTGACTCGGGACGCGATGGTCGGCGTAGCCAAGGTGGAGGCATCATGAGCGTGCCACTGGACATCGAGGGCCCCGCCGCACCGCCTCGCTCCAACGGCGAGCTGGTCTTCGCCGAGCCGTGGGAGAGCCGCGCTTTCGGTATGGCCGTCAGCCTCTACGAGGCAGGTACGTTCACCTGGCCGGAATTCCAGGGCGCACTGATCGCCCGGATCAAAGCCTGGGAGGACACGGCGGCGCAGCACGAGCCGTACAACTACTACCAGCTGTGGCTGGCTGCTCTCGAGGACGTGCTCGCCAGCCTGTGCGCCGTGTCCACGGACGAGGTCACCGCACGCGCCCGAGCCCTGGCGCAACGCCCCCCGGGCCACGACCACCGTGACCACGACGACCACCACGACCACCCGCACTGACCCCAACGCTCGCCTGGCACCCTCCCCTGCCGACTTGTCGGCGCCCTCCTGGGGAGTCTCCCGGGCGAGTGAACGCAAGGGCTGGTCGACGCTCTGATCACCGATGCGCTGCGACTGTCGGGCCACCTGCCCGACCAGCAGCTGGACAGCGCGGATCGCGGCCAGGGCACGCTTCCCGCCCGCGGCGAGGGTGTCGATCGGCCGGAAGACCGTCGAGTCGGAGGCCACCGCCGAACACAGCCGGCTCGGCCCGCAGCATCCCGACATCAGCCGGACAGTGCCCGCCGAGGGCGACCATGAGCGCGACATCCCACAGGATCTTGCCCCGATCGTGCACCGCCCGGATTTTGCGCCATGGCGCCGGCCCCGCCGATATCGGCGTCCAGGCCCGTCTTGCGGACCGTCTCCACCAGAAGCACAGCCCCAGCTTGTGAGACCACTGCGCGACCGCCGCCCTCGACACGGACACGCGGATACGACTCGCTACGCTGTTTTACCTGAGCAGTGCTTCTTTCCGTGCCGCGATCTAGTAGGGCTTGGTCAGGTCCGTATGGGTGTGGGTATGTCGCGGTGACAGGTGGGGCGGGCACCGGTCCAGACCGCTGGGAGGGTCTGGAGCTCGCGGACGACTTGGTAGAGGCTCAGGCCGGTGCCGCGCCGTTGGGGGGCCGGGCCAGTCGTTGCAGGGTGCAGAAGGCTTGCGCGACCGAGACGAGGGTGACGTGGTGGTGCCGGCCTCCCCAGGTCCGGCCCTCGAAGTGGGCGAGTCCCAGGGCCTGTTTCATCTCCCGGTAGTCGTGCTCGATGCGCCGGCGGAGTTTGGCGAGCCGGACCTGCGTGGTCAGGGGCATGCCGGAGGGCAGGTCGGACAGCCAGAACTGCACCGGCTCGCTCTCACCAGCAGGCCATTCGGCCAGCAGCCGGCACACGGGCATCTCCGGGCCGTCACTGGCCCGCCGGATCTCGCGTCCGGCAGGCCGGATCCGCAGGGTCACGAAGCGGGAGTACATCCGCTTGCGGCCCGGGCGGCCGGTGGAGGGCCGGGAGCCTTCACGCCACTGCATCGGCCTGGCCGCCTTCCGCCCCGCCGCGATGACCAGCTCCTTCACCGGCCGCGGCTTGTCGGGATACTTCGCCACCGGCGGGCGGCGGGTTCCGGAGTACGGCTCGGCCACCGGCACCGCGCCGGTGGGCTGGGCCGACAGCGTGGTGGAGATCCCCACCACGTAATTCAGGCCGCGGGCCTGCAGTCCGTGCCGGAACGCGGCAGCGTCGCCGTATCCGGCGTCCGGGATGGCCAGCGGCACCTCGATGCCCCAGGAGCGGGTCTCATCGAGCATGTCCAGGGCCAGCTGCCGCTTCTCCACATGCCCGACGTCGTCGGGGATGCCGCAGGCGGTGCGGCGGGCGTCCTTGTCCGCATCGGCCTTCGGCGAGGCGGGATCCCTGTCCGGGGCAGGAACAGTCGCCAGTTGACCGCCGCCGAGGCGTGGTCGGACGCGAGGTGGAGCGAGACACCGACCTGGGAGTTGGTGACCTTGCCCGCGGTGCCGGTGTACTGCCGCGACACACACGCCGAGGCGATCCCGTCCTTGAGGAACCCGGTGTCGTCGAAGACCAGCGCCTTGGGTCCGATCGTCTCCTCCATCCGCCAGGCGAGCTGGGCACGGATGTGCGCCGGGTCCCAGGGACTGGTGGTGATGAAGTTGGCCAGTGCCTGACGATTGCCGTCCTCCCCGAGCCGGGCGGCCATCGGCTCGACCGACTTGCGCTGCCCGTCGGTCAGCAGTCCTCGCAGATAAACCTGCCCCCACCGGCGCTGATCCTTGCGCGCAAAAGGCTCGAACACCTCCGCCGCGAACGCCTCCAACTCACCACGCACCACAGCAATCTCGTCCGGAGTCACACACTCCCAACACCACACCAGGCCCCAAGGGCACGCACCACCACAACCGACCCGACCAAGCCCTACTAGGATGCCGACTTCACGGTCAAGTCACCGCTCGTTGTCGACAGATCCAGGCGGTACGTGCCTGACGGGTCGTTCTTGAACGCCACGTTCTTGTCACCGTGGGAGTCGTTCGCTGAGATCTGGTACTTGGCAGGCGGTGCGGTGACCGTGAGGTTGCCGCTGGTCGTGCGAGCCTTGATGTCCTGCGGGGTGGCCGTCTGGATCGTCACCTCGCCGTTCGACGTCTGCGTGTCGATGCCGCCGCCCTTGACGTCCTCGACGTCGACGTCACCGTTGGACGTGCGTAGCTTCACGGGGCCCGTGGCGTTGGTCACCGCGATCCCACCGTTGCTTGTGTGCACATCGACCGCGCCCACATCGGTCAGTGCGAGGCCACCGTTGGACGTGCCTCCCGTCACCGGAAGACCGGCAGGCACTTTGACGATGTAGTCGACGCCGCAGTTCTTGCCGCAGCCGGACAGCACCAAGACGCCGTCCGCGACACGGAAGGACGTGCCACTCGGCTTGTCACCACGGTAGTTGACCTTGCGATGCACGGAGATCGTGGAAGTGTCGGCCGAAGCGTCTACCTTCACATCTCCGTTCCCGCTGTCAAGACGGATCGAGGTGATTCTCTGAGGCACCTTGGCGTCGTCCTCGAAGGTCTTCTGGCTGAGGGACGAGCACGAGGACAGCCCGCTGATGGTGAGAGCAGCCAGAGCCGCCGCTGTAAGAGTGCGCGCTTGTGGACGTTGCATGAAAGTCCCCCCGTGTAAAGCGAGTTGAATCGGTGAATCAGTCACCACGATCCTACGCAGCCGCTTTCCCGCCGCCACTGGGAAACCTCCAGGGCCAGGACTAGGCCGTCCTTCATGGCCGCCGTGGAGGGATACTCCCAGGCCTCCACCAGAAGACGACTGCTGCGACCGACTACGCGAACTCACCCGGAGACGCGCAGTACGATCCGCTGCATGCTCGATCCCGAGCTGCTGGAACGGATCACCGCGCGGCGCGCGCAACTGGACGAACTCGAAGAGCAGCTGGCCAAGCAATTGGCGGAGGTACGGGCAGAGCGGGACGAACTCACCGTCACCGAACGGGTCGTTGGACGGATGAGCGAGCAGCTCACCGACGAACGCGCCTCGGCCGCGCCGACGCCCGGGCAGGTGGACGGACGAGCGGTGATGCTGATCCCGCGCCGTACGTCAGGCGTGAACGAGACCACGCTTCCGCCGGACTACGCTCTTTCACTCGCCTGAAACTGGAGGGTGCCGCACCTGAGTGCGGCACCCTCCATCGCTTTGGATGCGCGAATTACGCCTGGTGCCGCATCTCCCGGCCGGGACACCAGCCTCTTCCTGGGCGAACCGCAGCGGTTTTCGGGCCGGGGGCGGCCGCCAAGGATGACCCAGCGCAGGTAGTACTGGCGCATCTGAACAGTGATGATCTTCGTGATATCCATCATGAAGACCACGCCACACGGTCCTGACCTGATCAAACAGGCCGAGCGGTGTGCCCTCCCGCAAGGCGGGAGCAACAGACCAACTTTCTCGCCGCGTGCCCGTCAGACGGAAAGCGGCCCCGGACATCGCGCGAGTGTCATCGCTTTCCGGAGACTCAACCCCAGACGGTCCCGGCAACCTCCGGGGCTGCGTGCTTCCCGGAGAAGGCCAGTGCAGACCTACGAGCCCCTCCCCCAGTCAGCCGACCGCAGACTTCTCCATCTGTTCCCGGTGCGCCCGGGCCGTGGCCATCAGCCCGTCGAGCGTGTCCCTGGTCCGCACGAGGTCGGCGATGTGCGTGGAGAGCCGCTCCCGTTCCAGTGCCATCCGCTCCAGCGCAGCGTCGGAGTTTTCCTCGCTGGGTGCGTCGACGCAGGGCAGTAGCTCGGCGATGGTGCGGCTGGACAGGCCGGCGGCGTACAACCGCTGGATGAACGCGACCCGTTCGACCTCGCCGTCCGTGTAGTGCCGCTGCCCGCTCTGGCTGCGGGTACTGGTAAGCAGCCCCTGCTCCTCGTAGTAGCGCACGGACCGGACGCTGACTCCGGCGCGTGACGCGAGCTCCCCGATCCTCACAAAGCCCCCTGGCTGAGTTCTGCGTCACAGACCCTTGCCTCTGACGTCAGTGTGAGGTTTTAGCGTAGCCGCTGTGCCCGAGGTGCGGGCACGGCGGAACCCGAAGGAGTCCTGACATGACGACCCTCTTCACCAGCTATCGGCTCGGCGGCCTCACGCTGCCCAACCGAATGGTCATGGCCCCGATGACCCGGGTCCGAGCCGCGGCCGGTGGCCTGGCCACGTCGTCGATGGCGACCTACTACGCTCAGCGGGCCACAGCCGGGCTGATGGTGAGCGAGGGGGTGCAGCCGAGCGCGATCGGGCAGTCCAACCCTGGTACACCGGGACTGCACACCGACGAGCAGGTCGAGGCATGGCGCCCCGTGACCGCCGCCGTCCACGCCAACGGCGGCCGGATCTTCGCCCAGCTCATGCACGGCGGCCGGGTCTCACATTCCGACACCACCGGCCTGCAGCCGGTCGGGCCCTCGGCCGTCCCCGCCGTCGGCGACGTGTTCACCCCCACCGGACCCCAGCCCGCTCCGACGCCGCGCGCTCTGGACATCACCGAAATGCCCGAGCACGCGCGGTCGTACGCCGAAGCTTCGCGCCGCGCCGTCGACGCGGGCTTCGACGGCGTTGAACTCCACGGCGCCAACGGCTACTTGATCTCGCAGTTCCTCTCGTCCAACGCCAACCTGCGCACGGACCGCTACGGGGGCCCGATCGTCAACCGGATCAGGTTCGCCGTCGAGGCCGTCGCCGCTACCGTCGAGGCCGTCGGCGGGGACAGGACCGGCGTCCGTTTCTCACCGGGCGGGACCTTCTGGGGAGTTCAGGAGACCGACGTCCGCGAGCTCTACACCGCGCTGCTGGCCGAGCTGGCCCCCCTCGGGCTGGCATATGTACACCTCGAGGCCACCGCCGACGAGGAGGTGCTCGTCGCCCTGCGACGAGCGTGGCCGGGCACCCTCGTCATGAACCCCGTCCTTCCGATGGGACCGAAGCAGACCAGCCGGGAGGACGCCGAACACTGGCTCGGTCTGGGCGCCGATCTCATCAGCTTCGGCCGCGCCTTCCTCGCCAACCCCGACCTGGTCGAGCGGCTGCGGGGCGGACTTCCGATCGCCCCCGTCGACGAGGCCACGTATTACCAGGGCGGTGACGCGGGCTACCTGACCTACTCGGCCCACCAGTACGCGGCTTGATTCCGAGCTGCGGCGAACGAGCGAAACCAGCGCGGGCGGTGGTGCTCAGCCTCGCTCACGAGCACTCCCGCCAGCCGCCGGTGCAGTCCTCGTCGAGATCGGGGCCGAAGGCATCAACCCTGGTGAGACCGCCCTCCGCACCGGCGCCCCGCACCACCGGCTCCCCGCCGCCTTCCCCTCCGGTCAGGGCAGCGCCACACCCACGGCAAGATCCCCCTCATCCCCTGATCCCGGCTCCAGGACCTGGAGCTGGACGCGATCGGCATGCAGCCATGCCCAGGTGCGCCAGGATGAACAGCCGGTGCAGACAGGCACGGTCCATTCGGGAGGCCTGCCCCTGATCGGCGCACACGCGAAGGGCCTGGTGCCTACCGCTCCGAGACGGGTAATACCTCTCAAGAAACAGACACCACCGCAGGCTGGCTCTCCTGCTCCCGAAGGCTGCGTAGGCGGCGAACCCGACTTCGAGGGCGTGGGTGGGGCAGGAGTTCGTCTGCCGTGTTCTCCATGTGCCGTATGCGACGCGCCCAACACTGCTGGCGATGAACGGCGTTTCCGATTCAGCCCCGACGCGTGTGAGAGCGCTGTCGTCTCCCCCGCATCCTCCACCGGTGGTCGGAAGCGCGCCGCAGCTCACCGTACCGACTCGGCGGGCGGACGTTCGCGCATCGCGCCGTAGCCGATGAAGTACGCCGGCACGCGCTTGAGCCACGGTGCGGTGGTGAGCAGTTCACTCATCCGCTCCGCCCACCTGGCTTTGCCTGGCGGGCGTCCCGTGAGCACGGGCGTGATGACCCGCGCGTGGGCGAACCGCTGCAGTGCCTGTGTCGCCGCTGTGGTCGGCCACCGGCGCCGCTGGACGCCGCGTACGTCCCGCAGGCCGACCTCACCCCTGCGCAGCGGTTCGACGAGGTACCGCGCGGCGGCAACTGCGTCTTCGACGGCGAGATTGATACCGATGCCGAAGACCGGTGACATCGCGTGCGCCGCGTCGCCGATGCACAGCAGCCCAGGGCGGTACCAGCGCCGGAGGCGGTCGAGCCGTACATCGAGCATTCTCACCTCCTCCCACGACCGCAGCGCATGCGCCCGGTCCGCGAGCCAGGGCACGGCGGCCGAGAAATCGGCCATGAATTGCTCGAGACCGGCGGCGCGGCGCTCGGCGTTGGTCCCCTTGGGGATCAGCCCGGCACACTGCCAGTACTCCCCGCGGTCGATCATCGCGGTGAGGAACCGGTCGCCGACACCTCCCACAAGCCCGTGCGGGTCGCCTTCCCGCCGTGGCAGCCTGAACCACCAGGCGTCCATGGGGCAGGTGAACTGCCGCAGCCGCAGTTCGGGCCGCGACCGGGCCAGCGAGCCCCGGCCGTCGCAGGCCACCGTGAGGGTGGCCCGCAGTTCGCCGGTACGGCCGTCGGACGTGCGATAACGCACACCGGTGACCCGTCCGTGCTCCACCAGGAAGGACGTCGCCTCGGTGCTCATCCGCAGGAAGAAGGACGGCTCTTTTCGAGCCTCGTCGGCAAGGAGGTCGAGCAGGTCCCATTGGGGCACCATCGCCACGTAGTTGTACGGGCCCGGTAGCGCGCTGATGTCCGAGACGGTGATCAGCGACCCATCCGCACCGAGCGGCAACTGGACCGTGGTCACCCGACGTTGCGGCAGACGGGCGAAGCGCTCGGCCAGACCGAGGTCGTCCAGCAGCGCCAGAGTCGACGGATGCACAGTGTCGCCGCGGAAGTCGCGCAGAAAGTCGCCGTGCTTCTCCAGGACCGTGACGGCCACGCCGGCCCGGGCCAGCAACAGGCCGAGAACCATTCCGGCGGGGCCACCGCCCACCACGCAACACATGGTCCGCTCCATCGCAGCCCCGCCCTTCGACGACATCGACTATCCGCACTAATGGGACGTATACCATTAAAAGCGAAGACATTCCCCGCATGAATGCGCGACGGGCCCCGAAGGCCCGATGAGCCAGCAGCCGACCCTTCCGCCCTGCGCCGATCCAGCCTTCAAGGCGGATCCCCTCCCACTCCACCAACAGTTGCGCGAGGACGGCCCGGCGAGGTGCGAGTTCAAGCCATGATTGGCCACCCGCTACACAGACCGTTCAGGTTGATCGTGATGACACATCCGGCCGCCCCTCGCTTCACCCCACAGGGCTCGGGGTGGAAAAACATGGAGGCACATCCCCCGCACATCTGAACCTGCGAGATGAAGACCGCTCACGGCCGTACCCGCGCCCACCAGGTGTTACCGGAACGGCACTGACCGTAATATTTGGGCCGGCATGTCGGAAGCGGCCAGTAGCCTCAGGCACCATGGGCATTCAGATCGATGTAGTGGTGGGCTACCCCATCAACGATGAGATGGAGAGAGTGCTCGGGTTGGCCGAGGCGGTCGGCGAGCCCGTCGCTGTCACGTTCATGTGGGAGGGGCGTGAAGAGGCGGAACGCGCGGTGCTCGTGCCCGCGGCCACGCTGGCGCTCTGGGAGCATTGGGCCCCCACCGCCTACCCGACGAGTGGCGCTGGGGATGAGAACCAAGCTGTGGTGGAGGAGCGGGAACTGGCCTACCCAACGGAGTTCGGCGCGTTCACGCTTTTTCGTCGTCGCGTAGGAGGGCGCACGGCGGTTGCTCGCGCAGGCGTGGTGGTCGCCGAGCTACTGGACCCCGACGAGGCGCACTGGCCCCAGGAGAAGGCCCGCAAGGTCCGCCAAGGCTTCATGGATCCGAAGCAGAAGGCGGCGTTCGAGGAATTCCTTGCCCGGCAGGCATCCCTCGATGATCAATGACGCGCCGACTTACGCTTCGCGGCAAGTCCGGCAACGACATACTCGTGCTCCATGTGCCGTCCCAACAGCAGAATCTCGATCAACGCTCTGGTCCCGGCCGCCTCGCCGTGGGCGGCCCGGGCTGCGGTCCACCACGCGTCATGAGCCGGCATGAACTTCCCTGCGGCTTTGGCCTGTTCGAGGGCGTCGCACCGGGAAAGGCACCCGGCTTGCGCATAAGGGCTTCCAGATAGCGGTCCAGAACCAGCCGGGACTCACCCCTGCCGCTGAGACGTTCGTGGTGGGTGACCACCGTGCGGCCGTCATGGACGACCAAGTCGTTGGCGTGCAGCGGCTCCCGCATCTTGCGTCCGATGAAGCGGACAGAAACGGAGCAGGATTTGCAGCGGACGGTGACCTACCCGAAGCGGTTCACTCACGGGGTGAGCCACCGGCCGGTCTCGAACACCTCCCTCGGCAGCGGCCTCAGCAGTGGCTGTTCCTGGGCGAAGTGCCCACCGACCGTGCGGGTCTTCGACCGCAACCGGCGCCCCTCGTCGTCCAGGGCTCACTGGTCGACTATCGCATTCAGCTCGGTCGGCGACGCGCTCTCGGGAACCTTCTCTGCACATGGAACTCCTCACAAAATGATCTTCGAGGTGGTTGGATCGCTCCGGGAGTTGATGATCCGGGGTGCGGGGTGGTGCGGCCGAAGCCGTGGGAAGTCTGTGACGAGTTGTGGGCGGTGATGGAGCCGCTGCTGCCGAAACTCGAGCGTCGAAGCCGGCATCCCGGACGCGAGCGGCATCCGGACCGGCTGGTGTTCCAGGGCGTCTTGTTCGTGCCGCACACCGGGATCTCCTGGGAACACTTGCCGCAGGAACTCGGCTTCGGGTCGGGCATGACCTGCTGGCGGCGCTTGGCCGAGTGGACCGGGGCCGGTGTGTGGCCCCGGCTGCATGAGGTCCTGCTCGCCAAGCTTCGCAGCGCGAACGCCCTGGACTTCTCCCGGGCGGCGGTCGACGGCTCCCCTATCCGGGCGTTGAAGGGGGAGCCAAGACCGGACGAAGCCCCGTAGACCGGGGCGGGACGGGCAGTAAGCACCACCTGATCACCGACGCCACCGGCATCCCGCTCGCCGCCACCCTGACCGGCGGCAACCGCAACGACGTCACCCAGCTGATCCCACTCCTCCAGGCGGTACCGCCGGTGCGGGGCAGGCGCGGCCGGCCCCGGCGCCGCCCGGACGTGGTGTGGGCCGACCGCTGCTACGACCACGACAAATACCGCCGCCTGGTCCGGGATCTCGGCGTGAGACCGCTGAGCGCCCGCCGGGGTACCGAACACGGCTCCGGACTCGGCACCCAACGCTGGGTCGTGGAGCGCGCGTTCGCTCACCTGCACTGGTTCCGCCGCCTGCGGATCCGCTGGGAGATATGCGACGACATCCACGAAGCGTTTCCTCACCCTCGGATGCGCACTGATCTGCTGGCGACGCCTGATCGGGTTGCGTGAGGAGTGCTGGGTGAGATGACGCGTGGGACCTTCAGGATCGCGCGGTTGTGGTGATGCGTGACGCGGCGGTTGCTCAAGGTTTCTTGTCGTGTCGGTAGGTCGGGTCAGCGGTTGAAGGCGACAGATGCCGCAAGGTCCTTTTGGGTTTCGAGTGCGGTGAGACGTTCGGTGAGTGCGGTGTGGATGGCGTGGTAGGTGTCGGAACCGAGAGTGAGGCGCAGGGGCGGGTTCGGGTGGCGGGTCGTGTCGTAGATGGCGGCGGCGAGCCTGGCCGGGTCGCCTGTGAAGACGCTGTCGTCGGCGGTCTCCAGGTAGCGCCGCGTCTGGCCGACGGCGTTGTCACGGTAGGCGGCCGTTTCGGTGGTGTAGTGCAAGGCCGAGGCGAAGCCGGTGCGGGTGGCGCCGGGTTCGACCAGGGTGAGGTGAATGTTGAAGCCGCAGACTTCGCGGCTGACGCTCTCGGTGAAGCCTTCCAGCCCCCACTTGCCCGCGTGGTAGGAGCTGTGTGTGGGGGTGCCGATCTGGCCGCCCATGCTGGAGATCTGGATGATCCGGCCTCCGCCCTGCTCGCGCATCGGCTTCAGGAAGGCCCGGGTGATCAGCATCGGAGCGAGCAGGAGGACCTCGATCTGGTCGCGGATCTGCTCCACGGCCATCTCTTCCGCGGCGCCCACTACTGCGTATCCGGCGTTGTTGACCACGATGTCCACCGGTCCGGACTGGAGAGTCCTGCCGACCACCTTGTCGACGTCGACCGGCCGGGTGACGTCGAGGATTTCGACGGTCAGCCGGTCGCCGTACGTTTCGCGCAGGTCTTCCAGAGCTGCGGGGCGGCGGACCGTGGCCGTGACGCGGTCGCCGCACTGGAGGGCGTGCTCGGTGAGTTGGCGGCCCAGGCCGCCGGAGGCTCCGGTGACGAACCAGTGTCGTACGGCCTTGTCGGAGGGGGTGGGCATGGATGTCTCCTGGAGTAGAGTCTTACCGGAATGTGTTCCGTTTAGTTAAGCGGAACGCATTCCGGAATACAATCGCAGACAGACACCGAAGGAACCCGCATGCCCGCCACCCCCCGCCGGACCAGGAGCGATGCGCAACAGAACAGGGCACGCCTGCTGGAGGTTGCAGCGCGGGTCTTCGCGGAGCAGGGGCTGGACACCGCCCCGGCCGCCATCGCCAAGCAGGCGGGCGTCGGTGTCGGTACGCTCTACCGGCACTTCCCGACTCGCGAAGCCCTCATCGACGCTGCCTACCGGCACCAGCTCACCCGTGTATGCGAGAAGGCGGCCGACCTGCTCGCCCGGCACCCGGCCGCGGAGGCCACCCGGATGTGGATGGAACACTTCATCAACTACGCCACGGCCAAGAGCGGTATGTCCGCAGCACTCAACGCGGTCATCGCCTCCGGAGTCGACCCATACGCCAACAGCCACGCACTGCTCACCAACGCCGTCGCCACTCTCCTTGAGGCCGGCGGCCGGGACGGAAGCCTGCGAACGGACGTCACCTCCGATGATGTCCTGCTCCTCATGGGCGGCATCGCCTATTCCGTGCAGCACGGCACCGAAGAGCAGGCCCGTCGACTCGTCGACCTCCTCATGGACGCGCTGACCAAGGACTCGACTGCAGGCTGAACCCAAGCTGGCGGACCAGCGCGTCGAACGCACGCGCAAGCGCGGCCACGCCAACCTATTCATCGAGCGGCTCTGCCGACACTCGTGAGGCTCCGGACACAGGACACGCACCGAGCTCCGAGCGCGCGTTCCGCTAGGAGTTCTTGAGCGATTCCCGACGTCCTGCCTGTAACTGCTGGGGGCAGGGGCTCGCCAAATTGGCTTGTACCACGAACACGGCTCGCCCTAAGGTCAGATCACTTCGACGTCACGCTCCCCAGAAACACGCCGCAGAGCGGGAGCGTCCCACCTCGCTGAGGTGCCGGAGGGGCGGCAGCAGTCTTTGTCGACCCTTCCTTTCGGAGGTCTCCTTCATGAACGTCGGTATCGGCCTGCCCATCGGCGACCCGACCACCCTGCTCACCTGGGCCCAGCGCGCCGACGCCGGGCCCTACAGCACGCTCGGCCTGCTCGACCGACTCGTCTACGACAACCCCGAACCCCTGGTCGCGCTCGCCATCCTCGCGGGCGCTACCTCCCGCATCCGCGTCCAGACCGAGGTGCTGCTCGCCCCGCTGCGCGATACCGCCCTCCTCGCCAAGCAGGCTGCCACCTTGGACCGGATGACCGGTAGCCGCCTGGTCCTCGGCCTGGGCATCGGCGGCCGGGACGACGACCACCAGGTCACGGGGATCGACAAGCGCACCCGAGGCCGACGTCTCGACGAGCAGATGGCGGTGATGCGCCGCCTCTGGTCCGGCGAGCCCTACGGCGACGGCGTCGGCCCGATCGGCCCCGCGCCCGCCCGGCCCGGCGGCCCCGAGGTGCTCTTCGGTGGCTTCAAGCCCGTGGCGCTCGAACGCGTTGCTCGCTGGGGGGACGGCTTCCTCGCCGCCGCGGCGCCCTCGTGGGCAGGCGGCCTGTTCGACACTGTCCGCACCTTCTGGAAGGAGTACGGCCGCGACGGCGAACCGCGCATTGTCGCGCAGGTCAACGTCGCCCTCGGCCCTCAAGACGTCATCGATGACGCCCAGGCCAACCTGCACGCGTACTACACCTTCACCGGCATGGCCGACCGGATGGTCGCCGGATTGCTCACCACGCCCACCGAGATCCGCGATGCGATCGCCCGCTTCGCCGACCTCGGCGCCGACGAGGTCATGCTCTACTGCTACGGCCTCGACCCGAACCAGGTAGACCGCCTCGCCGACCTCCTGTGACGGCCTCCTGACTTCGGCGTTCCAGGGGTCGGTTCGGTCTGTCGAGAGCGAGGCCGGTCCCGGCGAGCAATCCGCTGAGGATGCCGTGCCGGCACCGCAGCGCCTTGAGTCGCCTGCGGAGGAGGGTCTCCCATTCGCCGAGGGCGCGGGCTGCCAGATTGGCCAGCTCTGCTTGATACGTGCCCACACCAACCGTAACCGTCGCAGATCGCGGATCCACGTTCGCACTGGTGCAGCACGAGCCACGGCCGCTCGAGGTTGCCGACGTCGAAAGCAGCAACGGGTGGAGGGAAGGGGCAGCGAACGAGGTCACCGGCCCGGTCAGCAACGGTGAAGAGCAGCGGGGCCGGCAGCCGTCCCAGGGCGAAACGTCTGAGACTGTCACGGCGCCGACACCCGGTACGTCGGCCTCGCCGCCGCCCGAACCGGCTCCAGCAGAACCTCCTGCGGCCGCAGCCCCAAAGGATGCGGAACAAGAGCAACGGGAGGACGGCGATCGGCACATGGACAGCGTGCTTCAGGCGGCAGCCATCGCTTCAACCCGGGTGATCTGCCATCGGAACACGTGGTCGTTCCTGATCGAGCAGACTCCGCAGCACCCTCGTTTCCGTCTTCCTGAACGCATCAACGACCTCGACGACGGAATGATCGAGACGTTCCTGTCCGGCCGCTCGGTGCTGGCAGTCCTGGTCACCATGCGGAAGGTCAGCGATGACTACCTTGCGGTCACCACGATCGTTCTGGACGACCGGCCACTGGCCACCGGTGAGGCGGCCTGGCCGACCGGCCGGCGGCAGGCCCCGCGGTCCAGGACCGAGACCGGCCCGTACGGAGGTACGGCGGGCGTACGAAAACAACCCCGGCGGGGAGGGATCCCGGCCAGGTCTGCGACGTGTGTGTGGTCATGAAGGGCGGTCGCCTACGCGGCGACAGGCTCCATGAGCCTTCAGCCGAACGATCGTCCTCTTGGGCTATGGGTGGGGCCTGGGGACACGGTCCCCTCCACAGCCACGCTTTCTGTAACCAGAACGCACCCGCCGTCAACGACTCTCAGCAGTATCGACGTTCGGCCCGAGCGAACCCGTCGCTGAAACCATCGGCGTAGCCGCGGGTGTAGTCACCCATCTTGTGCCCGTGGTCTCCACGAAGTCTGTTGTTCCTGTGGCAGTCGTCCCTGGCGTCCGAGTACCCATCCCGGAAGCCGTCCCTGTAACCCTGTCGGTAGTCACTTTGATGGGAAACGTTCGTGGTCACACTGACGGGAGCGGCACTTGGTGTGGCCGCTGAAGCCTGCTGAAAACCAACAGGGGCGAGGGCGATGGTGGCAGCGAAAAGGGCGGCGCTCAGGACGGCCGCCCGCTTGCCATTGCTAGCACGCATGACTGAGTCCCCTTTCGGGAGCTATATCATATGTGGTCACTTTCCACTCTAATCGCCCTTCTGGGTGACGCAACTCGCCGACATCTCACGACGACACGGCACCCGACAGGGCGTGAACGACCCTCCCACCGCCCGGAGTTCGGTCTCATGTCCGGTTTGCGACCTTGCCCGGTCATACCCCCCACCCTGATCAGGTTGACCGACGACAAGGGGGCTTGTGGCGATCTTCGGCAAAGGGAACGGCGACGACGACGTGCTGCACCAGATCCTGAGTGAACTCGCAGCTCTACGGCAGCAGATGGCAGGCCAGCAGCACGCCATCGACCCAGCACGCCAGGACACCAACGCGGCAATCACGACCGTGTTCGCCGAAATCCGGGCCGCCGTCCGCGACGGTCTCGAGCGGAGCCGGCCCTACGCGCTCGCCGCCGGCTCGCCCGCGTCCGGCCAACCGAACCGCGGCGGATTGTAGAGACGCTGCGCCTGCCTCTCGTTCTCCCCGCGCATGACCGTCAACCACATCCACGGATTCACCTCCGGCAGCCCCGGACACACCAGACGGTGCGGAATCCGGCACACCGCGCCCGGCGTAGGCTCCGCCAGCCACGGATTCCACGCCACCCCATCCGCATTGATCAGCCAACGGAACCGCGGCGGCACCATGTGCGCGGGCACCACATTCACTGGATCCAACCGCTCCAGCAGCACCCACGCCTTCGACAGCGTCGGAAACCGGTCCGCCCCCAACCCGCACTCCCGGCACACCGGCGGCAGCGGAGGAGCAGGCGCGGTCGCCCCCTCCTCCCGAGCCTCAATCCGATCCGTCACCTGCTCGACCCGGCCCCAGTAGTCGTCATCCGACTCGTCCGGCCGCCGCTCAGGCAGCACAATCCCGTCCTCGAAAACCCCCATACGGTCAGAGTCCGCAGCCAAGCAGCATATGCGTAGAGCGCGAATCGGACGGGGCAGCCGGGACTGAACAGGCCCCCAGCGGCACGCGGGGCACGCCACGCCGCTCGCAGGGCCACACGGCACGCACGTGACGGCCGGGACAGGCGCGCTGGACAGAGCAACGCCCACCAGCGGGGTTCACAGAGAGGCCCACCGGGCCGACCATGACTCAACCCGGTCACCCGATGGTGGCGGTTATCCAAAAGGTCGACCAGGCTGAACACTGAGTCTCGACAGCGCTTCACAAGCGAGGCCGCCGCGCGTCGCCATGGCCTGCGATCGGGCGAATCGTCTGTGGCCGAAGAGAAACATCACGAGTATGGGGACACCCATCCCGTTGTGCGAAACGGCATTTCATGACCTCTTCCACTGGCCGGTACGGTCGGATTCATGGAGTGGAAATTTCCGACTGCCGAAAAACTCGCGGCTGCCTTACGTACCGGTGAAGTGACCTCGGCGGAACTGACCGACGAGGCAATCACCCGTATCGAGCGGGACGACAAGGCGATCAACGCGATCTGTGTGCCGGACTTCGACCGTGCACGGGCCGCCGCGCGCGATGCCGACCAGGCGCGCGCCCGCGGTGAGGACCGGCCGCTGCTCGGCATTCCGGTGACGGTCAAAGAGTCCTACAACATCGCCGGGCTGCCCACGACCTGGGGCATGCCGCAACACCGGGACCATGTGCCGGCCGAGGACGCGGTGCAGGTGTCGCGGCTCAAGGCCGCAGGCGCGGTGGTGCTCGGTAAGACCAATGTGCCCTTGGGGCTGCAAGATGTGCAGAGCTTCAACGAGATCTACGGCACCACCAATAACCCGTGGGATCACGGTCGCACGCCGGGGGGATCCTCCGGCGGATCAGCGGCGGCCCTGGCGTCCGGATTCGGCGCGCTGTCCATCGGCTCCGACATCGCCGGATCGTTGCGCACCCCCGCACATTTCTGCGGTATCTACGCACACAAGCCGACACTCGGGCTGGCGGCCAACCGCGGCATGGTCCCGCCGTCCGCACCGGCCTTGCCGGTCGACCTCGACCTCGCCGTCGTCGGTCCGATGGCACGCACCGCCCGCGACCTCACGCTCCTGCTCGACGTCATGGCCGGACCGGATCCGTTGACGCTCGGCGTGGCGCACCACTTGAGGTTGCCGCCCGCGCGCCACGAACGGCTCCGCGACTTCCGGGTCTTGATCCTCGACGAACATCCGCTCATTCCAACCGGGTCGGCGGTGCGGGCGGGCGTGAACCGAGTCGCCGACGCGCTTGTCGACGGCGGCGCCCACGTCGAACGGCACAGTCCGCTGCTACCCGATCTGACCGAGGCCGGGACGCTCTACAGCCAGTTGCTGGTCTCGGGCTCCGTCGCACGTTTTCCCGTCGAACCGTACGATCGGCTGCGGACCCGCGCCGCCGCACTGAGCGCGGACGACCAGAGTCTCGACGCGGCACGGCTGCGCGGGATGGTGTTCAGCCACCGCGACTGGCTCCAGGCGAACAACCGCCGCGAACTGCACCGCCACGGCTGGCGGCAGCTGTTCGCCGAGTTCGACGCCGTGGTGTGCCCGATCACGCCCACTCCCGCGTTCCCGCACGACCACAACCCCAATCCGCTGGAACGCCTGCTCGACATCGACGGCGTCGAGTACCCATACTTCGACCAGCTCGTCTGGGCCGGTCTGGCCACCATGCCCGGCCTACCCGCCACCGCCATACCAGCGGGCCGGTCCCCCGAGGGTCTGCCCGTGGGAGTGCAGCTCATCGGTCCGATGTTCGAGGACCGCACCCCGCTGCGGCTGGCCGAACTGCTCGAGCAGAACATCGGTGGCTTCCAGGCACCGAGGTAGGGCGCACTGCCTGGGTGTTCGTCGAGGACAAAGTGCGGATCACGGATCACGACGAGATCCTCCGAATGCGCGCAGTCGCTGCCCGGCACGCGCATGTCAGCCGCTTCCTGCACCACGACAGGAGGTCGTCGCCTCAGGTCAGCGGCGTGCACTCTCATCGCCGGCCTGCCGAACCACAGGGACGTGCGGTGGAGTTGAGACGGCCCACCGGTGAAGCAGCCTGAGACAGCGCGGAAGGCGCAGGTCACAGAGCCGCCCTAGGGAGGCTACGGATCTGAGTCTGGCTGGTCACCCCGTTCACTGATGGGAGTGAATCGAACGTGAGGCAGACCTTCGATGGAGAGTGTCTTGTTAGTGCAACGACTGGACGCGCACCCGGGACAGCGCCGCGACTTCATTTACGGAGGTTGATCACCCGCGGGTCAGGCCCAGCTCGCCCGCGCGTATCCCGGCCTGGAATCGCGAATCCGCGTCGAGAGCGACGAGGAGTTCGACGACCCGGCGGCGGTAGGTGCGCACCGACATGCCACGTTCTCGTGCGGCTGCCTCGTCAGTGGCACCAGAGCCGAGCGCCCGCAGGACCGTGCGTGCCTGAGCATCCAGCTGGGGGCGATCCGAGCTGAGGAAGACCTCGAGATCGGCGGCGATCTCCCAAGCGGCTTCGAACAGCGCATAGACCCCGCTGACCAGCGCGGGCGCGGCACTCATGGCGTACTGGAGCAATACGGCACCGCGCCACTGCTGTTCCGCCCGCCCTACGGCACGTACGACGAGAACACCAAGGTCGCCGTGAGTGAGTGCGGGCCCCGGGCGATCATCTGCTGGCGGGAGTCCATGCAGATCACCGACATGCGGTATCAGGGGGCCGACAAGAAGCTGCACCCCGGCGACATCATCCTCGCTCACATCCGCGGGCCCAAAGAACTCAACGGCACCACGATGACGAAGATGTTCGGCAATCTGCTCCAGCGCATCCACGAGCAGGGGTTCGCAGTGGCGCGCCTGGAGGACTACATTCAACAACCGGCAGGATGAGTCCGTGGGGAGAACCTCTCCGCGCACCATCAGCACGGACAGGACTCACCACCGGAGCCGCAGCTACGCTCTTCGAACGCGCCTCGGCTGCCCCTCCTGCAGCGTCCCTCTCCCCCACCGAGTGCCTCAGCCGTCGCCCCAACGAGCCCATTCACCTCACCCTGGCCCGCTCGTGCCGTGACCACGGACGTTCACCGTGTCGGCTGCCACGGCATGGGCCGAGCCGGGCGTACGGCGTTGCAGTGGTGGAGCATCCGCAAGCTCCGCTTCAGCCTCCCAGTGTGACCGCACGGTGTATGTCGCCGACGTAGACCTCGGGTTGCTCCCAGGCTGCGAAGTGGCCGCCGGCTGGGTGTTCCACATAGTCGCGAATGTTCAGGAACGCCTCGGCGTAGCTTCGCGGCTCCGGTTTGATGTCGCGCGGGAACACGGAGAGCACGGTCGGCGTGTCGATCCGGTCGGGGAGGGCGGCCGGTTCGACGTAGGTGGTGAAAGAGGTGCCGATCGTGCCGGTGACCCAGTAGGCGGTGACCCAGGTGAGAAGCTCGTCCGGAGTGAAGGCCGCCTCGTCGGACCAGGACTCCAGCTTCTCGACGATCCACGCCGCGAGACCGGCGGGTGAGTCGCCGAGGGCGACGGCGAGCGTGTTCGGCCGCGTCGACTGCTCCGCGATGTACCCGCCGTCGGTCCGGAACCACTGCGCCGCCCGGCCGAGATAGGCCGCCGCGTCGGGCGCGAGCTTCGCCGGGTCCGCCGTGAGCGCACGCTGCGGGGCAATGTTCGTGAGGTGCAGGGCGGCCACCCGGTCCGGGTGTCCGGCCGCGAGGAGTTCCGCGACGGTGCCACCCACGTCCCCGCCGGACACCGTGTACCGCGAGTAGCCGAGCTCCTCGAGAGCGTCCGCGACGATCCCGGCGATCCGGTTGACCGACATACCGGGAACGGTGAGCGGGGGCGCGAACGGGAAGCCCGGCAGCGCGGGAACCACCACGTGCAGGTCCGCGAGCAAGGGCAGGACGCGCTCGAACCGCAACACCGAGTCCGGCCAGCCATGCAGCAGCACGACAACCGGGGCGCCGGGATCCGCGGACCGCTGGTGGATCACACGCAGGTCGGTGTCGCCCGCCCGCACCGTCACCCAGGGGAACGCGTTGATGCGGCGCTCGTGCACACCCCAGTCGTATCCGTTCGCCCAGCGTTCGAGCAGTTCGTCGAGGTGGGTGCCGCTGATGCCGCGCGTCCCGTCGTCACTCCACGGGGTCGTGACACGCCGCGTCCGCTGGAGTCGTTCCCGCATCTCGTCGCTCATGTGTATCAGCGTACACATGATGTGTATGCTCGTACACATGACCTTGCGCAATGCAGCCGCCACCAGGCAGCGGATCCTGGAGCACGCCCAACGCCAGTTCGCCCAGCACGGGTACGCGGCGGTCACGGTCAAAGGGGTGGCCGACGCGGCCGGCGTGTCACCCAACCTCATCACGCGCTATTTCGGCGGCAAGGACGGCCTGTTCCTGGCGGCGACCCAGGTGGAGATCCCGGTCTCGAACTCCTTCGACGGCGACCGTTCCGCGCTGGGTTCGCGCCTCGCGGCGAGCATCGTCCAGCGCTGGTTCGGTGCGCCTGGGGAGGATCCGCTGCTCGTGCTGCAACGCGCGTCCGGCGAACGCCCGGAGGCGGCGGAGGCGCTGGCCGCCTTCCTCGACACGAACTCGCTGGAGCCGCTCCACCGCTACCTGCGCGACAGCGGCCTGGACGACGCGGACGCCCGCAGCCGAGCCGCAGCGATCGACGCCTTCGTGCTCGGCGTCTCGACCCGCCGCCGGGTCCTGCGTTCCGAACTCGGCGACCCCGCCGATCTCCAAGCCTGGCTGAGCGCCACCATCCAACGCCTCGCCGACGGGTGACGCACGACAGCAAGAAGTACGGAAACTCCGCTTCTGGTCAGCACCTGCGGTCCAGTCATCACCATCTGCCCGACCATCGCGATCACGGCATGCGTAACGGCCCGAACCGGGCCTCGATGGGGTTGGCCCAGGACGCGTGGGCCGGGGTGAAGCACAGTTCGACCTTGTTCCGGGCCACCCATGTTCGGATCTTGGCGCCCTTGTGGGCGGACAGGTTGTCCAGGATGACGTAGATCGGTGCTCCGTCCGGCCACGCTCGGCGGATGGATTCGAGTGCGGCGAGGGTGTTCGCGGCGCTTCTGCGCCGGTGGACGACACCCCAAAGCTGGTCGTCGCCCACGCGGTAGCAGCCATGGAACTGCCGGACGCCGTGCAGCTTGTGATAGTTCGCCGGCAGCCGGTCGGGATGCACCGCGGGCGCCCACCCGGCACCGAACTGCGGGCGGATCGCGAGGGGTTGGGTCGGGGACGAGGCGCCGTGCACCCTTCCAGGTGTCGGTTCTCCCGTCCCCGCCCGCCGGACCGGACGTGCCCGTTGGCCGGGCATCCGGCTCTCCACGTGATTCGCGAGGTCAGGTGAGGTGTTCGCTGACCTGGCCGACGAAGGCCATGTCGTCGTGGTCGATCCGACGGAAACGCGCTCCATCGGGATCGACCTCGTCGATGTTCCATGGCGTACTGATCTACGCTCCGCGGTAGCGGTAACGCTCGACCCGCATCTTCGCCGGGTTGTAGAGGACCATACGATCCTCCGCGATGCGGTCAGCTCCGCTCCGTTGTAGCGCCGCCGCAGCTGCTTCCAGGTCAGGTGAGGGTGCTTGCGACGAATCCACCGAAGCATCCTCCACCACGCGTACCAACCGAGCTAGGAGAACGTCTTCTTCGATGCGCCGTAGCGGAAGTAGCCCGCCCAGCCCCGCAGGACCGGGTTGACCTTCCGCAGCACCTCCGCCAACGAGAGCGAGGTCATGCCCTGCCCCGTCAGCCTCTTGATGTTGTGCATCACCGATGCCGGCCCCTGCTTTGCCGGAATCGTCAGCACGACGCGGCGTCCGTCACCCCGGAGCTTCCTCTGGATGTGGAAGCCCAGGAGGACGAAGCCGTCGTCTATGTGGGTGATGTGCGTCTTCTCGACCGAGAGAGCACGACGAGGTCGTCGTCGGCGTAACGCTCCAGCCGGAAGTTCGGCAGCCCTCTCTTGCGCCGATACTGCCGACGCCAGCGCGGGCTCATCTCTTCGTCCCAGAGCCGAGCGAAGTTCCGGTCCAGCACGGAGAGACAGATGTTGGCCAACAGAGGCGAGGCAACCTCACCTTGCGGAGTTCCGTTCAGGCTGTTCGCGCAACTGCCGTGCAGTTCGACGACACCAGCCCGCAAAAACGCACGGAACAGACGCAGGGCCTTCCGAAGCACGCGGTGATGTCCCCTTCCACCACCCACTCGTAGGTGAGGCTGGTGAGATGGTGGATCTCGGCGATGACATCCTGGGCCCGACGACCAGGCCGATACCCGTACCTGGACGGGTAGAAATCGACCTCGAAGTTCGGCTCCAGGACCAGTTTGAGGGCCATCTGCGCGACGCGGTCGCGCAGGGTGGGGATCCCCAAGTGACGGACCCTGCCGCCCTTCTTCGGGATCACCGCCTGCTTGACCGGCAGCGCGCTGACGGATCCGTCCTTGAGAGAGGATGGCAACTCATCCAGGAACGGAATCACTCCGTAGTCCTCGACGTGATGGCGCGTCACCGCGTCCACGCCCGGCTCGGCCCTTGCCCATCGGTGCAGCTTGAGCTGATGGTCGAGTACCCGTCGCTCGGCCGCGAAGAAGCTCGGCCACGATACCGACGGCGCGTCGCTGTTCAACAACGCTCCTCCCCGGCAGCAGCACCACTGCCATCACGCTGTCGCCCTTCCCCATGCGGCAGGCTTTCCCGACCTCGGAGTACTACGGCGACTCCGCCACGATCCGGTGCCATCAGTGAGCGTCGCACCTGCCCGTCGTCCGGCTGGCTGCTGGACGGGGAGGGCGACACCGGATCGCTTCCCACGTTCACTGAGGATCTCTGCGACGGCTTCGGTGCCCAGCTCTACCCCGGCGGCATCACCACGGACCGCACATCGCAGTCTTGGTCCGGGTCTCCAGCCGCCCAGCAGGGCCGTCGGACAGGAGAGGCCATCGGACAGGGCACTCTCCAGTACCGCAAAGCGACCCATCCACCAGGTTCAGCAGGTCGCGAACGACTCACGGGGCTTCGACCACTGGTTCAGTTTCGTTACGCCCATTCCGTCTTCGCTTGCGGGCACGAACCGTCTGGTGGTGTCGGTCCGCCCCTACGTTGTCGAGGCTACTTCCGGCCTCACCCCCAACCTGGGGTTCAGCCTGCCTCCAGCTTCAACCGGTCACCGCGATGACCAGCGGTGGGTTCCTCCTCCCACACGATTCCTCAGCGCCTCGTGGCGCACGCCCGAACTCGTCGAACGCGAACACGCACTGCGGGAAGTGCCCGGTTACGTACTCGATGCGGGCGAGTTTGGCGTTCCGGTCGCGGTCGGTGGACTCCTTCCACGACTTGGTCCGCTGGAAGGTGATGCCGTGCCGGTGCAGGATCTGCCGCAGCCGTTCCCGCCCGATCTCGATCCGGTGGGCGGCGTACGTGGTGAGGAAGTCGGCGAGCTTGCGGATATTTCACCGGGTGATGCTCAGCAGCTGCTGACCTTCCCGGTCACTGAGCCGCCGCACACGTACAGGATCTGCTACCGCCCCAACCTGATCGCCACGACGCCGCCCAGCCGACAGGCCGGGCGGCGTGTCTTCCCACACCGTGAACGTCCTTGGTGTCCCGTCTCAAAAGATCTGGTCCGCAGCCAGGGCTGTGAGCTGCGGCGACCGGATCGATTGAGACGGGCGGACATTCGAATTCTCAGCCGATCTGGTCCGATGCGTAAGAACGCCGCTCATCGTCTCCAGGGAGCTGGTCCGCCGGGACCGTGTGGGGCCGGTCGAGTTCCTTCCGACCCCCGACGACCGCTGGGCCGCAGCCTGGCGGCAGACCACCGACGACCAGAGCAACGGCTTCCTCGGCGGTGTCCGCCTCCCCGACGATCTGAGAACGGGAGGGCCCAGCGACGAGGTAGCGCCCGCCAGGAAGGTGCATGATGAACGGAACATCCCAGGACCAGTCACCAGTACACCTGCTGAAGTGAAGGTCCTGGTGGCTGCTTGAGGGATGGAGCTGCCGGAGAAGCGGCTCAGCATACGCGGCTCCCACCAGTTCGACGTCCATATACTCCCTATGGAGCAGTCGCTGCCACGCAGCCTCCACGACATCATTCTGACCAGGCTCGGCGTCATCGGAAGCACTCGGCGCATCTATCCATCCCATGCGCCCATTCTGCCGTCCCGTGCGCCGACTGACCTTTTGCCCGGACCAGTTCACCTGAGACGGCCTGCAGATCGGCCCCGTTCACCTGAGATAGGGACCAGATCGGCCGAGACAGGACACTTGGTCAGGGCACTGGCGGATCTCGTCGCCCGTTTCTTTTGACAACGAAATTAGTCAGAGGCAGTGCCTCTGACCTGGGACGACTGGGTTGACTGTCAGACAGCTCATCTCGGTATGTGCACGGTGAGGCAGCGCGATGGTCATCCGACACCAGTTACGAGGTAGTGACAATCGGGGGCCAACTTCTTGGCGCACCGAATGCTCTTCTTCGGTGAAAGCGCGCCAATTGTGCAGCTATGAACCCTAGTTGGCGCAAGGGGAACGAAGAAATCCAAGGAGACCTGAGCATGAAGCTTGGTATGAAGCGGCTCGCGGTAGTCGGCGCGCTGGGTGTGGCCTCAGCAGCAATGGCGGTATCCCCGGCGTTCGCGAAGAGCGACATCTCGATTCAGGCCACCCCCCACACCGCGCATGCTGGCCACGTGGTGAAAGTACACGGCCAGGGTGACGACGACGCTGAGCAGTACACCGTGCTCGTCCTACAGGAGCGGTCCGGCAAACCCGGCCACTGGAGCAACTGGCACGCCGTCACGCGGAGCTTCAACGGCGATGCGCGCGCAAACGTCAAGGCCACGCACACGGGCGAGCTGCAGTTCCGTTCAGTCCTGTACTCGACCGACAGGCACCACCAGCACGCGAAGACCGACCGCATCTCCACGCCAGTTACCGTCCACGTCGTCCGCTAGCCGACGCAAGAGCACCGCACGCTGATCGACCGCCTTCCCCGGAACGAGAGGGTCGTACTGGGGAAGGCGTCAGTGCGGACGGCGCGGGCGGGCGGGGAACGGTCGGCGTCGACGGCTCGCCCCGCCCGCCGCCGAGGACGTGCGCGCGAACGGCGGAGTCGGCTAGGACGCCGCGGGCGACGGTGGACCGTGCCGACGGACTCCAGGTCGGCCCACAGCGTCCACGGCCCGCGGGCGAAGAGCCACTCGGGGCGGCGGGAGTCGTCCAGGACCGTGCAGCCGTCAGCCTTCAGGTAGCCGTTGCTCACCAGTTGAACGCAGCAGCGCACGCCGTGCTCGCGCGGCAGCGGCAGCGGCAGCGGCAGCGGCAGCGGCAGCGGCAGCGGCAGCATGAACTCCTCGTCCAGCAGCCGGGTTTCAGGCCACTCGCTGCCGTGGCCATGCAGAGGACGGCGGTGCACTCCAGGCGCCCGCCTTCTAGAGGACCTCGACTGCCTCCGGCGGCGGGTCAAGGGCGAGTGGGGATCCGTCGACGTCATCGTCGCCATGGGCCGCCTGGTTCTGCCCGAGGAGATCGCCGCGGTAGTACTGTTCCACGCCGCTGACGACAACCGGTTCACCACGGGAGCCGACCTCGCCGTCGATGGCGGCCGCACCCAGCTCTGACCGGCGCGGCCAGCCCAAGGTTCAGCCGCAGCAGGTCCTGGACGAGGTGCCCGTCACCCGCCGCGTGACGACGTGGCGGAGACATCTTGGCTTTGCCTCTGGCTCACGATACTGGCAGGCCAGAAGCAAGGCGCCCGATGAGACGCTCGTGCTGCATCAGACAACGTTCGCTCTGTTGCGACTGGACAGCCATCCCGAAGAAAATCGCGGTACCTGCCTTCTGGCGGCAGAGGCAGGCATCCGAGATGATCATCCTATGGCGGATGTGATCTTCTTCGATCTGGACGGCACCCTGGTCGATCATCGAAGCGCGGTCTTGGAAACGATCGGCCAGATCGTCCAGGCCGCGCCGAACGCGACGGCTCCACCGGAGGAGCTGGTGACGTTGTGGTGGACGCTGGAGGCGCGCCACATGCGGGAATACCTGGCCGGTCAGTGCTCCTTCGCTGAGCACCACCGACGCAGGCTCCGTTCTTTCCTGCCAGTGCTCGGCGAGCCGGTTCCTGAAAGCCCCGGCCTTCTGGACGCCTGGATCGCCGAGCGCTACCTCAGCGTGTTCGAGGAGTCCTGGCGATGCTATCCCGATGTCCAGCCATGTCTGGAGACCCTGAAACGGCTTCCCCGAGGACCCCGTCTGGCTGTTCTCACCAACGGGGACCCCGAGCAGCAGCGCGCCAAGCTCGCCCGCTTCGGCCTCCTCGAATACTTCGAAGCCGTCCTGACCCCTACCGAGCTCGGTGCGGGCAAGCCCGCCGCCTACGCCGCCGCCTGCCGGCGGATGCGTACGGACCCCGCACAGGCGGTCAACGTGGGCGACATGCTGGAAAGCGATGTAAACGCAGCCACCCGCGCGGGGCTCACCGGCATCTGGCTGGACCGCGGCATCGACTTCGTCACCGGTGGACCATCGCCGACGGCAGACGATCCGGTGCTCCGCATCGAACAGCTCACCGACCTCCCCGACCACCTGTCACACACGAACGCCTGACCGGCTCTCACGGTCGTCGTAAGTGATCGACCCGGGTCAACGCTCGCCAGACGATGTGGCGGCGGATCATGCTGCCCTGTTCCTTGTGGGTGGCGTGGTCGGTGTCAACGCCGACGGCCACCGCGAGATCCTCGGCCTGGACGTCCCCTCCAGCGACGACGGCGCCGGCTGACCGGCCTTCCTGCGCTCGCTGATCACCCGCGACCTGTACGGCGTCCAGCTGGTCGTCCCCGACACCCACACCGGCCTCGTCAACACCATGGGCGCCAACCTGCCCGGTGCCTCCTGGCAACGCGGCCGCACCCACTACGCCCGCAACCTGCTCAGCCAGGTCGCCACATCCGCCCAGCCCTGGGTGGCCACGCTCCTGCGGACCGTCTCCGAACAGCCCGACACCGACGCAGTACAGGCCCAGACAGTGCACGCGCTGGACGTGCTGGGAGCCGAATTCCCCAAGGCCCTGGCCCACTTGGACACCGCCCAGCACGCACTACTGGCCTTCACCGCTTTCCCGCGCGAGATCTGGCGGCCGATCTGGTCCGACACATGGCTCGCCGCTCCATGGGACGCGAACTCCTCGCCAAGGCCCGCCCGCGAGTGAGAGCACGAACGCCCCAAGGCGTCCCTGGTGACTTCAACCTCGAATTGCAGCAGCAGCTCCAGGACACGGGCTCGTTGAAATGGGTCGGTCACTGCAGTGAGCTGAACGCGTCCTGTGCAGCAGACGGCTGTGCCCGGCTGAACGGCATGGGCGCGCTCCTCGTGACGAACGTCGTCGGCGCCCTGAGCTCGATCAACGGAGTCGTCGGCTCCTACAGTGAGCGCGTGCCGGTGGCCTGTATCTGCGGGTCGATACCGCTCAAGTCCATCGATCGCGGCCTGGGAATGCACCACACGATGGCCGATGGCACCTGGGACCGCTTCCTGGGCGCCTACGCGCAGGTGACCGCCGCACGCGGGCCAGACTGATCCCGCACAACGCGGTCACCGAGATCGACAGGCTGATGGCGAGAAAAGCTCCCGATGTACGTGGAGTTGCGCTGTCCTGCGAAGACGGGCCCTCTTGTCTCCCAACCGTCGGCCTTGTCTCCCAACCGTCGGCCTTGTCTCCCAACCGTCGGCCTTGTCTCCCAACCGTCGGCCCTGTCTCCCAACCGTCGGCTCTTTCGCCAGGCGCTGCCCCGGTCGCCGGTCTGGCTCCGTTGTTGAATTCGAACGCGTTGGTCAGGCTGCGAGTCGGTAGACGAGCCGGGACACGAGGCTACGGTCAGGACTTGAGTCCCTCGATCGCCACGGGAAGGTGGCGGGGGCCACGCAGCACCGCGTTGGCACGGTACGGCGGTGGGTCCTCGATCAGGCTGAAGCCCTTGACCCGGCGGAACAGTTCGGGCACAGCCGCATGGAGTTCCATACGGGCGAGAGGGGCGCCGAAGCAGTAGTGGATGCCGGTGTAGAAGCCCAGGTGCTCGTTGTCCTTGCGGTCGGGATCGAACCGGTCGGGGTCCTTGAAGCGTTTGGGGTCGCGGTTGGCCGCGGCCACCATGAGCCAGATCGGCGAGCCCTTGGGGATCGTGGTGCCGGCGACGTCGATGTCGGCCAGGGCGGTGGTCCACGGGACGAACTGGACCGGGGGCTCGTACCGCAGCACTTCCTCGATGAGCGGGACGGCCAGATCCGGATCCTTCTGGAACCGCTCAAGGACATCGGGGTGACGCAGCAGGGTGAGCGTCGTATTGGTGATCGCGTTGACGGTGGTCTCGTGGCCGGCGACCAAGAGCAGCACCGCGGTGGCCTCCAGGTCTGCCGGTGTCATCTCGGGAGCGAGCGCGCTGAGCATCCCGGCGTCAGGGTGGCGGCGCTTGGTCTCGATCAGCTCGGTCAAGTAGGCGCCCAACTCCTGACGTGCCCGCTGTGCCTTTTCCCGGCCGTCGTCGCCGGAGTGGGGATCGAGTGACGACGCCAGCGCATCGGCCCAGCCGTGGAAGCGCGGTTCGTCCTCGCGCGGCACGCCCAGGACCCTGCAGATGGCCGTGACGGGAAGGGGGTAGGCGAAGTCCTCGACGATGTCGACCTGGTCCTTGCCTTCGAAGGCGTCGAGCAGTTCGGTGACGAGCTCGGTCAGGTCTCCGCGCATGCCGTCGAGGAATCTGGGGCTGTGCGGGGGACCGAACGGCCGGTTGATGGTGCCGCGCAGCCGGTCGTGCACGGGCGGGTCGGTGAAGATGAAGCTGGGCGGCAGGCCGGTCTCCTCCGACGGTTGCCCGACGCGGGCGTAGCCGGGTAGACGGTTGCGCGTGTCGTTGCTCAGCCGCGGGTCGTTGGCCAGGCTCCGCACCTCGTAGTAGGTGCTGACCAGGTAGGTGCCGTCGTCCTCCCGTCTGACCGGTGTCTTGCGCAGCTCCGCGTAGAGCGGGTACGGATCGGCTCGATTGGCGTAGTCGGTGATCTGTGCGGAGATGGGGCCGGGCGTCATGGTGTCTCCTCGGGGTCCGGGCGGCACAGGGCCGGTGATCAGGCATGCGACGGGACGAACTCGACACGCCCCTCGCTCGGTGAGTGACCCGTCAGCGTGACGGTGGGCCCGTGGGTGGGTAGGCGGGGGTCGGGGAAGGCCGGGTCGAGCGGCTGCAGCGTTTCCGTGCGGCGGTAGCCCGTGCGGTACTCCGGCGGGAACGGCGCGCCGGCGGCGATCTGCCGCTCGTAGCACCCCAGCCACTTGGCACCGTCGAAGGACGCCGTGTCGATGACACGGCCGCGGAACCCGTACACCGCGACGAACCGCTCCTCGTCGAGCGCCCCCTGAGCGACGACCAAATCGTCGCCCCAGCCGAGGGAACACCCAGCCGGCATGGGGCTCCCCCCCTCGTCGGCTCATCGCAGTAGTCGACGAGGATGGCCTGGACCGGTCGGGCGGCTGCGGCCCTTCCCACCCGGTCACGCTGTGCCTCGGCGAAGCGAGGGGAGAACAGCGGCGTCTCGTCGCCGTGCAGGGCGAAGACGTCCGGTGTGAGAAAGACGCGCTGCGCGAATCCCTGGCGCCGGTTTGAGATCGACGACAGGCCTCATCTGGAACCCGCTCCCTGCGCGGGCCGCGGTCCCCGTAGGCTCCGCAGCCATCTGCGCTCGGTCCATACGGTGGTCGGCATGCCTCTCTCACAGGATGGGCCTCTGCGCACGGCGCTCGCAAGGCGAAGGCTGCCGGGCAAGCCGATGCGCACCCGACCGGCCAACCGCAAAGGGAGACGAGGCGCTGCCGGCCGCCTGAACGTCGGACGGGCGTGAGCGCGACTCGGACGGCCGTCAGTCCTGCCCCCTCCGGGCCGCCGCGACGCTCGTCACCCGGCGCGGCTCCGGACCCGATGCCTGCCACGTGCGGTGGCCCTTCGCAACCACCAGCCCGGCCCGCCCCGGAGTGGCCGGTGACGGCCACGGGCTAACCCAGCGAGGCGAGCAGGTCGTAGGCGTCGTAGGCACAGACTGCGGAGTCGGTGCCGGGAGCGGGCGGGACGGTGATGCGCCCCGCCGTCAGGTCGTGTGCGGGCGACGCGGCGCGAGTGCGGACCGCGTCGTCGCGCGGGTCCGCAACCACGGTCAGCGGGGCTGCTCCGGACAGGTCAGCATCTCCATGGGGCGGTCCGGAGGGAACTCGAGCCAGGCGCGGAGTGATGCGTGTCGTGACACACCTACGGCCGCTGCTGGGGGCGGGCTGGGGTGGGTGGCGGGAGAGTCTGCTCGGCCCAGACGGTCTTGCCGTCGAAGGTGTAGCGGACGCCCCAGCTCTGTGCGAGTTGGGCGACGATGAACAAGCCGCGCCCGCCTTCGTCGATGGTCTTCGCGTGGCGCAGCCGCGGCGCGAGGGAATTGCTGTCGTGGACTTCGCAGGTGAGTGTGCGGTCCTTCATGAGCTGCAACTGGACAGGCGGGGTGCCGTAGCTGACGGCGTTGGTGACCAGTTCACTGACGATCATTTCGGTCGTGTAGGCGGTTTCCTCATCGACTCTCCAAAGGACGAGCTGGCGGCGGGTGTGGGTGCGCGCCGTGGCGACAGCTTTGGGATGGGGGTCGAGATGCCACGTGGCGACCTGGTCGGCGGGGAATGGGTGGGTGCGGGCGAGGAGGAGGATGACGTCGCCGTGGCGGGTGTCGTTCCGCAGCCGGTAGAGCATGTCATCGCACAGATCCTGCAGTGGCCGCTCAGGGTGGGCCAGCACCCGTTGAAGGGCGTCCGGGGACGGTGAGGTGTGCAGCAGGGACGTGGTGTAGAAACCGAGGACGCTGCCGTCGGAGACAGAGACGGTGGTAGCGGCGAAGGAGGGTCCCTCGGCAGTGCCCAGAGGAGGTCCGGCCGGCAGGTCGGGGATCTCGGTGGTCCCGTCGGGATGGGCGATGACGGGTGGGGGATGGCCGGCCAGGGCGATGGTGCAGGTCTCGGCGAGCGGGTCGTAGACCGCGTACACGCAGCTTCCTGTGCGTGGCGTGGGATCGCCGGGCGGCAGAGCCGCGCGTTCCTCGGCGAGGCTTATGGCGGTGTCGTTGAGGCGGGCCAGGAGCTCGTCGGGCTCCAGGTCAAGAGCGGCCAGGGAGTGGGAGGCGGTTCGGATCTGTCCCATCGTGGTGGCCGCGTGGATGCCTTGGCCGGCGGCTTCGCCGACCACCAGTGCGGTGCGGGCGCCGGACAGGGCGAAGGTGTCGAACCCGCCGCCGCCTCCCGCCTCTGAGGGCACGTGCATGTGCGCGGTTTCAACGGTGGTCCGCGTCGCAGGGTGGGACAGCAGCAGGTGACGCTGGACTGTCAGGGCGATGGTGTGTTCGCGGGTGTAGCGGCGGGCGTTGTCGATGCACAGCGCCGTGTGAGCGACCACTGCGAGGGCGAGGGCGACATCGTCCTTGTCGTAGAGGTCGACCTGGTCGGTACGGTACAGGCTCAGCAGTCCCAGCACGGTTCCACGCAGTGTCAAAGGTGCCGTGATGAGAAAGCGGGCACCAGAAGCGCGGATCGCCTCGGCGCGTGGCGGGTCGGCTGCCAACCAGGGCGTTTCGGGTCCCAGGGCGACGAGGCGGGGCTTGAGGTCGGCCAGCGTCTGGGCGTAAGGCGTGGGGAACGGCACGGCACGCACGTCGCCCACCGGATGTGCCTGGATCTGCTCCTCGCCACCGCTGTGACCGAAGGCGGCACGGCGCAACGGCACCTCCGGTCCCAGAGGACTCAGGGGAGGTTCCTCGCCACGTACCACGGCGTCCACCACTTCCACCACGGCGATGTCGGCGAGATCCGGCACCACTGCCTGCACCAGTTCCTCGCAGGTGGCCACCACGTCGAGGGTCTGTCCCACGTGCTCGCGCACCGCGCCGAGGACTCGCATGCGGGCGCCCACCTTTTCGCATTCGGTGACATCGAGCATCTCCGCCAGCACCCCCCAGACCCTCCCTTGCGAGTCCTCCAGACGAGATGCCGAGACGGAGAACAGGTACTCCGGCCCCGGTGCGCCCTTCGGACGCACCTCCACGAGTCGCCCCCGGACGGGCGCGCCGCTCTCCAGTACGCCGTGCAGCAGGGCCTCCACCTCACCGGGTGCGGAAAGGTCGTAAACGTCGGTGATGTGTCGGCCCACGATCTGTTCAACGGGCGCTTCGTGCAGAACCGGCCTGGTGAGGTTGATCCGTAGGATGCGCAGCTCCGTGTCCAAGATCAGCAGGCCTGTAGTCGACTGGTGGAACAGAACTTCCAGTACGGCAGCGCCCGCGCCCGGCGAGAAGGCTTCGTTTTGGACCACGGCAACCCACCTCCACCCTCCAGCCTGCACCTGGCCCCGATACGCCGCTCCCCGTCTCCCGGGAGGTCTCGGACGTGCCGCCTGCGTTGCAGGCCCAGCGCGCGGTTGCGGAACGCTTGTCGGCGCATTGCCACATAGGCGCACATCATCGTCGGGACCGAGGCGGACCGCGTCGGCCGGTTCTTGGTCTGGCAGCCCCGGCTGCGAGGCTGTCCTCAAGTCCGACGATCATCTCCAGCTCGGCAACGGCCTCGTCAACGAACTCGGTCGTTCGCAAGAAAGTCCGCCCAAGGGCCCCGGTGTCGCAGGCTGAGGAAGTGCGGCCGCTGCTGAGACTCGGCTTGCCCGAATCGCAGGTGAAACGGCGAGACAACCCAGGTCAAAACCTCTGCATGTGCATTGAGCCGCGAGCACCTACAGCGTTGCACTCGCGGCCCCGGTTGCACGGTCGGGACGCAGAGGAGGTCGCGGGCAGCCGCAAGGCGGGGCCGGATCAGGCGGGCGACGGGCCGTTGGGCTGGTCGCTTGCGGAGAGCTGCTGTTCCGTCCAGATGACCTTTCCGCCGGATGTGTAGCGAGTACCCCAGCGGTCGGCGAACTGGGCTACCAGGAAGAGGCCCCTGCCGCCCTCGTCCATGGTCGTGGCTCGGCGCAGATGCGGAGAGACGCTGCTGCCGTCGGAGACCTCGCAGATGAGGCTGCGGTCGCGGATCAAGCGCACACCGATGGGGCCGGCTGCGTGCCGGATGGCATTGGTGACCAGCTCGCTGAGGATCAACTCCAGGGTGAACGCCTCCTCTTCCATATCCCAGTCACTCAGGAGCCGGGCGGCGGCAGCACGCACGCCGGCAACCGCCGAGGGGTCGGACGGTACGTCCCAGGACGCGGTGCGATTGCCGTCGAGCAGCCGAGTGCTGGCGACAAGCAGGGCTACGTCGTCGCGTGGCGCTACGCGGACCATGGCATCCATCGCTGCCCGGCACACCTGGTCCGACGTCTGCCCGGCGTGTGCGACAGCACGACGCAGGCGCTCGATGCCTTGATCGATGTCATGTTGCCGGTCTTCGATCAGGCCGTCGGTGTAGAGGACGATGGCGCTGCCCTCGGGCAGAAGTATCTCTGTCTTTTCGTAGGGCAGTCCTCCCAGCCCCAACGGCGGGCCGGCCGGTACGCCGGGCAGGTCCGCATGCCCGTCCGGGCGCACGATGATGGGTTCCAGGTGGCCCGCCCTGGCCATGGTGCAGTGACGGGAGACCGGGTCGTAGATTACGTACAGGCAGGTGGCGCCCGTGAGTGTCGGTGCCTCACCGTCACCGTCCCGGTCCTGGTCGATGCGGGTGACCAGTTCGTCCAGGTGACAGAGCAGTTCGTCAGGTGGCAGGTCGAGCATGGAGAAGTTGTGGACAGCGGTGCGCAGTTGCCCCATGGTGGCGGCGGCATGCAATCCGTGCCCCACGACGTCGCCCACCACGATGGCGACGCGGGCTCCGGGGAGGGGTATGACGTCGAACCAGTCACCGCCGACACCACCGAGTCCTGCCCCTGCCGGAAGATAGCGGTGAGCCACGTGGACCGCGCTCTGCTCGGGGAGCGCGTGCGGCAGAAGGCTGCGTTGCAACGTGACCGCCATAGTGTGCTCGCGGGTGAAGCGACGGGCGTTCTCGATACTCACCGCCGCGCGGGCGACCAGTTCCTCTGCGAGCGAGAGGTCTTCCTGAGTAAACGGTGTCGGCTCCTTCGAACGCCAGAACGTCGCCATGCCGAGAATCACTCCGCGGGCCCGCAGGGGAGCAGCGATCATGGAATGGATCCCGCATGCCACCAGTCTGCGAGCTCGGTCGGGGTCCTGCGCCTGCCAGCCGGAGAAGGCTGCCAGGTCGGCCTCCAGCACGATCTGCCCGGAACCGAAGCCGGATGCCTGTGGTGTTGACGGGTCGAAATGGATGAGCTCACCGGGAGGGTAGAGCGGTACATCCTTGCGTATGCCGTCCACTGCCACACGACGTAGTTCGGCTGCACGCAATGGGTTCGGTTCGTCGCCGCGCAGCACGGCATCGACCATGTCGACAGTCACGTAGTCGGCGAACCTGGGCACAGCGAACGCCGCCAGTTCCTGAGCCGTGTGAGTCACGTCGAGGGTGGTGCCGATGCGTATACCGGCGTCGTACAGCAGTTTGAGCCGTTCCTGGACTACTTCCACCCGGCCCATCAGTGCGCTGAGTTCGGTTGTGTCGCGCAGCGTGGCGACCCAGCCTCCCGGCCCGGGCTGCTGAGCCATGGGGCGTTGGCTGACGGCCAGGAGCCGGTCGCCTACCTCGATGACCTCGTCCGTGGTCGCCCTGCCGGACAGGAGAAGCTGCTCGGCCTTTGGTTCGAGTCCCAGATCCGTGACGGGCCGGCCGTCCCCGTCGGCCCTCAGCCCGAGCAGGCGCCGCGCTTCGTCATTGGCCAGCAACAGACGACCCTGGGAATCGACGATCAGAACACCTTCTCGTACCGAGTGCAGAACAGCATCATGGTGCTCGTACATACGGGTCATCTGCGTCGGGCCGAGGCCGTGCGTCTGACGGCGCAGGCGCCTGCTGATCAGTGCTGTTCCTCCGGTGGCCGCCGAGAGCACCACGCCGGTCGCCGCCAGGACGAGTGGCACCTGCCGCCCGGCTGCCAGGCTCACCTGCTTAACCGTGATGCCCGCGGCGACGAGACCGATGACCCTCCCGTCACCCGTGGTGACGGGAACGACGGTGCGGACCGAGGGGCCCAGCGTCCCGGCAGTCGTCTCCATGACGATCCCGCGGTGCTGCGCTGCCGCGATGCTGCCGATGTAGCGCTGGCCGATCTGCGCGGGGTTCGGATGGGTGTAGCGGATGCCGGTGGGACTCATCACGACGACGAAGTCCACGGCGGTGCGGCGGCGGGTTTCTTCGGCCTGCGGCTGAAGCACGACGGTTGGATTCGCGCTGGACAACGCCTGTCGCACAGTGGGGGAAGCGGCGACTGCCGAGGCAACGGCCAGTGACCGGGTACGGGCCTCGCGCTCGGCATCGGCCCGGTACTGGAACATCAGGGTGGCGACCGCCGCTGCCGCAAGGGCCAGGATCAAAATGGCCTGCAGGAGGAAGACCTGGCCGGCGACGGTGGGCAGCCCACGCCAGGACCGCATACGCCCGATCAGCTGGTGCATATGCCCATATAACATCGCGGAAATATCAATATCACCCCCCAGGTGACAGGCGACCTCACTGGCAGTTCGAAACGTACCCGGATGTGTACGCACGGTGAGTGCGAGTCACGGCCCGGACCACACGGACAAGGACCCGCCCTCCGAGCTCCAGGCCCTGCTCGACGCGGTCACCACCGGACACGGTCTTGATCCCTACTGCCGGATGTGACGAACCAACGGTAATCACGGGTGACACCCAGCGCGTGCGTGACCGCGCCTGCCATCGCCTGGCGCGCCGCATGGAGTCTGAAGAAGCTGATGGATGCCTATGACATCGACGGCCTGAAGCCTGAAGGCGCTCACCTCCGGGCCCGGCAAGGGTCTGCTCGAACCCTGGGCGGCGTGTGACGGGACCACCGCCTTCCGCTTCGTACGCATGGAACCCAAGGAACCCAAGGAATCCGATCAATCCAAGCAATCCAAGCAATCGCGGGATTCCGGGGACTCCGGGCAGGCCTTCGGCCGGACCTATCGATCCACGTGCCCGACGAGAAGTGCGTGGGCATCAGAGCCGCGAGCACCGTCGCGGGCGATGGTGTGGTGCCGGCCCGCCTGATCGCCGTCCTGGCAAGATAGCGGCATGGAACGTGTGCTTGGAATCGGTGGGTACTTCATGCGGGCCGCCGACCCCGCGGCCCTGAACGCGTGGTATCGCGACTGCCTGGGCCTGGACGCCGAGGAGAACGGACTGTGGCGTCAGGAGACCGGGCCGACGGTGTTCGCGACGTTCGAGTCCGAGACCGACTACTTCGGGTCCCGCGCCCAGCAGGCCATGCTCAACTTCCGGGTCCGCGACCTGGATGCGATGCTCGCGCAGTTGCGCGCCAAGGGAGCGGACGTGGCTGAAGAGACGCAGGACATGGAAGGTGTCGGTCGATTCGGCTGGGTCACCGATCCCGAGGGCAATCGGGTCGAGCTGTGGCAGCCCGCCTGACCGCGTCTTCGCGCAGGCGCGGGAGGCGGGACGGCACAGTCGGTGATGCTGTCGGCCTCAGCGGGCGAGAACACCGTCCCGGCGACTGCGAGGCTCGTGCGGGCCAATGAGGACACCGTCCAGACCCGGGAGTTTGCGCCGTTGCGACGGCCTTGGCGCGGGCGAGGAAGGTCAGGCGGCGCCGAGCGTCCGCTTCCCCTCCCGTTCCTCCCGCCCGGCGAGCAGCGCGTCGAGGACGTTCAAGGCGCGCCAGGTCCGTGTCATTCCGAATGGCGCGGTGTCAGTGCGCGTCAACCAACCCGAGCTGCCCTGGCCCCCGTTGGAGGAGCAGGTCGATCGCTTCCTGACGAAACTGGTCGGTGTGCCGCCTGCGAAAGGGTGACTGAGCGGCGCGGCCCACGGCCCCGCACCGGCTCAGCCGCCGGAGGACACCGGTGGCAGGGACGTGTCGTTCTGTCGCAGTTCGACCAACAGTTCGTTCTGCCCGGCCAGTAACTCCGTGAGGATGCGGCGGGCCGCGCGCAGGAGCTCCGCGACGTCACCGCCGGCCAGCGCGTAGCTGACGGTGGAGCCCTCACGGATGGACACCACGATGCCGGAACGACGCAGGACGGCCAGTTGCTGCGACAGGCTGGACGGCTCGATGTCGAGGTCGGCGAGCAGGTCCCGCACCGGGACGGGACCGTGTTGCAGCAGCTCGAGAACCCTGATGCGCACGGGGTGTCCCAGCATGCGGAAGAACTCTGCCTTGGCCTGGTAGAGGGGGACCCGCATCGGTGCTCGCTCCCTGCCGCGTGGGGATGGTCGTCACCTGGTGCGGTGACGCCCGGAAGGCGCCGCCGCACCACGTGCCCGTCGCTGCCGATCCTTCTCGCTCACGGCCGCACGCATCCACCTGTTGGGATGATGCTGATGTGGTGACTTGAAGAAGTCTTCACATCGTGGGCGCACGTCAGTCCGAGGATCCGGCCGTCCTAGACTTCCAACTGCTCCTCGACACGCTTGAGTTGATGGCGGGCCATCGCCAGGTTCGAACGCGCCTTGTCGAGCACGAGGTAGAGGAACAGACCGTTGCCGTTGCGTCCGGCGACCGGTCGGATGAGGTGGTACTGCGATTCGAGAGTGATCAGGATGTCTTCGATCCGGCTCTTGAGCCCCAGTTGCTCCATGGTCCGCACCTTCGCGCGGACGACATCCGTGTTTCCGGCGGCAGCAATCGTGAGGTCGAGGTCCTTGCCCCCGCCCAGCGTGCCCAGCGCCATGCCGCTGGTGTAGTCGACGACGGCCGCCCCTAACGCCCCCTCGGCCGCGGTCATCATTTCCTTCAGCGACACATCCACACTCGCCATAGCGCCTCCCCTTGATTGTCGGCTGTACGGCGGGATCGGCGATGCCCGTCCCGCCGCGTGACCGCACCGTATGCGGACGACCGAGGCGCCGAGGGGAGTATCTCCGAGGCTGACATCCGGCGATCGGAGATGAGCGCAATGGCATCGTTTCTCGACTGCTACTGCCCCATTGTGGCCAGTGCGGCGAGGGTGGCGTCGAGGTCGGTGGCACGGGGCTGGTTGAGCGGGAGCTTGGCCAGAACACGGGCCATGGCGCAACTGCCACTGACGGCCGAGTAGACCAGGCCTCCGGCGACGCCGGCGGACAACCAGCGGGCGGCCGAGCGGCGTTGTCCGACCGCGAGTCCGACGAGGACCAGGGACCCCGCGACGAAGCGGACCTGACGGTCCATGGGCCAGACGCCGCGGACGTCGGCGGGACGGTGCAGGTCGTGTCCGTGCCGGCTCCAGGCCGTGGTGCCGCCGACGAGGGTGGCGGCGGAGACGCCGTGTGCGGTGAGAGTGGCACAGGCCTGCGCGGAGCGGGCGCCGGAGGCGCACACCATGACGAGGTCACCGCGCTCGGCGGCGGGCTTCAGGACGGGCACGGCCGCGTCGAGATGGTCCAGGGGGATGTTGTGGGCGCCCGCGATGTGACCCGAGGCGTACTCGCCGGGGGTGCGCACATCGATGACGGTCAGCTCGTGGAGCCGGGCGTGGGCCTGGTCGGGGTCGAGGGAAGTGGAGGGCACGGGAATTTCCTTCTCTTTCTGGTGCTTCACCCCACGGACAGGATACCCGCGGGGGTATATCGAGGGAGTGCTTGTGGAACTTGCGATGGCAGCCGAGGAACTGAGGACGGTGGTCAACCGGCTGCGCCGGGCGCAGGGGCAGATCGCCGGAGTGATCAAGATGATCGAGGAGGGGCGGGACTGCGAGGACGTGGTCACCCAGCTCGCCGCGGCCTCCCGGGCGCTGGACAAGGCCGGGTTCGCGATCATCGCGACCGGTCTGCAGCACTGTCTGACCGATGCCGACCTGGCCGCCGACGGCGACCGTGAGCGGATGCGGGCCCGTCTGGAGAAGCTGTTCCTGTCCCTGGCGTGAATCCGCCGGGACCGGCCGAGGCAGATCAGGTCAGGTCAGGTCAGGTCAGGTCAGGTCAGGTCATCTACGAGCATGAACGCGGCGACCGCCAGCAGGACCACGGCGAAGGTGCGCTGAAGAAGGGGGCCCGAGACCTTGCCGGCCAGGCGTTTGCCGTCCCAGGCACCCAGGATCGCGGTCCCCGTGAAGGGCGCGATCAACGTCCAGTCCAGGCCCGACGCCGTGGCACCGCGGGTGAGCAGCGAGGCCAGCGAGTTGACCGAGATGATCAGCAGGCTGGTGCCGACGGCGGCCTGCATCTCGAAGGCCAGGACGGTGACCAGGGCCGGCACGGCGAGGAACCCGCCGCCCACCCCCAGCAGTCCGGTCAGTGCGCCCAGCCCCGCTCCGGTGCCGAGGGCCCTGGCCGGCCGAACAGCGCCGGGCTTCGTTGCGGACGTCGCCCTTGAGGGGCGCAGCATGCGCGTGGCCGCCAGGGCGGCGATGGCGGCGAACGCGGCGATCAGCAGCGGCTGCGGCAGCCGGGCCGACGCCGCTCCGGCCGCCACGGCCGGGAGGATGCCGGCTGCCGCGAACAGGGTGCCGGCCCGCCACCGCACATGGCCACTGCGGGCGTGGCCGAACAGGGCCGTCAGCGAGGTCGCGGTGACGATCAGGAGGCTCGCGGTGGTGGCCGCCGCCGGGGTGAAACCGAGCAGGTAGATCAGGGCGGGCACCGCGAGAACGCTGCCTCCCCCGCCCAGCGCACCCAGCGCGAGACCGACCAGGGCCCCGGCGACGAGCGCAAGAACGAACGCGCTCACGCTATGGCACCGTCGTCTCCGTCCGGGCCGGCCACCGGCAGACCGGCCCGCGCCCAGGCGACCATGCCGCCGGTGACATCGGTGGCCTTCGCCCCACGGCCCGTCAGGATCCCGACGGCCTGCCGGGAACGCCGGCCGGAGCGGCAGATCGCCACGACGGGCCTGCCCTGGGCGGCTGGTGGCAGGGCTTCCCCCGCCACCAGCCGGGACAGGGGCAGGTGCAGCGCATCCGGTGCGTGTCCCGCCTCCCACTCGGCGGTTTCACGGACGTCGAGCAGGACGGCCTGGCCGTGGGCGGCCCGCTGGTGGGCCTGGACAGGGTCGAGCCGACGGGAGGCGCGGCTGCGGAAGAACATGGGTTCATCACTCCGAAGGGGTGTTGCGGCGGGGGGCCGGGGGTCCGAGCGGGACCGACTGCCGTGCGGTAGTCCGTACGGGCCCGGGTGCGGTCGGGACCGGTGCGGGTCGGTCCGCGCAAGACCGGCCGAGGGTCGGTCCGTGCCGGACCAGGTGCGGGTCGGTCCATGCCCGACCAGGTGGAAGTCAGCCCGTACTGGACCCGGTGAGAGTCAGCCCGTACTGGACCCGGTGAGAGTCAGCCCGGCCTCGACGGCGGCGTCGAAGCTGTCGTCTACGGCGACCACGCCGCGTCCCGTGGCGTCCAGGAACGAGGCGGCGATCGCCGCGCGCATCCCGCCCGCGCAGTGCACCCACACCTCCCCCGCGGGCACCTCCCCGAGACGACCGGGCAGCTCATGGAGGGGGATGTGCACCGAGCCCGCCACGGAGCCGCCCGCGCGCTCGGAGTCGCGCCGCACGTCCAGCACCACCACGTCCTCGCCGCGACCGCGGCGGGCGGCGAGATCGGCGAAGGTCGCGCGCGGGAAGGACCGCGGCTCCACTCCCCCGGGCACCCAGTCCCCCGGGCCGCCGGTGGCGGCGGCGACCGGCCGGTCGATGCCGACCCGGGCCAGCTCCCGCTGTGCCGCGGCGATCCGCTCCGGTGTGTCGGCGAGCAGCGTGACGGGCTTGCCCCACGGGATCAGCCAGGCCAGGTAGGTGGCCGGCTTGCCGTCGCCCTCGAAGTTGAAGGAGCCGGCGACGTGCCCCTGGGCGAACGCGACACGGTTGCGCAGGTCGACCACCCATTCACCGGCCGCCAGCCGCTGGGCGATCTGTGCGGCGTCGGCCGGACGTGGCGGGGTGAGGTCGACGGGCGCGGGGCCCGCGGCGTTGGCCGGACCCATGTGCGCGTAGTACGCCGGGACGTCGTCGAGACCGGCGAGCAGGTCGGCGACAAAGGTGTCCACGTCGCGGGTGAGGGCTTCGTTGGTCTTGCGTTCCCGCCCGATCGTGGAGGTGTCCCCCTCGGCCTGGGATCCGGAGCAGAAACTGCCGAACCCGTGCGTGGGCAGCACCGGCACCTCGTCGTCCAGCTCCTCGGCAAGACGGTGGGCGGAGGCGTGCTGGGCGCGGGCCAGCTGCTCGGTCAGCCGCGGTTCGACCAGGTCCGGCCGGCCCACCGTACCGATCAGCAGTGATCCGCCGGTAAAGGCGGCCACGCCGTGCCCGTCCTCTTCCAGGACGTAGGAGGTGTGGTGCGGGGTGTGGCCCGGGGTGGCCAGTGCCCTCAGTTCCAGGCCCCGGTCCACTGTGACGGTGTCGCCGTCGACGACCGGGGTGCGGGCGAAGGACACCGAGGCCCCGGCCGGGACCAGATAGCGGGCACCGGTGACCCGGGCCAGTTCGAGCCCGCCGCTCACGTAGTCGTTGTGCAGGTGCGTCTCGGCCACGTACGCGATCCGCACGCCTCGCCGGGCGGCCGCGGCGATCACCTGATCGATGTCCCGCGGGGGATCGACCACGACCGCCTCGCCAGGGCCGCCGGCCAGGTAGCTGCGGTTGCCCAGGCCCTCGAACTCCAGGGTGTCGACGAAGAACACGGGTACGGCTCCTTCCGGATGAAAGTACCCCGGGGGGTATCTGGCATCCACCGTAACAGAGATACCCCTGGGGGTATCCCGGGAGATATGCGCGGAGGTGTTTCGGCGACGGCCACCGGCCGACGACCGTGAGCGACGACGAGCGCGAGGGCCAGGACGCCCTGGACGAGGCCCTTGAGCATGCCGCGCCAGTACGGGGCAGGCAGGCCGTACCGCTTGAGCAGCCACATGTCGCGGCACTCCTTGGTGGTGTCCAGCAGGGGGATGCTGGGGGCGGGGCGCTGGTCGGAGTCGAACTCGGCGAGCAGGACCTTGCCGCGGGCCGTGACCAACGGGCAGGGCGTGTAACCGTCGTAGCGGCGCTGTTCACGGTGCTCGCCGTTGATCTCGGCCGGCAGGTCGGCCACCAGGACGGGGGCCTGCTTGCGGACGGCAGCGCCGGTCTTGGAGGTGGGCAGGTTGGCGACGTCGCCGAGGGCGAAGACATTGCGGTGCCGTGGGTGCTGCAGGGTGCGCTTGTCCACTTCGACATAGCCGTAGGGGCTCGCGGGATCGGCCAGCGGGCCGCGCTCGACCCAGCCCGGGGCGCTCTGCGGCGGTACGGCAGGGAGCAGGTCGAACGCGAGGCCGTCCTCGCAGCCGGTCAAGTGGTCGGCCACCGTCAGCCGACGGGCCGCGCCGGACGTGGGGCCCTATGCCCGGTCGATTAATTGCCAGCCAGACAAGGGCAGTTGACGTACCTGACGACTGTCGAGTAGGTCCAGACGGTGAGGGGATCGGCCGTGGGACGTGTCCCGCGTACGAAGGCGATCCGCCCATCCAATGCAGGCCCGTCGAACACAGTCCCGCCGACCTCGGCCGAGGTGACGTAGTGGAAGTCGACGGACACCAGGTCGCCATCCACTACGTCCACGGACGCCGACGCGCCCTCGTATCAGCCTGATCCGCTGCGGTCGCGGCCGCCGTGGCGGGTGGAGCGCGACGGGTACCGCGGGCACCACGCCGCCCGGCCGCCGTCGTACGGGATGCGGTCCTGGCGAGCGCCTGCTCGGCAGGACGGGCACCGCCTTCCCCCGCCGAGGCCACCGCCCGCGCCCGCTGCGACGGTCTGCCGCGGCCGTCCCCGGAGGTCTTGGACCGCTTCGTCGGACGCCACCCGGGCCGCTGAGCCGCCGTGTCAGCTCATGGTGAGCACCATCCGGAAGCGGGCGGCACCGGAGAGCATCTTCTGGTACGCCTCGTCGGTCTCGCCCAGCGTCACGACCTCGGTCATCGGACGGATGCCGTGCAGGGCGCTGAACTCCATGGTGTCCTGGATGTCCTGCGAGGTGCCGCTGGCGTGGCCGCGGACGACCCTGCAGCCCATGATCAGCTGGATCGGGCTGATGCCGAGCGGCTCCGCGTCCGCGCCGATGACCACCAGCTCACCGCGGGGACGCAGACCGTCCACGGTCGCGGTGATGGCGGCGGAGTTCGAGGCGGTGGCCAGGACGACCTGTGCACCCCCGAGGGACTGGAGCGCCTCGGCGACCGGAGTGCCGGCCGTGCTGTCGATGTAGTGGTGCGCGCCGAGCTGCTTGGCGAAGTCGGCCTTGTCGGCACCGCGGGCGATGGCCACGGTCTCGAAACCCATCGCGGCCGCGTACTTCACCGCCAGGTGCCCGAGGCCGCCGATGCCAAGAACGGCGACCAGGTCACCCGGCCGCGCCGAGCTGCGCCGCATGCCGTTGTACACGGTCACGCCCGCGCAGGCCAGGGGCCCCGCGTCGGTGGCCGCCAGCGCGTCGGGGATCCGGGCCAGCGCGTCCACGGGCACGACGGCCGTCTCCGCGTATCCACCGTCGTACGCCCATCCGGGGACCTGCAGGTTCTCGCACACGACGAAGTCGCCCTGCCGACAGGGCGTGCAGTGGCCGCACGCGCCGCCGAACCAGCCCACCGCCACCCGGTCGCCGACCTGCCAGCCCCAGTCCCCCGTCCCCTCGCCGAGTTCCGCGATCCGCCCGGCGATCTCGTGCCCGGGGACCACCGGGAACGTCACGCCGGGGAAAGCGGCGTTCACGAAGAAGGTGTCACTGTGGCACACCCCGCAGGCGTCAACGGTGACCCGTACGTGTCGGGGGCCCGGCCGCGGTACCTCACGCTCGACGACCTCGAACGAACCGCCGGGGGCGGTCACCTGCGCGACGCGATAGCTGGTCATCCGGATCCCTGCCTTGGAGAGTCGGTCTGATCTCGAAGCGCTCCGCCCGCAGGTGGTCACGAGAGGCCGGCGACAGGAGCGCGGACCACACTCGAACCCGACTGGCTGGTTTCACGCCGGTGGTGGTGTCGGCCAGGCGGCCGGGCGGGATCCGCCTGCCGAACCTCGGCAGGCCACGGACGGACGGGCGCGGGTAGCCTCACGCTACTTCAGGTCACAGCGGGACGCTCGGCGAGTTCGCCGTCCACCGCGCGCCCTGAGCACGTGCGGGCCGCCACTCGCGAACGGCGCGAGCCGCGCGGTCCCGGTACACCGCGGTCCCGGTACACCGCGGCCACGGTGTCCCGTCACGCCCGTCGCCGCAACGCCCTCCTCGGCGTCGAGGGGAGCGGCACACCGTTCCCCGAACCCAGCCGTCCCGGCTGTCACCCCACGGGCGCCCGGAGTGAGCCCAGCCGACCGCCATGGATCGGTGTCGTGTGCCAGCGCACGGTGAAGGTGCCGTCCGGCAGCGAACACGTCACGGTCAGCCGGTGCGGGGTCTCCAGGAACAGCACGTCGAGGCGCAGGGTGTCCTGGTCCGTCCAGCCACCGCTGACCGCCGTGGGCGGACCGCCCGCGTCGACGCTCCAACCGGTCGCGCCGAGCCGCAACTCGATGAGCTCGTCGTCCTCCGCGAGCGACACGCCCCAGCCCTTCCCGTCCGCATCGGCGGTGACCGTGACACCCGTCAAGGTCCGCTGCTGCGGGCACTCACCGTCCTCCGGTGCGAACACGGCGCTCTTCCAGTCGTCGCCCCGCGCGGGCGGCTCGGGGCTCGCCTCGACGAGCGGCAGGGCCAGCTCCGCGAGGCGGCGGCGCAGGCCCTCGTCCGCCGCGCCCGGGAGCGGTTCGGCCGGAAGCGCTCCGGCGGGAAGCGGTTCGGCGCCGAACGCCGGAAGGAGGTGGCGCCACACCAGATTCAGCAGACCCTGCATCTCCTCGGTCGCCGCGGTCGTCACGATCACCGCGTCGTGCTCGGGCAGGACGAGACAGAACTGCCCGAACGCGCCGTCGCCGCGGTACCCGTGCCTGCTCCTCCAGAACTGGTACCCGTACCCCTGCTGCCAGTCCGACTGCGCGCCCTCCTGCGTGCCGTCCGCGGTGGAGATGTGCGCGCGGGTCGCTTCCGCGATCCATGAGGACGGAAGCAGCCGCCGCCCCTCCCAGACACCGTCCTGCAGATAGAACTGGCCGAGCCGGGCGATCGCGTCCGTCGTGGCGTGCAGACCGCTGAAGCCGAGGTCACGCCCGGGGGGCCGTTGGAGCCAGGCCGTCTCGCCGATGCCCAGCGGGTCGAACAGCCGGGGCCGCAGATACTCCGTCAGCGACTGGCCGCTCACGCGCTGGATGATCGCGGCGAGCGTGTACGTGCAGGGCTGGTTGTACGCGAAGACGGTCCCGGGATCCCGGTCCGGCGCGAAGAGCAGGAACCCCCGTACGATCTCGTCGCGGTCGCGTCGGATCGAGGTCGCGTAGGTCTCTTCGAGGTGGCCGCTGGCCATGGCGGCCACGTGGCGTACGAGCATGGCGCGGCTGCGCGGGTCGGTGATGTCGGCCTCGAACTCGGGGAAGTACGAGATCACGGGGTCGTCCAGGCGCAACAGCCCTTCGGCGACGGCGAATCCGGCGGCCGTGGACGTGAAGCTCTTGCTCAGCGAGTAGAGCAGGTGGCGGCGGTCGGGTGTGTAGGGCGCCCACCAGCCGGAGGCCACGAGGTGCCCGTGGCGCAGGATCATCAGGCTGTGCGGTTCGATGTCCGGCGCCGCCTCGACGGCGTCGAGGAAGGCGTGGATGCCGGCGGCGTCCACCCCCTGGGCGGCGGGGGTGCTGGCGGGCAGGGGACGGGCGCTCATGACGGCTGCCTCCGGGCGGCTCTGGCGGTGACGGGAGCGGGGCACTGTGTGCATTTCGCATCTTTCCGTCGCCGGACACCGTCTGTCCACGAGGTGCGTGCAGGACTCTTGAGGCTGAAGAGACGTGATGCGTAGGATCGTTGGGAACGGAATGAAACGTTTCAATTCACGCGACACCATCCACTTCACCGTCGACTTCACCATCGAGGGGCGACACATGGCCAAGGATTGGAACCGCCGCGTCTTCCTGCGCAGCTCCGTCGTCGGAGCGGGCGCCACCGTCGCACTCGGGTCCGGGGGCGCCCACACCGCCTCCGCGACTCCCGGATCGAGCGCCGACGCCCCGCGGGAGGGCGGCCTGCGCATCGACCGCACCACCGTCGAGTACGCCGAGACGCTGCTCGGCACCGAGGTCGAACACCCCCGACTCACCTGGGAGTTGACCGCCCCGGGCCGGGAGGCGCGGCAGTCCGCGTATCAGGTGCGGGTGGCGCTCACCGAGAAGGACCTGCGCGAGGGGCGGCGCCTGGTCTGGGACTCGGGGCGGGTCGAGTCGGACCGCAGCGTCGGCATCGCCTACGCGGGGCTCGCGCTGCGGCCCCGTAGTCGTTACCACTGGCAGGTCAGGGTCTGGGACGGCGACGGCCGCCCGTCGGCGTGGAGCGCCCCGCGCTGGTGGGAGACAACGTTGCCAAAGGACGGCTGGCAGGGATTCTGGATCGGGGCGGCGGCCCTCCCCGAACCGCCCGGCTTCGAAGGGGCGTCCTGGATCTGGTCGCCGGGCTCGACCACCGGTTCCGCCCCTGTCGGACCCCGTTGGTTCCGTACCGCGACCACCCTCCCCGCCGGCAGTGAGGTGCGCAGGGCGAGACTGGTGGCCACGGCCGACGACGACTTCACGCTCTACGTCGACGGACAGCAGGTCCTGTATCAGCCCCAGCAGACGGACGCCTGGCGCACGGGGCATCTCGCCGACGTCACCGAGCAGGTGCGCGGGGCGAGCGGCGGGCGGATCGTGGTCGCCGCCGTCGCGACCAACCGCGACAACGGGTCCGCCAATCCGGGCGGGCTCCTGCTCCGCCTGATCGTGGAGACCACGTCCGGCGACACGGTCGAACTCGTCACCGGCGACGGCTGGCGCTGCGCCGACAGCGAGCAACAGGGCTGGCAGCGGCCCGACTTCGACGACACGGGCTGGTCCGGGGCCGCCGTGCTCGCCCTCTGGGGACAGGGCCCCTGGGGCACCGGCGTGTCCGTCAGCGTCGCCGAACAGCCCGCTCCGCTGCTGCGCCGGACGTTCAGCGTCCCGAAGGACGTCGTGCGCGCCCGCCTGCACATCAGCGGACTCGCCTACTACGAGGCCGAGATCAACGGAGTCCGCGTCGGCCGTCAGGTCCTCGACCCCGGCTTCACGGACTACGAGGAGACGGTGCTCTACGCGGTGCACGACGTCACGGACCGCGTCCGGCGCGGTGCCAACGCGATCGGGGTGACGCTCGGGCGCGGCTTCTTCGGTCTGACCAGCCCCACCGCGTGGAACTGGAACCGAGCGCCCTGGCACGGTGAACCCCGACTGCTGGCGCAACTGGAGATCGACCATCCGGACGGCTCGCGCACCACCGTCGCCACGGACGGCACCTGGCGGATCACCGACGGGCCGACCCTCTCCAACTCCCTCTACGCGGGCGAAACTTACGACGCCCGCAAGGCGCCCCAGGACTGGACGCGCCCCGGCTTCGACGACCACTCCTGGCAGCAGGCCCAGCGGCAGACCGCGCCCAAGGGCACCTTGCGCGCTCAGGGGCACGACCCGATCGAGGTGGCGAAGACCGTACGCCCGGTGGACATCCGTGAGGTGAGCCAGGGTGTCCACGTCGTCGACATGGGGCGAACACTCGCGGGCTGGGCCCGGCTGACCGTGCGCGCCGAGGCGGGGACGACCGTCCGGCTGGTCCACGGGGAGCGGCTGAACTCCGACGGGAGTGTGCTCGCCCGCAACGACCTGGTGCCGGGCCGCTGCCAGACGGACGAGTACGTGTGTGCGGGCGGCGACGCGGACGAGGTGTGGGAGCCCAGGTTCTCGTACAAGGGCTTCCGTTATGTCCAGGTCAGCGGGCTGCCCGCGAAGCCGGGGCCCGAGCAGGTGCTCGGGCGGGTCGTGCACACGCGGGTGGCGTCGACGAGCACGTTCTCCTGCTCCGAACCGTTCTACGAGCAGTTGGACCGGGCGATGCGCCGCACCGTCCTCAACAACCTCCACGGCATTCCGACGGACACTCCCGTGTACGAGAAGAACGGCTGGACCGGCGACGCGCAGCTGGGGGCGCCCGTGATGGCGTACGCCTTCGGTGTGCACCGCTTCCTGACGAAGTGGCTCGGTGACCTGAGGGACAGTCAGAACGCCGAAGGACAGCTGCCGGTGATCGTGCCGAGCGGCGGCTGGGGCTACCACGATCTGGCCCCCGCTCCCGAGTGGACGACGGTGTACCCCTTCCTGCTGAGGGAGATGTACCGCGTGTACGGGGACGAGCGGCTCGCCCGTGACCACTGGGCGCCGCTCGTCCGCTACCTGGACTGGGAGATCGGGCGTCTCCAGGACGGCCTTGCGGTGACCGCCCTCGGCGACTGGCTGCCGCCGGGCTACGGCGGCAACCCGCCCGAGGACACCAGGCTGACCGCCACGGCCTATCTGCACCGCGCGCTCACCGCGACCGCGGAACTGGGCGACCTGCTGGGCGACACCGAGGTGGCGGCCCGCTACCGCAAGACGGCCGACGCGTTGAAGGAGGCGTTCAACGCGGCGTTCCTCGGCGCGGACGGCCACTACCGCACGGCGAAGGACCCCGACTACCGCCAGACCAGCAACTGTCTCCCGCTGTCCTTCGGGCTCGTGCCGCCCGGCGCCCGGGCGAGCGTGGTCGACTCGCTCCTGGCCGACATCGCACGGCGTGGCAACCACCTCAACACGGGGGCGCTGGGCACCAGCGTGCTGCTGCGCGAGCTCTCGGCCCAGGGGCATCCCGAGGTGGCCCACGCCCTCGCCACCCAGCGCACCTACCCCGGTTGGGGGTACTGGTTCGACAACGGCGCCGACACCATGTGGGAGATGTGGCCGCTCGACTCCCGCTCCCGGGACCACTACTTCCTGGGCACCGTGGTGCAGTGGCTCTACGAGAACGTGGCGGGCCTGCGCCCCGGCGACGCGGGCTACCGCACCTTCACGGTCCGCCCGGACGGCCGAACGGGCGTGGACTGGGCCCGTACCTCGGTGCGGACCGTACGCGGCCTGGCGGCGGTCGCATGGTCCTTCGTGGACGGGACGATCCGGCTGTCGGTGGGAGTGCCGATCGGGGCGACGGCGGAGGTGCATGTGCCGGCGACCGACCGCTCTGCCGTCGCGTCGCCTGCCGGTGCGAAGTGGGTGCGCTCGGAGCCGGGGTTCGTCGTGTACGCGGTACCGCACGGGAGTTGGGAGTTCGTGGCGCGCGTCTGAGTCGCGCCCGGGGACGCCGCGGCAGGTCGGCGCGGGCAGGTGCGGGAGGGGTTGTGCGAGCCGTGTCAGAGGGTTGCGCAGGCGCTGTGAGGGCTTGTCGGATCGCCGCCATAATGCCGGGATGATCAACCCCTCCCCCACATCCGCGCCGGTCCCGCGCGTCCCCGTCGTCATCATCGGTGCGGGACCGGCCGGGCTCACCGTCGCCAACATCCTGCGGGCCGCGTCCGTCGACTGCGTGGTCCTCGAGACCGAGAGCCGGGAGTTCGTCGAACAGCGGCCCCGCGCCGGATTCATCGAGGAGTGGGCGGTGCGCGCGCTGCGTCGACGGGGGCTGGCCGACCGGCTGGAAGAGCGGGCGCAGGCGCACAGCGAATGCGAGTTCCGGATCGACGGCGAGCAGCACCGCTTCCGGTACGCCGCGCTGACCGGGGACCGGCACTTCGTCTATCCGCAGCCGCTGCTGGTGACGGACCTGGTGCGCGAGTACGCCGACGTGAAGGGCGGCGAGATCCTTTTCGGTGTGCGGGACGTCGCCCTCCATGGCATCGACGGCGACCGCCCGACGGTGCTCTTCACCGATCCGCAGACGGGTGAGCGCCGACGGATCGACTGCGACATCGTCGCCGGCTGCGACGGCGCGCGCGGAGTGACCCGCGCCCATGTGACCCCGGACCGGGGCACGGTGGCCCGGTACGACTACGGGGTCGGCTGGCTGGCGCTGCTCGCCGAGGCACCGCCGTCCAGCGACTGCGTCGTCTTCGGTGTCCACCCGCGCGGATTCGGCGCCCATATGGCCCGCAGCCCCGAAGTCACCCGCTACTACCTGGAGGTGGCGCCCGGTGAGGACCCGGAGAACTGGTCGCACGACCGCGTGTGGTCGGAGCTGCACGCCCGGCTGTCGGCCTCCGGAGTCCCGGCGCTCACCGAGGGACCGCTGATCGAGAAACGCGTCCTCGACATGCACAGCTACGTCGTGGAGCCGATGACGTACGGGCGGCTGTTCCTGGCCGGAGACTCCGCGCACCTCGTCGCACCGATCGCCGCGAAGGGCATGAACCTCGCGCTGCACGACGCACTGCTGCTGGCCGACGCGCTCGTCGCCTACTACCTCAGAGGGGACGCCGACGGGCTGCGCGGCTACTCGGCGGCCTGTCTGCGGCGGGTGTGGGAGTACCAGGAATTCTCCCGGTGGTTCGCGGAGTTGCTGCACGGACCGTCCTCGGGCGATCCCTTCCGTGCGGGTTCCGCACGAGCCCGTCTCCGGCGGCTCCTCGGCTCACCCGCGGCGGCGGCCACCTTCGCCGAGTCGTACATCGGCAAGGACACCGGTCCGATGTCCGCGACGACACCGTGAGATGAACTGCGGTGGATGAGGCCTGAATTCTTCGCACGGGTGCGCTACGCGCAAAGAATTCCGGAAAACGGGGCCCCGGAATCGCCCGCCTTTGAACACACAACGTCACACCCGCCGTACAACCGGGAAAGGTGAGAGTCCGGTGCGCAGCGAGGGATGACCATGGTCAAGGTGCAAGTCTCCACGGATGAGTTGGTCGCCGGAAGATACCGACTGCTGGAGGGCGTCCACCACGAGGAGGGGCGTGCGGGCTGGCACGGTCAGGACGTCGAGTCCGAGCGGCCGGTCACCCTGACGCGCTCCCGGCTCCCGGCCCATCTCCGTGAGGAGGCGGAGCTGCGCACCGCCGTCCGGATCACCCGGGAGTCCGAGGCCCTGGGGCTGGTCTGCCCCGGCCGGGTGTCCGTCGTCGTCGACGTCGTCGAGGACGAGGATTTCCTGTGGACGGTCACCGCACGGCCGGAGGGCGTTCCGCTCAGCGCGCTCCTCGGGCACGGCCCGGTGGACTACGTCCGCGCGGCCCGGATCGGGCTCGGCGTCCTCGACGTCCTGGGCGCGGCCCATCGGGAAGGGATCACACACGGCGATCTCAGCCCCGGCCAGGTGTGGGTGGAGGAGCGGGGCGGGGTCACGGTGGCCGGCTTCGGGCTGATGGGGGCCAGCGCGTCCCCGCGCGTCACGGCACCGTCGTACGCCTCTCCCGAGCAGGCCCGTGGTGAGGGCGGTGGACCGGCCACGGACCTGTGGTCGCTGGGCGCGATCATGTACGAGATGGTCGAGGGCCGGCCCGCCATCCGGGACCGGGGAGGGCTCGAAGCGACGTTCCGCGCCGTGGAACGGCTGCCCATCCGGGCCCCGTTGAGCGCCGGGCCGCTCAGTCCGGCCATTCAGGGGCTCCTGCGCAGGGATCCGGTGGAGCGGGTGCCCGAGTCGGTCGTGCGGGAGGCGCTCACGCGCATTCTCAAGGCGGAGCCCGACGAGGACTCGATGCCCACCGAGACCCTGCCGATCTTCCGGGACCTCGACGCCCCGCCGGCGAGGCGGGTGTGGGGCAAGGTGCCCCTCAGCCGCCCGGTGCTGCTGGGCGGGGCGCTGGCCGTGACGGTCGTCTGCTTCGCCGGGCTCACCGCGGCGGGCGGGCTGTCCGAGCGCGGCGCCTCCGCGTCCGGTCCCGCGCCGTCCCCCAGCGTTTCCGCCACACCGTCCCCCGCGCCGAGCGCCTCACCCAGCAGCACCGTTCCCCAGCAGGCCCCGTCGACGTCCCCCTCCCCCTCTTCTTCCTCATCCGCTTCCACCTCCCCTTCTCCGTCCCACACCGTCACCGAGGATCCGCCGACCGGCTTCTTCCGCTACACCGCGCCCCAGGGCTTCTCCGTCGAGCTGCCCAAGGGCTGGCAGCCGGTGCGGACCGAGAATTCCGCCGACGGCTCCTATCGGGTCACGCTCGGCGCGAGCGGGGACCCGCGCACGCTGGTCGTCACCTACAGCACCCAGCTCACCTCGGACCCCGTCGCGGTCTGGCGCGAGGTGGACGCCTCGCTGCGCGGCGACTCCATCGCCTACGAACGGCTGGGCGGCATCCGCGCCGTCACCTACCAGGGCTACAAGGGTGCGGACATGGAGTGGCTTTCGACGAACGACGGGGTCCGTGAGCGCACGTTCGGACGCGGTTACCTCATCGGTGACCACGAGGGCTTCTCGCTCAGGTGGACGACCCCGGCCGCCGACTGGGACACCGCCGCCGACCAGGCCGCCCTGACCACCTTCCTGCGGACCTTCAAGGGCGGATCACAGTGAACCCGTATGGCAACAGCCGTCCCTGCGCATCAGCCGCCCCACTTCGAACCAGTCGTCCTCGGTCGCGGCGCGCCACCGCTCCGATGCCGACGCCGACCCCGACGCCGAGACCTTCGACGGCGGCTCGAACGCGGCCACCAGGTCCTGCGTCACGTACGGCGTTCCGCCTCTCAGCACCGACACCGTGCGGACGAGGGTGTCGAAGTCCGCGAAGGGATCGCCGTCCACCACCGTGAGATCGGCGAGTTTCCCCGGCTGTACGGTGCCGAGGTCGCCGTCGAGGCCGAAGAGGCGGGCCGGCAGGACGGTCGCGGTGCGCAGCGCCCCGGCCGGGGACAGCCCGCCGCGGTGCAGGGCGCGCAGGCCCAGGTGCAGGGAGAGCCCGACCGGTACGAGCGGCTGGTCCGTGCCGAGCGCGACGAGACCGCCCGCCGCCAGTATCCGCCGGTAGACGTCCGTCTCGGTGCGCAGGGTGGCCAGTTGGGCCGCGGTGGGCGGGACACCCGCGGACCGCCGTACGGCGGCGGAGTCCCACGGAGGCATGACAACGGTGACGCGGGGGTCGTCGGCGAGCCCCGGATCGGCGCCGAGCAGCGGCGCGGAGGTGAACGGCGTGGCGATGAGGGCGAAGTTGACGCCCTTCCCGGTGTAGATCTTCACGACGTCCTCGTACGCCCGCCCGGTCGCGGTCAGGGCGTGTCCGAACTCCCCGCGCTGGGTGGCCAGCAGATGGGTCGTCAGGTCCTGTCCGCTCTGGACGCCGGGTGACAGGAGGTGGCTCCCCGAGCGCACCCCGAGCCGTTCGTGCGCGAATCGCGCCGCTTCCTCCATCACCCAACTCGGCGCACGCACATAGGTCTTGACGAAGTCCCAGTCGAGGGCGGCACCCCGCTCCAGCGACCTGCGCAGACCGTCCCCCGTGCGGTGGGCGCGCCCCATGCTGTAGGCGACCCGCGAGCCGTCGAGCAGTTCGCCGGTCGTCAGCAGGCGGGGTCCGGCGAGCTGGCCGACGGCCACCGCCTCGCGGATGCGGGCCTGCTCGTAGGCGAATCCGCCCAGGGAGACGGCCGTCGTGATCCCGTACGTCAGTTGTCCGACGGTCTGGCGGCCTCCGTAGGTGCTCTGCCAGGGGTGGGTGTGGGTGTCCCACAGCCCGGGGATCACCGTGCGGTTCGAGGCGTCGATCCTGCGGAGGGCGCCACGGCCGCGGGCCTGGTGCGGCGCGACCTCGGCGACGCGTCCGCCGCGTACGACGATGTCCACGTCGTCCCTGAGCGACTCGCCTGTGCCGTCCCACAGGCGACCGGCGTGCACCACCGTGTCGGCGGGGGCGGGCCGGTGCTGGTCGAGCGGGACCCGGACGGTGCGGCGGCCGTGCCCGTCGATGCCGATGAGCCGCAGTCGGCCCGCCGAGAGGTACAGGACGGTTTTCGAGTCGCCGGACCAGGAGGGGTGGTCGGCGGGCTCGGTGGCGAGGGTGCGCGGGGCCCCGGTCGGGGTGCCGTCGGGGGCGACGGGCAGCAGGCACAGTGCGGACTCGACGACGACCGCCATCCAGCGTCCGTCGGGTGACCAGACGGGTCCGGAGTCGTAGCGGTCGGCGATGCAGACGTGGGGTGCGACAGCGTGGAGGCGGTCGGTGCCGGTCGTGGTGTCGACGATCCGGATGACGTTGTAGCCCTCGCGGAAGCGGAGGTTGAGGCGGTTGCGGTCGCACAGTGCGAGGTATCTGCCGTCGGGCGACCAGCTGGGGCGGCCGGGCAGCCCGCCGCCGCCGAGCGGGGTCACCAGGACGCGTTCCTCACCGCCGGCCAGATCGCGCAGGACGAGCCGTCCGGTCATGTCGACACAGGCGAGCCGCTTCCCGTCGGGCGAGAGCGCGGGATGGACCCGCCCGCCCGTGGCGAGCGCGGTCTCCTCGCCGGTGGCGAGATCGCGCCGGTACACGCCGAGCAGTCCGTCGCGGTCGTCGGCGTACACGAGGGACCGTCCGTCGCGTGCCCAGACCGGTGCGAGCAGATAGCGGGTGGGCCCGGACGTCCGCAGCCGCTCGGGTGGGCGCCCGCCCGAGGTTCCGGCCAGCCAGAGCGAGTTGAGGGCGGCGAAGGCGATCCGCCGTCCGTCGGGGGACAGCGCGGGCAGGTGGATGCCCCGTACCGGGCGCACCCGAGCCTCGCCGAGGTCGTACTCCTTGGTCCGGTACCGCGGCCGGTCCACCGGCAGTTCGCCCTGGAAGGGGATCGGCTCGGTCCGCGCCGGCTTCTCCGGTCGTACGAGGGTGAAGTGGCCGTCCACGGTGAGGAGCAGTTCCCCCGCCGCGGTCCAGCGTGGCGGCACGGGTGCGAGGTCTCCGGCGAGCGCGACGGGCGTGCCGTCGACGACGAGGGTGCAGGAGGCGCTCGGGGCAGCGGTGACGCGCAGGTACGCGAGGCGGCGGCCGTCGGGGGCGAGGGCCGGGGTCATGACCTGTGCGGCCGTGGTCTCCGTGTGCTCGACGACGACCGGGCCCGCGGCGCCGGCCGGTACCGCGGCGATGGTGCGTGCTTCGAGGCCGGGCCCCGTGGGCAGGGTGACGGCCTTCGCACGGACGAAGAGGACGCGCCTGCCGTCCGGCGACCAGGTGGGGTCGAAGTCCTCCCAGGGGCCGTCCTGCAGCGGGCCGTCCTGACCGGTGAGCCCGGTGACGCGGGTCAGTTCGCCGCTCGCCAGATCCAGGACGTGGATGCGGTACGGGCTGCCCTCGACCGGGTCGCCGCCGCGCTCGGAGGCGAAGGTGATGCGGGTGCCGTCAGGGGACCAGGCCGGGGCGCGGTCGTCCCAGGGGCCGTCGGTGCGCTGCCGTACGTCCGAGCCGTCGGGGCGCATGGTCCACAGGTGGTAGCCGCCGCCCTGGTACGCGCAGAACGCGATGAGCTTGCCGTCCGGGGAGTACGTGGGCCGGTCGGGTTCGAGGCCGGCCGGGGTGAGGGGCACGGCACGGCCGCCGGTGCGTGGGAGCGACCACAGCACATGCTGGATCTCGACGATCAGCCGGTCGCCGGCCGGCGAGAGTGTGGCCGCGCCGTTCGTGGCCTCCGAGAACGACAGGGAGAGCGCGGCGCGGCTGCGCGCCGCGGCCGGAACGGTGCTGAGGGCAGTGGGGGTAACGCCGACGACACTCGCGGCGCCTGCCGCGGCGAGGAGTTGACGACGGGAAGGACGAGAGAGAGGGGAGCGCGGGGAAAGCGGGGAGGGACGGGAGGTGGGGAGGGCTTCGGGACTCCGGTCACGTTCCATGACAGAGAACGCTTACTCATCTCAAAGCCCGGGGGCAACAACGCCATTCACGCCACACGGGTACCTCCCGTACGCGAGGCCTTCCTCCCGACGCACCTCTTGTCGCCGCCTCACCGCCGACCTAGACTCCTCTCTGAACTGAAGTTGGTTCAGTAAGTGTCTCGTGCCACGGACGGGAGCAGACCGCATGCTGGATTCACTCGGTGGCAAGGCCGCCCTCGTCACCGGCGCGGGCCAGGGCATCGGGCGGGCCATCGCCGTGGAGATGGCCCGCCAGGGGGCGTCGGCGGTGGCCGTAGCCGACCGGAACGCGCAGACCGCCGCTCTCACGGCCGAGTTGGTACGCGCTGCCGGGGCGAAGTCCGAGGTGATCGTCTGCGATCTGCGGGTCCGCGACGACATCGAGATGATGGTGACGCGCGCGGCGGAGCGGTTCGACGGACTGGACGTGCTGGTCAACAACGCCGGGGTGATCGAGAGCACGGTCACGACGGACCACGACCGCGCCGTCGACTCGCTCTCCGAGGAGGTCTGGGACGCCGTCTACGAGGTCAATCTCAAGGCCGTGTGGCTGACGACCAAGTTCGCGGCGCCGTATCTGCGCCGCTCGCGGCGCGGCCCCTCCATCGTCAACGCCGCGTCCGTCTCGGGCCTCACCGGCTTCCCCAACGCCCCCGCCTACGGAGTCACCAAGGCCGGGGTCATCCATCTCACCAAGGTCACCGCCGTCGATCTCGCCCCGGTGCGCTGCAACTGCTTCTGCCCCGGCGTCATCGACACACCTCTGGCCCAGGACTTCTTCGCCGCGGCCGAGGACCGGGACGCGAGGGAACGGGAGCTCACCGCCCCGCAGTTGGTGGATCGGCTGGGGCGCCCGGAGGAGGTGGCGCGGCTGGCCTGCTTCCTGGCGTCCGACAGTGCGGCGTTCATCACGGGTGCCGCGTATGTGATCGACGGCGGCGCGCTCGCCTGGCGCGGCGTCAGGGGCTGACGACGGAAGCGGGAGTGGTCGCGATGGAAGCGAGACTGGCAGGGAGGACGGCGCTGGTGACGGGCGCCACCGGAGGCATCGGCGAGGCGGTCGTCCGGCGGCTCGCGGCCGAGGGCGCCGCGGTCGTGGTGACCGATCTGGACGCCGACCGCTGCGAGAAGCTCGCCGAGGAGGTCGGGGGCGGCGCCCTGGGCCTGGCTCTGGACGTCTCGGACGAGTCGGCCTGGCAGGAGGTCGTCGCCAGGGCGACGGCCGCGCTCGGCGGTCTGGCCGTACTGGTCAACAACGCGGGGATCGCCGCGATGGGCACCGTGGAGACGGAGACCAAGGAGACCTGGGACCAGGTGCTCGCGGTCACCCAGACCGGCGTCTGGCTCGGCATGAAGCACGGTGGCGCGGCCATCGAGCGCTCCGGGGGCGGGTCCGTGGTCAACGTCGCGTCGATCTTCGGCACGGTGGGCGGGTTCGGCGCCCAGTTCTCGTACCACGCGGCCAAGGGCGCGGTCCGTCTGATGACCAAGAACGCCGCGCTGCACTGGGCGCGGCGGGGCGTACGCGTCAACTCGCTGCACCCCGGCTTCATCGAGACGCTCCGCTCCCGTGAACTGTGGCGCGGTACGCCCCGGTTGACCGCGATGCTCGACGGCACCCCGCTCGGCCGGCTCGGCACACCCGACGAGGTGGCGGCCGCGGTCGCGTTCCTCGCCTCCGACGACGCGAGCTTCATGACGGGTTCGGAGCTGTACGTCGACGGAGGCTGGACGGCGCGCTGAGCGGGCCAGGGCTACGACGTCACGGCGGCGGTGTAGCGCAGGACGCCCTCGGTCTCCGTGCGCGCGACCCGGCCACGGGCCACCAGCACGTCCAGGTGGGCGGCCGTCTCGTTCACGGCGAGCATCTGGTTGAAGGCGCCGAGGTCCGCGAAGGGCAGCTGCCGCCGGGTCCACCCCAGCTCCTGGGCCACCGCGTAGGCCGTGAGCGTACGGTCGCCGAGGACCGCCAGGGCCTGCGCGAGGCGGTCGTCGTGGTGGTCGAGCAGCTCGCCGACGCGCGTGTGGACGCTGGGGCCGACCGGGCCGTGGGCCGGCAGGAGCCGGGCGTCGGCGAGGGTGGTCAGGAGGCGCAGCGAGTCGAGGTAGTCGCCCAACGGCAGTGCGGTGGAGCCGAGTTCGAAGCCGATGGACGGGGTGATGTGCGGCAGCACGTGATCCCCGGAGAAGAGCAGCCCGCGGGCCTCGTCGAGGTAGACGACATGCCCCCGGGTGTGTCCCGGCGTCGGGACGACCCGCAACCGCGTGTCGGCGAAGTGGATCTCCTCGTCCCCCAGCCAGCGGTCCGGGGCCTCCCACACGCTCGGGTCGAAGCCTCCGTGGTCCATCGCGGCGACCCGCTCGGCGAGTTCGTGGGCCCCGGCCCGGCGCAGCGTGTGCAGCGAGCCGGACGGCCGGTCCGTGCCCGTCTCTCCGAGCAGTTCCAGACTGCGTCGCTCGCCCGAGCCGAGGTAGACGCGGGAACCGAGCAGCCTGCGCAGTTCGACGGCCTGGGTGTAGTGGTCCCGGTGGATGTGGGTGACCAGGACATGGGTGATCTCGCCGAGGTCGTGACCGATGGTGGCCAGCGCGTCCTCCAGCGCCTTGCGGGACTCGGGGATCGACCACCCCCCGTCGATCAGGACCAGGCCCTCCGTCAGCCCTTCCAGCGCGTACACGTTGACGGCCCGCAGCCCGTCGTCCGGCAGCGGAAGCGGGATGCGGTGAACGCCGGCTCGTACGGTCTCGGCGCCCGCGTCCGCCCAGCGGCCTCGGTCGAAGCGGGCGGTGTGAGCCGTGGGGGTGGTCATGCATCTCCTTGCCGGTGCTGTTCGTGATCCGGTTGTCCGTGCTGTTCGTGATCCGCTTGCTGATGTGGATCGCGATCCGTGAGTCTGTGTGGTTCCTGACGCGCGGCGAGCCGCGCGTGCAGTTCGTGGGCGAGTCTTCGGGCCGCGGACCGGTCGAGCTTGCCGACGGTGGTCTGCGGCAACTCGCTGACGGAGAAGGCGAATTCGGGCCACTTGGCCTTGGACAGGCCGGTGCGGGCGAGATGTTCGGTGATCTCGTCCAGTCCGATGCCGGTGCCGTCTGAGGCCCCGGCTTCCTCTCTGTGAGCCCCCGCCTCCGCCACGACGAGGGCGGCGGCGCGTTCGCCGAGCAGCGGATCCGGTACGGGTGCCACGCAGACCCGGGCGACTCCCGGATGGCTGGCGACGGCACGCTCGATCTCCGTGACGTCGAGATTGCGGCCGCCGCGGATGATGACGTCCTTCTCCCGGCCCATCACGGTGACCGTGCCGTCGTCGCCGGTCATGAGCAGATCCCCGGTGGGGAAGAAGCCGTCCGGGGTCAGGGCCGGCGACTCGACCTTGCCGTCGTGGGCGTAACCGAGGAAGAGCGAGGGCCCCCGGACCTGGGCGCGACCGGCCCGGCCCGGCCCCAGGGCGGTGCCGTCGGCGTCCACGGCGCGCAGTTCGGTGCCGGGGAACGGGCGGCCGTCGCGGCCCAGCCGGATCTCCTCGGGGTCGTCGGGCCGCGGCGAGGTGTGCCCGAGGCACTCGGACATGCCGAAGACCCGCAGGATCCGGGTGCCGAGGGAGCGTTCGGCGCGGGCGAGAGCCCCGCGGTCCATGGGTCCGCCGCCGACCGTGATCGAGCGGACCCCGTCGAGGACGCGTGATCCGGCCGCCGCAGAGCCCATCTGGAGGGCCATCGTCGGGACGCACATGGTCCACCGGACGTCGTGGGCGGCCATCCGCGCGAGCGCCTGTTCGCGGTCCCAGCGGCCGCTCAGAACGAGCGGTCCGCCGAGCATGAGGGCGAGGCAGACCCCGAAACAGTAGGCGGCGGTCGAGGAGAGCGGGACGACGGCGGCCACCGCGTCCCCGGCGCGCAGTCCGTTGACGTCGATGGTGCACGTGCACGCGTACCGCAGCGCGCTCTCGGACTGGACGACCCCCTTGGGGCGCCCGGTGGAGCCGGACGTGAGGCCGATGAGGGTGCCGCCCGACCAGCGGGAGGCGTCTCGTGGGCCGCGGCCCGCGAGGACCGTCCAGCCGTCCAGCGCCTCGGCGGGCCGCGCGCCGGGCAGGGGCGGGGTGCCGCTGCCCGGCGCGTGCCACTCGTCGAGGGCGGAGGGCTCGGCGATCACCGCGTCCGGACGGATGTCCTCCAGGGCGGCGGCGAACTCCGCCCGGGTCGTGTGCCGGTTGACGAGGGCCAGGACCCCACCGGTCATCCCGGCGGCGAGGGTCGCCGCGACGGTGCGCCAGGAGTTGTCGGCCTGCAGCAGCACCGTCCCGCCCGGCGTGCCGTCCGGTGTCATCGCCTCGGCCAGCTCGGCCGCGCGGTCCAGGAGGTCGCGCGCGGTGTGCAGGCCATGGTCGTCGACGACGGCCGTGAAGTCGGCACGTTCGGCCCGCTCGTAGAACTCCCGTACTGTCTGTCGCATCCGCTTCCCCGCCTTTTCGCGAAGGGTGGTGGAGCCCCGGTGTTCGGCCGTGTCAGGCCCGTGTTCGGCCCGCGGACGGCGGCGGGGCGTGCTCAGCCCGCGTACATCTCCTGCTCGCCGCCCATGACGGCGATACGGCGTCCCCGCATGTCGCCGACCTGGGCGACGGCGGCCGCCCACTCGGGGCTGTCGAGAGCCTTGCGCAGGTCCTCGGGGGTGTCGAAACCGAGGACGGAGAGGCCGTCCCAGCCCTCCGAACGCGGTTCGAGCGCCGCGTCGAGGTCGGTGTGCCGCCAGGACCTCAGTCCGGGCAGTCGGCGGGTGAGTTCGGCGTGCTCGCCGCGCCACCAGTCGATGAACCGCTCATGGGTCCAGTCGGACGGCCGGGCGGCCAGCAGGACGAGGTTGTACATCGCGCCCTCCTCAGGTGAACAACACTGCGGGCGAACGCCCGATGAGCAGCCGCCGCACCCGGCCCGAGCCGTCGAGCCGCGCCGAGGCCACGAAGCTCGCCTCCGGCTCGCCGAGGCGCCGCACCTCGCCGAGGAACAGCTCGTCCCCGCCGACGGTGCTCGCGGCCAGCAGATGGTGGGTGCGCACGCCCACCTCGCGCTGGTCGAGGTAACCCTCCAGCTCGGGCCGGCCGCCGTGGAAGTCGCTGGCGCCGTCGCCGCCGGTGGAGAAGAGGATGGAGAAGGAGAAGTCCTCGCTGATCATGTCGAGGATCCGCTCGGCGTCGGCGCTGTCCAGGGTGGCGAACCAGGTGGTCAGGAAAGAGGCGGTGGACTGTGTGGTCATGGCCGGTCCACGAGGTCGAAGTCGGTGGTGAAGAAGGACTGGTAGCGCGCCATCAGCCCGTCGGGCGACAGCCGCACAGCGGAGAGGAACGCGCCGGTGGTGACGCCCTTCTCGACCACGAAGCCGTACGCCGTCTCGACGTCACCGTCGGCCGCGTACCGCCTGATCTCGTGCGTACGGTCCACCGCCTCGCGTCCGGCGATGTACGCGGCGAAGTCCTCGCGGGACTCCCCCGTGCGCTGCCCGCCGGGCAGGGCGATGAGGAATCGGAAGCCGGGTTCCAGGAGTTCCAGGACCTTGTCAGGTTCCTGGCTGTCCATTCTGGCCATGTAGTCGCGAAGCACCATTGCTGATCGTTCTCCCTCAGTGCCGTGAAACAACCTGAGTTCAGTTCAGTTTGACTGTAATCCGGATGTCCCGACCCCGACAAGGGGCGGGACGCACCCGGAGTTCCGGAACTATCCGGCGACCATGCGCACCACGCACCCCTCGATCATCTCGCTGATCTCGGTGAGCGGGATCGCTCCGGTCGGGCGGTACCAGCGCCAGACACTGACGATCATGCCGAGGACGGCGAGGCCGAGGGTGTGCGCGTCCCGGACCGGGAAGGCGCCCTTCGCCATGCCCCGCATCAGCAGGTTCGTCCAGTCCCGCTCGACCATCTGCACCAGCTGACGGGCCGCGACGCGCTCGGTCTCCTCGCGCTTGGACTTGCGCTGATTGGCGAGCAGCGACATGTTGGCCTGCAGGATGCGCATCTGGCGAATCTCCTGCTCACTGACCGCGAAGGCCGAGCGAACCGCCGCGCGCAGCTCCTCGACGGGATCCACCGCGTCGGCCGTCGCCTCCGCGAACATGTCGTGGGAGCGCTGGAGTTCCAGGCGCATGATGGTGAGCAGGCAGTGGGCCTTGGACTCGAAGTAGTGGTACAGGGCGGTCTGCCCGATCCCGACCCGGTCGGCGACCTCGGACCACTTCGTGCTCTCGTAGCCGTCCTCCCCGAACCGCTCCACGGCGGCCACGAGAATGGCCGCGCGCTTGGACCTGGGCCCCTCCTGCGGATCCACGATCCGTGCCCTCGCCATCGTCTCTCCCTCTGCTCCACGACCGCTGTCGATCGCCGCCCGGTACCGATCACCGCTCGGGGTCGATCACTGCCCGGTGTCGATCACCGCTCGGTCGTCCGAGAGTAGACCCTAGTTCAGCTCGGGTCACCGTGACCGCCGTGGTCACCGGGCGGCGGTGGCGAGTGAACGAAGTCCGGTCGGCGCTTGGCGACGAAGGCGCTGACACCTTCGCGGCCCTCCCCCGAGACAGCGGCGGCGGCCAGCCCGCGGGCCTCGGCGTCCAACTGCTCGTCGAAGGACGCCGACAGAGCCCCGGCGACCAGCCGCCGTGTCACGCCGTACGCCCCCGTCGCCCCGCGTGCCAGCGCCCTCGCCGCCGCCGCGGCCTCCGCCGCAAGGCGCTCGGGTGCGACGACCCTGCCGACCAGTCCCATCGCGAGCGCCTCGGCGGCCGTGATCCGGCGGTTGGTCAACAACAGGTCCCGTGCCCGCCCGGGGCCCACGAGCCGGGGCAGCGACCAGGTGACCCCGGCGTCGGGCGAGTACCCGATCCCCGTGTAGGCCGCCGTGAAACCGGCGTCGGACGCGGCGAAGGCGAGGTCGGCGGCGGCCGTCAGCCCCAGTCCGGCCCCGGCGACCGCGCCCTGCACGGCCACCACCAGCGGCGCGTCGAGCCCGGCGAGGATCCGCAGCGCGCCGTGCAGAGCGTCGGTGACGTCCGCGAGGTGCCCGGCCAGCCGGTCCCCGTGCACCGCCGCGAACTCCCTCAGGTCGCCGCCGACGCAGAAGGACCGGCCCCGCCCGGTGAGCAGCACCGCCCGGACCCGCGAGGTCTCGCACTGCCGGGCGGCGTCCAGCAGCCCCCGGGCCATCGCGAGGTCGATGGCGTTGCCGTCCCCGCGGCACATCTCCACGTGGGCCACCGCGTCGCCGTCGACCTCCGTCGTGATCCTCATCGTGCCGTCCACCCGCCGTCCACGGTCAGCACCTGTCCGGTGCAGTACGAGGAGGCGTCCGAGGCCAGGAAGAGCAGTGCCCCGTCCAGTTCCCCCGCTTCGCCGCCCCGGCCGAGCATGGTGCCGCGCTCGACCCAGCGCCGGGACCGATCGTCGGCGAACAGCCCTTCGGTCATCTCGGAGCGGAACCATCCCGGGGCGAGCGCGTTGACCCGTATCCCCGATCCGCCCCACTGCCCGGCCAGTTCACGGGTGAGTCCGACGAGCCCGGCCTTGGAGGCGGCGTAGGCCGCACCCCCCAGGGGGGCGCCGGAGACGAGCCCGAGGACGGACGACACGTTCACGACCGATCTCTTACCGGCTGAGGGTGCCTGGGCCAGCAGTCGGGCCAGGTGGAACGGAGCGACGAGGTTGACGTCGAGGACGTGGGCGAAGTCCTCCGGGCTCTCGTCCTCGGCGCGTACGGATCCGGGAGTGCCCGCGTTGTTGACCAGCACGTCGAAGCCTCCGCCGTGCTCCAGGACGGTCTCGACCAGCCGCACCCGGTCCGCGTCCCGGGAGACGTCACAGACGACCGGGCGGATACGGGGATCGCCGCCGGCCAGTTCCTCGAGCCGGTCCGGGCGGCGCGCCGCGGCGAACACGGTGGCACCGGCCGCGGCCAGCACGGCGGCGAACCGGGCGCCCAGACCCGAGGAGGCGCCGGTCACCAGGGCGGTCCTGCCGTGCAACGAGAACAGGTCCGGGGCGGCCGTGGTGGTCATGCCTCCACTCCGATCGGCAGCGCGGTCGCCCCGCCGTCCAGGACCAGCGTCTGTCCGGTCATCCACGCCGACGCCTCCGAGGCGAGGAACACCGCCGCGCCTGCCACGTCCTCCACCGTGCCGAGCCTGCGCAGCGGCAGCCGCGCGGTGAGGATCGGTTCCCTCGGCTCCCAGACGGCCCTGGCCAGCTCGGTCTTGATCAGCCCGGGCGCGATCGCGTTGACCCGGACGCGCGGCCCGAGTTCGTACGCGAGCTGCCGGGTCATGTGCAGCATCGCCGCCTTGGTGGCGTTGTACCAGCCGATGTGCGGGTCGACGACCAGTCCGCCGACGGACGCGATGTTGACCACCGTTCCGCCGTGCTCGCTCATCCACGCCCGCCAGGCGCAGCGGGTCCAAGCGATCATGCCGTACTGGTTGACCCGAACGGTCTTCTCCGCGCGCGCCAGGTCGAGATCGAGCAGGTCGCCCATGTACGGGTTGGTGGCTGCGTTGTTGACCATGACGTCGAGCCGTCCGAGGCGGGCCATGGTCTCGGCGACGCACCGCTCGGCCTGCTCGGGCTCCCCCGCGTTCGCGACCAGCTCGTGGACCTCGCCGTCGCCCTCGACACGCAGCAGCTCCGCGCGGGCCGCGGAGAGTCCGTCCGCCTTTCGGGCGGCGATCACCACATGGGCGCCCGCCTCACGACAGGCCTTGGCGATGCCCAGGCCGATCCCTCGCGAGCCCCCGGTGATCACGGCCACCCTGCCGTCCAGTACGCGTGCGCTCATGCCGACTCCTCGGGATATTTGGCCAGTTCACGCCGGGCGACCGTACGCAGATGCACTTCGTCGGGCCCGTCCGCGATCCGCAGCGCCCGGGTGATGGCGTACAGCCTGGCGAGTACGGTGTCGTCGCTGACCCCGGCCGCGCCGTGGGCCTGGACCGCGCGGTCGACCACCCGGTGGGCGACCTCCAGAGCGGCCACCTTGATGGCGGCGACCTCGGTACGGGCGGCGGAGTTGCCCGAGGTGTCCATCAGCCAGGCCGACTTGAGGACGAGCAGCCGCAGTTGCTCGATCTCGATGCGGCTGCGGGCGATCCACTCGCGTACGACGCCCTGTTCGGCGAGCGTGCCGCCGAAGGCCGTACGCGTCAGGGTCCGGCGGCACATCAGCTCCAGCGCCCGTTCGGCGAACCCGACCGCGCGCATGGCGTAGTGCATGCGTCCGGGCCCCAGCCGCCCCTGAGCCAGGGCGAATCCCTCCCCTTCGCCGCCGAGAAGCGACGACACCGACACCCGTACATCCTCGAAGAGCACGTCGCCGTGGCCGCAGCGGTCGGTGTAGCCGAACATCGGCAGATCGCGCAGGACGGTGATGCCCGGGGTCTCGCGTGGAATCAGCAGCATGCTCTGCTGCTGGTAGGAGGGGGCGTCCGGGTCGGTGACGCCCATCAGGACGATCAGCCGGCAGTCCGGGTCGAGGATTCCGGAGGTGTACCACTTGTGGCCGTTGACGACATAGCCGTCTCGTTCGCGGGTGATCCGGGTACGGATGTTGCGCGCGTCGGAGCTGGCGACCTCCGGCTCGGTCATGGCGAAGCACGACCGGATCTCGGCCGCAAGGAGGGGGCGCAGCCAGCGGTCCTGCTGCTCGGACGTGCCGAACAGGGCGAGCAGTTCCATGTTGCCGGTGTCGGGGGCGGAGCAGTTGAAGACCTCGGGGCCGATGACCGAGCGTCCGGCCAGCTCGGCGAGCGGTGCGTACTCCAGGTTGGTGAGCCCTGCGCCCCATGCGCCGTGGGCGAGGAAGAGGTTCCACAGGCCCTCCGCCCGCGCCTTCTCCTTCAACTCGCGTATGACCGGCGGTAGTTCATGCGGGTTGTCGGCCTCGGCGAGTTGCCGCTCGTAGACGGCCTCGGCGGGCATGACGTGCTCCTCCATGAACGCGGCCATGCGCGTGCGGAGTTCGTCGGTCCGTGGGGAGAGTCCGAAATCCATGGTGGCGCTCCTTCATGACCGTGGGGCGAGGATGTCGCGTGCCGTGCGGATCATCGCCGCGATGGTCGGCGGCAACCGCTCCTGGTCGGGGTCGTGGTGCTTGCCCTCACGGTGTCTGCGCAGGTTGTGGCCCATGATCGCGGCCATTTTGGTGCGGGCCAGGGCGCGGAACCAGTCGAAGGCGGGGGGCATGGGACGGCCGTCGAGATAGCGGGCCAGCAGTTCGTCCTCGGTGGGCAGGCCCGGTACGGGACGGCCGAGCCGGGGGAAGTTCCGGTGGTCGGCGAAGAGCAGGAACCAGCCGAGGTCGACGCGCGGATCGCCGAGGCCCCAGATCTCCCAGTCGACGACCGTGGACGGACGCTCGCCCCGGCAGAGCACGTTGCCGAGCCTGAAGTCGCCGTGGATCAGCACGGGCGGGAGACTCTCGGGGATGCCGACGGCCAGCAGGCCCAGTACCTCCTCGGCCCCCGGCCGCAGTGGGGCCGGTACGGCACGCATGGTCCGCGCCCAACGTTCCAGTTCGGCCGCCGGATCCAGAGGTTCGGCGCCGTCGAGGTGCATGCGGTGCAGGTCGCGCAGGACACCGGCCAGCGCCAGCATCCGCGTGCGGCACAGCTCCGGGTCCAGGCGGTGCTCGTCGAGGACGGGCTCGATCGCCTCTCCGGTCACGAACTCCATGGCGAACCAGGCCGGTTCGCGTTCGTCGACGGCGAAGACCTCCGGTACGGGCACCGGCGATCCGGCGAGGGCGCGCAGGATCCGGGCCTGGCGCAGTACGTCGTTGCGCCCGACGGGCCGCTGCCCCTCAGGCACGGCTTTGACGACGTACGCCCGGGTGCCCGCGGTGATCGAGTAGGTGAGTCCCGAGTGGCCGCCGGGCAGGGTGCGCAGATCGCCGAAGGGCTCGTTCGGGTGCCGGGCGGCGAGCCCGGCGCGGACGCGGTCCGCGAGTCGTGTCACCTCGGTCGCGGTGCTCAACGCCCGGCCCCCTTCGGTTCTTTGGGCAGTCCCAGCACGCGTTCGGCCAGGATGTTCCGCTGGATCTCGTCGCTGCCGCCCGCGATGCGGTAGCCGGGTGCGCCCAACAGGTGCTCGGTCCAGGCGAAGGTGCCCCACTCCCCGGTGTCGGCGGCGAGGCGCGGTCCGAGGAGCTGTTGGACGAGATCGGTGGTGGCGCGCAGGGTGGCGGTGGCGTGGAGCTTGCCGACCGAGGCTTCGGCGCCAGGTTCGCGTCCGGCGGCCAGCGCCGCCGTGACCCGCAGGCCGATGAGCCGCTGGACCAGGCCGCGGACGAAGAGGTCGGCGGACCGCTGCTGTTCGCCGCCGGTCAGCGGGCGGGGCAGCTGCCGGGCGAGGTCGAGGGCCCGGTCGGCGTTGTCCAGGCCGAGGCCGCCGGAGTCGAGGCGTTCGGCGGCGAGGACGGTCAGCGTCACCCGCCAGCCCTCGCCGACCGGGCCGAGCCGGTCGGTGTCCGGCACGAACACGTCGTCGAGATAGACCTCGTTGAAGCTGGAGCCGCCGGTCATCTGCCGGATGGGCCGCACGACCACGCCCGGCGCGTCCATCCGGACCAGGAAGACGGTGATGCCGGCGTGCTTGGGCGCATCCGGGTCGCTGCGGCAGACGGCCACGCCCCAGGTGGCGACGCGGGCGCCGGAGGTCCAGATCTTGTGACCGCTCAGGACCCAGCCGTCATCCTGACGGACGGCCCGGGTGCGGACGGCGGCGAGGTCGGATCCGGCTTCGGTCTCGGAGAAGAGCTGGCAGGCGAGTTCGTCGGTGCGGAGCATGGGCCGCAGCCAGCGCCTCCGCTGTTCCTCGGTGCCCCAGATCCGGATCGCCGGGGCCACGAGCTGCTGGGTGACCGGGAAGACCTCGGTGCGCCGGGGCACGTCGAAACGGGACTCCTCGGCGCGGTACAACTGTCCGTAGTACGGGGGGAGTTCACGACCACCGTGCTCCGGTGGCCAGTCCAGCGCGCCCCAGCCGTGGTCGAAGCGGGTGCGCTCCCAGTCCCGTATCCGGTCGGTGTGTTCGCGTTCCTCCGCCTCACTCCAGTTCTCGAAGACGGCCACCGAGTCGTCGCCGACGCCCCACTCCCGGTGGTCGGCGCGCGGCGCCGCCACACCGGTCAGCCATTGCCGGGCCGCGGCGCGGAACTCCTCGGGCTCGGGGATACCGCTCATGGTCCTCCTTCCGGACGGGGTCTCACCGGGTCAGTACGGTGCAGGCGCTGACGCCCGGCGCCCCGTACACATGGGTGAAGCCTGTCGACGGGCGGTCCGGCAGCTGCCGTTCGCCCGCACGGCCGCGTAGTTGTTGGACGATCTCGTGGACCTGACGCAGGCCGGAGGCGCCGATGGGTTCGCCGTTGGCGATGCAGCCGCCATCGGTGTTGACCGGCAGGGCGCCGCCGGGCGCGGTCGCGCCGGCGGAGATCAGTCGCTCCTGCTCGCCGTGCTCGCAGAACCCGCACTCGGCCAGGTGCATCACCTCGGCACCGCTCTCGGTGTCCTGGAGCTGGCACACGTCGATGTCCGACGGCCCCAGCCCGGCTTCCTCGAAGGCGAGTCGCGCGGCGTCGGCGCTGACGCTGGCCGGGGTGCCTACGGGCGCCCAGGGGCTGAACACCTCGAAGGAGCCGAACCGCCGGGTGCGGACGACGGCCGCCCGCAGCGTGACCGCGGTCGCGTCCAGTTCGCGGGCGACCGCGTGGCTGCACAGGACGAGCGCCACGGCGCCCTGGCCGGGTGAGCAGAACATGTACCGGGTCAGCGGGTCGTTGACCATGCCGGAGGCCAGGATCTCGTCCGCGCCGAGCGGTGTGCGCCGCCAGGCGTGGGGGTTGCGGGCCCCGTTCGCGTACGCCTTCTCCGCGACCAGGGCCAGCGTCCGGGCGGTGATCCCGTGATCGTGCATGTACCGCTGGATCTTCATGGCGAAGAACTGGGTGGTCACCATCAGCCCGTCGCGTCCGTACGCCTCGTCGAGGCCCCAGTCGGCGGGCCGTGGATCGAAGGCGCCGCGCGGGTGCTTGTCGAAACCGACGGCGACGGTCACGTCCGCCGCCCCGGAGCGGATCGCGTTGACCGCCGAGACCAGGGCGCTGCCGCCGGTCGCACAGCCGTTGCGGACGTTCACGAACGGCACGCCGGTCAGGCCGAGTTCAGCCACCAGCGTGTCGGCGTTGCCGGCCGCGTCGCTGCCGCCGTACGCCGCCCGGACGCGGGACCAGGGCAGTCCCGCGTCGGCCAGGGCGGCGCGCACGGCCCGCACGGCGAGCTGCCGGCCGCTCGCCTCCGTGCGGGCGAAGGAGGTGATTCCGGCACCGCACACGAGCACCTCTTCGGTCGTCATACGGCGACTCCCCTGGCCCGTGGTACGCCGGCCGCCGCCGCGATGGTCACCGGCATGCCGATCTTCAGGTCCTCGGCCCGCAGGTCGAGCACGGCCAACACCCGGACACCTTCCGGCAGTTCGACATAGCCGACGGCAAACGGCTCGAACCCGGCGGCGGGCGGGACGTACGGCGGTGACTTGGGCGCGTGGCGCTGCACGGTCCACGTCCACAGCGTGCCCGTACCGGAGAGGACGACCGGCTCGGCCGGTCCGCCGCAGCGCGGGCACGACGGGTCGGCGGGGTGGACGGCCACCGCGCAGTCGGCGCACCGGGAGCCGCGCAGCGGCCCCCCGGGCTCCGGCAGGGGGCTCAGCGCCCCTTCCACTGCGGCTCCCGCTTCTCCAGGAACGCCGACACGCCCTCCGCCGCGTCCTCGGAGTTGAGCATCACACCGACCGCGAGGTGCTCCATGACCATGAGCGACTGGATGTCGGCGTCCAGGCTCCGGTCGATGGTCATCTTGGTGATCCACATGGTGAACGGGCTCTTGTCGACGAGCTGGTCGGCGAACTCCTCGACCGTCGCGTCCAGCTTGTCGGCCGGCGCCGAGGAGTTGATGAGACCGAACTCGGCGGCCTCGACCCCGGTCAGCAGCTTTCCGGTGAGCATCAGCTCCTTCGTCTTGCGGACGCCGATCATGCGCGGAACCCGGTAGATCGGCCCGGCCCCGCCGAACAGGGCTCGGCGGATGTGGAAGTCGCCGATCAGGGCGTCGTCCGCGGCGATCGCGAAGTCGCAGGAGATCATCAACTCGAAGCCGCCCGCCGTGACATGGCCTTCGAGGACCGCGATCGACGGGGTCTTCATCGAGTACAGCCGATCACAGACCTTCGCCGACTTCACGGCGACGTCGATCGCGTTGGACCTGCCGACGAAGTCGGCCTTGAGGCTGTCCAGGTCGAACCCGGAGCAGAAGGTGTTGCCCCGGCCGCGCAGCACCAGCACGCGCAGCTCGGGGTCGGCGTCGACCTCGGTGATGATCTCGTCCAGCCGGTCGAGGATCGGCACTGTCACGCAGTTCTTCTTGTGCGGCCGGTTCAGCCAGACCCGTGCGACGTGGCCGTCCCGCTCGAACTGGATCTCGTCTTCGACTGCCATGAGCTCCTCCAAACTGAACTGAATTCAGATTGATTCTGTGGGCGTTAAGATGCCCCTGTCAATGGACGGGGAAGCGATTCCCGAAACGGTCGGGCACTCAGTCCGTACGGCTCGCTCGGTTCGTACGGCCGGTGAGGCCCAGCAGCCCGGCCAGCCGTAGACGATGGTCGTCGGCGGTGCCGAACAGCGCCTCGTCGGCCCTGGCCCGGCGCACATAGAGATGGGCGGGGTGCTCCCACGTGAAGCCGATCCCTCCGTGGAGCTGCACGTATTCCGCCGTCGCCAGCCGATAGGCACCGGAGCAGGCGACGGCCGCCGAACTCGCCGCCACCGGCAGCTCCGCGCGCCCGCCCGCGAGGCAGGCCGTCGCGTACGCCGAGGCGGACCGCGCTCCTTCGAGGTCGACCAGGAGGTCGGCGAGCCGGTGCTTGACCACCTGAAAGGACCCGATGGGGCGCCCGAACTGGGTTCGATGCCTGACGTACTCAAGGACAGCGTCCAGCGCGTGCGCCGATCCGCCCACATGCTCGGCGGCCAGCGCCACCCGCCCCGCGTCCAGGACCGCCGCCACGATCGCGACGGCCTGCCCGGCCTCACCGACCGGCTCGGCGGGCGCGCCCCGGAAACGTACGCGTGCCTGCCGACGCGTGGGATCGAGGACGCGCCGGGCCACCCGCTCGCAGCTCCCGGAACCGACACCCGGCCCGGTCCCGGTCCCGCGGTCCGGTTCACAGGCGAACAGCCGCGTACCGTCCGGCGCTTCGGCCGCGACCAGAATCAGCTCGGCCCCCTCCCCGTCGAGTACGAAGTCGGCCTCGCCGCGCAGCACCCAGCCGCCGGCGCCACGCTCGGCGGTCACGTTCGCCGCCTGCGGGAATCCGGCCACCGTCGCGGTGAGCGAGCCGTCCGCGATCCCCGGCAGCCAGCGCTGACAGGCCTGCCGGTCACCGCTTCGCAGGAGCGTGTGCCCGGCCAGTACGACGGTCGCCAGCAGCGGCGACGGGCACAGCACACGCCCGGTCTCCTCCAGAGCCACGGCGAGCTCGGCGAAGGTATAACCGGCGCCACCGAACTCCTCGGGGAAGGCCAGCGCCTGCACCCCGATCTCGCCCGCGAGCCGTTCCCACAGCAGCCGGTCGTGACCGCGGGGCCCCGCCGCCTGCTTGCGGACCTCCTCGGGCCCGCAGGTTTCCTTCAGCAGTTCTCGCAGCACCTCGCGGAGTTGGCGCCGCTCCTCACTCTCCAGCAGCAGCGTCGGATCGGTGTCGAGCCGGAACATACGAGCCTCCCTAGACCGTGAAGCGTCCGCCGTTGGCCAGCAGCACCGCGCCGACGAGATTGGCCGCCGCGTCACCGGCCAGGAACAGCGCGACGTCCGCGATCTCCTCGGGTGTCGCGTAGGGGCGTACACGCGGGTCGGCGAAGCCCCGGCGCAGCGCCTCGGGCGTCCTGGCGGCCATCCCCGTCTCGGTCGGCCCGGGTGCCACCGTGTTGACGCGGATTCCGAACGCGATCGCCTCCTTGGCGACGGACTGGCTCAGTGCGTGCGCTCCGGCCTTGGACGCCGCATAGTGCGGATAGCCGGCCTGGGTGTCGAAGGCCGAGGAGGAGCCGACGGTGACGACCGCACCGGAACGGTTCGGTGCCATCGCCCGCAGTGCGGCGCGCAGGACATGGAAGGTGCCGTCGAGATTGACCCGCATGACGCGCCGCCACGCGGCCTCGCCGAGCCGTGTGGTCACCTCGGGCGGCCGGTCGGCCAGCAGGGCTTCGGCGATCCACTGCTTCGCCCCGGGGTCGTCGACTCCGGCGGCGTGCACCACGACGTCCAGACGTCCGTACGCGCGCACGGCCTCGTCGAAGACCCGGTCGACCTGCGCGCCGTCCCCGACGTCCACGGTCACCGGCCGCGCTCCGGGCAGTTCCTTCGTGACTGCCCGGGCCGCGGCGGCGTCGATGTCCGCCACCAGCACCAGGGCGCCCTGCGTGGCGAGCCGCCGGGCGACCGCGGCCCCGATGCCGGAGCCCGCGCCGGTCACCAGCGCGGTCCTGCCCGTGAAGTCTTCGTGTGCCGGGCCCTCGCCGTCCATGAGATCCACCGCCCCACTCGGTTGCCGTGCCGGGTTGTCACACTCGGCCACTGGACCAGTTACTGAACTGACTTCATTTTTGTTAACCTCTCAGGTATGTCAACAGGCGGGACGAGAGCGATCCGAATGACGCGATGGGGCGGCCCACCGGTGCTCACCGAGGTGGCACGGCCGGTACCCCGCGGCGAAGAGGTCCTGGTGCGGGTCGAGGCGGCCGGGCTGTGCCGCTCCGACCTCCATGTCCTGGACGCGGTACCGGGCGCCCTGCCGTACCGGACACCGTTCACCCTCGGCCACGAGGTCGCGGGCCGAGTGGCCGCGCGCGGCCCCGAGGCCTCCGGCCCCGCGATCGGCGAGCGCGTGGTCGTCTACGGCCCCTGGGGCTGCGGGCGTTGCGCCCGCTGCTCGGCCGGGGCGGAGAACCACTGCGACGCGCGCCCCGCCCTGGACGCGGCCCGCGCCGGTACGGGGGCGGGGCTCGGACGCGACGGCGGAATGTCCGACCACCTGCTCGTACCGTCCGGGCGGTTGCTGGTTCCGGTGGGCGACCTGGACCCCGTGCAGGCCGCGCCCCTGTCCGACGCCGGACTCACCTCGTACCACGCCGTGGCCGGCGTCCGTCCGGCGCTCGGGGAGGGCGCGAACGCGGTCGTCCTCGGGGTCGGCGGGCTGGGGCATCTGGCGGTACGGATCCTGCGCGCCACCACGTCCGCGTACGTCCTCGCCGTGGACGTACGCGAAGAGGCACTCGCCCTGGCCGACACGTGCGGTGCGCACTTCGGCACGCTCCTGGGCCCCCGCACGGCCGAGGTCCTGCGACGGCAGGTCGGCGGAGCCGGGGCCGACGCCGTGCTGGACTTCGTCGGCAGCCGGTCCAGCCTGGAGCTCGCGACCGGCGTCCTGCGCGCGGGCGGAGAGCTGGCCGTCGTGGGAAGCGGCGGCGGTGAGCTGACCGTCCGCAAGTCCGGCGCGCTTCCTCCGGGGCTGCGGATCTCGCTGCCCTTCTGGGGGACGCGGCCGGAACTGAAGGAGGTCGTGGACCTGGCACGCGAGGGGGTGTTGACGGTGGAGACAGAGCAATTCCCGCTGTCGGGAGCGATGGAGGCGATCGACAGGCTCCGCTCCGGCGACCTGCGGGGGCGCGCGGTACTCGTACCCGACTGAGCCCGGCACCTGCCCGCCCTCGACCTCGCCCTCGCTCCCCGCCCTCACCCTCGCCTTCGCCCTCGCTCCCCGCCCTCGGCCGGGCACGCCCGCAACCATCTGCTGTCCGGGCTCTCGACTACAGAAGTGAGTTCAATTAGGGTCTGGTTCCACGCAACGACGCGACAAGGCGGTGGGCCGCTGTGCACGCTCGAAAAGTGGATCTGCTGGTGATCGGCGGTGGCATGGCCGGCCTCACGGCCGCCGCCAGGGTGGCGCACGAGGGCGGCTCCGTCGTCCTGGTGGAACGGGCGGGGCGCCCCGGAGGCTCGGCGCGCCTGGCCGGTTTCGTCTGGACGGCCCCCACCCTCGACGAGTTGCGCCGCGTCAACCCGGACGGCGATCCGGAGCTCGCGCAGGCGCTGTTGGAGGGGTTCGCGGAGGGGGTGGCCTGGATCGGCTCGCTCGGTGTGGAGTGCCGCCCGCCCGTCCCCGTGCTCGGCTTCGGCCGTGGACACCAGATCGACACCCACCACTATCTCGACACCTGCGAGCGGCTGGTCCGCGACCGGGGCGGGGAAGTACGGGCAGGCACCGAAACCCGCACGCTGGTGACGGAGGACGGCGTGGTCAAGGGTGCGGAGTGCGTACTGCCGGACGGATCCGTGCGGCGGATCGACGCCGCCTGGACCCTGCTCGCGACCGGTGGCTTCCAGGGTGACCCGGAGCTGCGCGCCGAGCACGTCCACGACCAGGCCCGCGACATCGAACTGCGCGCCAACCCGCACAGCCGGGGCGGCGGGCTCGCGCTCGGCCTCGCCGCGGGGGCGGCGTTCGGCAAGACGGACGCGGGCTTCTACGGACACCTGATGCCGGCGGGCGTATCCCTGTCCGACCCGGCGCGCTTCGTCGACCTCGCCCTCTACTTCAGCGAGCACGCCCTGCTCTTCGACCTCACGGGCGAGCGATTCGTCGACGAGACCGTCGGGGACCATCTGACCACCATGGCGCTCCTGGAACGACCGGGGGCCCGGGGGCTGTTGGTCGCCGACGCGCGAGTGCACAGGGAGTGGATCTCGGCCTCGTACGTGGAGGGGATCCCGGGCATGGACAAGTTCCAGGTGTGCCACCGCGCCGGTGCTCGCAGCGCGGTCGCGGAGAGCCTGGAGGAGTTCGCCTGGATGCCCGAGGAATGGGGCTATCCGGGCGCCCGGATCCGGGACCGCGTCGAGGAGTTCAACTCCGCCGTGCGCGGCGGCGGCGAGACGGTTCCCGGGCGGCTGCTCGACCGTCAGCCGCTCGACGAGCCACCTTTCTACGTGATCGAGGCCGCCCCCGCGATCACGTTCACCTTCGGCGGTCTGCTGATCGACGCCGAGGCGCACGCCCTGTCCGCGGACGGGCGGCGGACGGTCCCCGGCCTGCTGGTGGCCGGTGCGGACGCGGGCGGACTGTACCGGCGCGCCTACGCCGGCGGCCTCGCCCCCGCGCTGGTGTTCGGCCTCGCGGCCGCTCGGACCGCGCTCGGCCGAGGCAGGGAAACGCACTCCGACAAATCCGGTGCAGCGGTCTTGCCCGCCCGCCTTCCGAGTGTCTAGCTTACCGAATTGAGTTCAATTTACCTAAGCGGTTCGTGGCACGAACCCGCTTCCTGAAGAGGGAGGGACTGTGAGTCAGTTCCTGCTTGTCCTGGTCAGCGGTGTGGCCGGCGGAGCCGTGTACGGGCTCATCGGACTCGGGCTGGTCATCATCTACCGGGCCACCGACGTCGTGAACTTCGCGATGGCCTCCCTGGCGACCCTGGGCCTGTACGTGGCGGTCTCGCTCCGGGACCGCGGTGTGGCCACGGTGCTCGGCGTGCTGGCGGCGATCACCATCACCGTCGTGGCGGGCCTGCTGGTCCGCGAAACGGTGATCAGGCCGCTCGGCCAGGGGCAGTTGTTCTCGGCGCTCGTCCTGACGATGGGCGTCTCGCTGGTGGCCGAGAGCGCAGCCGGTTCGATCTGGGGCGACCAGCCGAAGGCCTTCCCCAGCCTGGTCGACGGAACGGTGCGCTGGTCGGGTGCGGCGCTGCCGGCCCAGAGCCTGCTGACGATCGCCATGGCCGCCGTGGCGATGGCACTGGTCGGCTATCTGTTCGGACGGACCACTCTCGGCTCGGCCATGCGTGCCGTGGCCGAGAGCGCGGACACCGCGCGGGTCGTGGGGCTGGGCGCGCAGCGTCTCGCGCGGATCGCCTGGGCCCTGGGCCTCGGCCTCGCCGCGCTGGGCGCCTGTCTGTACGCGCCGCGGGCCGGGCTGGTGCCCACCATGCTCAGCGCACCGCTCTTCCGTGCCTTCGCCGGGATCTTCCTGGGGGGTCTGACGAGCATGTACGGGGCTGTCATCGGCGGACTGACCGTCGGCGTGCTGGACAACCTGGCGGCGAACTACGTCTCCGCCAGCCTCCGGGACACGTTCGTGTTCTCGTTCACTGTTCTGGTGCTGCTCGTCCGACCGCAGGGCATGTTCGGCACCCGCACCTTCCAACGGGTCTGAGAGATCCGAGGGACCTGAGGAGTCGCATCCATGGTCTTCAACCGTTCCGTCCTGGCGAAGGCGGCACTCGGGCCGGCCGCCGGCACGGTGCTCATGGCCTTCATGGCGTCCGGTGCGATCCCGGCGTACCAGATGTACTCGGTGGCACTCGCGGCGGTCTACTCGATCGTGGTGCTGTCGGTCGGCCTGCTGGCCGGCTGGTCGGGCATCTGGTCGGTGGGGCATCCGGCGTTCTTCGCCATCGGCGCCTACTTCGCCGCCTATGGCAGCGGTCACGACTGGCCGCTGGAGGCGGTAGTGCTCGGGGCGGTCGTCACCGGCGCCGTCCTCGGCACCTTCCTCGGCTACGCGGGCGCCCGGTTCTCGACGCTCTACATCGCCCTGCTGACCCTCGCGTTCACGATGGTGGCGCTGGAGCTGATCAATCGCTGGAGCAGCGTGACCGGCGGTGACCAGGGAGCGCCGGTGCTGCAACTGCGCAGCGTCCTTGGCCTCGGCACCCTCGCGGGCGGCGGCACCGAACCGCAGTACCTCGCGGTGGGGGCCGCCGCCGTGGTGCTCGCGCTGGCCGTACCCGCAGCCGCGTCGGGACTGCGGATGCGGCTGGTCGCCGCCAAGTCGCATCCGCTGGCGGCCCGTACGATCGGGATCGCGCCCGAGGCGCAGTCGGCCCTGGCATTCGCGGCGAGCGCCGCGTGCACCAGCTTCGCGGGCGTGCTGCTCGGTCTGATCACCGGCTTCGTCAGCCCCGACCCGTTCTCGCTCGGCTTCGGCATCGCGCTCGTCGCGGCCTGCGTCCTCGGCGGGGTGGGGACCGTCCTCGGTGCGGTGGCCGGTGGTGCCTACCTGACCTGGAACCCCTCGCTCTCGTCCGCCGTCGGGCTGCCGCAGCCGGTCGTGCAGGGCCTCGTGCTGATCGGTGTCCTTCTCTTCCTTCCCGGAGGGGCCGTGCCCTTCCTGGCGCGGCCCGTGCGGGCCCTGCTCCGGCGTGCCCTGCCCCGACGGGAGGAACGGCGGAGGGCGGCGGCGCTTCCTCTCGTCAGTCCCGCCGCCGACCTGTCCGGCGACACCCCGCCACCGGTGCGGGCGGCCGGTGCGGACTCCCCGGCACTGCTGCGGCTGGAGCATCTGTCCGTCGCGTACGGCGGACTGAAGGCCCTGGAAGACGCCTCATTGTCGGTGCGCCAGGGCGAGATCCTGGCCGTCATCGGGCCCAACGGGGCGGGCAAGACGACCCTGTTGAACGTCCTGTCGGGGCTCACCGGCAACGGCCGGGTCAACGGCAGCGCCGACTTCGCGGGCAAGCCGCTGCTGAGGACGAGGGCGACCGCACGGCGTCGGCTCGGCATCGGCCGCACCTTCCAGCACGCGGAGGTCTTCTCCGAACTCACCGTCGCCGAGAACGTATTGTGCACCCGGCGCCGGATCACGGCCGGGCACCGGGCCTCCGTCGCGCGGCTGCTCGACGCCGTCGGTCTCGCCGACGTGGCGGACCGCCGCCCGGCCGAGCTCCCGTTCGGTCTGCAAAAGCGCCTCGACCTCGCCCGCGCGATGGCCGAGGAGCCGAGGCTGCTGGTGCTGGACGAGCCGTTCGGAGGCCTGGACGCAGGCGAACGGGCGCTGCTGGCCGACCACATCAGGCGGCTGCAGGCCCGCGGCACCGCCGTCGTGGTCATCGACCATGTGCTGGACGACCTCTTCTCCGTCGCCCACCGGGTGCTCGCCTTCGACTTCGGCCGCACGATCGGCGAGGGCACACCGGACACCGTGCTGGAGGATCCCGAGGTGCGTTCGTCGTACCTGGGTACGGTCGGCGGCAAGGCGGAGCTGCCCGAGCGGGTCGGCGAGCGGTCGGTGATCCGGCTCCGCGGGGTCGGCCACACGTACGGCGGCGTGGTCGCGCTGCGGGATGTCGACCTGGACGTCCGGGAAGGGGTCGTGCTCGGCGTCACGGGCGCCAACGGCGCGGGCAAGAGCACGCTCGCCGGTGTCCTGCACGGCTCGTTGCACCCCGCCCGGGGCAGCAGGGTGACGGACATCGGCGGGGGCGGGACCGCCCGCACCAGTCTGGCGCCCGAGGGGCGGGCCCTGTTCAAGACGCTCTCGCTGCGGGAGAACCTGGAGGTCGCGGCGTACGCGGCCGGTATCACCGGTGCGCCGCTGCGCGAGCGTCTCGAGGAGACGACCGAGTGGCTGCCGCCCCGGCTGCGCGACCGGATGTCCACCTCCGCCGCCGCGCTGTCGGGAGGTGAGCAGCAGATGCTCGCCATCGCCCGCGCGCTGATCGTCCGGCCGGACGTCCTGATCGTGGACGAACCGGCGCTCGGTCTGGCTCCCGCGCTGGTCGACGAGGTCTACGACCGGCTGGTGCGGCTGGCCCACGACGGACTGACGGTCGTGCTGCTGGAGCAACTGCTCAGCCGGGCCATGTCCGTGTGCCACGAGGTGGTCGTGCTCCACGAGGGCGTCGTCGCCGCCCAGGGAAGGCCCGGCGACCCGTCGTTCGCCGCCCTGGCCGAGGCGGCGTACTTCAGCGGGGACCGGGAGACCGCGGTGAGTACCGCCTAGGAAACCTCTCCCCCTCAGCCCAGCCCCCTTGCGCACGACGCACCGCGGAACTACCCCGCTCGCTCCGCATGAAATGAACTCAGCTCGGAAAATGAGGTGGACCGTGTTCCGGATAACCACAAGACTCCGCCGTACGGCGGGGACGATAGCCGTCCTCGCCACCGTGACCCTGGCGGCCAACGCCTGCGCGGGCCAGGACTCCGCAGGGGCCGGCGGCAGCCCATCGGAGATCAACATCGGCGCGTGGGTGCCGCTCACCGGACCTACCGCCTCCTACGGCGTGCCGGAGAAGGCGGGCGCGGAAGCGTACTTCAAGATGCTCAACGCCCAAGGCGGGATCAACGGCCGCAAGGTCAACTGGACCGTCAAGGACAACGCCGCCGATCCGCAGCAGACCGTGCAGATCGCGCGTGAACTGGTCGGCCAGGACAAGGTCGTCGCCATCGTCAACGCCAATGGCACCGCGCAGGCCGAGGCTTCCTTCCCCTTCGTGCTCCAGCAGTCGAAGGTTCCGATCCTCAACGAGGTGGGCGGCAGCGAGGCCTGGTACAAGCCGCCGCGCCCCGGGCTCTTCGGCACCCAGACCCTGTACGAGGACCAGGCGTCGGCGGTCGCCGCCTGGGCGGTCCAGGACGGCGCGAAGAAGATCCTCGTCGTCCACAGCGACCCGGCCGCGTTCGTCAATGTGGCCAAGCAGGTGGAGCCCGTCGCGAAGAAGGTGAACCCGTCGGTGGAGGTGGACCGGCTGACGGTCAAGTTCGCGACGACGGACTACACACCGGTGATCAGCAAGGTGAAGGCCAAGAGTCCCGACGCGGTGGTGCTGATCCTCACCTCGCCCGAGGCGGCGGCCTACCTCAAGGAGGCCAAGCTCCAAGGGCTGAAGCAGGCCACCTACGCCTACGCACCCGTCGCCGCGGAGTCGACCATCGCCCTGGCGAAGGACGCCGCCGAGGGGCTCAAGGCCATACAGCTGGTGAAGGCTCCCTCCGACGCCGACCCGGCGGTGCAGGAGTTCAGGACCGCGATGGCCACGTACGAACCCGGTCAGGACGCCGGATTCCTCGCGCTGTGGGGGTGGAGCAACGCCAAGGTGTTCGCGCAGATCGCGAAGACCATCAAGGGACCCGTCACCTCAGCCGCGATCACCAAGGCGTACGAGAAGGCCACCGCGGTGGATCCCGGCGTCTCGCCCGTGATGCGGTTCAGCGCGAACGATCACCTCGGAACCCGCAGCGTGCAGCGCGTGGTCGTGAAGAAGGGGGTCTGGGTCTCCAGCGGCGACTTCTACACACCTCCGGCGCGCGACTGAGTCCCGTACGGCGGGCGGGAGCGCCACCTCGAGGCGGTGCCCGCCTCGTGGGCGAGGCCGGGCCCCGCCGCACGGGTTGAAGATCGAGCCAGGTCGACGCGCGTCAATGGCCCTTGGCAGCCGGCCTTCGCCGGGAGAGCCACAGGGCGACCGCCTCCGAGATGGGCTGGCCGGTCTCCAGTTCGATGAAGCCGAACTGCCCGCCCTGGTTGCCCTCAAGGAACCACCAGACGCCGTCCTCGTCCTCGGCGAAGTCGAAGGCGGCATACGCGAGTCCGGTGAACGCGGTGTACTCCTGGACCGAGCGGGAGATGCGGCCGGGCACCGGGATGGGCTCCCAGCCGTGTCCGGTCTCGCCGAAGCGCCCGTCGACCTGCCCGGCCTCGGCGACCTTCCGTGCGGCGAACAGCTGGTTGCCGATACAGGTGAGCCGGATGTCGGCCCGCTTGGGGATGTACTGCTGAAGCAGCGCGGGACCGGCCGCGACGCCGGAGAAGTCCGCGTCGGGGCCGATCAGGGTGGTCGGCAGGGCCACCGGGGGTTCGCCGGGCGGCGGCCCCGAGGCGGACTTCACCACCACCTGCCGGTACTCCTCCACGAACTGCTGGGCCACCCGGGGAGCGGTGGTGATCACGGTCGAGGGGACCGCGAAGCCACTGCTGTGGGCGACCCGCAGCTGCCAGGGTTTGTGCCGGGCCTGCTCGGCCCGGCGCGGGTGGTTCATCCAGCGGGTGGAGGCGGAGTAGAGCATGCCGAACAGCGCCTGCTTGGTCTCCGCGGTGAGCCAGGGCGAGGGCTCCGCCGCGTGCGCCGCGGGTTCACCCGGACGGCGTACCCACACGGAACGCAGGCCGCCCATGCTGAGCACATGGCCGTTGACCGAGAGGTAGCCGTCGAAGTCGCCGTGCGCGTAGTCCGCGGACAGCACCGCCTTGCCCGGCAGGTCGGCCGGGTCCAGGCGCACCATCGGCACGCCCTGTTCGTGCAGCCTGGCCACGACCATGTCGGCGGTGACGTCCTGCTCCGCCGTGAGAATGAGTACCGTCATGTGAGTGGGGGGCCGTCAGTCGTCGAAGTGCGTCTGGGAACCGGCGGTGGAGGTGGTCGTGCCGGTGGCCATGAGAAGGGCGTGGTCGCTGACGGCCGGGCGGCCGTCCGGCAGCACGTTCAGTTGCAGGGACACGTCGAAGTGGTACGGGGGTATTGCGGCCGAATGCCCTGTGGGCAAGGCGTAGTTGAGGGTGAACGGTCGCACGAAAGTTCCTCCCGCCATCTCACGATGCTCTGCACCCTTCCCTACGTGTCGCGACCGTAAGGAATTCATCACTTTCCGCCACATCAGGGTGAAGGGCATCACATCGCGTCGTTTCAGGCTTGCTTGTTTCCGTATTGCACGTGTGTGTGCTTGGTTGTCTGCTTGACCCAGGCCGAAAGCTTCGGCCAAGGCTTCATTCTCTGTAATCTAGACGCCGTCCCACCCAGGAGAGTTCCCGGTGACCGTAGTTCTCGATCCGAGTGCCCAATCCGCCCCGATCCAGGGCGTGTTGGACCCCATTTCGTGTGACGCACGCGACTTCGGCGCCTATGCGCGAACCGGCGGCTGGACCTTCGCCCTGAAGGTGGCGAGGAGCGTGCGCCCCGGTGGGCAGTCCGCGGACGAGACGCCGAAGGTGTCCGCGAAGGAGTTCGCCGAGCTGGCCGAGTGCTCCCCCGAACGGGTGATGCGCTATTACAAGGCGTGGGACAGGGCCGCCGACGAGGGTCTCGTCCCGCACTTCGAAGTCCTCGTCCCGGGCCAGGACATCGAGCTGCCGGACGCCGAGGCGTGGCAGACGTACTACGTGTCCCGCTCCAGCGCCTCCTCCGAGCGCGGCAGCGCCATCACCGAGGCCGCCGCGGCCGAGGGCATCCGCCCCACCAAGGCCCTGGAGGTCGCCGAGAACCCCACCGCGCTGCGGGCGGCGATCCTCGCCGACCCCTCCACGGCCCAGGCGGCCCGGGCCGCGCTCCTCGACCGGGTGAAGGAGGACCCGGCGCTGCAGGCCGAGCTGGCCCGTGACATCGCCCGCACCGACGAGCTGAAGAAGGCGGTCGCCACCGAGACCAGGGCGGCCGACCGGATCGGCTACGTCCGCCAGATCGCGGAGAAGGGCCAGATCAGGACACCGGCCGGACAGACCCTCGACGCCCCGGCCGAACTGCGCTCCGAGGCCGAGCGCCACCTCTCCCTCCTCGACGAGCTGGACGAGGGCGAGGACACCGGCGAGTGGGCGACCGAGGCGTACGACACCATGAAGAACCTCGTCGTCGAGACCGTCGAGGCGGACCCCGAACTGCGCGTCCAGGAGCGCCGCACGAAGTTCTACAGCAGCCTGCAGAAGGCCACGAAGGTCTTCGAGGAGCTGACCTTCGACGATGCCGACGACATCTACGAGGACGACATGGTGCAGCGCCTGGAGGAGCTCCAGCAGGCGATCGGCTCCTGCATCACGGCACTTCGCAGCGCGGCTCCCCGCCCGTGAGCCGTGCCGGTGGTCTCCCGGGAACGGCCTTGCTCCCGGGAGACCACCGGTCTCACCGGGGAAGACCGGACGGGTCGGTCGCCCACCGGGTGTTGGGCTGTTCGGCGAGCCGGAAGGCGATCCTGCCGCCCTTCGTCGTCAGGCCGGCATCCGTCCAGGAGCGTTGCGTGGGCCGCCCGTTGACGCGTACGGAGTCGATGTAGGGGTGTGCGGCGTCCGCGCCGGGCGCGGCGATGGTGAGGTCGGCGCCGCCCGGACGGTCCACGACCGCGCTCGGGAAGAGCGGGGCGCCCAGCAGCATCGAGTCGCTGCCCGGGCTCTGGGGATACAGACCGAGGGCGGAGAAGACGTACCAGGCGGACATGGTGCCCAGGTCGTCGTTCCCGGGCAGCCCCGAAGGACCAGTGCCGTACACGGTGTTGAGGATCTGCCGTACCGTCGCCTGGGTCTTCCAGGGCTGTCCGAGGGCGTTGTACAGCCAGGGCGCGTGGATGCCGGGTTCGTTGGTCGGGTCGTAGCGCAGCGGGTCGCCGCCGCGCACCGACCAGGAGCCGTCCGCCGCGTGGAAGAAGCCGTCGAGGCGGGCGGCGGCCTTCTCTCGGCCGCCCATCGCGGCCGCCAGACCCTGGACGTCCTGCGGCACCATCCAGGTGTACGTGGCGCTGGTGCCCTGGGCGAAGCCGAGGTCGCTGCCCGGGTTGAACGGGCCCACCCAGGAGCCGTCGAGCCTGCGGGCCTGGATGTAGCCGGTGTCGGCGGTGGCGGCGGGGTTGAAGACATTGCGCCAGTAGGCGCCGCGCTCGGCGAACACCGCGGCCTCATGGTCACGGCCGAGCAGCTTCGCCCACCGCCCGAGCGCGGAGTCGGCGACGGCGTCCTCCAGGGTCTCGGCGGCGCCGCCCCAGCAGTGACAGACGTCCTGCGCGGCGTAGTGCGAGCTCAAGTACTGGGCGAGATTGGGCCGTTGGCCCACGCACTGTCCGGGGCAGCCCGCGTCCGAGAGACCGTCGGCGTTCGGGACGGTGGCCTGCCGGACCAGCGAGTCGAAGGCGCCCTCGTAGTCGAAGTTGCGCACGCCCATGGCATAGAAGGTGGCCAGGGTGGCCGCCGAGGGATCGCCGGTCATGACGTGGGTGGCGCCGCTGATGTGCACCCAGCGGTCCCAGACCCCGTTGTTCTGCTGCGCGAAGTTGTAGAGGGACTGGGCGAAGTCGCCCGCGATCCTCGGTTTCAGCAGGGCGAGCAGCTGTATCTGGGCGCGGTACTGGTCCCAGCCCGAGAAGTTGCTGTACTGCGCGCGCTGGCCGCGGGCGAGGCGGTGCACGGCGCCGTCCATGCCGTAGTACCGGCCGTCGGCGTCGCTGATCAGGTCGGGCTGCATCAGTGCGTGGTAGAGCGCGGTGTAGAAGGTGGTGCGCTGGGCGGAAGTGCCGCCCCCGACGCGTACGGTGCTCAGTTCACGGTCCCAGGCGCGGGCACCCGCGTCGGCCACCTCCCCGACGCTCGCGTGCGACGGGATCTCCCCGCGGAGGTTGGCCTCGGCGCCGCCGAGGCTGACGTACGAGATCCCGACGCGCATGTGGACATCGTTGTCAACGCTGGTGTCGAAGCCGACGTATCCGCCGGAACCGCGGCCCGCGCGGTTCGCCCCGGTGGCGTACCCCTCGCCTCCCGAGGCGGAGGCCGAACCCGCCGACAGCGTGCCGTCCTGCCACGTGCCGAAGTCGGAGAAGGCACGGTCGAAGGAGGCGCTGAAGTACAGCTTGTAGTAGCTCTTGCGGTTGTTCGTGCCGCCGTTGGCGCGGCGTCCGCAGAAGGCGCCGGTGAGGACCCAGCCGGTCACCTTGCGGTGCGCGGTGTCGATGTCGACGTGCGCGTCCTGGCTGCCGTTGAGGGAGTTGGACACGCGGAAGAGCAGGTTGGCGGGGCGGTCGCTCGGGAAGCTGAAGTCGGCGACACCGGCACGCTCACTGACGGCCAGGTCGGCGGTGGCGCCCGTCTTGAGACCGAGGGTGTAGCGCCCGGGTACGGCCTTCTCCTCGGCGTGCGTGAAGTTCGCGGCGTAGACCGCGTCCTTGGTGTCCGCCGAGGGCGAGGACGTCACGTCACCCACGAACGGCATGATCGGTACGTCCCCGGCGGCGCCCGGGTTGCAGCCGGCGCCGTTGACGTGGGTGAGGCTCAGACCCCGGATGCGGGTGGTGTCGTACTGGTAGCCGTTGGCGGCTCCCGTGCTGGTCTGATCACCGGTGGTGCTGGTCGGGGACCAGGCGATCATCCCGTAAGGGAGAGTGGCGCCGGGGTAGGTGTTGCCGCCGTTCGCCGATCCGATCAGTGGGTCCACGGCGGAGACCGGCCGCGGAGGCGGAGGGCCGGCCGCGTCCACCGGGGCGGGAAGGGCGAGGACGACCGCCGTGGTCACGACCACCGCGGCGGACCTGCTCGCGGTGCGACTGCCGAACCGTCTTGCTGTGCGCAGCCATTGGGGGCGCATACGTGGTGTCACCTTCCGTTGGACGAGGAGGTGCGATGACGGGTCGGACCGGACTGTCCCCGACGACTGGCCGCCTCGGGCGCCGGTCCGGGCGCGAGGATAGAAGGCGGCCGGGAGCGCCGGAAGTGGCGTGTGCGGACTGCTGGTTACGGGGTGGTGAAGGGTGCGGGCGGGTACGGGAGCGCGGGCGGGACGAGGGTGCGGAGCTCGGGCGGGCGGGGCTCACCGGTGGCCCGCGGGGCTCGGACGGGCAGGGCTCGCGGGTGGCCCTCAGTCGGTCGCGTTCGCCATCGCCGTCTCGGCCGCCGCACGGTAGAAGGCCATCCGGTCGACGAGCGGCTGGGGTGCGTGCGGGGCGAAGCAGAGGTCGAGGTTCTCCGCCGATGCGGCCGCCGCGGCCTCGCTGCGTGGGAAGAGCGCCTGCTCGTACGCGGCCAGGGCCTTCTCGGTGTCGTCCGGGTGGGCGGCGATGGCCGTCGCGAGTTCGGCGCCGTCGAGCATGGCGAGGTTGGCGCCCTCACCGGCGAACGGGGACATCAGGTGCGCGGCGTCTCCGAGCAGGGTGACGCCCGGAACGCGGTCCCAGCGGTGCCCGACCGGGAGGGCGTGGGCTGGGCGGGCGACGAGCACCCCGTCCGCGTCGGCGATCAGTGCCCGCAGCCGCTCGTCCCAGCCTTCGAAGTGCTCCAGGAGACTCGCCTTGGCCGCTTCGACGTCCGTGAAGTCGATGGGGCCGGACGTGGCCCAGTCGGCGGGCGTGCGCAGCGCGGCGTAGACGTGCAGCGAGCCGCCGGGGGTGCGGTGGGCGAGGAAGCCGTGGCTCTCGGCGAGCGCGAACATCATGCCGTTGCCCACGACGGCGGCGCTCTTCGGGTGCCGGGTGTCGGCGTCGAGGAGGTGCGCCTCGACGAAGGAGAGGTCGAGGTAGGCGGGGGTGGCGTCCGAGACGAGCGGCCGCACCTTCGACCAGGCGCCGTCGGCACCGATCAGCAGATCGGCGGTGATCGTCCGCCCGTCCGCGAACGTCACCTCGTGGCGGCCGTCCTCCAGCGTCCGTACGCCGGTGACCTTGGCGCCCCAGCGGAGGGTGCCGTCGGGCAGGGAGCCGAGAAGGAGGTCGCGCAGCACTCCCCGGTCCACCTCGGGCCGTGTGCCGCCCTCGCCGTCGTCCGCCATCCGGACGGTGGCCTCCCGGTCGAGGATGCGCATGGCCTCGCCGCCGGCGTGGATGACCGCCCGGAACTCCTCGTGGAGTCCGGCGGCCAGCAGAGCGGCCTGACCGGATTCCTCGTGTATGTCCAGCATGCCGCCCTGTGTGCGGGCGGTGGGTGAGGCGTCCAGGTCGAAGACGGCGGACTCGATGCCGTTCAGGTGCAGTACGCGGGCGAGGGTGAGGCCGCCGAGACCGGCACCGACGACGGCGATGGGGTGGTGAGTGGACAAGGTGTCGCTCCTTCGGAACGGGTGACGCGGGCCGCTGTCACCCCTCGAAGGTAGCGAACATGTTCGTTGCGAACAAGTACGTTGCGATCGAGTTCGTTCTCCTTGGGCGTGGCTGTTCGGGGTGCGGGAGGGTTGTGTCGGTAGGTGCGGCTGTCGCGAGGAGGGCGAACCAGGTGCGCGAACCAGGGGGCGGGCGGGCCCGCCGGAGAACCGGTGACAGGCAGCCTCGCCGGAGGCTCTGTAGCGGGCAGCTCCGTCCAGGACAAGGTGCCGAGGGGCGGACTGGCCGCGCGACAGCAAAACGCCGCGGAGTAGATCTCGTGGGCGGCCGAGGGCTACGGACCAGGTTCGCGCGGGCCCGATCCGGTGGGAGCCGCGCCGAAGCCGCCCCCCTGCCTAGCCGGAAAGCCGAGGGCGCGGACGGTAGCCGCCCCGAAAGTCACCGGCGCGGGGCCGAGGCCACAAACGGCACTCCCCCGGGGCCGGCCCGACGAGCCGGGGCCACCGACGGCACCCGGCGCGCGGCCGGCCCCCGGAGGGGTGCTACCAGCGGCCCTCCACCTGCTCCTTGATCCGTCGGTCGTAGAGTTCGTCGATCGCGTCCAGCGTCTCCACCGGCAGCGCCGACAGCTTCGCGGCGGTCGCGTTGGCGTGGGCCTGTTCGGGCGAGCGGGCGCCCGGGATCACGGTGGTCACTCCGGGCTGCTGGATGATCCAGCGCAGCGCCAGCTGGGCCGGGGTGACGCCCCCCGGGGCGAGCGCGGAGAACTCGGCCGCCGCCTCCACGCCGGTCACGAAGTCGACGCCGGAGAAGGTCTCGCCCTGGTCGAAGGACTCTCCGTGACGGTTGTACGTCCGGTGGTCGTCCGCCGCGAACACCGTGTCCTTCGTGTACTTGCCCGAGAGCAGCCCGGAGGCGAGCGGAACGCGGGCGATGATCGCGACGCCCGCCTCCCGCGCCGCCGGCAGGACCTGCCGCAGGGGCTTCATACGGAACGGGTTCAGGATGATCTGCACGCTCGCCACGTTCGGCCGGGCGATCGCGGTCAGGGCCTCGCCACAGGTCTCGACACTCACCCCGTACGCGGCGATCCGTTCCTCCTCGACCAGTGTGTCCAGCGCGTCGAACACCTCGTCCGACGAGTAGACGGGGGTCGGCGGGCAGTGCAACTGGACCAGGTCGATGCGGTCGACGCCGAGGTTGCGCCGGGAACGGTCGTTCCACGCACGGAAGTTGTCGAGGACGTAGTTCTGCGGAATCTGCTCGACCCGGCGGCCCATCTTCGTCGCCACCATCACGTGCAGGTCGGGGCGGGCACTGAGGAAGGACGCGATCGCCTGCTCACTGCGCCCGTCGCCGTACACGTCCGCGGTGTCGAAGAACGTCACCCCGGACTCCGCCGCCGTCTCCAGCACCGACTCGGCGTCCGCAGCGCTCACGTCACCCCAGTCGGCGCCGAGCTGCCACGTACCGAGACCGATGACCGATGCCTTCTGGCCTGACCTGCCGAATTCACGCTCGTCCATGCCGTCAGTCTGACATCTCCACCCGTTCGCACAGGACGCGCACCCCGCCCGCGTCCGCCCGCGCCCCCCAAGCGGACGCAACCGTGCGTCATTCACTCACATGGGTGAATCGTTTTGACGGACAGGTGATGCGTGTCAACCGTCACCTACCGTGAACCGCGTGACCGACCATATAGAAAGTGAAGGACGCACCCCCTGGTCCCGTCGGGGGTTCCTGATGAGCGCGGCCTCGCTCACCGCGCTGCTGCCACTCGCGATGCCGGACCGCGCCGCCGCGGCGGAGGAGCTTCCCGGTTTCCCCGAGGGTGTCGACCTCTACCGGTCGGCGTACCGCAACTGGGATGGCGAGATCACCGCCACGGGACTGTGGTCCTGCGCTCCGGCCGACCCGGACCAGGTGGTCGCCGTGGTCAACTGGGCCCGGAAGCAGGGCTGGTCGGTGCGCGCCCGGGGCAGTTCCCACGGCTGGTCCCCCCTGACGATCGCCCCGGGGACCGAGGCGGGCGCTTCCGTGCTGCTCGTCGACACGGCCACGCATCTCACCGGTCTGTCCCTGGAGTCCACCGACCCCGCCGTCGTACGAGCCGGTGCGGGCGTCACGCTGGAAGCTCTGCTCGGTCATCTGGAGGACCACGGCCTCGGCCTCACGGCGACGCCCGCGCCCGGCGACCTGACGCTCGGCGGCGCCCTGGCCATCGACGCCCACGGTACGGCCGTTCCGGCCCACGACGAGAACAGGCTGCCCGGACACACCTACGGCTCACTCAGCAATCTCGTCCTGTCCCTGACGGCGGTGGTGTGGGACGCGGGCAGCGACGCCTACGTCCTGCGGACGTACGAAAGGGACGACCCCGACGGTGCGGCGCTCCTCACACATCTCGGCCGCGCGCTCGTCACCGAGGTGACACTGCGCGCGGGCGCGAACACCAACCTGCGCTGCGTCAGCCGTACCGACATCCCCGCCGCCGAGCTCTTCGCGGCGCCGGACGAGGCCAAGGGCGGACGCACCTTCGCGAGCTTCCTGGACGAGTCGGGGCGTGCGGAGGCGATCTGGTTCGCGTTCACCGAGCACCCCTGGCTGAAGGTCTGGAGTGTCGCCCCCACCCGGCCACCGGCCTCCCGCCGCGTGGGGTCGCCGTACAACTACCCCTTCTCGGACAACATCCCCACGGTCGTCGCCGAACTCGCCGGGCGCATGGTGGCCGACGCGGCCTGGTATCTGGCCCCGCTCCTGGGCACCGCGCAGTTCACCGCGGCGGCCGCGGGACTGACAGCCACCCTGTCTGCCGACATCTGGGGACCGTCGAAGAACACACTGCTCTACATCAAGCCCACCACACTGCGGGTCACCGCCAACGGATACGCGGTGCTCACCTCGCGTTCACAAGTGCAGCGCGTCATCGCCGAGTTCACGGCCTTCTTCCGCGAGCGGCTCACCGACTACGCCGCCCAGGGCCGCTTCCCCGTCAACGGCCAGGTGGAGATCCGGGTGACCGGCCTCGACCACCCGTCCGACGCCGATTCGGCGGGCGCCCGTGCGCCACTGCTGTCCGCGCTGCGCCCCCGCGCCGACCACCCCGAATGGGACACGGCCGTCTGGCTGGACGTGCTGACACTGCCCGGGACGCCCGACGCGGAGGCGTTCTACCGGGAGTTGGAGCGCTTCCTGCTCACGACGTACGACGGCGAGTACGCGCTCACCCGCGTCGAGTGGTCCAAGGGCTGGGGCTATACGGACGAGGCCGCCTGGTCCGACGAGGAGGTGCTGGGCACCGCGGTGCCCGCCTCCTTGCGGGACGGGGTGGGTCCGGGCTGGGACGAGGCGGCCGCCGTCCTGGACCGGCTCGATCCTCACCGGATCTTCGGCACCGCCCTCCTCAAGCGGCTCTTCCCCTGATGTCCGGTCCTGCGAAGCGCGGTGGTCTCACTCGGCGGCGGCGGTCAGTCGCTCCTGTTCGGGCGTGCGCGTCTCGCGGAACAGCAGGCGCGCGGGAACCGTGAGGAGCCACCAGTACTTGGCGGCCGTCGGCGAGGCCAGCGACACCGGAATCGAGGTGGCGAAGACGAGGACGGTCAGGAGGCCCCTCAGGACCGACTGCCTGATCTGCGTGGGGGGCACGGTCGGCTTGGCAAGGGTTGGACTGGCCCACAGGCGGGCGGACATGGCTGTGAGCAGCCCTATGGCGAGGACGATCGTCGCCGCGTAGACCGAGGTGGCCACGGCGGTGCTGCCGTACTCGCTGATGAGGCGCGTGGGGAACGGGAGCGCGGCCACGACGGCGAGCAGAGCGAGATAGAGACGGAGCAGCCAGTTGTCGAGCGCGGCGATCTGCCGGAAGAGCGCGTGCTGGCCCAGCCACAGGGCGCCGATGACGACGAAGCTCAGCAGATACGCCCCGAACTTGGGCAGAGCGTCCCTCAGCGCGGCTCCGACCTCGCCGTCGGCCAGTCCCTCGGGAACGGTGATGTCGAGCGCGAGCAGCGTGATGGCGATCGCGATCACCGCGTCGCCGAAGGTGACGAGCCGGTCGGGATCCATCATGGCGTCGCGGCGGGGCAGGCGCGGGACACGGTTGGTCATCAGAAGGGCACCAGGGGTGTGAGGAACGCCTGTTGGCGTCTATGGAATCGGCAAGCGGTCAGAGTACAGGCGGCCACTCCCGTGCACTCCCGCCTCAGAAGAAGCTGAGAAGTTCCTGTGCCAGGCTACGAGGCGCCGGGAGGCGGGCGATCATCACCGCCGCCCCTGAGCACCCCCCACTTCGCGACCGAGCGTCTCCAGGAGACAAGCCTGATGAGCCCCAGCATTGTCAACGGCCTGCCCGCACACGTCCTGTTCGTGCACTTCGTCGTCGTCCTCGTACCGCTGAGCGCACTGGCCGTCGTCGTCTGCGCGATCTGGCCGCACCTCGCGCGGCGGCTCGGCGTCGTGCCGCCGGCGCTCGCGCTCGTGGCGCTGGTGAGCGTGCCCCTCACCACGCAGGCGGGAGAGTGGCTGGAGAAGCACGTCGACAACTCGTCTCTGGTACAGCGACACGCCCAGCTCGGTGACGGTCTGCTGCCGTGGGCCCTCGGCCTGTTCGTGCTGTCCTCGGCGCTGTGGTGGGCGGCCCGCCGCACCACCCCCGGCCAGGGAGACACCCAGGGTCCGGCGGTGCGTCTGACGTCCGTGCCGGTACGGGCCGCCGTGGTCGTGCTGTCCCTCGTCGTGGCGACAGGCGCCGTGGTGGACGTCTACCGCATCGGCGACTCCGGCGCCAAGGCCGCCTGGCACGACGCCTACTCGAAGACCGCGCAGAGCCAGGGCAACTGACCGAGGTCGCCACCAGCGGCCCGCTCAACCGCTTGCCGCACAGCCGAGGTTCCCGACGGCGGAACCTCGGCTGTTTGCCGTCCCGGGGATGGTCGATGCGTTCAACTCCTTGTGGACCCAGGTCAATTCAAAGCCCGCTTTGCTTCATCTCTTGACGAGTTTGGTTCAGACCTTTAGGTTCACCGATCACTGCAGCTCCATGAATGCACTCAACGTTCACGGACATGAACGCCCCCCACTGTCAGCCTCCCCGAAGGGCTGTGACCCTCTGATGGCAAGACGATCCCTCGCGCGCTCCACCGCGCTGCGCGCCACTCTCACCACGGCGGTGTTCGCTCTCTCCGCCGGCGCCCTGAGCGTCTCCCCCGCCTCCGCCGCCACCGGGACCATCTCCGGACTCGCGGGCAAATGCCTCGACGTGGCCGGCGCGAACTCCGCGAACGGCACGGCCGTTCAGCTCTACGACTGCAACGGCACGACCGCCCAGCAGTGGACCGTCGGCTCCGACGGAACCGTACGGGCCCTCGGCAAGTGTCTTGACGTCACCGGCAACTCGACCGCGGACGGGGCCAAGCTCCAGCTGTGGGACTGTACGGGCGGCGCCAACCAGAAGTGGACGGTCTCCGCCGCCCGCGACCTCGTCAATCCGCAGGCCAACAAGTGTGCCGACGTCACCGGGAACACCTCGGCCAACGGCACGCCGATCCAGATCTGGACCTGCACGGGCGCCGCCAACCAGAAGTGGACCGCGCCCGCCGCCGACGGCGGAGGCACGCCCCCCTCCGCGCCGATGGCCGTCGCCCCGTACCTCTACAACGGCTGGGGCAACCCGCCGAGCCCCACCACCGTCATGAACGCCACCGGCGTCAAGTGGTTCACGCTGGCCTTCGTCCTCAGCAACGGCTACTGCAACCCGCAGTGGGACGGCGGCCGCGCGCTGACCGGCGGCGTCGACCAGCAGACGATCAACACCGTGCGCTCGGCCGGCGGCGACGTCGTCCCCTCCTTCGGCGGCTACAGCGGCAACAAGCTGGAGAGCTCCTGCTCCAGCGCCGGAGAACTGGCCGCCGCGTACCAGAAGGTCATCAACGCGTACGGACTCAAGGCGATCGACATCGACATCGAGGCCGACGCCTACAGCAACACGACGGTCCAGCAGCGCACCGTGGACGCGCTCAAGACCGTCAAGGCCAACAACCCGGGCATCAAGGTGTACGTCACCATCGGCACCGGGCAGAGCGGACCCGACACCGGGCTGATCAACCGGTCCGCGGCGTCCGGGCTGACCGTGGACGCCTGGACCATCATGCCGTTCGACTTCGGCGGCGCCGGCCAGAACATGGGCACGCTGACCCAGAGGGCCGCGGAGGGCCTGAAGGCGGCACTCAAGAACGCGTACGGCTACAGCGACGACCAGGCGTACCGGGACATGGGCATCTCCTCCATGAACGGCATCACCGACAACAACGAGACCGTCACCACCGCCGACTTCCAGACCATCCTCGGCTACGCGCAGACGCACCACCTCGCGCGGCTGACGTTCTGGTCGGCCAACCGTGACCGTCCCTGCCCGGGCAGCTACCCGAACGACGACACCTGCTCCGGAGTGGCCCAGAGCAACTGGCAGTTCACCAGCATCTTCGCCAAGTACACCGGCTGACGGACGCACTTCCCCCTTCCCCCCATCACCACAGGAGAAATCCGTGTCCAGATCCGTGCTCAGACGGAAGAGACTGTCCGGTCTCCACCGGATACCGCGAGTGCTGACCGTGTTCGCGCTCGTGGCGACCACCGCGTCCGGCATCGAGTTCGCCTCGCAGGACTCGGCGAGCGCGCAGACCGCGGCGGCCGCCGCCCTGCCGACCGGCTATACCACCGTGGTCAACAAGGGCAGCGGCAAGTGCGTCGACGCCCGCTCGGCCGCGAGTGCCGACGGCACCGCCGTCCAGCAGTACGCGTGCAACGGAAGCACCGCGCAGAACTGGCAGTTGGTGGCCACCAGCGGCGGCTACTACCGCGTCAACAGCAACCTGGACACCACAAAGGCGTGGGACGTCACCGACGTCTCCACCGCCGACTCCGCGCCCGTCCAGCTGTGGACGTACTCCAGCGGCAACAACCAGCAGTGGCTGCCCGTCGCCGAGGCCGACGGCGCCTACCACTTCGTCAACCGCAACAGCGGGAAGTGTCTGGACGTCCCGAGCGCCTCCACCGCGGACAGCGTGCAGCTGGCGCAGTACACCTGCAACGGCACCGCCGCGCAGTCCTTCACTCTGGGCGGCGGCACGACGAACCCGCCGGGCACTCCGGACTTCGGCCCCAACGTGACGGTGTTCGACCCGTCGATGTCGGCGGCCGGCATCCAGTCCAAGCTGGACTCGGTCTTCTCCCAGCAGGAGACCAACCAGTTCGGCTCGGCCCGCCAGGCCCTGCTGTTCAAGCCGGGCACGTACAGCGCGAACGCCAACGTGGGCTTCTACACCCAGGTCGCCGGCCTGGGCTTCTCGCCGGACGACGTGACCATCAACGGATCCGTGCACGCGGAGGCCGACTGGTTCCAGGGCAACGCCACCCAGAACTTCTGGCGCGACGCCGAGAACCTGTCGGTCAACCCGACCGGTGGCGCGGACCGTTGGGCCGTCTCCCAGGCCGCCCCGTACCGGCGCATGCACGTGCGCGGCAACCTCGCGCTCGACGACGGCGGCTGGTCCAGCGGCGGCTTCATCTCCGACACCAAGGTCGACGGACAGATCCAGTCCGGCTCCCAGCAGCAGTTCCTCACCCGTAACTCGCAGATGGGCAGCTGGTCCGGCTCCAACTGGAACATGGTCTTCGTCGGCGACCAGGGCGCACCCGCCCAGTCCTTCCCGACGTACACCAACGTCGCCAGCTCGCCGACGATCCGCGAGAAACCGTTCCTGTACGTCGACAGCGCGGGCGCCTACCAGGTGTTCGTGCCCGGTCTGCGGTCCAACGCCGTCGGCACCACGTGGAGCGGGAAGACACCGGCGGGCAAGTCCCTGCCGATCGACCAGTTCTACATCGTCAAGCCGGGCGCCACCGCGGCCGACATGAACTCGGCCCTCGCGGCGGGCAAGAACCTGCTGGTCACCCCTGGCGTCTACCACCTCAACCAGACGATCAACATCACACGGCCCGACACGGTGGTGCTGGGCATGGGGCTGGCCACCTTCGTGCCGGACGGCGGGATCACCGCCGTCACCACCGCCGACGTGGACGGCATCCAGCTGGCGGGTCTGCTCATCGACGCGGGTACCACCAACTCGACGACCCTGATGCGGATCGGCCCGTCCGGTTCGTCCGCCACCCACGCGGCCGACCCGACACAGCTGTCCGACGTCTTCATCCGGATCGGCGGCGCCACCGTCGGCAAGGCGACCAACTCGCTGGTGATCAACAGCGCCGACACGATCATCGATCACACCTGGATCTGGCGGGCCGACCACGGCAACTCCGGCACGGTCGGCTGGACGACCAACACGGCGGACAACGGCCTGACCGTCAACGGCAACAACGTGACCGCGTACGGCCTGTTCGTCGAGCACTACCAGAAGACCCAGGTCACCTGGAACGGCAACGGCGGCCGCACGTACTTCTTCCAGAACGAGATGCCCTACGACCCGCCGAACCAGGCCTCCTGGATGAACGGCACCGGGAAGGGCTATCCCGCCTACAAGGTCGCCTCCTCCGTAACCAGCCACGAGGCATGGGGACTTGGCAGCTACTGCTACTTCAGCAGCAATTCCGGCGTGGTCGCCGATCATGCCTTCGAGGTGCCGAGCGTGTCGGGGGTCAAGTTCCACGACATGGTGACCGTCTCGCTGGGCGGTGTCGGCACCATCACCCACATCATCAACAGCACCGGTGGCCCGTCCAACTCCAGCATCAACGTCGCCTACCTCACCAACTACCCGTAAACCGCCCGGAAAGGATCGATCAGCGGATGCACACCATGAGATCTGGTTCCGCCCGCGCGGCCCTGAGAATCCTCCTCCTGCTGGCGGCGCTGCTCGGCCTCGCGGTACCGCCCGCCGCCCACGCGAGCACCGCGGCGACCCCGTTCAAGGTGCTCGCGCTCTACAGCGGCACCTACGACGCGGCGCACATCGACTTCGACAAAGAGGCCAACGTCTGGTTTCCGCAGCAGGCCGCGGCGAACGGCTTCACCTACACGGCCAGCACCGACTGGGACCTGCTCGCCAACGGCGGGGTCAACGCCTACCAAGTCGTCCTGTTCCTCGACGACCTGCCGCAGACCGCCGCCCAACGCACCGGTTTCGAGACGTACATGAGGGGTGGCGGCGGCTTCATGGGCTTCCACGTCTCCGCGTTCACGACCGATGCGGCGAGCTGGTCCTGGTACCACAACACGTTCCTCGGCTCGGGGAACTTCGTGTCGAACACCTGGGGTCCGACCGCGGTGACCCTGAAGGTGGAGGACCATACGAACCCGGCTACCGTGAACCTGCCGGCCACGTTCACCTCGTCGGTCAGCGAGTGGTACAGCTGGTCCAACGATCTGCGGCAGAACCCGGACATCAAGATCCTCGCGTCGATCGACCCGAGCAGCTTCCCGGTCGGCACCGATCCCAACCAGTCCTGGTACAGCGGCTATTACCCGATCCTGTGGACCAACACGCAGTACAAGATGCTGTACGCGAACTTCGGCCACAACGCGATGAACTACACGACCAACACGCGTCTGTCCTCGACGTTCGCGAGCGCGACACAGAATCAGTTCCTGCTGGACGGTCTGAAGTGGCTGGGAGGGGCCGACACCGGCACGCCCCCGGCCGACTCCCCCTCCGAGACCGCCTGGTACTCACTGACGAACGCCGGCAACGGCACCTGTGTGGACGCCCGTTCGGCCGCCACGGCGAACGGGACCGTGATCCAGCAGTACGCCTGCAACGGCACCCAGGCCCAGCAGTTCCAGTTCCGCTCGACCGACAGCGGGTACCGGCGGGCCGCCCTCCGTGTCAATCCACAGCAGGTCATCGACGTGACCGGTGTCTCGACGGCCGACAACGCGCCACTCCAGTTGTGGAGTTACTCGGGCGGACAGAACCAGCAGTGGCTGCCGGTGAAGGAGAGCACCGGGCGCTACCACTTCACGGCTCGCCACAGCGGCAAGTGCCTGACCGAGGCGAGCGCCTCGACGAACAGCGTCCAGCTCACCCAGCGCACCTGCGACGGCTCCGCGGCACAGAGCTTCACGCTCACCGCGCAGCCCTGACAGCGACAGGCCGGTGCCCCCGCCGCACAGGGCGGGGGCACCGGTGCGTCACGTCAGGGTCCGGCCAGGCGGGCGAGTTCGGTGCCGGCGAGCAGGAAAGCGCCCACGCCGAAGTTCGCGGTGCTGTCGTAGGTGACGGGCTGGCTGGATTCGGGGCGGTCGCCGACGTTCTGCACATAGCCGAGGAAGCCGTCGGGGTGTACGGCCGTGCTGACGAGGCCGTTCCAGGCGCGGGCCACGACCGGGAGGTGGGTACGCCGGCCGACCAGGCCGGCCCGGATCGCGTAGGAGGTGCCGTAGAGGAAGAAGGAGGTGCCGCTCGTCTCGGGGCCGGGCAGATGGGTGGCGTCGGCGAGGTTGACGTTCCAGAAGCCGTCGGTGCGCTGGATCCCGGCGACGGCCGTCACCAGACGTACAAGGGTGTCGCGGTACTCACCGGTGTGCCGCTCAGCGGGCGGCAGCGCCTTGAGCGTCTTGGCGTGTCCGCCCGCCACCCAGCCGTTGCCGCGCGACCAGACCACCGACTTGCCCGCGGGCGAGAGAATCCCGCCGGCGATCCCGGGGAGGAACCGCTTGTCCCGATACCAGAGCCCCGTTTCGGCGTCGTACAGGCCGGGTCCGCCCTCCACACGCTTGGTGTGGCCGTAGAGGGCGTACAGCTTCCGCCAGTACCGCGGGTCGCCGCGGAGCGCTCCGATCCTGGCGAACGGAGGCATCGCCATGTGCAGGGCGTCGTCCCACCACCAGTCGTCGTTCTCGTCCGGCTGGTCGGTGCAGACCATGCGGTGGAGCGACTCCTCGATGGCCAGCCGTTGTCGCCGGGGTCCGTGTGCGCGCCGATCCACTGGTCGGCCACGCGCCGCAGGACGGCGACGACCGCGGCTCTCGAGGGCAGCGGCGCGGCGGGCGGAGCGGCTTGCGCGGTGCCCGTGAGGGCGGGCTGGAGCGAGGCGGCGGCCGCGAGGGCGGCTCCACCGGTCAGCAGGCGTCGTCTACGCATATGAACAACTCCTACGGATGGGGACTCTCATCCTCAACACCCGTCTCGGTCGCCGTCCATGGCCCATCGTCAACTTGTCGCGAACCAGACCAGGTTCACATCCTGATGCGATCTTCATGGAGCAGAACCCAGGCCGTACGGCCTCCCGCTCACCGCGGCCCATGTCGCCCACCGGGCCCCCGACCTCACGTTCCACGCCCGCAGAGCTACGGCGTGTGGTCATCCATGCCCTGGTCAGCACGGTCCGTGAGCTATGTTGAGTTCTCGTGGGACACGAAGGAGGCACATCGGTGCCATCGCCGCAGCAGGCACGCGCTCAGGCGTCTGCGATCACCTCGGGCAAGACGGCTCCGGAGGTGGGCGCGGCACCCACGTCCCAGCTCAGGGAATTGTTCGACGGCCCCCGGCTCTCGCCCGGACAGCGCCGTATCGCCCAGTACCTGATCGAGCACATCACCGAGGCGGCGTTCCTGTCGATCACCGATCTCGCCGAGCGCGTCGGGGTCAGCCAGCCGTCGGTGACCCGGTTCGCCGCGGCGGTCGGCTTCAGCGGCTACCCCGCGCTGCGGGAGAAACTGCAGGCCATCGCGCTCAGCACACTCTCCAGCACCCCGGGCGCACCCGCGGAGGACCACGGCAACGAACTGCAGTTGGCGGTGGACGCCGAGATCGAGAACCTGGAGAACCTGCGCCGCGACTTCGGCGATCCGGACCAGGTGATCACCATCGGCCGCGCACTGTCGCAGTCGACCCCGCTCACCGTTCTCGGCCTGCGCATCTCGGTGTCGCTGGCCGAGTACTTCGCGTACGCCGCCCGCCGCATCCACCCCGATGTGCGCCTGGTGACGCGCGGCGGGAGCGTCGCCTACGACGCGCTGCTCCAGTCGCGCGAGGCGGGCGGAACCTGGCTGCTCGCCTTCGGGATGCCCCGCCATGCCCAGGAGACACTGACCGCGGTGCGGGTCGCGCGCAGCGCGGGGCTGAAGGTCGCCCTGATCACCGACCTGGCGCTCGGACCGCTCGCGGACGAGGCCGATGCCACCTTCACCGTGGGCACCGGGGCCCGTCTCGTCTTCGACTCCTACGCCGCGCCGGTCATGATGTCGGCGGCGCTCCTCCAGGCCATGTCCGACGCCGATCCGGAGCGGACTCAGGCCCGGCTGGAGGAGTACGAGCAGATCGCGGAGCAGCATCAGTTCTTCCTCAAGGACTGACCCCGCAGGGCTCTCTCCCTCCCCCCTACACCCCGTACGCCCCCTGCCCTCACGGCATCACGGGATCATTCGCCCATATCGCGGATGAATTTTTTCATGTCCTTGCGTATCCGGCGGTATATATAAATACTTCTCGCGGATGAGACCAGGAGGCCTCCGGGTCACGTCCTACGGCCATCCGGGGCCGTCCGCTCCTACCCGCATGGGGCCCCGGATGTTCGGACGGGCCCCGCGTGAGCGGGTGCCCGTGGCGGCGGCCCCGGCCATCCCCTAGACCGGGGCCGCCCCATAACCCGCAGACCCTTGCCGCCGACGTAACCCGGAAGCGATGAACATGGCCCTGACGACGTACTCACCGATCACCTCGGACTGGCCGTGCCAGGTCAAGACCCCCGGCAGCTTCGACTGGGAGCGCTCCGCGACCAAGTGGCTGCGCGATCTGGTGCCGTCCCGCTACGCGAGCTACCCGGTGCTCATGAAGCACCCCGTGCTGCTCGCCCGCCACGCCCAGATCCAGGTGCAGCACGAGATCCGGGTCGCCCGGACCGCCCTGCAGACCGCCCGGGCCGAACTCCCCGCTCTCGGCCTGCACGAATCGGTCATCGAGCACACCATCAAGATGTACGCCGCCGAAGTGCTGCAGCTCAATCACATCGCCCGTAGCGTCCGAGCGGTGACCCAGGCACTCGTCGACCACGGCGCCGGGCGAAACTGAGGTCCCGGGTCCAGATGGTGGTCCCGGCGGGATCATCACCGGGAGACGTCGTGGACACCCAGAGGCCGAGGACCGAACAGACCGCTGGAGCAGCGGAGCAAGCCGCGGGCGCGCGGGCGCTGGACGTGCGGTGGATCCACGGATCGCCGTCGGCCAAGCACAACACCGATCCCGACATCCAGGTCCACGCCCACGACGCGCACACGGTGATCCTGCGGCAGAACATGGCCGTCGACTACGAGGCGCCGTTCCTTTTCCTGCTGTTCGGCGAGACACGGGCCGTGCTGATCGACACCGGCGCCACGGCCTCGGCCGACTGCTTCCCGCTGCGCCGGGTGGTGGACGAGCTCATGGAGAGCCGGCTGGCCGCCCGCCCCCGGGCGGGTTACGAGCTGTTGGTGCTGCACACCCACCCCCACGGCGACCACGTCGCGGGGGACGGACAGTTCGCCGACCGTCCCGGCACCACGGTCGTCGACGCGGTCCTCGACAAGGCCTGGCCGTTCTTCGGCTTCGACGACGACCCCGAGGGCGTCGCCCGCGTCGATCTCGGGGGCCGGGTCCTGGAGTGCCTGGCCACGCCGGGCCACCACGCGGCCGCGGTGACGTACTTCGACCCCTGGACCGGCTTCCTCCTCACCGGTGACACGGTCTATCCCGGCCGTCTGTACGTCGAGGACTGGGACGCGTTCACCCACACCGTCGACCGCCTGATCGGCTTCTGTGCCGAACGGCCGGTCACGCACGTGCTCGGCTGCCACATCGAGATGTCCAGGCAACCGGGTGTGGACTATCCCGTCCGCACCACCTACCAGCCCGACGAGCCGCCCCTGCAGATGACGACGGGCCAACTGCACGACATCCGTGCGGCGATCGACACCGTGGGCGACCGCCCGGGACGGCACGTCTTCGACGACTTCGTTCTCTGCCGCCGTGATGATCCCGACGGCCGGTAGGAGCCGTACGGCCGGATTGTCAGAGGCGCGCAGTACGGTCCTGTCATGGCAGCCAGAATCGATCTGACCCTTGACTGCGCGGACGCGAAACTCCTCGCCGAGTTCTGGAAGACGGCACTCGGGTACATCGACGAGCCTCCGCCCGCTCCCTTCACCACCCGCGAGGAGTGGCTCGCGCAGTTCGACCTTCCGGGGGACGACTCCGAGGACGACGGCGCGTGGCTCTGCGATCCCGACGGCGTCGGCCCCCGCCTGTCCATCCTCAGGGTTCCCGAGCCGAAGACGGCGAAGAACCGCCTTCACATCGACGTGCGCGTGCCGGGGCACGGCGGTCCCGAAGAGCGGTGGGCGCGGATCAGGGCAGAGTCCGAGCGGCTCGTCACGGCGGGCGGCTCCGTCCTGGAGGAGTTCGACGGGCACCACGTGGTGATGGCCGACCCGGAGGGCAACGAGTTCTGCGTCGCCGCCGGCTCGGCCTGAATCGGCCGGTGCTTCGGGGGCGATACGAACCGGGCGAGCGGGAACACGAAGGGGAGGAACTGCCCTACGAGAGCACAGGACGGAACTCATGGACTCCACGGCATGGACGGTGGTCCTCATCGTCGCGATCCTGGGTGCCGCCGCACTCGGGGTGGCGATCGCGGTCCTGGTACGGCTCGTGCGCACCCGCCGCGACCTCAGGCGCGCCGGGCTTCCGACGGGGTCCCGCTGGGTCTTCTGGGGTGCGGTCGCCTATCTCCTGCTGCCGACCGACCTGCTGCCCGACCCGATCTACCTGGACGACATCGGCGTACTCCTGCTCGCGCTGCGGTCGTTGCGCCCGCCCGAGGCGATCGACGCACGCGGTACCGCGGAGCGCGGGAACCCTCGGGAGCGAACGGGACGTTGACGGGGTGAGCGGGCGGGAAGCGGGTGCGCCCGTGCCGGTGGTCCGCGAGGACCGTCACTTCGACGGGCGGCACGATGAGCGAGTTGGTTCCCGGGGGCAATGTGCCCCTGCCGGGCGGCACCCTGACGATCCGGGTGCCGGGTCCCTTCGACGTCTCCGCACTCATCACCGACGACAGCGGCAAGGTGCGCGGCGACGCCGACTTCGTGTTCTACAACCAGCCGACGGCGCCGGGCGCCCGGCTCACCGGGGAGCACCTCACCGTCGACCCGCCGCGCCTGCGGTCCGGCGCGAGCCGCGTCACCGTGGTCGTCAGTCCGGCCGATCCCGGTACGCCGCTCGGCCGACTGCCCGCTCCCACGCTGCACGTCAGCGGTCCGGGCGGCGACACCCTCGCCCGGTTCACACCCCCGCGCCCACAGCGGGAGACCGTACTGCTGCTCGCCGAGATCTACCGACGCGGCACGGCGTGGAAGCTGCGCGCACTGGGCCAGGGATACGCGGACGGACTGGCCGGCATCGCACGGGACTTCGGGGTCGAGGTCGCCGAGGACGCCACCGGGGACGATCCGGCGCCGGTGGCGGCTCCCGACCCTGACGGCTTCCTCGACCTGGTCAACTCGGTGCGCGGCGCGGCCGGTTCCCCACCCATCTGTCTCGACGCGCGGCTCGCGACCGCGGCCCGCGCCCACGCCTCCGACATGGCAGCACGCGGACTCCTCAGCTCCGAGAGCGCCCAGGGGATCTCCGTCTACCAGCGCATCACGTCCGCCGGATACGCGTATCTGACCGTCGGCGAGCACCTCGTCTCCGGCCCGCGCACCCCGGGCGAGTTCGTGGAGTACTGCCTCACCACCGAGAAGTCCCGCGACACGCTGTACAACCCGGCGTACAGCCAGGCGGGGCTGGCGTACGTCCCCGGCCGGCGTTCCGGCGACATGTACTGGACGGCGCTGTGGGCCAGGCCCTTCAGCCACGGGGGTCTGCGGCAGACGGCGGACGAGGTGGTCGCGCTGACCAACGCCGAGCGGGCCGCGGAGGGCCTGGCGCCACTCGCCGTCGACGCCCTGCTCACCACCGCGGCCCAGGCGCACAGCGACGACATGGTCGCCCGCGCCTTCTACTCCCACACCTCCCCCGACGGCAGCCGGCCGTGGGACCGGGCCGCCGCCGCGGGCTCCGAACGCCGCACCATCGGGGAGAACATCGCCTGCGGCCAGCGCTCCCCCGCCGAGGTCGTCCGCGGCTGGATGAACAGCCCGGGCCACCGCGCCAACATCCTCAAGCCCGACTTCACCCACATAGGCATCGGCTTCGCGGGCGGCGGCACGGCGGGCACGTACTGGACGCAGCTTTTCGGCCGCTGAAGGATCTTTTCCGCTTTCCTTCGCGTCACATGCAACCCATCTGCCTCTCCTGCGCGTAGAGATGGTGCCGGCGTTCGCATCCGCGGCGCGGTACACAGAGGGAACTCGGGAGAAGAATCAGATGGTCTCAGGAACGGTGGGCAGAGGTACGGCGCTGGGCGCGGTGCTGTTGGCCCTCCTCGCAGTCCCCGTACAGGCCGGCACCGCCGCGGCCGCGGATCTGCCGACACCCGACGACGCCGGTCTGCAGGCGGTGTTGCACACGGCCCTGTCCCAGGGAGCCCCCGGTGCGATGGTGCGGGTCGACGACAACGGCACCGTCCACCGGCTGTCGGAGGGAGTCGCCGACCGGGCCACCGGGCGTGCGATCACCACGACCGACCGGTTCCGCGTCGGCAGCGTCACCAAGAGCTTCTCCGCCGTGGTCCTGCTGCAACTGGTGGACGAGGGCAAGCTCGACCTGGACGCTTCGGTGAACACCTATCTGCCCGGACTGCTGCCCGACGACCGGATCACCGTGCGCCAGGTGATGAGCCACCGCAGTGGGCTGTACGACTACACCAACGACATGTTCGCGCAGACGGTCCCGGGCTTCGAGTCCGTCCGCAACAAGGTCTTCAGCTACCAGGACCTGGTCACCCTGTCCCTCAAGCACGGGGTCACCAACGCACCGGGCGCGGCCTATTCGTACTCCAACACGAACTTCGTCGTCGCGGGCATGCTCATCGAGAGGCTCACCGGCCACTCCGTGGCCACGGAGTACCAGAACCGCATCTTCACGCCGCTGAACCTGACCGACACCTTCTACGTGCACCCCGACACCGCCATCCCGGGCACGCACGCCAACGGCTACCTCACGCCGGACGAGGCCGGTGGGGCCCTGGTCGACTCCACCGAACAGACGGTGTCCTGGGCGCAGAGCGCGGGCGCGGTCATCTCCAGCACGCAGGACCTGGACACGTTCTTCTCCGCGCTGATGAGCGGGCAGCTCATGTCCGCCGCGCAGCTCACGCAGATGCAGCAGTGGACGACGGTCAACAGCACCCAGGGGTACGGCCTCGGCCTGCGCCGCCGTGACCTGTCCTGCGGTATCTCGGTGTACGGGCACACGGGCACCGTGCAGGGCTACTACACGTACGCCTTCGCCTCGAAGGACGGCAAGCGCAGCGTCACCGCGCTCGCCAACACCTCGAACAACGTGAACGTGCTGAACACGATGGCCCGCACGCTGGAATCCGCGTTCTGCGGCAAGCCGACGACCGCGAAGCTGCGCAGCGCGACCTCCTCGGCGACCACCGTGGAGCGCCACGAGGACATCGCGCCGGGCATCGCCCGCGACTGACGCGCGAAGGTGCGGCCGGACCACCCGTCCGGCCGTACCCCTCCGCCGGACTGGCCCCGGGACGGGCTCATGACTTCTTCAGGTCGGACCGGTAGGTCCGGTACAGGGCGCTGCCGTCGCCGCAGCGCCTCGGGGGCTCGCTGCACTTCTGGCAGGCGAGCAGGTGGTCGAAATACGCCCGGTAGCTGTGGGGGGCGAGCGTAGGGCGTTGCTGCGACATGACGTTCTCCCCGTGGACGGCGACTGCGACGCCCGTTATTGACCAATATTCAACAGCTTGATGAGCATAGGCGGAATGACCGGTCCCAGACCCGAGGTCGCCGGACCCTGGCCGAATCCCACGCACACACCCCGATACTGGTGGCATGGGATTCGCCGTCTTCATGACCCTGCCGGGACTGGTCATCCTGCTGACTCTAGCGGCCTTCGCGGACCAGCTGTTGCTGCGCGCCGGACGGGCCGGCCTTCTGCCGTGGCGCAACGGCGTGCGCCAGGGCCAGATATCCGCGACCGGCTTCGAGCAGTTGCACGCGAGTCTCTCACCGGGCAAGCAGAACGAGCTCAAGGAGCGGCAGTCGGCCCTGGTGCTGCGGGACGACGAGGAGGACGGGGCACCCCCGCACCGTACGACGATCGACCTGGCGGGCGGGACGGCGGTCGTGCGCAGGCCCCGCTCATGACCTTCGACGACCTCGTGGAGCGGGCCGCGGCGCTGGTGCGCCCCGGTCGGCGTGCGATTCTCGGGATCGCGGGAAGCCCTGGCGCGGGCAAGACGACGCTGGCCGAGCGTCTGGTCGGGGAGCTGAACGGCGACGCGCCCGGCCGGGTCGCGCAGGTGCCGATGGACGGGTTCCATCTCGCGGACGTCGAGCTGGACCGGCTGGGCCGCCGGGACCGCAAGGGCGCTCCGGACACCTTCGACGCGGCGGGCTACGCGGCGCTGTTGGGCAGGCTGCGTGACGAGGACGAGGACGACATCGTCTACGCGCCGGGCTTCGAGCGGACTCTGGAGCAGCCGATCGCGGGCGCCGTCCCGGTCTTCCGCGGCGCCCGCCTGATCATCACCGAGGGCAACTACCTCCTTCTGGGGGACGGGGCGTGGGCGCGCGTACGGTCACGGCTGGACGAGGTGTGGTTCTGCGAGCTCGATGAGGAAGAGCGTGTACGGCGTCTCGTCGCCCGCCACGAGGAGTTCGGCAAGGACCACGACACGGCGGTGGCCTGGGTGCTCGGCACGGACCAGCGCAACGCCGACCTGGTCGCCGCGACACGGCACCGTGCCGACCTTGTGGTCGGCGCGGAGGTCACCGCCGCAGCTCCAGCGCGGGTTCCCCCCGGTCATCACCCGCGGGATTCCCGATCAGTGCGGTGAACGCCTCGGTGCGGATCGTCAGGCCCGCCGGTGTGTCTGCGAAGGTGGGGGCGAGAGGGCCCGGGGAGCCGTAGCGCACGGCGAAGACGTGCAGGTCCTGCGGGGCGCCGGGAGCCGGTCCGGCTTCGAGTGCCGTGGAGGCGACGAGGTGGCGCCAGCCCTCGTCCGGGTTGCCGTAGCCGCGCGGGTCGGCGGCCAGAGCGAACGCCGCCAGCTCCTGGGTCGTCTCGGAGCGGGCGTCGAAGTGGTCCACGCCGTCCGCTCGTGGATGTGTCAGCGTGAGCGGGCCGGCGGAGGTCACGGCGGCCTCGGCGGTCCTGCGCACCCGGTCCCCGTCGTCGGTGGCGTACGGCAGTCCGGCGAGCAGGTACGGCGTCCCGTCGAGGCGTTCGACGGCGACCGTGGTCCACAGGCTCGTGCCGTCCGTGACGTACAGGGACCGGACATGGCGCAGGACGTGGTCGCGGCCGACGACCGGCTTGGTGACGAGCTTGGCGCTCAGGCCGTCGCTCTCGAGGTCGCGCACCCGTACCTCGCCCATGGGGCGGCTGAGCAGGAAGCCGTCGACGACCGGGCCGAAGCCGTGCTGGCGGTTGACCGCGGCGGGCAGGTAGTACGTGCCCGCCGCCTCGACCAGCGAAGGGGTCATCCGCTGGTCGAAGGCCACCGAGACCGTGCCCGCGCGCAGCTGATGCCGTGCGGGGTTCTTCGACGGCGTGCGGTGCCAGCGCGTGGCGTCCTGGATCTGCCAGACCAGCATGAACGCGAAGTGGCCGTCGACCGCGCCGTCCGGCCCGACCGCGTGCCGGCCCCAGCGGGTGTCGCCCCGATAGCGGCCGAGGTCGGCGCCGATCCTGGCGCCGAAGTAGCGCAGTCCGAGGACGGACTCGAAGCCGGAGTGCTGTTCGCTGTAGCGGGGGCCGCCGTTGTCGAAGCCGCCGTTCGGCAGCCGGGCGTCGATGTAGCGGGCGAGCGCGTGCCCGTCCTCGGCGAACATCTCCTCGCCGCTGATCCGATGGGCCTGGGCGAGGAAGGACAGGGAGATCGGACCGTAGTTGTTGTCGTAGGCGCCGCCGTGCTCGGGCGGCAGCAGGGCGCCCCGGTCGAGGACGCGGTGGGCGCGGATCCTGTCGGTGTACAGGGCGAGCGCCCGCTCGCGGACCCCCTCGCCCTCCTCGGGTGGGAGGTGCCGTGCCAGCATCAGCCCGCCGACCACACACCCGATCGCCTGGTTGCCGGCCTCCTGCGGGTTGAAGAAGGTGGCTTCGGTCAGCCAGCGCCAGTAGCCCTTCGCCAACTCGACGACCACGGCCCGCTGTTCGTGGTCGACCAGGCCGTCCGAGAGGTCCAGGACGTTGACCGCCTGGAGCAGCGCCCACACCGTGCTGGGCCAGTCGCCGATCGGGTGCGCGCCCGGCGCCAGGACGTAACGGGCGTGCGGGAGGCCCGAGTCGCGGATCGTGAGGTTCGGGTAGCCGGGGTTGTCCTCGGTGTGGACGCGCTCGCCCAGGTGGAAGGCGAGGCTGCGGCGGACCGCCTCGGGCAGCCGCGGGTCCTTGCCGCGCTGCCAGGCCAGGGCCAGCAGGGAGGTGACGCCGAGGGAGGTGTCGCCGATGTCGTCGGCGGCGTCGGGGTGTTCGAGGCTGCCCTCGGGCGTGATGCGGGCCAGGGCCTGTTCGACGACGTCGGCGAGGACCGTGTCGTACGCCTCCTGGGTGTCCGGGAGGTAGTGCAGCGGGCCGCGCTGGTGGAGAAGGTGCACGGGTGGATCAGCCCTTCATGCCGGAGGTGGCCATGGCGTGGGTCGTCGGGGTCAGAAGACGGGTGCGGGGTGGCGGGCGCGGAGTGTGACGCTCAGTGTGTGAGGGCCGTGTCCACCGATGCAGACACGGTTCCCGGTTGTCGCGTCGGTGCCGCCCACCACGGTGTAGTCCTGCCCCGGGTCGTACCGCAGTACGTCGCTCCGGTCCGGCCCGGCGAGCGGTTCGCCCGCGTCGACGTCGACCTCGACCCGGATCTCGTCGTCACCGACCCGGTACGTCATCGGCGCGGTCGTCAGGCACCAGCGTCCGTCGCCGATCGGTAGGGCGCCCTCCGGCACGCCGCCCGGCCGGAAGGTCAGTTCGAGGGCCCAGGGCACCCGTGGTCCGCTGATGTCGATCCGCAGGTCGGCACCGTCGTCCCTCAGGTCCACCTCGACTCGGGTCGTGTGCGAGACCTCGTCCCGAGGCCGGTCCGGGAAGGCCATCGCGGCCGAGAAGCGTCCCTCGTCCGCCATCCGGTAGACCCCGTCGTCCCGCCTCCGGTCCGTCGGGAGCGGCTGGTAGTAGGCGGCCGTGAGGGTTTCGGTGAGCAGGTAACGGTTGTCGGCGAGCCGTTGCATGTCGGCGGCGCGGAACGGGCCCAGGTCGAAGAATCCCCGTGAGAGGCGGACCGCGTCGAGGACGGCGTCGCCGGCGAACAGGCGCAGGAAGGTGGGATTGCAGGCCAGGCCCGAGCGGATGCGCCGGTGCTCGGGCACGTCCGAGCCGCCGTACAGGACGCTGTGCACGGTGGCGGAGGCACGTGAGGCAAGGCGCGCCGTGGTGACGTACCGGTCGCGGGGAAGGGGTTCCGGCGCCGGTGCCGGCAGCACGCGGCACAGGTCGGGGGTGAGCATGGTCTCGGCGAGCAGGTTGGGGTCGTCGACACCACCGGCCGCTGCCCACCTCGTCGCCCGGCTGAAGTCGCCCCGGCCGGTACGGATCGCGAGCAGCCGGTAATGCGGCAGGTAGGGCGCCAGTGGGAACGGGTGGTTCTGGTCCTGCCGCCGCGAGTGGACGGTTTCCACCGTGCCGTCCGGTCTGATGAGGTCCAGGGTCGCGGTGAGGTTGCGTTCGACGGCGTCCCACAGGTCGGTGCGGCCGAGGACGTCGGCCAGGAGCAGCAGCGACGGGTTGGACACGTGGGACGCGTAGACAGCGCTGCGTTCCGAGTACAGGCCTTCCGCGTCGATGTCGACGCCCTCGGCGAGCCACTCCTCGACGCGGTCGAACAGCCGGTCGTCCGGGAACGACCGGTGCAGCCGGGCCAGCGCCGCGCACAGTTCCCAGCGGTGGTTCGGGGTGTGCACCCCACCGGTCAGGAGACCGCCGGAGGCGGCGCCGGCGATCTCGGCGAGCGCGGCCGTGACGTCACGCAGTTCCGGCCCCGCGCCCGCGGCGAGGACGTGCGCGTCGCACACGTCGTTGACGGTGAACGCGGAGTCCGGCGGTGACTGCACGTTGTCGCCGCCGGCGAAGAGGCCGGTGGCGGTCTGCGCGGCCCGCAGGGCACGCAGGTGGGTCATCGCGGCGACGACGGCCTGCCTGCTGCCGTGCAGTGCCGAGTCCGGAGAACGGTACGCCGCGACCAGAGTCTTCACCCGGCGTGCCAGAGCGCGGTGGGTCACACTGGCGGGTTCCTCGTCGGGGGCGGCCGCCAGCGGGGCGGCCAGCCGGTCGGCTGCGCCGGCCACCGCGCGGACGAACTCGTGGTCGAGCGGGGTGGGCACGGTCAGTCCTTCAGGCCGGCATTGATGTCGGCGCCCATGACGTAGCGCTGGAAGACCAGGAAGATGGCAATCAGCGGGATCATGGAGATGACCGATGCGCCGAGCAGTACCGACCAGTTGATGTTCTGAGCGCCGACGATGCTCTGGATGCCGATCTGCACGGTGAACTTGTTGGGGTCGTTCAGCATCAGAAGCGGCCAGATGTAGTCGTTCCACCGCCACTGGAAGGACAGGATGGCGAGGGTCAGCATGATGGGCCGGGAGAGCGGCACCATGATCCGCAGGAAGATCGACAGTTCGCGGGCACCGTCGATGCGTGCGGCTTCCACGAGTTCGTCGGGAACCGTCAGGAAGAACTGGCGGAACATGAAGCATCCGGTCGCGGTGAGCACGGCCGGGAGGATGATGCCGGCGAACGAGTTGTAGAGGCCGAGGTTGCGGACCACCAGGAACTCCGGGGCGAGCATGACCTCGGACGGCAGCATCGTGGTGGCCAGGATGCAGATGAAGAAGACTTTGAGCCACTTGTTGTCGTACTTGGCCAGCGCGTACCCGGTGCAGCAGCTGACTCCCACCGTGAGGATCGTCGTGATCACGCACACGATGGTCGTGTTGATGAAGTACTGGGAGAAGTTGGCACTGCGCCACGCGGTCAGGTAACCCGACAGTGTGGGGTTGTGCGGAACCAGCGTCAGCGGATAGGAGAACAGGTCGCTGGCCGGCTTGAGGGAGCTGAGGATGAACCACAGCACCGGCAGCCCGTAGAGGCACGCAAGGATCCACAGCAGTGTCGTCGCGGGTACCGCCCGCCGGAACCCTCCACCGCCTGCGCCGCGGGACCGCTTCTTGGAGACGGGCCGTCCGGGATCGGCGTCGACCGGGCGTGGCGTGTCTGTGGTTGTCATCGGTTCTCCACCCGCCGGTTGACGATCAGCTGGATGATCGCGACGGCCATCAGGATGAGCATGAGCACGAATGACGCGGCGCTCGCGTAGCCGATCTGGCCCCGTTTGAAGCCGGTCTCATAGATGTACTGGACAAGCAGGTTGTTCGACGTGCCGGGTCCGCCGTTGTTGAGGGCGACGAACACCGGGTATTCCTTCATCGCGTTGATCGTGTTGAGCAGGATGACGATGAACGAGGTGGGCGCGATGCTCGGCAGCGTGATGCTGATGAACTGGCGCCATGGGCCGGCGCCGTCGAGCGAGGCCGCCTCGTAGTACGACACCGGTACGTTCTTGATCGCCGCGATGAACAGCAGCATCGAGAAACCCGTCCAGGCCCAGGATGCCGCCATCACCACCACTATCAGCGACAGGTCCGCGTTCGACTGCCACGGAACGGCACTTCCGCCGAGCTTCTCGATGACGTAGTTGACCAGCCCGAAGTTCTCACCGAACAGCCACCGCCACAGGACACCCACGACGATGGGCGACAGAAGCCATGGGATGAAGAAGATGACGCGGGCGACCGACGCGCCCTTCGCGTGCTTGCTCACCAGCAGGTTGGCGGTGAGCAGCGAGACCGCGAAGTTCAGCGGTACGAAGAGCACGGCGTACAGCAGCGTCCGGCTCAGCGCATCGTAGAAGGTGGAGTCCCCGAACAGGTTGTGGTAGTTGTCCAGTCCGATGAACTGGTACGCCCCCACACCCGTGTAGTTCGTGAAGGAGTAGACGAGCCCGATCACCGCCGGCCAGACGAAGAACAGCGCGAAGAGCACGACATTGGCCGCGATGAGGACGAGCGGCGCAAGGGTGTACTTACTGCGTCTCCTGGGCGGGCTCGCGGTCACGTCCGAGGCGCGTTTTGTCATCTTCCTGACTCCGTGCTGGTGGAATGGATTCCTGTGGGCTCACACCATGAGCCCGGCATTTCGTGGGCGCCCGGGCCGGGCGGCGGTGTCTCGCCCCCGCCGCCCGGCCCTCTGGCCTACGATCCGCCGCCGACCTGCTGGTTGTAGCCGGCCACGATGTTCTCCAGGGCCTTGTCGACCGACTGCTGGCCGTTGATCGCCTTGCCGAGCTCCGTTTTGGTCGGGTCCTCGGCGAGGCTCTTGCCCTTCAGCACCCAGTTGGTCTGTGCGCCGTTGAAGTAACCCGAGATCGGGGCGTAGAGCGGGATCTCCTCGTTGTACAGCTTGAACGCCGCCTGCGCCGCGTCGGAGGTGAAGGGGTACTTCGGGTTCAGACCGCTTTCGACGGGCAGGAACCCGGACGCCTCACACAGCTCGCGGTAGTGGTCCGGCGTGTAGACCCAGGACAGGAACTTCTGCGCGGCGGTGGCCGCGGCGCCGTTGTTGTTGAAGCCCACCATCATGCCGCCGCTGTTGACGTCGCTGGCCTGGACCGGCTCGGCGGGAGTCGGGACGCTCGCCCAGTCGAACTTCTTGATGCTGTCCGCGAAGGAGGCGACCTGCCAGACGCCGGACCAGTAGGCGACCACGTCACCGCTCTGGAACATGGCCGACGGGTCGGCGCCGCTGGTCCACACCGACTTCGGCATGGTCTTGTCGTCGTTCAGTCCCACGAAGTAGTTCACGGCCTTCTTGGTCGCCGCGTCCACCGAGAACTTGCCGGAGGAGTCCGCGTGGACGTACGTCCCGCCCATCTCGTACACCATGGCGCGAAGCCGGGACGGCGACTGGTCGAACGTCAGGGAGTACTTGGCGCCGGTCTTCTCCCGGACCTTGTTCGCCGCGGCGATGAAGTCGGTCCAGGTCCAGGTCTTCGAGGGTGAGGTCGGGACGGCGACCCCGGCCTTCTTGAACAGCGTCTTGTTGATGAACAGGCCGGACGCGGTGACGTCCGAGGGGATGGACAGCACCTTCCCGGACGAGTCCTTGGCGAGGAAGTTGGCGTTGATGTTGTTGGTCTTGTTGTTGGCGATGGAGCTGAGGTCGATCAGCTTGTTCGACCAGATCGGGTCCAGCGCCGGCACGTCCGCCACGTCGGGCAGGGAGTTCGCCTGCGCAGCGTTGTGCAGCTTCGTCGGGTAGCCGTCGTAGGGGATGTTGACGAGCTTGACGTTGACGCCGGTTTCCTTCTTGTACTCCGCCACCAGCTTCTTCCAGCCCGCGTCCTGCCCCGGAACCGTGGAGATCCAGAACGTCAGCGACTTGGAAGTCCCGCCCGAGCCGGACCCCGACCCGCAGGCGGAGAGCAGCAGGGCACCTGCCGTGGCCACGGCAGCGAGGGGAACCAGGCGGCGCATACCGCCGCGGCCGAGTCGGCGGGAGCGCCGCACACCCACAGTGGTCATCTTCGATCCCATTTCGTCGTAGCGGAAGAAGCACGGCGCCAGCCGAGGCGGCACGGGTGCATTTTGCGGAGGATTTCGCTTTCCGGGGGCACGGCCTCGCCCGGCCGTGTCGCCTTGACGGGTGGGGTCCCCGGCCATGTCGGCCGACGTCGCACAAGCACGCCCTCGTGCGGCTGCCGTACTTCGCGTACGGGCTGAAGGCTCACCCGGAGTCGGCGTCCCGGCCGACTTAGAAAGCGCTTGTCCGGACATTGGCAGACCGATAAGGAAGCCGTCAATCCTTCGCCTGCACACCTTCGGTCACATTTTGGACTCCCTTGGCCACGGCAAGCCGGGCGGCACCCACGACGGTACCGAGATCCCCGATCTGGCTGCTGACCACCTCGGTGGGCCAGCTGAGCCGGCCCAGTTCGGCCCGCACCCCCGGCAGGAGCTGCGGATCCGCGCCCGTGCTGCCGCCCAGCACGATCAGTCCCGGGTCCAGTACAGCGGCCACCGCGGCGGCCAGCCGACCCACGTCGGCGGCGTGCCGGGCGACGAGCCCACGGGCGGGTTCCCGGCCCGCGGCGGCCAGCGCGAAGAGCCGCTCGGTGGTGCGGGGGTGCGGGCCGTCGCCGGCCCGCCAGGCCCGGGCGGCCCGGCCCAGCAGGGCGTGCGAGCCGACATAGGCCTCCAGGGCCTCCTGGCGCGGCTCCCGGTCGTCGTCCCAGGGATACGGCAGCCGGGCCAGCTCACCGGCCGCGCCATTCGCCCCGCGCAGCACCTGGCCGCCGATGACGATGCCGAGACCGACACCGACACCGATCCGCAGATAGCCGAAGGTACGACGGCCCCGCGCGGCGCCCTCATGCAGTTCGGCGAGGGCCGCGCAGTTGACGTTGTTCTCCAGGTGGACCGGCACGCCCGCCGGCAGCGCGACGGACACGGCGTCGAAGGCGGGCCCGGCCTTGGCGGTCGCCGGGCGCATGCCGGTGCCCGCGCGGTCGGGCTCGGTGACGTCACCGACGGCGACCACGATGGCCCGCAGCGGGGCGCCGTCGGGCAGCGCGGCCAGCGCCTCGCGCACGGCGTCGGGGGCCCTGGTCCGGGGGGTGGCTGCCTCGGCGAGCAGGGTGCCGTCCAGGGCGCAGCCGCGCACCCGGGTACGGGCCGGGCCGAGGTCCACGGCGAGGACCGAGCCGGAGGCGGGCCCGAGCCCGTAGACGGCGGCGGAGCGGCCGGTACCGCTGGACGCGGTGCCGGAACAGGCGGCCAGCCGCGCGCTCTCCAGTTCCGCGACGGCGGCGGAGACCGTCGGCTTGGACAGGCCCGCGAGGCTCGCGAGCTGCGGCCGGGTGGCACGGCCGGCCTCGGCCAGCACGGCGAACACCGCAGCGGCGCTCTCGGTGAGGCGGGGAGCCTCAGCCACGACGTGTTCCACAGTTCCCCCATGGGTCAGGGGCCGCGCTCCCCGGGTGACGGGATGCGGCGACGCGATGTCCTCGTGCCGCGCGGTCCCGCCCTGCGGCGGCGTCCCGTTGATCGACTGCGCGACAACTCTTGACGCACTGTACTTAGTTAGTTAACTTCCTAACTAAGTCCACGGTACTCGCCTGCCGTGCTCCGCAAGAAGCCCGTCCCGGGGCTTCCCGACGTGTTCGGCTCCCGCAACCTCGGTTCTGCCAGATACGGTTCGCCCGCCGTCCCGGCACAGTGCCATGTTCTTCGGCGCTCTTCGCCCAGACGACGAAAGAGGATCCGTGCAGGACCTTTCCTCCTCCCCGCTCGTGGTCGGTATCGACGTGGGTGGCACCAAGACCCATCTCCGCGCGCTCGTCGGCGCGGACCCGGTCGCCGATCACGTCCGGCCGAGCAGCGGCTGGCGGCCGCACGAACCGGCCGCCGCCGCCCGCTGGCTGACGGCACTGGTCCACGAGGCCCTGCCCGTCGACACCCGCCCGGCCGCACTGGCCGTCGGCGGGCACGCCTGTGAGACCCCCCGCCAGTGCGCCGGCATCACCGCCGCGCTGCGAGAGGTCCTCGACATGCCCATCCTGGTGGTGGGCGACGCCGAACTCCTCGTTCCCGCCGCAGGGCTGGACAAGGGTGTCGGTCTCGTGGCCGGTACCGGTTCGGTGGCGGTGGGGCGACTGGCCGACGGCAGCCCCGTTCAGGTCGGCGGCTGGGGCGCGGCGCTCGGTGACGAGGGCGGCTCCGCCGGTCTCGTACGGGAAGCGGCGCGCGCCGTGTGGGCGGCGCACGACCGCGGTGAAGCCCCGGACGAACTCGCCCAGGGGCTCATGGCCGCGTTCGGGGTGAGTGAGGTGCCCGCCCTGGGCGCCGCGCTGGAGAGTGCCACGGACGTGTCGGCCGAGTGGGGTCGGCACGCGCCCGTCATATTCGCGGCCGCCGAGCAGGGTTCCCCGATCGCGCGGTCGGTGATCGCGGACGGGGGCCGGTCCCTCGCCGCGCTCGTCGTGCGGCTCGCCGAGCGCGGGGTCGCCGTCGACGACGTGGTGGTCGCCGGCAGCACTGTGCTCTCCCAACCCGCCCTGTACACCTCCTTCACGACGTCACTCACCGAGTCCGTACCCGGGGCACGACCCAGGCCACTGCGGGCAGCGCCCGTCGAGGGGGCGTTGGCGTTGGCGCATGCCCTCATATGAGGGGACGGGGCGGCGCGACGCTCGCGGGTCGACCGCTGCCCCGCGGGGCAGCATGCGTTGCCGCGGTGCGGGCGCCTGACAAGTAGCTTGCGCTGGAGGCGCGTCGCCCGCACAGCGGGCGCACAGGGTCGGCGCATTCGTCCGTACGACACTTTGTCGCCCCCCACGCTTCGCAAGCGTGACATCAATCGGCCGTAGATCTTCGCTCGTATGACTCGTCCTCACCACAGGGGCACAGTCGCTTCACGACTTCACCCGGCTGTCGGAGGACCCATTCCACTCAGGAGAGGCACATCCATGCCGTCATCAGCCGGGCAGCAGTCCGTCCCTTCGGTCCCCGTCCGTGAACGCGCCCTGAACCGACGGGTGTTCCTGCGCAACTCGCTCGGCGCCTCGGCGGGGCTGCTGGCCGCTCCGACCGTCGTCACCTGGCTCGCCGCCGCGGACGCGAAGGCCGCGACGCGCCCCGCCGCCTTCGTGGACGACTACACCACCAACGTCCTCGCCAACCTGACGCCCGAGACCAACGCAGTGGTCCGGATCCTCGGCGGCATGAGCAAGGTGTGGAAGACCGGCGGTGCCTGGAACACGGGCACGCCGCTCATGCCCGAGGTGCTGCGCGCCAACATGCGTTACTGCGCCCACCTCACGCACGCCCGCACCGACGCACAGGCGAAGGAGGCGTTCATCTACGACCGGCAGCACCAGAGTTACGCGATGATCGCCGGACTGGGCCCGCTGGCCGACCTGTACAAGACAGGTGCCAAGGCGGTCACCTCCATCACCAGCGCTCCTGACGGCACTCCTTCCGGCAAGATCAACGACGCGGTGCCGGCCGACGCTCCGGCGGGCTCCGCGCAGGGCGCCGGTTCCCACGACTCGGCGCTCGGCAAGGTCGCCGAGCTGGTGGACACGGTGCGCGGCCCGTACGCCTCAGGCAACCCTGGCAAGTACGCCTTCCAGTACCCGCGTCCGTGGCGTATGAACGAGAACAGCGAGGTCGTCGACACGGGGAAGGTCGACGCGCTCGGCTTCCCGGTCTACGACTCCGACGTGATCGTCGCACCGCAGCTGCTGTGGCAGCGCGGCACGACCGCGGTCGACGACGGCGGCTTCCCCAGCGGCCACACCAATGCCTTCCACCTGGCGGGGCTGGCGTACGCGTACGCGGTGCCCGAGCGCTTCCAGGAGCTGGTGGCGCGCGCCTACGAGCTGAGCCACACCCGGATCATGGCGGGCATGCACTCCACCGTCGACGTCATCGGCGGCCGGATCATGGCCACGGCCCTGGCCGCCGCCACGCTGGCCGACCCGGCCAACGCCGCCCTCAAGGCAGCGGCGCGCGCCCAGGCTTCCGCGTACTTCCAGCAGCAGACCGGTTCGACGGCGGACACCCTGTACGCCTACGCGCACTCCGCGAGCGCCGCCACCGACCCGTACGCCGACCGGGCCGCCAACGCCCGCGCGCTCACGCCCCGGCTGACGTACGTCCTCACCCGGCACGGCCGCTCCGAGGGCATGACCGTGCCCAAGGGCGCCGAGGTCCTGCTGGAGACGCGGCTGCCCTACCTCGACGCCGCCCAGCGCCGCGAGGTGCTCCGCACGACCGCCCTGCCCTCCGGGTATGTGCTCCTCGACGGCTTCGAGCAGTGGGGCCGGCTCAACCTGTTCGCCGCGGCGGACGGGTACGGGGCCTTCGAGTCCGAGGTGAACGTCACCATGAACGCCGCGGACGGGGGCTTCAGTGCGGCCGACACCTGGCGCAACGACATCTCCGGGTGCGGCCGGCTGGTCAAGCGCGGCACCGGTGCGCTGACCCTGACGGGCCACAACGCCCACACGGGCGGCACCGTGCTGGAGGAGGGCGTGCTGACGGCCGGTTCGTCGGGTGCGCTGGGGTGCGGCGACGTGCGGGTGGACGGCGGGACCCTGCGGGTGAGTGCGGCGTCGTCCCCGCGCGTGCGCGGCAGCTACACGCAGGCGTCCGGCGCGAGCCTGGAGGCGACGCTCCGTGCGGGCCGCGTGCCCGCGCTGACGGTGGAGCGACGGGTGGTACTGAGCCGGGACAGCGCGCTCACGCTGCGGCTGGACGCCGACCACCCGCCGGTCCACGGCACCACCGTCCCGGTGCTCCGGACGTCGTCGCTGCGAGGCCAGTTCGCCCGTATCACGGTCCAGGCGGACGGATACCGGGCCGTGCCCGTGTACTCGGTGGACGGGCTGTCCGTACGACTCGTACGGCATTGATCCCCGCCCCGGGGACGGACCATCCCGCTCCGGAGACGAACTGAGTGACAGGACCCGTGGACCGTGCGTGAACGGTCCACGGGTCCTCTTCGTTTCCGTGCGCCGCGTCTTCGGCTCCGTGCGCCGCGTCCGATTTCCGCCAGCCAAGGCGGTGGCCATGGCGCAGAGTGGACAGCGGAGACACACTTCGAAAGGACACGACCGATGCCGGTGTACACAACGATCGACAGCCCTCTGGGCGAGCTGCTGCTGGTGGGCGAGGAGTCGGTCACCGCGAAGGGCGGCACGGCGCTGGTCTCGCTGTCCATGCCCGGCCAGAAGTCCGGAGCCGTCGTCCGGGACGGCTGGACCAGGGACGAGAAGGCGTTCACCGAGATCGTCTCGCAGCTGCGCGCGTACTTCGACGGGGCGCTGACCGACTTCGACATCGAATACGTGAGCGGCGCGGGCAGCGACTTCCAGCAGCGGGTGTGGAAGGCGGTGGAGACCGTCCCGTACGGCACGACCGTCAGCTACGGAGAGATCGCCGCGCGGATCGGCGCGTCGAGGGCCGCCGTGCGCGCCGTGGGCACGGCGATCGGCGCGAACCCGCTGCTGCTCGTGCGCCCCTGCCATCGCGTGATCGGGGCCAGTGGCTCCCTCACGGGTTACGCCGCCGGCCTGGAGCGCAAGCAGCAGCTCCTTGACCTGGAGCACGCACGCCCGGCCACCTGAGGATCGCCACCATCATGAACACGCTCGACACCACCCACCTGGCGGGTCCGGTCGCCGACCGCGTCGCGGCCGACGACTGGACCGCACTGACCGACGAGCTGAACGAGCACGGACACGCACTGACCGCTCGGCTGCTGACCCCCGACGAATGCCACGGAATCAGGGCGCTCTACGACGAGACCGACCGCTTCCGCACCACCGTCGACATGGCCCGCCATCGCTTCGGTTCCGGCCAGTACCGCTACTTCACCCACGAACTGCCCGATTTGATAAGGGAGTTGCGCGAGGCGTTCTATCCGCGGCTGCTGCCCATCGCCCGGGACTGGGCCGACAAGCTCCGGCAGCCCGCACCCTGGCCCGAGGACCTGGAGGAGTGGCTGGCGATGTGCCACGCGGCCGGGCAGGCCAAGTCCGCTCAGATCCTGCTGCGTTACGGGCCCGGCGACTGGAACGCGCTGCACCGCGATGTGTTCGGCGCGATGATGTTCCCGCTCCAGGTCGTCATCGGCCTCGACGCACCCGGAGTCGACTTCACCGGCGGCGAGTTCATCATGACCGAGCAGCGGCCCCGGGCGCAGTCGCGTGGATCGTCCACGACCCTCCCGCAGGGGCACGGGCTGATCTTCACCACCCGCGACCGGCCCATAGCCTCCCGGCGCGGCTGGTCGACCGGACCGATGCGGCACGGCGTGAGCACCGTCCGTTCCGGGCGGCGTCACACACTGGGCCTGGTCTTCCACGACGCCGCGTGACCTCCGCGCCGAAGCGGCGATGGCGGGTGAGCGGGCCGGCACCCGGCGAGAGGCACGCTTTCGGTGAGCCCATTGCGCACGGCGTGATGTTCAGCCGATGGCCGTCCCGCGAAAAAACGCGGTGGTGTCCCACCGAACCCGCTGGTTATGGTCGCCGGGTGAGTACACGTACCTTCCGCGTCACCGTCCGCGGCGTCTTCGACGGGCTCGGCGCGGAGCAACGCGCCGAGCTCCTGGCCCGCGCGTCCGAGCACGACGTGCTGCACGCCGCCTTCACCCCCGAGGGGCACCTCAGCTACGACCTCGCAGCCCGGCCCGCCTTCACGTTCCGCTTCCTGGACTCGGGAGAGGCCGAGGAGGACATCCTGGAGGCGACCGAGCGCGCCGAGGCCGCCGCGGAGGCGTGGCTGACCGAGCGCGGCTACGGATACAAGAACCTCAGGTCGAAGGCCGAGGACCTGTCCCAGGCCCCACTCGGCAAACGGCAGCGCCGGGCCGCCGCGCACGGCTCCTAGGGCGCGTTCGGCCGATCTTCGACGCGCCCTGTGACCACGGGGCCGGTTTTGCCGAATCGGCAACAGGCTTGGCTCGCGCCACACCGACCGCCGCATGATCGTCGGTATGACCGGAGACCGCACGACGAACGGGCCGCTCCGGCCCCTTCACCGCACCGGCCACGCGTCGAGCCCCCTGGGAGGATCCGTGCCGCAGCCGTCCACAACAGACCGCGTCCACCGTCTTGTCCCCTCGCCCGCCGGGCGGGTACACCTGGTGGAGCAGGGGACGGGCCCCCTGGTCCTGCTCGTCCACGGTTTTCCGGAGTCCTGGTACTCCTGGCGCCACCAGCTTCCGGCACTCGCCGCGGCCGGCTACCGGGCGGTCGCCGTCGACGTCCGCGGCTACGGCCGCTCCTCCAGGCCGGAGGCGCCATCCGCGTACCGGATCCTCGAGCTGGTGGAGGACAACGTCGCCGTGGTGAAAGCCCTGGGTGAGGAGTCCGCGATCGTCGTCGGGCACGACTGGGGTGCGAACATCGCCGCCGTCTCCGCCCTCGTCCGCCCCGACGTGTTCCGTGCGGTCGGACTGCTCAGCGTGCCCTACGCCCCGCGCGGCGGCCCGCGCCCCAGTGAGATCTTCGCGCAGATGGGCGGGGACGAGGAGTTCTACGTCTCCTACTTCCAGGAGCCCGGCCGGGCCGAGGCCGAGATCGAGCCCGACGTCCGCGGCTGGCTCGCGGGTCTGTACGCGGCGCTGTCCGCCGACACCATGCCCGCACCCGGCGCGCCGGACCCGCACTTCGTGAGCCCCGGCGGCGCGCAGCGCGACCGCTTTCCCACGGGGCGGCTCCCCCACTGGCTCGACGAGCACGACCTCGATCTCTACGCCGGAGAGTTCGAGCGGACCGGAATGACGGGGGCCCTGAACCGCTACCGGAACATGGACCGGGACTGGGAGGACCTGGCCGACCACGACGGTGCGCCCATCACCCAGCCCTCGCTGTTCATCGGGGGCGGTCGGGACGCGTCCACCACCTGGCTGGCCGACGCGATCGCGGCCTACCGCACCACCCTGCCCGGTCTGCTCTCCTCCCACCTCCTCGACGACTGCGGCCACTGGATCCAGCAGGAACGGCCCGAGGACGTCAACCGCATCCTGATCGACTGGCTCGCCCGGGTCACGAGCGACAAGTGACGCTCCCCACCGGGGCAATCCCTCGACCGGGTCACTCACCTCGGGCGAGTGGATCGAACGCCACATCACGACCGCATCACCCAAAGCCCCTTAGGTCCAGCACGACCACTCGAACCTTCGCCTGAGGATGCGCCCTCCTACACCCGTGACGGACTCTTGATCAGGTGCGTTCTCGAGGCACCCACTCATCGTCGTCACCGTAGGAGGAACCGTGATTCCCCTCCCCGCTAGGAGCAGCGCTCCCTACGGCGTCTGGAGGTGCGGGTCGATGCCCTGACGTTCAGTGCGACGGGCAGGGTGCGCACGGTTCCTGGTGGCGTCCGGCCGGACAGGATCTCGCAGAGCAGGCGGGCGCATTCGGATCCCATCGAGCGGGGGCGCAGGTCGATCGCGGTGATCGCCGGCTCCGCCGTGCGCATCGCCGAGCAGTCCACGCAGGATGCCAGCAGCAGGTCCCTGCCCACCGTGCGGCCCGCCGCGCGCAGTTCGGGCAGCACGGCCGCGGCGGCTCCGTCGGGAGCGCACACGACGGCGTCGGTCCCGGGTTCCTGGGCGAGCAGGTCCCGCGCGATACCTCGCAGGACCTCGGGGGTGGCACCGACGGGCGCCTTGCGCAGGAGGAGGGGTATGCCGTGGTCCGCGCACCAACGGGCGTGGGTCCGTTGGAGGGTGAGGGACCAGTCGGAGGTGGCCTCGGAGGCGATGAGCGCGGGCCGCCGGGCACCGGAGTCGCGCAGATGGTCGAGCAGTTCGGTCATCGACGCCTCGTGGTCGCAACGGACCACCCCGGTCGGCTGCGGGTCACCGGCGTACCGCTCGGCCGTCACGACCGGCAGCCCGGTGTTCATCAGGTGCCGGACCACCGGGTCCTCGGGGGCCGGGTCGCACAGCACCAGCCCGTCCACCTGGGGCGGCGCCGTACCGTGCTGCGCCAGATGGCCGGAGGACAGCAGGGTGACGTTCAGGCCCGCGCCCGCGGCACGCTCGGCCACTCCGAACACGAACGCCATGGAGTACTCGGCGCTGGTCAGGAACTCCGGGAAGTAGAGCGCGACGGTGTCCGTGACGGAGGTGCGCAGGCTGCGGGCGCTGCGGTTGGGCGCGTAGCCCAGCCGCCGGGCCGCCTCCAGCACGGCCTCCCGGGTCGGTCCCGACACCCGGCCGTGACCGCGCAGGGCGTCCGAGGCCGTGGTCTTGGAGACCGCGGCCGCACGTGCCACGTCGGCGATCGTGGGCGGGGTGCCGGGGCGGGGCGAGGGCACGGCCGCGGATCCGGGGGTCGGCATCTCCCGTGTCACCAGCCGTGCGTCAGTACGTCGTCCAGCGCGTCGGCGAACACGTCGGCGCTCCGCCGGGTCAGACACAGCGGCGGCTTGATCTTCAGCACGCACTGCCGGTCCGAGGTCGGCTGGACGATCACGCCGAGTTCCCGCAACCGGTCGCAGATCGCGGCCGTCTCCTCGGTCGCCGGTTCCAGGCTCTCGCGGTCCCGGACGAACTCGACGCCCAGATACAGCCCCGAGCCGTGCACCGCGCCGATCAGTGCGTGCCGCCCGGCCAGTTCGAGGAGCCGGTCCTTCAGGTAGGTGCCGATCTCACGGGCGTTGGTCTGAAGGTCCTCGTCGCGCAGTGCGTCCAGGACGGTGAGCCCGACCACCGAACTGACCGGGCTGCCGCCCGCGGAGGAGAAGAAGTAGCCCTGCGTACGGTAGGCGTCGGCGATCTCGCGTCGGGTGATCACCGCGCCCAGCGGATGCCCGTTGCCCATCGCCTTGGCGACGGTGACGATGTCCGGCACCACGCCCTGCTGTTCGAATCCCCAGAAGTGCGAGCCGAGCCGGCCGTAAGCGACCTGGACCTCGTCGGCGACGCACAGCCCGCCGACGTCGCGGGTGGCCTCGTACACCTGCCGGAGATATCCGTCGGGGAGGGCCATGCCGCCCGCGTTGCCGTAGTACGGCTCGCACACGAAGGCGGCCAAGGGGTGCCCCTGGACGGCCAGTTCGCGGATCCTGGCGGCGGCTTCGGGGGCGTACCGCCGCGACTGCGGTCCCCGGTGGCGGCCCCGGTAGGAGTTGGGCGCCGCGACGGTGTGCACCCACGGCGGCCGTGAGGCGAGCGCGTTCGGGTTGTCGGCGATCGAAGTCGACACCGCGTCGCTCGCGTAGGTCCAGCCGTGGTACGCCTCCTCCACCGCGACCACGTCCTGTCGTCCGGTCGCCGCCCAGGCGAGCCGGAGCGCGAGGTCCACGGCCTCGGAACCGCTGTTGACCAGGAACACGGTGTCCAGCTCGGCCGGGAGGAGTCCGGTGAGTCGCTCGGAGAACTCGACCACCGAGGCGTAGTGGAAACGGGAGTTGGTGTTCAGCCGCTGCCACTGCCGGTGCACGGCTTCGCCGAGCCCGGGGTGGCCGTGGCCGAGGATGGTCACGTTGTTCAGCATGTCGAGGTAGCCGCGGCCCCGGGTGTCCACCAGGTGGTGCCGCCAGCCGCGTTCGATCTGGGGCGGCGTCTCGAAGTAGTGCTCCTGGACGGAGGCGAAGGAGTGCGCGCGCCGCTCCAGCAACTCCGCTTCCGTGACGGCCTGTTGGGCGTCACGGGCGGAGAGCGGCGCGTCGTCGGGAGCGAAGGACGGCGTGTCAGGGGCGTCAGGGGCGAGGAGGAGGCGGGTCGGGTCGGGGCACATCTCCAGCCATCCGGCGGCCAGTTCCGGCGGCGCGAACCGTGGCGGTCGGCCCGTGGTGGCGCACGGCCGGAAGAGTTGGACGCGCAGCGCCCGTACGCCCTCGCGGGCGGCCACCGTCCCGAGCTGCTGCCCGGAGACCACGGGGCCCGGCTGGACCTCTGCGTCGACTCCGTCCAGCAGCAGGTCCAGGCCTCCGGTGTGCAGCGTCACGCCGGTGTCGCCGTGCCGGGTGACCGTGCCCGCCCAGGGTGCCCGTATCTCCGCCGGACCGCCGAGGTGGAGCTCCACGCCGAGTGCGCAGGTCGCGGCAGGGACGGAGTCGTCGACGGTGGTGCGGGTCAGCCGGAATTCACCGTGCCGGGTCCGTACCGCCGTGTGTCCGGCCGTCAGGGCGGCCCGGGCCAGGGAGGTTTCGGCGTCGGGCGCCAGCCAGCGTCCCGTGTGCAGCTCCTCGCTCGACACGGACAGGTCGAGGCTCGCCACGTCGTCCGGCAGGCCAGGCAGCAGCGGATGTTCGGCCACCGGCAGGAGCTGCGCCGACGGGCGGCGGAGGGCATATCGCAGCTGGGCCGTCATCACCTCGGCCGGGACGGACACCGCGGCCTCGAACATCGCCCACTCGCGGTCCAGCGCCACCGAGGCGTAACTGTTGCCGGGGTCCAACAGGGCGTCGTACTGGCCGCTCACCACCATGACGGAGGTCCGCAGCACGACCAGCGGCCACAGCACGTCCACTTCCTCGTTCGCGAGAGGTCGCACCGCGTGGTAGGCGTGCACGGCGGGCAGCACCGACGCCGGTCCGGCCCCGTGATGGTGGAGCACGGAGGCGCAGGTGACCGCCAGTTCGGCCACCGTCCAGCCGAGACCGAGGTCACCGAAGTCGATCACGCCGACCGGCATCCGGCGGCCGTCCGCAGCCGGTTCGCAGACCACGTTGTTGTCGGTGACATCACCGTGGATCACCTGCACCGGCAGGCGGTCCACGAACGGCTCCAGCAGGGTGTGCGCGGCCCGGGACGCGCACAGCACCCAGGCGGCCCGTTCCTGGTCGGGCAGGTGGGGAGCGAGCGTCTCGACGACGGTGAGCGCGTTGCGCAGATCCCACAGCAGGGGCCGCTCCTGCTCCACGCCCGCGAAGTCGGCGAGCCCGGCCACGACCCGTCCGGCGAGTTCGCCGAGCCTGGCCACGACCGGTGGTGCGAGATAGCGGCTGTCCATGATCGGCTCACCGGGCACGTAGTCCAGCAGACGGCATACGAGATCCACACCGCCCGCGCTGAGCCGCTGCACCACCTCGCCGTCGACGCCGGCGTGGGCTCGCGGCAGCCTCAGCCCGGACATCGCGTCGGACAGGCGTTCCACGGCCGCACACTGGGCGCGCAGTGCGGACGGGTCCGAGGCGGGGTTCGCGATCTTGAGGACGTAGTCCCCCGTCCCCGTACGCACGCGGTAGTTGCGGTCCTGCTGACTGCCCAGGTCGTGGACAGTTCCTGTCACCCCGAACCGCTCCGCGAGCACCGCCGACACCGCGGCTTCGTCGACAGGACCGATCGGCCGCACCAGCCAGTCGGCGGACGGGATGCCCATGGGGTCGCTCGCTTCCGTTCGGCACGCCGCACGTGCGCGCGGGCCCGGCGCAAGGGGTGCCGGAACGTTCCGGCAACCGTAGATTCGCCCGCTGAGGTGTGTCAACGGGCCCCGTGGGCGATCCCACAACCGCCCCGCAGGCCCCCCGCGGGCGCCCCCCAATAGCTGCTCCGCAGCCGCCCCGCAGCCGCCCCGTGCAGAACGGCCGGGAAGCGTAGGCCGGCCTCCCGGCGGGATGCCTTAGCGTGCGCCACTGAACCGGTTCAGCTTCCTCACCGGCATCACTGAAAACCCCGCAGCACGGGGAATTGGGAGGGCGCACATCCATGAATCGAAGATCGTCGATCGTAAGCCTGGTGGTCGCGGGGTTACTCGCGGCCGCCTTCGTGGTCGCCTCGTCCGCCGTGCGGGCGGCGGACGCCGGCCTCGGGTCGTCTCGCCCCGCTGAAACGCATCAGTCGTCGAACGGGCATTGGGTGAACACCTGGGTCTCCATGCCTCAGCTCACCGAACCCGCCAACATGCCGCCCGCACCGTTCACGCGGGACGGCCGGGTGCTCACCGACGCGACCCTGCGGCAGACCATCCATGTGTCGGTCGGCGGACGGCATCTGCGGCTGCGCTTCTCCAACGCGTTCGGCGGCGCGGAGCTGCCGATCACCTCGGTCTCCGTGGCGCTGCCCCTCGACGGGCAGGCGGGCGTCAGCGCGATCCGGCCCGGCACCTCCCGGCCGGTGACCTTCGGCGGCCGCTCCTCGGTGGTGGTTCCGGTGGGAGCCCCCATGGTCTCCGACCCCCTGGACTTCGACCTCGCCCCGGGGGCCAACCTCACCGTGACGGCCTACCTGGCCGAGGGTCAGGCGTCCACCAGCATCACCTCCCACCCCGGATCCCGGACCACCTCCTACCTCCTGTCCGGCAACCACGCCGAGGACGAGGACCTGCCCGGAGCCACCCCCACCGACCACTGGTACTTCCTCAGCGGCGTCGAGACATGGTCGCCTCGCACCGGGGCGGCGGCCGTGATGCTGGGCGACTCGCTGACCGACGGTCGCGGTTCCACGACCAACCTCAACAACCGCTGGCCGGACGAGTTGCTCAGGCGGTTGCAGGCCGAGGAGGGTTCGGCCGGGGTCGCGATCCTCAACCAGGCGGCCGGCGGCAACCGCGTGCTCCACGACGGTCTCGGTCCCAATGCTCTCGCCCGACTCGACCGTGACGTCCTCGCGCAGAGTGGTGTCGCGTGGCTGCTGGTCTTCGAGGGCGTCAACGACATCGGCACCGCCGAGCCCACCGAAGCCGCCCAGAAACAGGTCACGGCGGATCTGATCGCGGCCTACGAACAGATCGTCGTGAGGGCGCACGCACAGGGCATCCGGGTCTACGGAGCGACCTTGACGCCCTTCGGGGGCAACACCGGGTACGACGACGCGGCCGGGTACCGGGAGGCCTCCCGGCAGGCGGTCAACCGGTGGATCCGCACGAGCGGCCGCTTCGACGCCGTCGTCGACTTCGACCGGGCGGCCAGAGACCCCGGGCAACCGGCCCGTCTGCGGACCGCGATCGACGTCGGCGACCACCTCCACCTCAATCCGGCCGGCTACCAGCTCCTCGCCGACGCCGTCCCCGCGCGACTCTTCCGACTCGCGCCACTTCCTGGGGACTTCGGCCTCGGTTAGCACCCGGTTGGAAGAGGGACGAGCCTTCTCGGGCCCGATGTCAGGGGCCGGCCAGCAGCGCCTCCAATGCCAGTGCCGTATCGGGATGAAGACCGAGCAGCGCCGCACCGGACGGGCCGGGGGCCGCCGTCCGCCACGTACCCTCACAGCCCAGCAGGCTCGCCACCGCGTCGCAGGTCGCGGGGTGGGCGACAAGCAGCGCGGCGCCGGGGCCGTCGTCCGCGCCGCGCGCCGAGGGCGCGGCCTCCGGCACCGACTGCGCCCGCCACGGCGGCACCCACGCGTCCAGCGCCGCCAGCCGGCCGGGGAAGATCCGTCCGGCCTCCCGGATCAGCAGCGGGGCCAGCTCTGTGCCGCTCGCACGCAAAGTAGTGATCAGGGCGGGCAGCCAGGGCAGGAGCACCGGGTCCGGCAGCCGCCCGAACGCGTTCGACACTGCTTCCACGACGAAGTCGGTGAGGGCAGGGACCGGCTCCAGGGCGTGTACGAAGCCACTGAGGTAGCGCGGATAGGCGGGCACCACCAGAGGGTTGCCGAGCAACTCGTCGCACCGCGCCCGAAGGTCGGCCCGGGAGAGGTTCCCGAGCTGTGTCTGCGCCGCCCACAGCAGCGCCGTCTTCGAGGGGTCCGCCGGATGCGACTGGCCGACGGCCAGTTCCAGTTGGGTACGGTCACAGCCCAGCGACAGCGCCAGGCTCTCCATGCTGAACAGGAAGCCCAGCATCGCCGCCACGTGACCGACGGTGGCATCCTCGTCGGTGAACGCCGTGGGCAGCAGGGTGCAGTAGTGCGCGTACCCGGCCTTGACGAAGGACTCGATCCATGGCGGCAGCGTCGGCTCGCTGGTGCGGTAGTACGCCAGCAGCCGGCGCACCCGGCGCAGCACCTCCGGCGCGCCGTCGACGCTGCGTTCGGTCGCCAGCACCTCCAGCGCGCGGGTGCCCAGTTCGTCCGCGAGGCGGCGGCTGCGCAGATACAGCGTCGCGTCCTCGACGGTTCCCAGAACGGTCGCCGTGGTGGCCTGCGGGCCGTACACCGTCCGGCGCAGACGCTGTTCAAGGACCTGTTCGATGCTGACGCCCTCGTAGCCGAGCTCGATGAGCGCACGCTGGTGGGTGCCCAGCGCCAGGTCCCACGACTCCTGGATCGACCGCTCCCCCAGCTTCCGCTCGCCCATGATCGGCCGCGCGGCACCCTGGGGCAGCAGACGGCGCAGCATCCACAGCACGTCGGAGCAACGCTCCAGTTCCGGCTGGGCGGCTATGTTCAGCAACGCCCTCTGCACGCCGCGCTGTTGGAGCTTGAGGTTCAGCGGCGCGAGCCGGTCGTGCACGTCGCGCGCCAGCGGTGGCAGCGCGTCGTAGCCGACCTGGCCGACCCGGTCGCCGCCCATCATGATCTCCACGAGCCGGCGCACATCGCGCCGGCCCGGCACGGTGTCCTTCTCGATGCAGGTGACGGCAGCGTCCTGGAAGTCGTACGGCGTCGGCCTGGCCCGGTCGCGCATCCCGGCCAGCAGGATCGACGTCTCGAACACGGCGATGGCGTCGGCGGTGGAGGCGAGGTAGCCGTTGCGGCGCGCTGCCCGCACGATCTCCACGGACCAGCCGAGCAGTTCGTCCTCGTCCAGCCGGTCGAGGACGGGTGGTCGCCGCAGGAAGCCGGTCAGCTTGTCCGCGGGTGGGAGCGCCGGTACCGGAGCCGCCGCGGCCACGGTCTTCTTCGCCCTCGACTTCTTCGCGCCCGCCTGTCCCGCCAGCCGGTAGGGCCGCACACGGGTACGGCTGACGTTCTTCGCCCAGACGGTCGCGGCGATCGACACCGAACCGGCGGCGAGTCCGAACTGCGCCTCGATCGCCGCGTGGCTGGACGGGATCAGGCCGTGCTGCCACTTGGTCGCGCTGCGCGGGGTGATCTCGAAGGTGTCGGTGCCGTGGACGCCGAACTCCTCGACCCGGCTGGCCGCGTGGAAGGCTCCGCAGACATAGAGGCAGTCGTCGGGATCGGTGCCGGTCGCGGCCAGGTGCTGGCGCATCCTGGTCCACATGTAGCGCTCGCGGTCCTCGTCCACCCGCACCCGGTGCGGGTCGCCGGGCGCGAGGCGCCGGAAGAGGCTGCCGATCAGCAGCATCACCTGGCGGTAGGTGTCGTGGTCGCTGTCGCCGAGCGGCAGTTCGACGTACTGGTGCCACCACTCCGACCAGTGCCGCACCCTGCCGTGCCGCAGCAGGTGTTCCTCCAGTTCGGCGAAGCGCGGGCGCAGGTCGCCGATCTCCACGCCGACCGCGTCGCCGTGCAGTGCGGCCTCCTCCTCGGCGGGCGGGGCGTCGGAGTCGGCGGGCTCGCCGGCGTGCGTCCCGCGTGTGTCCCACTGGAAGACGTGGTCCGAGGAACGGTCGACGAGGACGAGTTCGACACCGGGCGTGTCCAGTGCGTAGGCGATCGCCTGGTACTCGGCCGAGGCCTCGGTGATCGGTGCGACCACCGACAGCGGAGACCACTCGGCCGGGAAGCCGTCGATCTCGGTCGCGAAGGCCTGAACCGCCACCGGGAGCCTGCAGTTGCGCAGTTCGGTCAGCAGCGGCGCCATGTCCTCACACAGCTCCAGGTATACGACCTTCGGCTGTTTCTCCCGCAGGCGGCGTGCCATGGCCAGCGCGGAGGCGGGCGAGTGGTGGCAGACGGGGAAGATCTCCAGGGGCTCGCGCACCGCGCGGTCGACGTCCTCGACGATGCCGAGGAGGACGCCCTCCAGGGCGTCGGGCCCGTCGGCCAGCGTCGCGGCGGCCCCCTGCAACTGCGCGCGCAGCGCTTCGAAGGTGCCTTCGTGCGTGGACTTGTGCGTGGTCCTGTCCGTGCTCCTGTGTGCGCCGCTCATGGTCCCGTCCCGCGTGCTCTCGTGCGTGCCGCTCATGACAGGGTGGCGATCGCGTCGCGGCCGCCCTCCAGGAACTCCGGCCAGGATCCGCCCTCTTCCTTGCTGCGCGGCTCGACCACGCCGTGCAGGTACTTGTTGAGGATGGCCAGGTCCTCGGGCTCGCGCCGGGCCAGTGACCCGACGAGCGAGGAGGCCAGGGTGTGGGCGGTCAGGGCGCGTTCGCCGAAGAAGTTGCTGTGCAGGATCGCGTCCTCGAGCACGCCGATCTGCTCGGCGGTGGACAGCGCGGACTCCAGCTTCTCGTCGTCGCTGCCGGCCGCGGCCGCGGAGGCGCGCAGGTCGGCGAAGCTCTGCAGCAGCACGTCGAGCAGGGTCGGCGGCACGTCCAGCTCGATCTGGTGACGGCCCAGCAGTTCCTCGGTGCGGAAGCGGACGATCTCCGCCTCGCTCTTCTTGTTCGTCACCACGGGGATGCGTACGAAGTTGAAGCGGCGCTTGAGCGCCGAGGACAGGTCGTTGACGCCCCGGTCACGGCTGTTGGCGGTGGCGATGATCGAGAAGCCGGGCTGGGCGAAGACGATGTTGTCGCTGTCCAGCTCCGGGACCGAGATGTACTTCTCGGACAGGATCGAGATCAGCGCGTCCTGGACATCGCTGGTGGAGCGGGTGAGTTCCTCGAAACGGCCGATCGCGCCGGTCTCCATCGCGGTCATGATCGGCGAGGGGATCATCGAGTCCCGCGACTGCCCCTTGGCGATGACCATGGACACGTTCCAGGAGTACTTGATGTGGTCCTCGGTGGTGCCGGCCGTACCCTGCACCACCAGCGTGGAGTTGCGGGAGATCGCGGCGGACAGCAGCTCGGCCAGCCAGCTCTTGCCGGTGCCGGGGTCGCCGATGAGCAGCAGACCACGGTCGGAGGCGAGCGTGACGATAGAGCGCTCGACGAAGCTGCGGTCACCGAACCACTTCTGCGAGATCTCCCGGTCCAGGCCGTCGGAACGCTCGGAACCCAGGATGAACAGACGGACCATCTTCGGGGACAGCCGCCAGGAGAAGGGCTTGGGGTTGTCGTCGATCGACTCCAGCCAGTCCAGTTCCTCGGCGAACTTGATCTCGGCGGGGGCGCGCAACAGGTCGGACATCACAGGGCCTTTCTGAACGGAGAAAAGATGAGCGAGGAGTGTCTGAGCGGGCAGGACGCCTAGGCGAGGAACGTCTTGAGCTCGTGGACGAGCTTGCGGATGTGGCCGGAGAGCACCGGCGTACCGAGGTCCTTGAAGCGCTCCCGGAACCACGGGTTGACACTGCCGCGGCCGGAGCTGGTCACCGAGCCGACCGGAATGAACTTGGCTCCCGAGCGGTGGATGGCGGCCATGCTGTCGAACAGCGGCTCGGACCGCCATTCGTAGAAGTCGGAGATCCACACCACGACGGTGTTGCGGGGCTCGGCGATCTTCGGCTGGGCCAGGGCCATGGCGACCGTGCCGTCGGTGCCGCCCCCGAGGTTGGTGCGCAGCAGGGTCTCGAAGGGGTCGTGCACCCATGCGGTGAGATCGAGCGCCTGGGTGTCGTACGCGATCAGATGGACGTCCACCTTGGGCAGCCCGGCGAATATGGAGGCCAGGATGGTGCAGTTCACCATCGAGTCGACCATCGAGCCCGACTGGTCCACGACGACGATCAGCCGTTGCGGCGTCGTCTTGCGCGCGGTGTGCCGGTAGTAGAGGCGGTCGACGTACAGCCGCTCCTCCTCCGGGCTCCAGTTGGTGAGGTTCTTCCAGATCGTGCGGTCGAGGTCGAGGTTGCGGAACACCCGCTTGGGCGGGACCGAGCGGTCGAGCGCGCCCACCGTGGTCTTCTCCACCTGGGTGCGCAGCACTTGGGCGACCTCGTCGACGAATCGGCGGATCAGGGCCTTGGCGTTGGCCAGGGCTACGCCCGACAGGTTGTTCTTGTCCCGCAGCAGCTGCTCGATCAGCGACATGCTCGGGGTCAGCTGCGCGGCGAGCTGAGGATCGGCCAGCACCTCGCGCAGGCGCATGCGCTTGACGAGGTCGGCCTCGATCGCGCCGAGTTCCGGGCCGATCGCCGGAATCAGCCGGCTGAGGTCGGGGGTCGTGCCCGGGCCGCCGGTACCGGTCGGGCTGACCCCGGGTCCCGCGGTGCCTGCCCCGGACCCCGCGCCGGCGCGGCCACCGCGCAGTTCGCCCGGCTTGCAGCCGAGTGCGCGCTCCAGCCAGCCCGCGTCGGACTGCCAGCGTGCCAGCTGTCCGGCGGTGACCGTGCCGGTGCCGGCGGCGAAGACGTTGAGCAGCACCTTCGACACCAGTGCCGCGCGTCGCACTTCGGCGGCCCGGTCCCGGGCCTCGTCGTCGGCCTCGGGCACCATCAGACCGTCGAACTCCTCGGCCAGGTCCGGGTGGCGCTGCACGATCGAGTCGACGGAGTCGCCGGGGTCCAGCAGCGCGGACGGCAGGCCGATGTCCTCGACGACGGCGAGGCTCGCCGACTCCAGCGTCGCCTGCTCCTCGTGGTCGAAGAGCCGGGCGAGGAGCCGCCAGTACAGAACCTGACGGCGGTTGTCGTGAGAGTGGTGAGAGTCGTGAGGGTCCGCTTCGGGGTGCGGTTGGGGTGAGGTCGTCGCGTCGGTCATTTCCGCAGCAGCCTTCCGGCGCGCTCCCGGAGCACGGCCACGGTGTCGGTCGCGGCCTTCTCGGCCTTGACGCCGACCTTGTCGGTCGTGCCCCCGGCCCATGCCCCGGCGTGGAGGGCGACGGGCTTCTTCCGCACGGTCGTCTCGACGGCCAAGGGCTGGACGCGATACGTTCCGGCGTCCCAGCGGAGCAGCCCTATGCAGGCGTTCGATGTCGCGACGGACTCGGGGGTGAGCGGGCCGGCGGTCGGAACGCGGTCGGTGTCGACGGCGAGAGGGTGTCCGGCGACCGTGAACGTCATCGTCTCGTCCTCCTGCTGGGCGGCGTAGCCCTCCAGGAACACGGGGACGGCGATGCGCGTCGGGTGCCGGTCCAGCGGTGCGGTCGCCGGGTCGGCGGCGATGGGCAGGGCGACGCGGGCGGTGGTGAAGGCGTCGGCGGGCTGGCTCGGGCGGGCGTGCTCGTCGCTCCAGATCAGGTCGCCCTCGGCGGTGACCGGCATGTCGGTGAGCTCCATCGAGCGGCCTTCGCCGACGGCTGCCAGAAGCGACATGTGCGGCCGCAGCAGCTGCCAGAGGCCGGCTCCGACGACCGTGTCGGGCTTCGGCACCGACACGGTGGCGCGCACCAGGCCGGGCGCGGAGCCGTCGGCCGGTTCGAACACCGCGTGGACCTGGGCCTGTGCCGCGGTCGCGTGTTCCTGGAGGTCGACTCCCAGGGGCAGCAGACGACCGGTGGCGGTACCCGGCGTGGGCACGTCGGCGGCACCGGGCAGCGTCAGCAGTATCCCGCGTGCCCAGAGGTCGCCCCAGCGGCGTGCCGGGATCCTCTCCAGGGCGGAGCCCGGGCAGGACGCGGCGAGTTCGGCGGCGAAGCCGTCGAGGAGCGTCGCCGGTCGGCGCAGGGACGGGTCCGGAAGCATCGCGGAGACGACCTGCGCCGCCCCGGAGACCACTTCGTGGTCGATGCCCTGCCATCCGGCCCGTGCGAGATCGCAGAACCAGGCGCGGGCGGCGGCGAGCAGGTTCGCCGCCTGCCGCCCACCGGTTGCCGGGACGGCCTCCTCGCCGCGGGGGCGACCGGTCGCCTCGGTGACGCGGGTCATCAGTGCGTCGTGGACGGAGCCGAGCAGTGCGGTGCGGGCGGCGGCGAGGGCGACGAAGTGGTCTTCGCCCGCTGCCCCGGCCGCCGCCTTCGCCGCCGCCTCGGAGACCCGGGCGGCCAGCGGTGTCCCCGCGACGGCGTGCGCGAGCTCGGTCAGACCGGCGGCCTGGGCGGGTTGCGGACGCAGCAGGCCCGCGACGAGAGCCTGGTCGAAGGCGTCGACGGCCGCCAGCGCTTCGTCGAGCCCGGCGATGGGGTCGGAGAGCAGATCCGCGCGCATCACGCCACCGCCCTGGTCGGCGGGAACCACTGCATCTCCGGCAACGGCGCGGTGGTCGGGGCGAGTTCGAGATAGGCCAGGTGGCGCAGGAACCGGCTGAAGACGGGCGCGGCGGCCTTGGTGTCTCCCTGCGCCGGTCGTGTGTTGCCCATGACGTGGGCGATGGCCGGTCCGCTCGGCTCGCCGTCCGCGAGCTCGACCCTCAGATAGCGGGCGACGCGCTCGGCGCCGTACTGAAGCACCGCCTCGTTGATCAGGGCCCGGATGTGATTGCAGAACATACCCCGCGCGCCGCCGCAGGGGCGGTTGTTGTTGGTGCTGCAGGCGAACGCGTAGGTGCCGGCCGCGACCGACGAGACGTAGACCCGCTCGATGTCCGAGCCGCTGGACACCACACCCTGGAGGCGTCCGTCGGCCAGCTCGACGAAGGGCACCTTGGCGAGCTTCCGCGGCCGCGCGGGCACCGTCACCCGTGCCGTGCTCGACCTCTCCCAATCCGACAACGCACCATCTCCTATGCATCAGAGGGGACTTCCACGCCACTTCGGCGGGACACGACTGAACATAGTGGCGACCACTGACAGTCATAGTGATACGCGGGTCTCCGGTGGCCGTGACCCGATCACTGACTGACGTCCTGCTGGACTGTCCTTGCGTTGATCTGTCCGG
>NZ_JBIWFN010000019.1:0-233166 GCF_044763085.1 Streptomyces sp. NPDC096311
TGCCTCCGCGGGGCTCCCGGGGTTTGTGCTGGGGGGGGGGGGGGGGGGGGGGGGGGCGGGCGGCCCCCCCCCCCCGGGGGGGGGCGGCGGGGGCGCCCCCCCCCCCCCCCCCCCCCCCCCCCCCCCCGGCAAGGCTCCTTCACGCGGATCGCGACGGCATCTCGAACCCGGAGACGATCACGGCGTTGCAGTCGGCCGCGGCCAGCCGCAGCGGCTTCGCCTGCGCGTACGCGTCCGACTCGTACCAGGCACGCGCCGCTTCCACACTCTCGAATTCGAGGACGACCGTACGGTTGCCGTACCAGCTGCCCTCCAGGACCTGGGGCTCTGTATCCACCGCCAGGACGGCGGCCCCGCCCTGCGCGATCGATCCCGCGGACGCCCGGCCGTAGGCCTCCATTCCGGCCTCGTCCTTGATGGCCTCGGTGAGGATGACATATCCCTTGGGCATTGGTTCCCCTTTACATCGATAAGCACAATTTGATGACGGTAAGTCAAGAAGGGGAGGGAACTAAGTCATGCGGGATCTCGAACTGTCCTGCGGGCTCCCGCCGGGCCCGGACTTCGCGGACCTCGCCGTACTGGCCGAGGACCTCGGCTACTCCAGGGTGTGGAGCTACGATTCGGCGCCGCTGTGGGAGGACCCGTTCGTCCATCTCGCCCTCGCCGCGCGGCGGACGACCCGCATCGGGCTCAGCACGGCCGTCCTCATCCCCGGCCAGCGGTCGGTGATGACCATGGCCTCCGGCATCGCCACCGTCGCCCGTGTCTCCGGCGGGCGCTTCCGGGCCTGCTTCGGTACGGGGTTCACGGCCCGGCTCGCGGTGGGCCGGCGCCCGATGACGCTGGACGCCCTCGCCGACTGCATGACGGCTCTGCGCCGGCTGCTCGCCGGGGAGACGGCGATCGCGGACGGCAGGCCGGTGCGGATGCTGCACGCGGGCGGTCTCACCGCCTCGCGACCGATCCAGGTCCCGCTCTGGATCAGCGTGTTCGGCCCCCGGGGCACCGCGCTGGCCGAGAAGGTGGCCGACGGCGTCATCGGACCTCCGCACCCCGTGCTCCCGACCGCGACCATCATCTCCGGCACCGTGCTCGACCCCGGCGAGGACCGGGACGCGGACCGCGTCCGGGAGGCGATCGGACCCTGGCGGGTCGTCGACTGGCACAACGCGTACGCCAAGGGCGGCGCCCAGGCGGTCGACGCCCTGCCGGGGGGCCGGGCCTGGCGGGCGGCTCTCGAGGATCTCGCCCCCGAGGCCGAACGCCATCTGCTCACCTTCGAGGGCCATGTCACGCACCTCCCCGACCGCGACCGCCGACTCCTCGATCACATCGACCTCAAGACGATGGTCGGCGACACGGCCAGGGTCGGCAGAAGCCTGGCGCGGCTCGCCGACCTCGGCTTCCACCAGGTCGTCTACACACCCAGCGGGCCGGATGTGGCCCGCGAGCTGCGCGCCTTCGCCACCGCCCACCGGCAGCGGTCGGCGGCGGGCCGCTGAACTCACGGGCGCTCCGGGGCGTACGGGCCTCACCTGCACGCGTGCGGACTCACGTGCGGCCGGCTCGGGTCCGGACGGCGGCGCACACACCGCCGTCCACGAGGAGGTCGATCCCGCTGAGGAAACCGGCCTCGGACGACAGCAGGAAGGCGACGGCCGCGGCGACGTCCTCGGGCCGCCCCTGCCGGCCGAGCGGGGTCTGCCGCAGCAGCAGCTCCATCCCCGGATGGCTCGCGGATTCCTGCCGCCCCTGAGGCGTGTCGATCAGCCCGGGGGACACCGAGCAGACGCGGGCACCGAGCGGCCCGATGCGCACCGCCTCGCGCTGGACGAAGCGGTGCACCCCGCGCTTGGCCCACGCGTACGCGATACCGGTGTCCTCGATGCCCGGCCCGAGGGCCTCGTGGACGCGGTCGAGGAACCGTTCGTCGAGCGGGTCGTCCAGCACCGCGTCGACGGCCGGGTCGGGATCGGTGCCGCCGAGCAGCGGGGCCATCGACGCGAAGCACACCAGGGCCGTGCCCTCGGTGGCGAGCGGGCGGAGCGTCCTGGCCAGCAGGGCGGTCCCGACGAGGTCGACGGTGAAGATGCGACGCCAGTCGGCCATGGTGGGCGAGATGCCCGCGGCGTGGGCGACGGCGCGCAGGGTACCCAGTTCGCCGACGCGTGCGGCGAGCCCGGCCAGTCCCGCGGCATCGGTGATGTCGAGGACGAACGGTTCGACGACGGCCCCCCGCCCGGTGGCGGAGAGGTCCTTGGCTGCCGCGGTCACGGTCGCCTCGTCCCGGTCGACGAGGAGCAGCCTGTCCACCTGGTCGACGAGCCGGTGCGCGCAGGCCAGCCCCATCCCGCGGCCGGCACCGGTGACGATTCCGACGGTCGTCATGCGCTCATCCCCCAGAACTGTTCCAGGCTCTGCTGTGCCACCCGGCTCACCAGCTCGACGCGGTAGCCGCTGGCCGGACTGCGGAGGAACGCGAACGGGGCGCCGTCGGCACCCTTGCGCGTCGCCTCCCGGACGAAACCGTGGCGTTCCAGTTCGGCGGCGTCCGCGGCGACGTCGTCGGACCAGTAGCCGACGTGATGAACGGCGCCGCCGGCCGCCGGCTCCCAGAGGGTCCCCGGGACGCGCCGGACGATCTCGAGACGGGGAGTCGTCGTCGAGAACACGCACCCGAGCTCGACCACGGCGTCTGCGTCCGGCAGCGTGACCGGGACCGGTCCGCTGATCTCGCCGCACCACTTGTACCCGAACAGGGAAGAGAACTCGGCCAGGGTCGTCTCGAAGTCCTCGACGACGATACCGAGATGGAACTGGTCCTGAGCCTTCAGCACCCGGCCGACGGCCGCCTGCCCGTACTCCGTCGCTTCCAACGTGTCTCCCTCGTCGTTGAGTTCAACCACAGCAAAGAAGTTCATTCTTCGAAATGAGAACAATATTCTCACGTGGGGTCGGGGAGCGCAATGGAGGGACGGGGGCCGTCGCGAGGCCCGGCGACGACCTTCCTTCGTACCATCGCCTGCGTGCCGAATCCCCATGGATCCGGGGTTCACGGCGTGGGTGTTCAGGTTGTGTTCAGGCTCCTCGCGGGCCCTGGCAACTCCTGCACCAGAAGCCCCAAAGCAATGGCAAAGACCCCTGTGGCCAGCGCTGTTCGCCATGTCATCGTGCGGGCATGAGCACAGAGCACCTCACCCGCCGCCGTCGCGTCGCCGGCCCCACCCATCTGGCGAGCAAGGTTCCAGAAGTCACCGTCTACTTCTGGGTGATCAAAGTGCTGACCACCGGCATGGGTGAGACCGCCTCGGACCTCCTCGCCAAGAAGCTCGGGCCGATCCCCGCCGTCGGCCTCGGCGGCCTGGCCCTCGTGGTGGCGCTCTGCGTCCAGCTCAAGGCCCGTCGCTACGTCGCCTGGATCTACTGGACGGCGATCGTGATGGTCAGCGTGTTCGGCACCATGGCCGCGGACGTCCTGCACGTCGGCCTGGGCGTCCCGTACACGATCTCCACCCCCTTCTTCATGGCCGCGCTGGCAGCCGTCTTCGCCGTCTGGTACGCCAGCGAGAAGACCCTCTCCATCCACAGCATCCACACCCGCCGCCGCGAGCTCTTCTACTGGGCCACCGTGCTCGCCACCTTCGCGCTCGGCACCGCCGCCGGTGACCTCTCCGCCACGGTCGGCCTCGGCTACCTCGGCTCGGCCGTGCTGTACGCCGTCGCCATCGCCGTCCCTGCCGTCCTGCACCAGTGGGGCGCCCTCAACGCGGTGGCCGCCTTCTGGACCGCGTACGTCCTCACCCGCCCGCTCGGCGCCTCGGTCGCCGACTGGATGGCCCTGAGCCACGCCCGCGGCGGCCTCGACCTCGGGCTGGGGCCGGTCACCCTGTCCTGGACCGTCGCCATCATCGGCTTCGTCGGCTACCTGGCCGTGTCCCGCAACGACGTCGGGGACACCGAGCGCCTCGCGTAGGACAGCGGCCGTGCGGGTGCGACCGGCGGGGCCGCGCCCGAAGTGGTGGACGACCGCGGATCGACGGGCGCGCGGTCGTCCACGTGGGGTTCGCCACCTGACGCCCGCGCCGCCGTCCCGCCACGCGTCAGCAGATCCTCGGCAGCTGCTCCCCGATCGGCAGGTCGACCACCCGGGTGCCGCCCAGCCCGGTGCGGGCCACCACCATGCCCGGATGGGCGTCCACGACCTCGCCGATGATCCTGGACTCCGTACCCAGCGGGTGCGCCCGCATGGCGTCCAGGACGGCGTCGGCGTGCTCGCGGGGCACGAACGCCACCAGCTTGCCCTCGTTGGCCACGTACATCGGGTCGAGGCCCAGCACGGCGCAGGCGTTGGCGACGGCCGGCGGGACCGGCACGTCACGCTCCCGGATGACGACGCCGGTGCCCGAGGCCGCCGCGATCTCGTTCAGGGCGGCGGCCAGCCCGCCCCGGGTGGGATCGCGCAGCACATGGAGATCCGGGGTGACGGCGAGCATGGCGTCGACCAGACCGCCGAGCGCCGCACAGTCGCTCTCGATCTCCACCCCGAACTCCAGGCCCTCGCGCACGCTCATGATCGCCACGCCGTGCACGCCGATCGCACCGCTGACCATCACGACATCGCCGGGCACGACCCGCTGCGGGCGCAGGTCGACGCCCGCCGGGATGAGCCCGACACCGGCCGTATTGATGAAGATCCCGTCGCCGTGACCGGCCTCCACCACCTTGGTGTCGCCGGTCGCGACCTCGACCCCCGCGGCCCGCGCCGCCGTGCCGAGTGCCGCGGCCACGCGGGCGACGGTCTCCATCTCGACGCCCTCCTCCAGGATGAAGCCGCAGGAGAGGTACGCGGCCCGGGCACCGCTCATGGCGAGGTCGTTGACGGTGCCGTTGACGGCGAGGTCACCGATGCTGCCGCCGGGGAAGAACAGTGGCCGCACCACGAAGGAGTCGGTGGAGAAGGCCATCCGGACACCGCCGAGCGACAGTGCCGCGGCGTCGCCCAGTTGGGCGAGCACGTCACCGCCGAACGCGGGCACGAAGACGTGCTGGACGAGTTCGGCGGACAGGGCTCCGCCTCCCCCGTGGCCCATGACGATCCGCGGCTGGTCGCGCAGCGGGGCCGGGCAGGTCCAGGCGGCGGGGTCGAGTACGGGTGTGCGGAGTTCGGTGGTGCCGGTGGTCTCAGACAACGGGGGTCGCCTCCCGGGGCGCGGGGGTGAGGTCCAGGCGCCGGTAGAGGTAGTACGCGGCGCAGGCGCCCTCGCTGGAGACCATGGTGGCGCCGAGCGGGGTGCGGGGGGTGCAGAGTGTGCCGAACGCCTCGCACTCGTGCGGCTTGAGCAGGCCCTGCAGGACCTCGCCGCTGCGGCAGGCGGCCGGTTCGCGGGTCTGGATGCCGTCGACCGAGAAGCGGTGCTCGGCGTCGTACTCCCGGTACTTCGAGGACAGCCGCCAGCCGCTGTCGGGGATCACCCCGATGCCGCGCCAGGCCCGGTCGGTGACCTCGAAGACATCCTCCAGCATGGCCCGCGCCGCCGGGTTCCCTTCCGGGCGGACGGCACGGGGGTAGGCGTTGTCGACGGTGTGCTCGCCGCGCTCCAGCTGCGCCACGGTCCGGCGTACGCCTTCGAGGATGTCCAGGGGTTCGAATCCGGTCACGACGATCGGAACCCGGAAGCGCTCCGCCAGTTCCGGGTACTCCCCCACCCCCATCACGCTGCACACGTGCCCGGCCGCCAGGAAGCCCTGGACGCGGCAGGTCGGTGACTGCATGATCGCCTCGATGGCGGGCGGTACGCGGACATGGGACACCAGCAGGCTGAAGTTCGGGATGCCGAGCTTGCGGGCCTGATACACCGTCATCGCGTTGGGCGGCGCCGTCGTCTCGAAACCGATGCCGAAGAAGACGACCTCGCGGTCGGGGTTCTGCTGGGCGATCCGCAGGGCGTCGAGCGGGGAGTACACGACCCGTACGTCGCCGCCCGCGCCCCGCACCTGGAACAGGTCCCGTCCCGTGCCGGGCACCCGGAGCATGTCGCCGAAGGAACAGAAGATCACCCCGGGCCGGGAGGCGATCTCCAGCGCCTTGTCGATGACCTCCAACGGGGTCACACACACGGGACACCCCGGCCCATGGATCAACTCCACCTGGTCCGGCAGGAGTTGGTCGATGCCGTGACGGATGATGGTGTGCGTCTGTCCGCCGCAGACCTCCATCAGCGCCCACGGCCTGGTCACCGTGGAGTGGATGTCGTCGAGCAGCCGACGTGCCAGGTCGGGGTCCTGGAACTCGTCGATGTACTTCACTTGCGCGCCTCCTCTCCCGCGGACGGCAGGGCCTCGCCCGCCTCCGCGGCCATCTCCCAGGGGTCGCCGAACTCCTCTTGCAGCAGGCCGAGGGTGGCGAACAGTTCGAGCGTCTGCTTCGCCGACTCCTCGTCGAGGCGCTGCAGGGCGAATCCGACGTGCACGATGGCGTACTCGCCGACCTGAAGGTCGGGCAGGTACTCCAGGCACACCTCCTTGACCACACCGCCGAAGTCGACGTTGGCCATCCGGGTGCCGTCCCGTTCCTCGATGTCCAGCACTCTGCCGGGTACCGCCAGGCACATGAGCCTCTCCTCGCTCTTGGTCAGTCGTTGGCTCGGATACGGTCCTCGGCGCGCGCGGCCACCACGAGCTGCCCGAGGGCCAGACCGCCGTCGCCCGGCGGGACCAGGCGGTGGCGCAGGACCGTGAAACCGTCCGCGCCCAGGGCCGCCGCGCAGGCGGAGGACAGCAGCGAGTTGGCGAACACCCCGCCGGTCAGGGCCACGGTCTCCACCGCGTGCCGTTCGCGCGCCAGCACACAGAAGCGGTGCACGAGACCGGCGACGGCCCGATGGAAGCGCGCCGCGACGACGGCCGGTCCGGCCCCCGACCGCAGGTCCCCGACGATCGCCGCGAGCACAGGTGCGGGATCCGCGAGGACGGGGCCCTCATCCACACCGCCGGGTGAACCCTGCGCGGGGCGGGCGCCTCCGCCCGGCCCCGGGGCGGTGGCCGCCGGTGACGCACTGTCGGTCGGTCCTGCCGGTCGCAGGGCGAACGCGTACGCGACAGGGTCCCCGGCGGGAGCCTCCAGCGCTGCGGCCTCCAGCTCCATCGCCGCCTGGGCCTCATAGCCGGCCACATGGCACACGCCCACGAGGGAGGACACCGCGTCGAAGAGGCGGCCCATGCTGGAGGTGGGGACACAGTTCAGGTCGCGCTCCAACTGCCGTTCCAGCACGCGCCGTTCGTCGCACGGACAGGCGCTCACGCAGGCCAGCTCCTCCGACCAGTCGATCCCCGCCGCACGCAGATGCGCGAGCGCCATCCGGTACGGCCGTCGCACCGCCGCGTCACCGCCGGGCAGCGGCACAGGGGCGAGGTGCCCGAACCGGGTGAAGCCGTCGTAGTCGGCGAGCAGGATCTCCCCGCCCCACACCGCCCCGTCGTCGCCGTAACCCGTGCCGTCGAAGGCGACCCCGATCACCGGTCTGCTGCCGTCCAGCCCGTGTTCGGCCATCGCGGCGGCGACGTGGGCGTGGTGGTGCTGGACGCGTACGACGGGCCGGCCCGACGCGTTCCGGTCGGCCCAGCGCGCCGAACGGTATGCGGGGTGCCGGTCCGCCGCGAGCAGTTCGGGACGTACGGGGGTGATGGACTCCAGCTGGGCCACGGCGCGTTCGAAGGCGTGCTGGGTGGCGAGGTCGTCCATGTCGCCGATGTGCGCGGACAGCCAGGCCCGGCGGCCCTCGCCGAGGCAGAGCACGTTCTTGAGGTCCCCGCCGACGGCGAGGGCCGGACGCACCGGGACCGGCAGGGTCAGCGGCAGGGGCGCATAGCCGCGGGCACGGCGCAGCGGCAGCAACGCGCCGTCGCACACGCGCACCACGGAGTCGTCGCACGGCACATGGATCGGACGGTCGTGGGTGAGCCAGCCGTCGGCCAGCCGCTCCAGCCGCTCCAGCGCCTCCCCGTCGTCGGTGACGATCGGCTCACCGGACACGTTGCCGCTGGTCATGACGAGCAATGAGGGCCCATCGGGGTCGCCGGGCAGTCCGAACAGCAGGTGGTGCAGGGGGGTGTACGGCAGCATGACGCCGAGGTCGGGGCTGCCGGGCGCGACGGAGTCGGCGGGCCGTGGTGCCCCCGCCACGGGTACCTCCCTACGGCGGCGCAGCAGCACGATGGGCCGGGTGGCGCCGTCGAGCAGGCTCCGCTCCTCGGCGCCGATCCTTACCAGGTGCCAGAGGTCGTCGAGGCTCCGGGCCATGACGGCGAAGGGTTTGTCCCCTCGGGCCTTGCGGCGGCGCAGCAGGGCGACGGCTTCGGGGTTCGTGGCGTCGCAGGCCAGGTGGTAGCCGCCGAGGCCCTTGACCGCGAGGATCGCGCCGTCCGCCAGGAGCCGGCGGGCCTCGGCGACCGGGTCCGCTCCGGCGACGGGCTCCGGAGGGCCGCTCACGCCCGGTCGGGGGACGAGCAGCCGCAGTCGCGGGCCGCAGGCCGGGCAGGCGACGGGTTGCGCGTGGAAGCGGCGGTCGGCCGGATCGGCGTACTCGCGGGCGCAGTCGGAGCACATCGGGAAGCCGGCCATGGTGGTGTGGGAGCGGTCGTAGGGCAGGCCGGTGACGATGGTGAACCGGGGGCCGCAGTGCGTGCAGTTGATGAAGGGGTGGCGGTGGCGCCGGTCGGCGGGGTCGGCGAGTTCGCGCAGGCAGTCGGCGCAGGTGGCGGTGTCCGGCGGGATCAGGGTGCCCGCCGGGCCGCCCGTACGGGAGGCGAGGATGGTGAACGCGGCGTCACCGGTGACGGGTACGTCGTCGTGGTGCACGGAGTCCACGCGGGCCAGCGGCGGTGCCTGGACGGCGATGCGGTCGCAGAAGCGGGCGACGGCCGAGGGGGCGCCCTCGACCTCCGCGATGACGCCCTCGGGGGTGTTGGTGACATGGCCGGACAGTTCGAGGCCGGTGGCGAGGGTGTAGACGTACGGGCGGAAGCCGACGCCCTGCACCACACCCCGTACGGTGACCCGTCGGCGCAGCGGTGTCCCGTCGGCGACGGCGGCCGGGGAGAGCGGACCGCTCACGAGTGGGAGTGCGCCATGGCGCCGGTGCCGTGCGGGTGCTCGTGGCCGTGATGTCGGTGGGTGGGTGAGGCGCCGTCGGGTCGGCGTGCCATGACGGGCTCATGGAGCGGGACGCCGTCCGCGGCCGCCAGCGCCCGGTCGAGCAGGGCGCCGACGCCCCGGTTCCGGCGGGCCGAGGTCAGCAGCACGTCCACCCCGGGGTTGACCCGCTCGACGTTCGCGCGGAACTCCGCCTCGTCGAACTCGACGGCCTCGGCGATGTCGGTCTTGGTGACCACCACCAGGTGGGCGAGGCCGAAGGCGGTCGGGTACTTGAGCGGCTTGTCCTCGCCCTCGGTCACGGAGGCGAGCACCACTCTCAGAGTCTCCCCGAGGTCGTAGGAGGCCGGGCAGACGAGGTTGCCGACGTTCTCGACGAACAGCAGCCGGATGTCGTCGGGCAGCCAGCCCTCCAGGTGGCGGCCGAGCATCCCGGCCTCCAGATGGCACAGCCCGTCGGTGAGGACCTGCTTGACCGGGACGCCCGAGCGGGCCAGCCGCTGCGCGTCGTTCTCGGTGGCGAGGTCGGCGGTGAGCGCCGCGACCGGCACGGACCGCTCGCGCGCAAGCCCCAGTTCCCGTTCCAGCAGGGCGGTCTTGCCGCTGCCGGGGCTGGAGAGCAGGTTGACGACCGTGGTGCCGCGGGCCGCGAGGCCGGCGCGCAGGGCGTGCGCGGTCTCGTCGTTCTTGGCCAGGACGGCTTGCTGCAGGTCGACCACACGGCACATGGTTCAGCGCTCCTCGGAGATCGGTTCGCGGGGGTGGGCGTGCGTCGGGCCGTCCTCCCACTGCACGCTGAGGATCTGGAGTTCCCGGCCCGCCAGCAGCTCCGTGGTGGCTCCGCCGCACCGCGGGCAGGTCAGCGCGGGCGGCATGCCGACGGCCCATTCGTGCGCGCAAGGTGCGCAGCGGGCCCGTCCCGGCACGGCTTCGGTGACCAGTTCGGCGCCTTCCAGCACGGTTCCGGCGCAGGCCAGTTCGAAGCAGAAGGAGAGGGCGTCGGGTACGACACCGGCGAGCTCGCCCACCTGAAGCCGCACCGAGCGCACGGCCGTGACGTCGCCGGCGCGCTGCGCCGCCTCTTCCACCTGGCCGATCACCGCCATCGCGAGGGACATCTCGTGCATCGACCGGTCTCCGTCTCGGGCAGGGCGTCCGCCGCCCCTCATTAGAGGGGAGGCGTCCGAGGGCGGCGGACCGGCACGCCGTCGCCGGCCGGCCGCGTACGCCGTTCGCCGCAACGGCACGGCACGGCAGAAGACGGCGGAGCGCGGCAGTAGACGGCAGAGGGCGTACGAGCGGCGGGGGTCGGCTCACATGCTCCGGATCCGCAGGTAGCGTCTGAGGTCGGGCAGGATCTGCACGAGGACGGCGGTGACAGCGGCGGCCAGCGCGCCGCCGACGAGGGTCTTGATCATGGCTTCTCTCCTCACTTCGCGGCTTCGCCGACCGTGGCCCGCGGCGCGGACTCTCCCGGTTCGTCGGCCCGCAGCAACTCTTCGATCAGCCGGACGGCCTCCGGCACGGCGGCCGACACCGGCGGGCTGAGCCCGATGCCCTCCTCGACGGACGCGGGTTCGCATCCCACGACCAGCGTGCGGCGCGGCGGCCGCCCGCCCGTTCCGGCGCAGAGGGTCCCCAGCAGTGCGAGCACCGTGTCGGGGGTCATCCGGTGGCCGTCGAGCGGGACGCCGTGCGGCTCGCCCGCGTCGGCGCTGTCGTGTTCGATGACGTACAGGGTGCCGGGGCACTCGCCGCGCGCGGTGGCGTCCACCAGGATCAGGGTGTCGTAACCGTCGAGGACCTGGTACGCGAGGTGCACGCCCCGTACGCCGATGTCCACGGCCTCGACGTGCGGGGGCAGTTGCCGCCCGGCGAGCGCGCGCACGGTTTCCACGCCGAAGCCGTCGTCCCCGAGGAACATGTTCCCGATCCCGGCGACGAGGACCTTGCCGCACTCCTGGCGGGGTGGGTCCGAGGGTGGGCTCATGTCTCGTCCTCCAGCGGTTCGACCTCGTCGGGCTGGAAGTAGAGGAAACGGCCATGTTCGCGGCGGATGTCGGCGCCCGGATCGTCCTCGACCGTCACCGCCAGGTGCACTCCGCCGTCCACGTCGTGCAGCACGGCCTCGACCTTCGCCGTACGGCCCGCCAGGAACAGGTCCTGTGCGTCGGTGCGGCGCAGCCCGGGCCGCAGCAGCACCCTGCTTCCCGCGCCCAGCGAACGGCCGTCGACGACGATCCGGTCCTGCCCGGGGTCGAAACCGGCGTCACTCGCCGGGTCCCACCACGGGGTGTCGGGACGCGGCACGCCGAACTCGTCGGGGAAGCCGTCCACGGCCGGAGCGGACGCCGTTCCCGCGCCCGCTCCTGTCACCTCGCGCAGACTGCGCACCGCCCCGTGCAGGCGCTCCAGGACCTCGGGCGGCATGGTGTCCGCCAGGTCGATCACGGCGGCCGCCCGGTCGTCGGTGCCCCGGGCCTCGCGCTTTTCCTCGTCGGTGAGCGCGGCGGTGCGCAGGGCAAGAATCTCGTCGATCTCGGTGGCGTCGTACAGGGCCCCGGGGCTCTCCGGGGCGATCGCCGGGTGGTCCTCCAGGATGATCGGCGAGGACAGCACCACGTCGCGGCGTCCGGGTTCACCGGCGAGGACCGGCCAGGTGTGCAGATTGCGGCAGGACGCGACCGCGCCCTTCGCCCACTCGGGGGGATCCGTCATCGACAGGAACGACCCCGCGCCGAGCCCCATGAGGAGGTGGGTGGCGACCAGGGAGCGCGGGAGGGCCGCGTCCCGGTCGGCCGCGGTGCCGTCCGGGGGTGTCCAGGTGCTGGTGTTCTCGACGATCGCGGTCAGCCGCAGCACGCGGTAGGGCCCGTCGAGTTCGCTCGCGGACAACCGGAGTACGCCGCTCGTCTCCTCGTAGCGGCGGACCATCCGGCCGACGACGCGACCGCTCTCGTCGAGGACGGGCTCGGTGTCCTCACCCGCGGGGCGGTCGAAGGGGACCCGCACGCCGTCGCCCAGGAGTTCGTCGACGGGCACGAAGGCCTCGACGCGCTCCTCCGTTCCCTCGTCCCAGGGGACCAGCGTCCGGTCGCCGAGCCGGAGTTCGGGAACCGTCTCGAAGCCGCCGTCCGGGCGCGCCTGCTGGACCGTGCGGCGCCGGGCGCGCAGGAAGCGCAGCTCGACCGCGAGAGTGGCGTCCGCCTTGGGTTCCATCAGGCATTCGGTGTGCTGGAATTCGTGCTCCTCGCAGTCGGCGCCCCAGGCGGGCGGGACGAGCACGCCGAACTGCCAGCGCAGCCGGTTCTTGGCCGCGGAGGCACGGTACGGGTAGAGCACGTAGCCCTCGAAGAGGACGGCATCGGCCACCTGCCGGGCGACGGCGAGGCGGGCCTCGGTCTCCGGGGCGAACGTGGTCACGCTCACGGAGCGGTCCTTCCGGTGGTGCTGGTGATGCCGGTGAGACTGAATCTTCGGGGTGGTGCGGGAGCCGCCCCGCCGCTCTCGTCGAGCAGGACCCGCACGGTCGCCTCCCAGGAGGGCAGGGCCCGTCGGGAGCGGAAGGCGAGCAGGGCGTCCATGGTGTCGCGGGGCAGCCGGATCCAGCCGCAGCCGGGGAAGTGCTGTTCGACCATCTCCCGCCAGGTGGCCACGGGCATCCGGAAGACCGCCTCCCGGTCCCACGGGACGGGTTCGACGCGGAAGCCGCCGGCTCCGGTGAACGCCGTGCCGGAGAACAGCATCAGCAGCGGCACCTCACCGCTGGTCAGCGCGTCGAAGTAGCGGGTCGCGGCGATGTCCATGTCGTAGGTGCACGGCACGACGAGGTCCGTCTCGGTCTCCTCGGTGAAGGCGGGGACCATGACGCAGACCTGGGCGAACTGCACCGGCTGGAGGGTGCTGCCCCAGCGCGAGCGCTCGCCGAAGAGATCGGTGAGCCCCTCGGCCTCCGCGGTCTCGTAGCCTCGCTTGGCGGGCTCGATACGGATCTGGCAGCGCAGCGCCATGGCGTGGACCGGTTCGCCGCCGGTCGCGGTGATGCGCAGCCGGAAGACCAGGGTCGGTCCGGCGGCGAACCGGTCCGCGCGCACGCCGGTGCAGGTGAAGGCGAATTCCGTCACGCCGGGCCCTCCTCGCGTACGGCGCGGGCGCGTCGTCCGACGTGTGCGAAGAAGGTGTCGAGGGCGGCGCGGGCCTCGGCGCCGCCGTCGAAGCCCTGCCACAACAGGCGCATCCGGCCGACCAGTTCGTAGCAGATGTCGACGGGCACGAGATAGCACTCGCAGCGGCCCTCGTGACGGCGCAGCAGCAGCGCCTCCACATCGGGTTCGAGCAGTTCGGCGAGGCGGCTGTCGCCGAGGACGGCGCTCCACGTCGCCGGATCGAGTTCGCTCTCGGTGGCCCCGGCCGGGCTCGGATAGAGGGCCACCAGCCGGTCGAGCGCGGCGTTGCGGAAGAAGAAGGCGACGCCGACCGGGATCTGCAGCGCCTCCCAGGCACCCTCGTCGAGGTGGTGGTCCGGGTCGGTGAGGAAGCGGTCCGGAACCGCGCGGAATCGGCCGCGTGCGGCGCCCGGCTGTTCCATCAGCAGGGCGCAGGACGTACAGGCGCAGACGATGGCCCGCTGCTCGGTGTCCACCAGGTGGCGGTGGCGTTCCTCGTCCACCGCCACCGCGCACAGTCCGCACCGCTCCGGCCGCGGTTCACGTCCGGTCAGGAACCTGCGCAGCCCGAAGTCGCGCGTGGCCGGCCGGGAAGCCGGGGGCGCGTTCATGGGGCCTTCGCCGGGGCCGGGCCTGCGGTGGTGGCGGCGCGGGTTGCGGGGCCGGTGCCGATCTGGAGCAGCGTGGGCTCCCCCGATCGGCCGGCGGCCTGTAGCTCGACCGTGGTGACCTCCGGCGCGAAGCAGGCCAGCGCGTCCTCGGCCGCCTGCTGGGCCGTCGTACCGCTCGCCGCGCAGCCGCATCCGCCGCCTCCGGCCGCCCGCAGCCGGAGGGTGCCCGTCTCCTCGTCGAAGTCCACGACGTCCAGTTCGTGGTCGCGGATGCTGTCGAGCGCGCGGGTGATGCGGGTCGTCCGGTCCTCGGGGTGCAGGTCGTGCAGGACGAGGAGGCTCGCGACCAGTTCGTCGCCGAGCAGGGCCGCCAGGGGGTCACCGGGGGTTCTGCGGCCCACGGGCGTGGACAGCAGGTGGAGCATCCGGGCCAGGCCCGCACCGTAGAAGTCCATGAGGGCCTGGACGAGTTCCTCGGCCGCCGCGCGGGCGGCCGGGTCACCGGTGGTGGCGAGCCGGTCGAGTACGTCCTCGATCCGCTGCCCGGTGCGCACCGCGTCGACCGCCGGTGCCGCCTTGGCCGCGTCGATGGTTGTGCCCGCGCTCATCCGCCCAGTCCGCTCAGGCCGGTGGGCATGTGCATCTTCTGGACGGTCTTGCCGCCACCGACGTACATGTGCACGCCGCACGGCAGACAGGGATCGAAGCTGCGGACGGCACGCATGATGTCGATGCCCTTGAAGTTCTCCGGGGAGTTCTCCTCGAAGATCGGCGTGTTCTGCACGGCGTCCTCGTACGGGCCGGGCGTGCCGTAGGTGTCCCGGGTGCTGGCGTTCCACGGGGTCGGCGGGTACGGGTGGTAGTTGGCGATCTTGCCGTCGCGGATCACCATGTGGTGGGAGAGGACACCGCGGACCGCCTCGGTGAAGCCGACGCCGATGCTCTCGTCGGGCACCTCGAACTTCTCCCAGGTCTGGGTGCGTCCGGCGCGGACCTCCTCCAGCGCCTTCTCCGCGAAGTGCAGGGCGACGGCGGCAGTGTAGGCCTGGAAGTAGGTGCGCGCGCGGTTGCGTTCCAGCGCGTTGCTCCAGCGCGGGATCTTCCACTCGAAGGTGGTCTCCGGCTTGGTCATGGTGCGCGGCAGGTTGATGACCACGCTGTGGCCGGTCGCCTTCACATAGCCCGTGTCGACGAGGCCGGACAGGGCGGTGGACCACAGACGGGCGATGGGGCCGCCGCCGGTGTCGAGGGCGAGGTGGTCCTTGCCGTCGAACCAGCGCGGCGACATGACCCAGCTGTACTTGTCGTCGAAGTTCCGCTTCTGCGGGGCGGGGATGGTGTGCTGGTTCCACGGGTGGCGCGGGTCGACCGGGTTGCCGAGCGGGTCGTGGGTGACGAACTGCTCCTGGCCCTCCCAGTCCTCGTAGTACGAACTGCCCAGCAGGATGCGGATACCGAGGTTGATCTTGGTGAGGTCGTTGGTGACGAGCTTGCCGTCGACGATCACGCCGGGGGTGACGAACATCCGCCGGCCCCAGTCCGTCATGTTGGCGTAGGTGAAGTCGCAGTACTCGGGGTCGTTGAGCGCGCCCCAGCAGCCGAGCAGCACCCGTCGGCGTCCCACTTCCTCGTACCCGGGCAGAGCCTCGTAGAAGAAGTCGAACAGGTCGTCGTGGAGGGGGACGACCCGCTTCATGAACTCCACGTAGCGCATCAGACGGCTGAGGTAGTCCGTGAAGAGCTGGACGGAGGCGATGGTGCCGACGCCGCCCGGGTAGAGCGTGGAGGGGTGCACATGGCGGCCCTCCATGAGGCAGAACATCTCCCGGGTGTAGCGGCTCACCTGGAGCGCCTCGCGGTAGAACTCGCCTTCGAGGGGGTTCAGGGACCGCATGATGTCGGCGATCGTGCGGTAGCCGTGCTCGGCGGCGTGCGGCGCCTCGGTGCGCTCGGCGAGTTCGAGGACTCCCGGGTTGGTCTCCTTGACCATCTTCTCGCAGTAGTCGACCCCGACCAGGTTCTCCTGGAAGATGTTGTGGTCGAACATGTACTCGGCGGACTCGCCGAGGTTGATGATCCACTCAGCGAGGTTCGGGGGCTTCACGCCGTACGCCATGTTCTGCGTGTACACCGAGCAGGTGGCGTGGTTGTCCCCGCAGATCCCGCAGATGCGGCTGGTGATGAAGTGCGCGTCGCGGGGGTCCTTGCCGCGCATGAAGACGCTGTAGCCGCGGAAGACGGACGAGGTGCTGTAGCACTCCGCGACCCGCTTCTGCTTGAAGTCGATCTTCGTGTGGATGCCCAGGCTGCCCACGATCCTCGTGATCGGGTCCCAGGCCATCTCCATCAGGCCGCTACCGTCGCCGGCCGGCTTCGTCTTCGGTGCCATCGTGTGTGTCGTGCCCTTCTTCGCGGGTGGTCCGGGAGGGTGTGGCCAGGGTGGTGGAGCTGCGTCTCAGGTGGGCCGGGGGTTCACCACGGCGGCCGGTATCCGGTGGTGATCTTGTCTCCCGTGTGGCGCCACTTCGGCTCCTTGTCCACGGTGTTGATCGTGAGCGACCTGAGTCTGCGGACCACCGCGCCGTAGGCGCCGCTGGCCTTGGAGGACAACTTCGCGCCCGGAGGTTCGTCCATGAACGGCATGAACTTGTCGGGGAACCCGGGCATGGTGCAGGCGATGCAGATGCCGCCGACATTCGGACAGCCACCGATGCCGTTCATCCAGCCCCGCTTGGGCACGTTGCACTTGACGACCGGTCCCCAACAGCCCAGCTTCACCAGGCACTTGGGCGAGTCGTAGGTCGTCGCGAACTCACCCTGCTCGTAGTAGCCCGCGCGGTCGCAGCCCTCGTGCACGGTGGCGCCGAACAGCCAGGACGGGCGCAGCTTGTCGTCGAGCGGGATCATCGGGGCCGAGCCGGCCGCCTGGTAGAGCAGGTAGGTCAGCGTCTCGGCGAAGTTGTCGGGCTGGATGGGGCAGCCCGGGACGCACACGATGGGGATGCCCGCGTGCGACTTCCAGTCCCAGCCGAGGTAGTCGGGCACACCCATCGCGCCGGTCGGGTTGCCCGCCATGGCGTGGATGCCGCCGTACGTGGCACAGGTGCCGATCGCTACCACGGCGAGCGCCTTGGGCGCGAGCCGGTCGATCCACTCGCTGGTCGTGATCGGCTGGCCTGTTTCAGGGTTGTCGCCGAAGCCGCACCAGTAGCCCTCGGGCTTGATCGACTCGTTGGGGATGGACCCCTCGACGACCAGCACGAACGGATCGATCTCGCCCCGCTCCCCCTTGAAGAACCACTCGATGAACGTGTCCGCGCCGCCGACCGGACCGCATTCGAAGTCGATGAGGGGCCAGTGGACGGCGATCTTGGGCAGACCCGGCAGATCGCTGAGCGCGATCTGTTCGATGCTCGGCTGCATGGCCGCCGTCAGCGCGACGGAGTCGCCGTCGCAGCTCAGCCCGGCATTGATCCAGAGGACGTGGATCGTGGGCGTCTCGTCGGCGGGCGCACCACCGGCGTTCGTCGCGCCGGCCGTACTGGGTGTCGCCGCTGTCATGGGACCGCCTCCTCGGGGAGGTGAGGGACAAAAGCCTATATTTCGACCATCAGCTCTCTTGATACCAGCCGTCCGGCCGACGCGAGAGGTCATCCAGGGCCGTTCCGGTGACACGCGCCCTCGTGGACCGGTCCGCTCCCGCCGCCGTCCTCGTGGCCGTGGTCACCGCGAGGCCGAGGTGCGGCGGGGTGGACTCCGGTCGTCGCTTGTGGACGAACGCGCGGCGCAGTGCGTGGTAGGAGGCGTCCGGGTCGTCGAAGGTGCGGCGCATCCTGCTCAGCTCCCGCTCCCGGAAGGCGGCCAGGGGCTCGCCGCACTCCAGGCGTTCCAGTTCGGCCTTCTTCGCGGCGATCCGGGACGGTGATCCCGGCAGCGCCGCCAGCCGGGCCGCGAGGCGGCCGACCTCGGCGGCGAAGTCCCCGGGGCCGCAGTCGACCACCCGGTCGACGAGCCCGAGGTCGCGGGCGCTCGCCGCGCTCATCGGCAGAGCCTCGCCCAGCAGCCGGTCGGCCGTCGCCGCACCCACGCGGCGCGGCAGGGTGTACGTCCAGTACTCCGAGCCGTACAGGCCCATGAGCCGGTAGTGCGGGTTGAGTACGGCGCCGGCGCGGCACCAGACCTCGTCGGCTGCGAGGGCGAGCATCATCCCGCCCGCCGCGGCGTTGCCCGCGACCGCGGCGACCACGAGGCGGTCCGTGGTGGTCAGCACCGCCTCGACGAGGTCGTCGATGGCGTTGATGTTGGCCCAGGACTCGGCGGCGGGCTCCTCGGCGGCCTCGATGACGTTGAGGTGGATTCCGTTGGAGAAGAAGTCCCGCTGCCCGCCCAGCACCAGCACCGAGGTGGGCCGCGCGCACGCCTGTCGGTAGGCGTCGAGCAGGCGTCGGCACTGCGTGGTGCTCATCGCGCCGCCGGGGAACGAGAACGAGAGGACTCCGACGCTCCCCTCCTCCCGGTACCCGACGTCCGTCCAGGTGTGCCGGCGCGGGTCCGCGCAGTCCGGTGCGGCGAGCTCCGGCAGGGACGGCAGCCGGTCGCCGAGAGCCTGTACGGCGGGCAGTTTGTACGTGGGCGGCTGTCCCGGAGCGCGCCTGCGCCGCAGCTCGGGGATCCACACGGCGCCGTCCGTCGTGGCCCGGCAGATCGCGTCGGCCCGGGTGGCCAGCAACTCCCCCGGGGCGCCGCGCAGGCCGCCCTCGGGGTGTCCGCCGTGCAGGTACCACTCGGCGCCGCACAGCACGTCCAGCACGCCGGGCTGCGAGTCCGCCGCGCGCAGCTTGCGCAGGACGGTCTGCGTGGAGTCGGCGTCCCAGTCGATCCGCCGGACGCTCTGGTCGAGGTACGGGCGGATGCGCACCGGGGTGTATTCGGCGTGGGCCGGGCCCTGTGGGCGCGGGGTGTGGGTCCCGCCGGCGAAGCGTTCCACGGCGAGCAGGACGGCCGTGAGCGCGGCGTCGGCGATCTCGCCCCGGTACAGGTCGCTCTTGCCCACCGGCGGCACCACACAGTCGACGGACGCCCAGACGTCCCCGGCGTCCATGTCCTCGACCGCCTGAAGGACCGTCACCCCCCACCGGTCGGCACCCCGCTGGATCGCCCAGTCCAGCGAGGACGGCCCCCGGTCCCCGAAGGGCCCCGGGTGGACGATGAAGCACGGGTACGCGGCCCACACCTCGCGGGGGATCGCCGTCTTCAGCATCGGCGCGAGCACGAGGTCCGGCGCGTGCCGTCGGACGGCCTCGGCCAACGGGCGCTCGGGCAGCGCGAGTTCCACCGCGACCGTGTGCCCGTGGTCGCGGAGTTCGATGTGGACGCGCTGGGTGAGGCTGTTGAAGGCGCTGGCCACGAGCAGGATGTGCACGGCGAGCTCCGGCGGCGGACGGTGCGGGCGGCGACGCCCCGGTCGACTGCGATGCTCGGACACGCCGGACCGCCGGGCCCCGGCGACAGGCTGAGGGGTCACCCGAAAGCGGCCGCCTACCCGCCACCCGGCGGCCCGGTCCTGATCCGGACGACAGGCCCTAAGTGCGGTACGTCGCCTCGTCGAAGTCGGCGGGCAGACCGCCCCCCGTCAGGTCCCAGGCCCAGAGTCCGACGAAGGCGCCGGTGAACCCGAGGACGCGGATCCGCTCGCCCTCCATCTCCTCGGCGTGTTCGTCGCAGAGCACGGTCGCGTCGAGTGTCGGGCCGAGGGGCCGCCAGCCGGCGCCCGTGTCGTAGCGGAAGCGCAGGGCGGATCCGTCGAGGTCGAGACCGAGGCGCAGCCGCGTGGTGTCGCCGAGGGGTTCCCCGCCCGCTTCGTCGACGGTGAGCTCCCCCCGGTCCCGGGCCGCCACGCGCAGCACCGCACGCCCCTCGTCGTCCGCGGTGACATGCAGGAAGTACCAGTTGCGGGTGTTGTAGTACGCGGTGATCCCGGCCAGTTGCTGGAAGGTCCGGGGCCGGTACTCCATCGTGGCCTCGAACGCGCAGCGCGCGGCGGTGACCCGGCGTGCCACCAGGCTGGGGGCGATGAGGCTCTGCGGGGAGCGGCCGCCGCTCAGCCGCAGGTGGGAGGCGCGGTCGGTCAGCGACAGCCAGTCGGGGGCCGGGGGCCGGCGCAGTGTGGACCACTGGGGTCCCAACACCGGCCGGTCGAAGCCGTCGGAATCCGCCGGGTCCCCCAGGTCGTCGTGGTCGTCCGGGCGTGGGCCCGTGCCGTCGACACGTGGGTCGGGGGCCGGTATCTCCAGGGCGGGCAGGCCGCCGGGGGTGCGCGGCCATCCGTCCGGGGTCCAGGTGACGGGTGCCAGCGCGGTCTCGCGGCCCAGGACGCACGGTCCGTGCCGTGTGTACGGCCGGGCGACGAGGTAGGCGAGGTACGACAGGCCGCCGGGGGTGTCCACCAGGCTGCCGTGCCCGGCCTTCTGGAGGGGCAGGTCCGGGTGGTGGCGGGCGGTGATCAGGGGGCCCGCGGGGTCGCGTTCGTAGGGGCCGGTCAAGGTGCGCGAGCGGGCGACGGTGACCTGGTGGTCGTAGCCCGTGCCGCCGTCCGCGGTCAGCAGGTAGTACCAGGGGCCGCGGCGGTAGAGGTTGGGGCCCTCGATCCAGCCGGCCCCGGGCGGCAGCACGACGGGTTCGGGCTCGCCGACCAGGCGACGCGTGGCCCGGTCGTAGCGGGTCGCCTCCAGACCGGCCGAGCCGCCATGGCCCGGACGCCAGTCGTGGACCAGGTTCACCAGCCGGCTGTCGGCGCCGTCGTGGAAGAGGGAGGCGTCGAAGCCGCGCGCGTGCAGCGGCACCGGGTCGGACCAGGGCCCGTCGATCGACTCCGCGGTGACCAGGTGGTTGGGGCTGTCGGTGAAGCCGCCCGCGTACGTCGACACATTGCTGTAGACGAGGTGGAACAAGCCGTCGGCGTGGCTCAGGTTCGGCGCCCACACCCCGCCGGAGTCGGGGCACCCGGTCAGGTCCAGCAAGCGGGTGCTGTCCAGGGCGCCGCCCAGGGGCCGCCAGTGCACGAGGTCCCTGGAATGGTGCAGCCGTACCCCCGGACACCACTCGAACGTCGAGGTCGCCAGGTAGAAATCGGCTCCCACGCGGAGGATGGACGGGTCCGGATGCGAGCCGGCCAGGACCGGGTTCCGGACGACCTGCGCGGTCCGCTGCCGCATGCGTCTCCTTCGACGGGCGATGATCGAGAGCGGGTGGTGATCGAGAGCGGGTGATCAAAGAGGACCGTAGTGTCGAACACGTTCGCAGGCAACGGTGGTTCCGCCGCCGGCGGCCCGTCCACACCGAAGGGATCGGAATCGATGAACGACGTCACGACCGAGAGCCAGGTCCGCTCGCTCAAGGAGGCCGTGGGGCGGTACGGCATCTGGAGCACGGGCCTGCGCTCGGAGGATCCGCAGGGGCGTGGCGAGCGCGCCGAGGCAGCCGCCGAGCTGGAGCAACTCGGCTTCGGCGCGGCCTGGTTGGGCGGCAGCGGCACCGCGCAGAACGCGGCGCCGCTCCTCGCGGCGACCGAGCGGCTCGTCGTGGGGACCAGCATCCAGAGCATCTGGACGCAGGACGCCTTCGCGAGCGCGGCGGGCTTCGCGGAGCTGGAGACGGCCCATCTCGGCCGCTTCGTGCTCGGCCTCGGGGTGAGCCACGCCAAGACGGCAGACCAGTACCGTCGCCCCTACGCGAGCATGGTCGCGTATCTGGACGAGCTGGACGCGAAGGGAGTGCCCGCGGGACGCCGGATGCTCGCCGCCCTCGGCCCGAAGATGCTGGAGCTCTCACGGGACCGCGCCGCCGGGGCGCTCCCCTACCTCGTGACGCCGGAGCACACCGCGCAGGCCCGCGAGATCCTGGGCGAAGTCCCGCTACTGGCACCGGAGTTCAAGGTCGTCCTGGAGAGGGACCCGGACCGCGCCCGCGCTCACGCCCGGGGCGTCCTCGCCTTCTATCTGTCGCTGCCGAACTACACCAACAGCTTTCTGCGGCTGGGCTTCGCCGAGTCCGACTTCGCGGACGGCGGCAGCGACCGCCTCGTGGACGCGATGTTCGCCTGGGGCGACGAGGACCGTATCCGCGCCCGTGTCGAGGCCTTCCACGCGGCGGGCGCCGACCATGTGGCGCTCCAGGTGGTGACCGGACAGACCCCCGACTCCCTCCCGCGCGAGGAGTGGCGCCGACTGGCGGGCATCCTGCTCTGACTCTCCCCCGCGTTTCCAGGTCCTCGCCGGCCCCTCCGTGGTGGCTCACATGGTGTAACGCGCTACACCATCGATCCGGGGGGCCGGTCCCTCGTGGCGGCGGGCGGGCAACGGGATCGTTGACGGCAGAGATCGCAACGGACGTGCGCGTCCCCTGCCGAAGGAAAATCCCGTGAAGTCACTGCTCGCCGCCGTGCGGTCGTTCGTCGCGAACCTGCTGCTCTGGTCGTTCTTCGTGGGCGGCCTCGCCGCGAGTTCCGCCTCCGGCGCCGTCCTCGACGGCACGCGGAAGGACGTGGCCACGTACGCCGGTATCGCCGTGTCACTGGTGGCCGGCTCACGCATCGCGAAGAAGCCGAAGATCAAGGCGTTCCTGTCGACGCCGCCGGTGCTGTGGTTCCTGTTCCTGTTCAACGGCGCCGTGGCCGCGGTCTGCTACGTCACCATGGACGGCGTGAAGGGGATCATGGCCGCCGTCGGCATGGGTCTGGTCTCGCTGGGCGCCGCCGGCGGCCTCGTCGCCGGCCGCCGGAAGAAGCCGGTCCAGGCGGTCGACCAGCCCTGGTACTGACCGGCCGGCCCACCCCGCTTCCGCTGCTCCCTCGCCGCGTCACGCACGAATTCCTCTGAAGGGACCCTCCCATGCCCGCCGACCACCGACGTGGACGCCGCGTCGCCACCCTCGCCACCACCCTGGCCGGCGTCGCCCTGACCGCCGGGCTCGCCACCGGCTGCGACGGCGTCGACAACTCGCTGGACTGCCTGCAGAACGCCGACACGATCGCCGACAGCCTCAAGGCGATCAACGAGGCCGGCCTGGACGCGGCGAAGGATCCCACCCGGACCGACAAGTCCATCGAGACCATCAACAAGAACCTCGAAAGGATCGGCGACAAGACGGACGACGGCAAGGTCGACAAGGCGGTCGACAAGCTCGACAAGGCCGTCGCCGACTACAACGAAGCCATCCTGAACGGCGACACGAACCCGGACTCCAGCAAGATCAATGACGCGGCCGACGAGCTGAGGACCGCCTGCACGTCGTAACGGCGCCCCGACGGCCGCTCGGACGCCGAGAAGGAACTTCACGACAGGCGGCGTGGCCCGGGAGGACTCGGTGAACGAGGGTCAGGTGCGGCGTGCGGCCCACACCCTGCGCTCGGTGCGCACACTCAGGTCGATGCGGCGCAGGATGCTCTGCGGGCTGCCGGTGTCGAGCAACCGGTCGAGAGCGGCCAGGTCCCCGGCCGTCAGGGCGGATGCGACGCCGCCGCGCATGCGGCGCAGACTGCTGAGTGCGTAGCGGCCCGCCGCGTCGGTGCAGGGCGGGCCGATGTCGACGGTGACGGTGCGCTCGCCTTCGACGGTGAAGCCGGCCTGTGTCAGCTTGGTTCCCCAGTCGGCGCCGCGGTGGGGAACCTGCTCGGCGTGATGGTGGTCGAGTGCGGCATGGCAGCGCTCCTCAAGACCGGGAGCGTCCTCCGGGGCGTCTTCGGGCAGGAACCGGGGGAAGCCGGCCAGCTCGACGACGGCGACCAGCCCGCCCGGTGCCAGCAGGTCGTGGACCTGGCGCAGGGTGCGGTCGGGGTCGGGCATGTGGTGCATGGAGGCCGATGCCCAGACCAGCTCCGGCGTACCGAGTTCGGGCCACGCCGTCCCGTCGAGGTCGGCCCGCACGATGCGCACGCGGTCGGCCGCACCGACTGCGGCTGCTTTCTCCCGCAGACGGTTCAGGTGGGCGGGTGACAGGTCGACGGCCGTCAACTCCGCCTCGGGAAAGCGCTCGAGCAGAGCGAGGGTGCCGGCTCCGGTCCCACAGCCCAGATCCACGATGCGGCGGGGGACGGTCCCGATGGGCAGCCAGGCGGTGATGGACGCGATGTGTTCGGCGAGCACTTCCGCGTCCAGGTCGAGGATCTCCACCTGATCGCCTGCACTGTGCTCATGCTCGTGCTCGTGCTCGTGCTCGTGCTCGTGCTCGTGCTCGTGGACATGGTGCGTGCCGTGGGGCGCTGCGTGCGGGGAGGGGTGGTTCATGCGGCCACGCTAGGCGGGCCGTCCACGGGTGACGTGATGGGTTGCTGAATGCGCAAGACGATGGCCCGCTGGGCTGCGGAACACGCAAACGGTCACAGTGACGGACGGTTCGCTTTCCCGACGTCATCGCCACGCTGATGACCGCGGCGGGCGTCGCGGTCGAAGATGCCCAGGATCTCGCACGGTCCGCCCTCGGCGCCGATGGCGTGCGGGAGCATCGTGGGGAACTCCGCCGCCTGGTTGGTCTCGATCCGCAAGCGCCGATTGCCCAGAAGCAGGCTCGCGGTGCCGGAGAGGACGACGAGCCATTCGCGGCCCGGGTGGGCGCGCATGCGCGAGGGGTTGTCGGGCGGCGGGTCGGTCATGCGCTGGCGTACGACGGTCATGCCGGGTTCCGCCTTGATGGGCCAGCGCATCAGCCCGTGGGCCGCGTCGATCATCGGGTGGGAGACGACGTCGTCCGCGGCGGTCTCGACCAGTTGGTCGAGGGAGGTGTCCAGGGCGCGGGCGAGGGTGACGAGCTGGTCCAGCGCCAGGCGACGCCGGCCGTTCTCGATGCGGCTGAGTGTGGACTGGCTGACCCGGGCGCGGGCGGCCAGCTCCTCCAGGGACCAGCCCTGGGCCACGCGCAGGGCGCGGATGCGTTTGCGTACCAGGCTGTCCAGCTCACCGTCGTCTTGCGCCATGGGCAACATCATATGCCTTTGCGGCAAGGTGCGGTCAGCGTCGTAAGCGGTGGAGGACCCCGCCACCAGGGCGGGGTCCTCCACCATGCCGGTCGAGCCGCCGTACGGCTATACGGTCAGCGGCGGAACAGGATCAACGGCGGCCGTCGTGACGCCCACCGAGGTCATGACGCCCACCGACATCACGACGGTCACCGAGGTCGTGGCGCCCTCCGAGGTCATGACGCCCACCGACATCACGACGGTCACCGAGGTCGTGGCGCCCTCCGAGGTCATGGCGCCCACCGAGGTCATGGCGGCCACCGAGGTCATGGCGCCCACCGACGTCGTGGCGCCCACCGACGTCACGACGGCCATCGTGCTCGCCGCGGTACTCGCCACCACGCTCACCCCGGTGCTCACCGACACGCCCGCCGCGGTACTCGACTCCGCGCTCGCCCCGGTGGCCCCCGTCACGGTTCCCGGGGCGACGGGCGCCCCAGGAGAGGGTGTCGACCAGGCGGCCGTGCTCGTCGCGCAGGGCGGCCGTGTCGGAGCGGTCGCCCCACACGGAGGTGCGGCGGTCCTGGTAGAGGTCACGGGAGGTGTCGCGACCCATGCCGGTGTGGACACGGACGACGGAGCGGCCGTCCAGCCGGTAGTGGTGGAAGGTGTACGTGTGACCGTCACGGTCCGACAGCGTCCAGCCGCTCAGGTTCACCGCACGGCGGGCGCCGTTGGTGACCTCCACCCACTCGCTGTTGAGCGACCGGTTGGAGCGGACCCCGTGGCCCACGAGGCCGTGCTGCACGTCGGCGATTCGCACGGCGGCCTGGCGATCCGTGCGGTCGGCCGCGGACGCCGGCAGCGTCGCCGCGCCGGCCACCGCCACCACCGTCAACGTGGCTGCGGCGAGACGACGAACGGTCACAAACGCAGAAGCGGACACAAAGCCCTCCTACTGGGTACTGGCATCCCGCGGCCGTTCTACGCGGTCCGTTCCGGGGTGCGTGTGCGGGTGTGCGGCCTACTGGCCGACGCGCACACATTGCTCTCACCCCTCGACGATTCGGGCGGTACATGAGCTCTGTTACCGATCATCCACATTTCCGTGACACTCACATGTAACGTCCATTTATGTCCTGAATGCAAAGATTTGCCCTTTCGTCAGGCGGCTTTTCCTTGCGGGCACACGCCTCGGACGGGTCCATGTGACACCCCGCCCCTCCATGCTCGACCCGGCCATCACCCGAAAGTGGATCACGGCCCCGGAGGGCGTCCTGCCCCAACGGACAGGTTTGCGCTGAGCTTCCCAGGTCAGGCGTAGTGGTGGAGCGCAGAGGAGAGAGGCATGTGTGCGGAGCACCGGACGAACTCCCCCGACACCAGGACCGTTACCGGCCGGCTGCGTTCACCTGGACCGCGCAGCCCGGCCGAGGTGCGCGAGGCGGTCAGGCACGCGCTCGGAGAGGACGTACGACGGTCCGGCGGGCACGACGGCGCGGGCGATGCCGTCGCCGTCGGCGACGCGCTGCTCGTCGCCTCGGAACTCACCACCAACGCGATACTGCACGGCGGCGGTGTCACCGAGTTCGAGGTGATGCTGGGCGACCGGGAAATACGCCTGTCGGTGAGCGACCACAGCCGGGAACTGCCCACACCGGCAGAGCACCCCGACGAGCCGGGATCCGTGAGGATCGGAGGCCATGGCTGGCCCATCATCTGCCGCCTCGCCCGCGACATCACCATCGCGGAGCTCCGCGCCGGCGGCAAGCGCATCACGGCCGTCGTACCGCTCTCACCGCACTAGAACGGGGATCACCGGGGCTGGGCCCCGTCCGGCGGATCACGCCGTGAGGGCCTGGCGGGGTGTGCAGGTCGCGGAGGGTGCGCCTCGTACGACGGGGCGCACCGGGTACGTGGTCTTCGCCGGATCCACCACCGGGTCGCCCAGCTCGATCCGGCCCGCCGCGTGCAGCGCGTCGCACTCGTCCGTGGGCAGCGCCACGTAACAACCACCGCGCCCGGAACCGGAACTGAGAGGCTGCCAGTAGCCGTACCGGCGCCGCCCGTTGGCATGCACGGTGAGGCAGACGGGAACGCGCTGGACGGTGATCAGACGCAGGACCTCGGCACCGCCGGGGCCGAGCGGAGCGGGCGTGCGCGGGAGGGATCGGAGCATCGTCAGCGGTCTCCGTCCAGCGCTCGCGGCACGGCACGGCGTCGGAGAGCGGGCGTCATGTGCGGGCGGCCTTTCGACGGACGGGTTCGATCGCGTACCGCCGGGAGCGGTGACGTTCTCGCTGCTCAGCATTGTTGCGGAGGGCACTGACAATGCGATCGGGGCTGCTCTGGGGTCCGTGCGCGAGGGGCAACGGGGGCGCGGCCGTCGCGAGCGTCCTGCTCGCCCTGGACGAAGGGGTCGTCGGCGGGGTCGTAGGGTCCCGCGTGGTCGGCGAGCGTCCCGGTGACCCGCTCCCACTCCTCGGCCTCCGCCCGTGCGACGACCGCGCTCCTGCCGGTGGGCGAACCGCCACGCGCCGCCTTCCGGGCGGTGGCCAGCGCGGACCTCGCCTCGTGGTGGCGCATTCCCGTGGCCGAGCGGCGTACCCGAGCCCAGGCAGCACGCTCTTCGCCGGAGGGCTCCGGCACCTCGTCACCCGTGTCGTCGACGGGACCGGACGCGCGCTGCTGCTCCAGGCTCACTGCTCCACCTCGTTCGGGTGCGGGGGCTGATGTGTCCTTCGGCAGTCCCGTGTGCCCCGGTCGCGCGAACCGACACCTGCCGGCGGCGAAGAAGCGCTCACCAGGGCAGGAAGGCATGCACATCCTTGCCGTCGGGCCGCACCACGACGCTCACCTGGTGGCAGAGCGCGTGGAGGAGGTGCCAGCCGATTCCGCCCGCGCCGTGGGCCGGGTCGACGCGGCGCGGCGCGGGCGGCGTCGTGCTGCTGTCGCGGAGCGTGACATGCACGCCGTCGAAGGTGGGGCGGATCCGGAGTTCGAAGGGGCCGGGAGCGTACTGGACCGTGTTGGCTGCCAGCTCCGTCACCACCAGCAGGATGTCGTCCCAGTGCTCGGCCGCTCCCGGCGGTGACGTCCGCGCGAGTTCGCACAGATAATCGTCCGCCATGAGGCGGGCGTCGGTCACGTCGCGCAGCTGTCCGGGAAAGGTGCTGGTGAGGCCCGGTGGCTCGTCGCTCGGCACCTTCTCGTCCCCGTTCGGGTCGCTTTCCATCGCGCCTCCCCGGTCTCGTCGGCGGGATGTCTTGCTCCACATCGCCCCACGCGCCTTCACGCAGGGTGTCCTCGCACCGCGCGGGCGTCTCCCACCCTTCGCGACCCGCGTGCCTACGATCCGGTGTCCCGGGACCTGCGGGCGACCGTACGCCGCCTCAGCGCGCGCCGTTCGGTCTCGCTCGTACCGCCCCAGACGCCGATGGTCTGCCCCGTTTCGAGCGCCCAGCTCAGGCACTCCTCACGGACGGGGCAGGGTCGGCAGACTGCCTTCGCCTCCTCGATCTGCGGCAGCGCGGGGCCTGTGCTGCCGATGGGGAAGAACAGATCGGGGTCGACGTTCCGGCAGGCCGCGGACTCGCGCCAGTCGTTCATGGGGGCCTCCTGTGATCGCGATGGTCTTGCGCGATCTGTTGTTCGTGGGACTTCGGTCCTCCTCCGGGTCACCCTTGATCGCACCTGCGAAACAGACGGTTTCGCGGGGACAGCACGGTGTGAACGAGGAACGACGGGGACAGCCGTGTACGGGCACGGCGCCCCCGCACGCCCGCCCGGCGCGGCCGGGACGCCCGAGTGGCAAAATGGGACCGCGGATGAGCGTCGGCGGCGCTTCGACGAACGAGCAGGTGACACATGTCGCACGAGCCCGGCGAGGTCTGGGAGCGGTTCGCCGTCGCGCTGGCGGAAATGGCGCGGGATCTGCTGGCCCAGGACACGGTCCAGGGCACATTGGACCGTGTCGTGGAGCATGCGACGGTTCTGATCAACGGCTGTGACGACGCCGGCGTCCTCACCGTGCGGCGGGGCGAGGTGCGTCCTCTGGCGGCGACGAGCGACGTGGTGCGACGGGCGGACCGGATCCAGCAGGATCTGCGGGAAGGCCCGTGCTTCGACGCCGTGACCGACCGTCAGCAGATCTACACCATCGAGGACTTGAGCCGGCCGCATGAGCGCTGGTCCCACTTCGCCCCCGAGCTGAGAAGGCTGGGCATGGGGAGCGTGATGGGCTTCCTCCTCTTCACCGAGGACGACGAGCTCGGGGCCCTCAATCTGTACTCCCGCCGGCCGCGCACCTTCGACGAGGCCGCTCAGCGGGCCGGCTGGATCCTCGCCTCGCACGCGGCCGTGGCCTTCTCCGCGGCCCGTACGCATCAGCAGCTCGGTGACGCCCTGGAGACCCGTCACGAGATCGGCGAGGCTATGGGCATCCTCATGGAGCGCTACTCGTTGGCCGAGGACGCGGCGTTCAAGGTGCTCAAGAAGGCGTCCCAGGACCACAACATCAAACTGCGCGAGATCGCCCGCCGCATCTGCGAAACCGGCGAAAAGCCCAGCTGACCGCTCCGGTCGCCACGGGCGGCGATCCAGAACGAACGGCCCGGCGGAGACCGTCGAAACAGCCGCCGACCTGCTGTGACTTCGGCCACCCCCTCTTGCCCCGGCAAAGAAGGCATACCTAAGTTTCGTCTCATGGCCCCACATGACCCCCCGCCTCCCGACGACACCCCCGCGCTGGTCGACTTCTCCGTAGACCTCAGCGCGCAGGAGGTGCAACGACAGGCCCAGGTCCTGGCCGCTCTCGGCCCCGACTGGGACCCTATGGAGGTCATGCGCGGCGAGGAGGCCGCGTACGACCTGCTGTACTCCGGTCTCGACGAGGAGCAGCAGCGCCTTTACGACGACCTGGTCGCGGCCGGCGTGCTGCCCCCGCGCGGAGGCGGCCATGCTGCCGCTTGACCCGCAGGCGGACCGCGGGCGCCGTGCCTGGGTGAGCTGTCCGAACTGCAACGACAGTCGCGGCTGCGCACCGTGCGAGGAGCGGCGCACCTGCTCCGAACACTGGCGCTATCTGCTGTCCAACACCGGCAGCCTGCTCCACCTTCAGTGCCCGTCGTGCACGCATGTGTGGGTCCACGAGAGCGGCTTCGGTGCCACCCGCTCCCTGTGGAACCGCATCACGAGCGGCCGCCCCGACCCTCGCTGATCGATCCGGCTCAGAGCGCGTGCGGGTCGGTGGGTGCCCGCGGTTCGTCGGGGATGTAGCAGGCGATGAGTGCGGCCGTGTCGTCGTTGAGACGGTTGTCGCTGTAGGCGAGCAGATCGTGGTGGAGCCGGTCGAGGAGCTCCCGGGGCGGGAGGACGCCCCAGGAGCGGATGCGCTGGACGAGCGGGTAGAAGGCGCCGTCCTCGTCGCGTGTCTCGGTGACGCCGTCGGTGTACAGCAGGAGTTGATCGCCCGGCCGAAAGGGATGTTCTTCGGCGCGGTAGGGCTCTGCGACGAGCACGCCGAGGTTGAGGGGCGGTGAGGCCTGGTCCGTCTCCAGTTCGGTGACTTCGGCGGCGCTGATGAGCAGCGGGGGCGGGTGGCCGCAGTTGACGATCCGCACCACACGGTCGGAGCTCACGATTTCGGCGAAGACCGCGGTGGCGAAGCGCTCGGCCATGTCGCTGCTGGCGTAGTCGGCGGCCCGGCGGCTCATGCTGGTATCCACCCGTTCCGCCAGGGCGGCGAGGTCGGGTTCGTCGTGGGCGGCTTCGCGGAAGGCGCCGAGCAGGGTGGCGGCGGTCTCCACGGCGAACAGACCCTTGCCCCGGACGTCGCCGATCACGAGGCGGAGGCCGTGCGTCGTGGGCACCGCCTCATAGAGATCGCCTCCGACGCGTGCCTCCGCGTCGGCGGAGAGGTAGAAGCTCTCCACCAGGATGTCACCGACGCGGTGCGGAACGGGCCTGAGCAGGACGCGCTGGGCGATCTCGGCCACGAAGCGCACGGTGGCCAGCGTGCGCTCCCGTCGCATCCGGCTGACGGCCAGGATGGTTCCCAGGGTGCCGATGAGAGCGGTGCAGAAGTAGGCGGCCACGTAGTGGCGGTCCCACAGGTAGCCGACGGAACGTCCCGCACAGCACGGGGTACCGGCCAGAACCCCTTCGAACGCCACGGCGAAGACGGTGACACAGACGACCATCACGGGGCCGTGGGCGAAGGCGGCCACCAGCGGGAGAGCGATCAGCAGGAAGCTCACCGGCCACTCCACGGGCGTGATGGGCTCGATCACAAGGACGGCCGCGACGTAGAAGACGGGGAGCCAGCGCATCCACATGGGGGGTGCCGGCAGCGAGCGGCCCGTGCTGTTCGGGTGCGGCGCGGCGTTCTCCGCCTCCGCGCCACGGCCTCGCCACCTCACGGTGTCCCGGGACGCTGTGTGAGAGGCGGAAGCTCTGACACCAGCGAGGCAGGGGGGTGCACCGAGAGCGGACGACACGACTGACGGCTCGTTTCATGCAGCCTGTTCACACGGAACTCCTGGCACACGGTTTCGGCAAGACGCCCAGCCTGCTGCGCCTCGGCACGGCGTACCCGTCATTGCTCCACTCAGCGGCATGTCAGGCACCGGACCGTGCCGACGACACCCGTCACCGCCCCTGCCTCGGGGAGTGCGTGCTTCAGAGTGCCTGGAGCTGGGTGAGCAGGCTCAGGGTGTCGGAGTTGACCCAGTACTCCGCGAACCTGCCGTCCCGCATGCGGAGTGTGTCGGTGCCGGTGAAGGTGACCACGGTCCCCGGCCGGGCCTTGGCGCCGGGGAAGCCGCCGGCGTAGGTGCCGGTGGCCGTCCAGCGCACCGATGCGTAGCGGCCGTCGACCAGCGGGGGGACCTCGATGGTGAAGCGCAGGTCGGAGAATGCCGCGCGGGTCTGGCCGATCCAGGCCACCAGGCCGTCGACGCCCCGGATGGAGCTGCCGTCACCGCCGTCGAGGAGGGCGGCGTGGACCCGGAAGCCGGGGGAGACGATCCCCGGGGCCTGGGCGAAATCGCCGTTCCAGAGCCGCAGCCACGCGTCGAGCATCGCCTTCGGCTCGTGCTCGGCCGCCCGACGGTCGTGGGCCGTGGCCGTCCGCCCGGCCGCGGGGGTCGGTGAGGTGTCCGCGGCGGCTGTCGTGGCGGTGAAGGCGAGGGCGGCGATCGCCGCGGGGACGAGGAGCCGTGCCCGGCGACGCTTCGGGGTGGCGGTGTGGGTGGCGAGGGTGGCGGTCATGGCGGTTCCTCGCGTTTCGGATGAGGGAGGGACGGCAGGGGCAAGGTGTGCGATCGGCGGCAAGGTGCGCGATCGGCGGCTGCGGAAGAACCTGCTACGGGTTCAGTACGACCTTCCCGGCGACGGTGCCGGACTCGGCCAGTCGCAGGGCGTCGGCGACGCGGGTGAGGGGCAGTTGGGCGGCGATCTGGGCGGTGACGTCACCGCGCTGGAGGGCTCCGAAGACCTGGGTGAGGTCGGCGCGCAGCTGGGCCCGGAACCGGTTCTTGGCCAGCGCCCGTCCGGCCCAGACGTTGAAGAAGTAGGCGCGGCGGCCGTTGGGCAGCGCGTTCCACAGCCACACCCGGCCGAGCAGCTTGAGCACGGGCCACTGCTTGGAGCCCTCGTCGTCCCGGGTGGAGGCGCTCCCGTACGAGACGAGCGTGCCGCCGGGCGCGAGGAGGTGCCAGGAGTCGACCGCGCTGCGACCGCCGACGTGGTCGAAGACGGCGTCCACCCCGGCGGGGGCGAGCTCGCGGACCCGTGCGGCCACGTCCTCGGTGCGGTAGTCGACGGGGATGACGCCCCGCTCCCGCAGCGCGTCGTGGTGACGCGCGGACGCCGTGCCGATCACCTTCACGTCCGCGGCCTGGGCGAGCTGGACCAGGACCGAGCCGACGCCGCCGTTGGCACCGTGGACCAGGATGGTCTGCCCCGCGCGGACGCGTGCCTTGCGGTGCAGCATCTGCCAGGCGGTGATGCCGTTGACCACCACGGTCTCCGCCTCCGCCGCGCCGATCCCCTCGGGCACCGGCACCACGTCCGCCGCGTCGACGAGCACGTGGCTCGCCCAGCCGCCGACCTTGACCAGTGCGGCCACCCGGGTGCCGGCCAGAGCGGGCTCGACGCCCTCGCCGGTCGTGAGGACGGTGCCGACCAGGTCGTAGCCGGGCACGAACGGGAACGCCGGCTGGTCGTAGTACCGGCCGCGGCGCATCTGCTGCTCCGCGAAGGAGACCCCGGTCGCCTCCATCCGGATCACGACCTGGCCGGGGCCCGCGACGGGCACGGCTCCGTGCCGGATCTCCAGCCCTTCCGGCTCCACCTTGCCCGGCAGTACGACCTCGACGAGTCCTTCGGCGTTCATGACGACCTCCACTGCTCTCCGCGTTGGTTACTCACTTTTGCGTTCGTGAGAAGTTATAACGCAACGTGAAGGGGAGAGTCAAGAAGTTTAGTGATACCTTCTAACTACACCTTGAGCCTCTATCTTCGTGACTGCGGAAACCTCGCGACCGCGGAAAGGTTGCTGGTCATGGTCGACACGGGCACGCAGACCCCGCGCGAGCGCTACCGCGCCCACGTACGTGCGGAGATCAGGGAACGCGCACGGGAGCAGATCGCCGCCGCGGGGGCTTCCGCGCTCTCCCTCAACGCGATCGCCAAGCAGATGGGCATGAGCGGACCCGCGCTCTACCGGTACTGCGCCGAGCGCGACGAGTTGATCACCGAGCTCGTCAGGGAGGCGTACCGAAGCCTCGCCGACGCCTTCCGCGCGACCGCGGCCCTCGGGTCCGGTCCCGGACTGGCCGCTCTGGCGCATGCCCTGCGCGGGTGGGCCCTGGACGACCCCCAGCGGTACTTCCTCGCCTACGGCACGCCCGTCCCCGGCTACCACGCGCCCGACGACGTCACCGGGATCACGTCAGAGATCATGACGACCCTGCTCGACACCTGCGCCGTGAAGCGCGGCCTCCTCCGGAACGACCACCTGGTCGACCATGCGCTGGATCCGTTCCGTGGGGAGGGCAACCGCCATGGCCCAGTAGTAGACGGCGAGGCTGAGGACCGTGACCGCCGCCATGTCCCACCACAAGGGGAACCACGGATGCTTGAGGGGGCCGAAGTCGCTGGCGCAGACCATGAGGCCCATGCCGATCAGGTAGGCGGGGAGCCACTGAGCGGCACGCAGATCGAGTTGGGGCGTGATCGGGTTCATCCGGAACACGCGGTTGGCGATGAGGATGACGTAGCCGAACAGGATCGCGATGCCCAGTTTCCAGTCCGTGGTCCAGCCCGACCACAGGATCAGGAAGTTGGCGACGACGAAGGCCGCCGGGGACATCCAGCAGCCGCCGGGCAGCCGGTAGGGACGGTCGACGTTCGGGAGGCGGCGGCGGAAGACCCCGAGGGACAGGGGCGCACCGGCGTACATCAGCACGCTGGCGCTGGTGATCAGCCCCACGAGCGAGCGCCAGCTCGGGAACGGCAGGAAGCACACACAGCCGACCACGAAGGCGGCGATGAGACCGACCCACGGCACCCCGCTCCGGTTGGTCGCCTCGAAGGCCGACGGCACATAGCCGTTGCGGCTGAGTCCGTAGGAGACCCGCGAGGAGCCGGTGAGGTAGATCAGGCCGGTGCCCGCGGGCGAGACCACCGCGTCGAGGTAGAGGACCGTGGCCAGCCAGCCCAGACTGATGAGCGTGGCGACCTGCGCGAACGGACCGGTGAGGGTGTTGAAGGCGGCGGTGGCCCAGGTGCCCTGGATCTGGGAGGCGGGAAGCGCGGCGAGGAACGCGACCTGAAGCAGGATGTAGATGATCGCGCCGATCACGATGGAGCCGATCACCGCACGCGGGATGTCACGTTTCGGGTGGGCGCTCTCACCCGCGAGCTGGTCGGCCTGTTCGAATCCGAGCAGCGCGAAGATGATGCCGCTGGAGGAGACCGCGGACAGGATGCCCTTGGCGCCGTAGGGGTTGAACCCGTCGGCGGCGGTGAAGTTGCCGACATGGAACTGGGCGAGGGCGAACACGAAGATCGTCAGCAGCGGGATGCCGACCTTCCACCAGGTCGCCGCGCTGTTGGTGCGGGCCAGCAGGCGGATGCTGAGGAAGTTGACGGCGGTGATCACCGCCATCAGCCCGACCGCGACGGCGATCCCGGAAGCGGTCAGGATGTGCTGGCCCCCCTGGGTCTTCATCCAGCCGTTCGCCCATGAGTAGTGCTGGCCGTACGTGATCATGGCCAGCACCTCGATCGGCGCCACCGTGGCCGCCTGGAGCCAGGAGAACCAGCCGAACGACGCTCCCGCCGCGCCGCCGAACGCGTAGTGCGGGAAGCGGGCCGTACCGCCGGACACCGGGTACATGCCGCCGAGTTCGGCGTGCACCAGGGCCAGGATGAGGATCGCGACGCCGCCGATCCCCCGGGAGATGATCGCGGCCGGGCCCGCCGCCGCCAGGGCGCCCTGTGCGCCGAACAGCCAGCCGGAGCCGATGATCGACCCCTCCGAGGCCCAGATCAGCCCGATGAATCCGACTTCTCGTCTCAGGCCGGGGGGTCCGGCCTGCGTGGCGGGTGCCGCTTCGGTAGTGCCCACCCCCTCGCCGACCTGCTCGACGGCAAGGCGTGGATTGCCTACTACGGGGGCAGCGACCTGGCACCCGAACACGGTGGCCCCGCTCGGCTGCTGGTCCCGCACCTGTACCTGTGGAAGTCCGCGAACTGGGTGCGCGGGATCGAGCTGGGGCAGAGCGACGTGCCCGGGTTCTGGGAGAGCGCCGGCTACCACAACTACGGAGACCCATGGCGAGAGCAGCGGTACCAGGGAGACTAGGCGACCGGCTCCGGTGGCGGACCGCCGAGGTAACGGGCCGGCGCGTGGAGTCGGCGACGGCCGTCACCCTGACACTGGACCTGCCGGGCTGGCCCGGGCACCTGGCCGGCCAGCATGTGGACGTCAGACTGACCGCAGAGGACGGCTACAGCACCCAGCGCAGCTACTCGATCGCCTCGGCCCCCAACGGCCGGGGCCTCGACCTGACGGTCCAACGCACGCCCGGCGGGGAAGTGTCGCCCTACCTCGTGGACGAGCTCGTGGTGGGGGACCAGCTGGAGCTGCGCGGGCCTGTCGGCGGCTGGTTCGTCTGGAGGCAGCAGCAGACCGAGCCGGTTCTGCTGGTGGCGGCCGGATCGGGACTCGTGCCTGTGATGTGCGTGATCCGCGCGCGGGAGGCGGCCGGCAGCCGGACCCCGTTCCGGCTGCTGTACGCACTGCGGACCCCGTCGGACCTGCTGTACCGCACGGAGCTCCGCGAGGGGGCGCCGGGGCTGGATACGACGTTCCTCTACAGCAGAGAGGCCCCCGCGGACTCACCGCGTCCGCCGGGGCGCATCGCCCCCGAGGACTTGGTCCGTGGCGGCTGGCCCCCCGACTTCGAGCCGACCTGCTATGTCTGCGGGCCCACGGCGTTCGTCGAGAAGACGGCTGCCTACCTGGTGCTCCTGGGACATGCACCTGAGCGAGTACGTACCGAGCGCTTCGGCGGCAGTGGAGGTTGAGATGGCGTCCGAAGAGGCCGGCGGCCCAAATGAGGGGGGGTGCCCACGGCGGGTATGTCGACGGAAACGCGCTGGCAGGGCCCCTGTCCGAGGTCTTCGCCGTTGACGTGACCGCCGCGACGAGCCGATGCGGCCACTGCGGCTGCACGGGCCCCCTTGCGTGCCTGCACGTGTACAGGCACGCATCGGGCCTCGTCGCACGCTGCCAGCAGTGCGGGAGAGTCGTGCTGCGTACGACGCGCACGAGGGACGCGGTATGGCTCGACATGAGCGGCGCGGCCTCGCTGGCAATTCCACTGGGGGAGGCCTGAGGGCCTGGGCGCCGCCGTGCTGGCGACGGTCGGTCCGACTGCGCGGAAGCCTGCCCTACCGACACGGAGCACGCCGTCTGGCAGCGGCGTGCACCGTACGCCGCCCTTACCCCGCAGCGCACGCTGCGCCCCGGGCCCGATGACGGCATCCATCCACGCACAAGGCCGTGCAGCGCGGTTGACGGCGAACGCAACGGGGCCGTCGCCGGTGTCGAGTTCGACAGTCCAGCCGACGTAGGAGTCGATGTCCACGCCTCGGAGCAGGATGTTCCGTCGCGTCTGCCGGAGGGCGACGGCCGGGTCGATACCCGTGGGCAGGCCTTCTACCGCCATGATGGTCACAGCTGCGTCCCGGTGAGCCGGCTGGGCGAAGTACCGGTCGCCGACGATTCCGAGGTGCCGGCGTACATGGACCTGCACTACGTCCTCGCCACGCCCGAGGGGAAGAAGCAGCTCGCCAACAACCTGGGCGAACGATTCCAGGACAACGCCGAGAAGATCCTGAACGCGTCGCACACCATCATCCTCACCACCCGGGCAGATCTGCCTGACAGCCACCTCGAGGCGGTGTTCACGAAGGAGAAGGCCGACGGCCGGTTCCCCGACCCGTCAAGGAGCTGTGGGAGTCGATGACCCGGGACTTCCTCAACCTGCGCAACTATGGCTACAAGGACCTGAACCACTGGATGGAAAGGCAGACCTACATGGCGGTGGGCCTGACCATGATGGCGGCCGCTGAGCTCGGCGTCGAGGCCACGCCGCTGGAGGGCTTCGACCCGACCAGTGTCGACAAGGCGTTCAAGATCCGCGAAACCGGACACAGCACGACGGTGCTGCTGGCCCTCGGCTACCCCGACCCGGAGAGGGTGTGCACCAGCCCCATCTCGCGATTCAACCCCGACCAGCTGTTCACCTTCATCTGAAAACCCACCCGGAAACCAAAACCCACCACACCTACGAGGAAGGGGACCATCTCCATGAAAGCCATTGTGGTGACCGACCAGGCAGCGGGAACGGCCGGGATGACGCTGACGGAGCGGCCTGAGCCGTCCGCAGCGATCAACGACGTCATCGTTCAGATTCATGCATCGGGCTTCGTCCCGACTGAGATGGAGTGGCCATCGACCTGGACCGATCGCGCCGGCCGTGACAAGACACCGTCGATCCCCGGCCACGAGCTGGCCGGAGTGGTCACCGCCCTCGGCTACGGCACGACGGGGCTGTCGGTCGGGCAGCGGGTGTTCGGCCTCGGCGACTGGCACCGCGACGGCACCCTCGCGGAGTACGTGGCGATCGAAGCACGCAACCTCGCACCGCTGCCCGGCGATGTCGACTTCACGGTAGGCGCGTCCCTGCCGATCTCAGGTCTGACCGCGTGGCAGGGGCTGTTCCAGCACGGCCGCCTTCAGGCCGGCCAGACCGTCCTCGCCCATGGCGCGGCCGGGGCAGTCGGGACGATGGTGACCCAGCTAGCACGTGAGGCCGGCGCTTACGTCATCGGCACCGGACGCGCCGCCGACCGTGAGAAGGCACTCGACTTCGGCGTGCATGAGTTCGTCGACCTGGAGAACGACGCGCTGAAAGACGTCGGCGGCGTCCATCTGGTCTTCGATGTCATCGGCGGCGACGTTCAGAAGCGGTCCGCTGCCCTGATCAAGGCCGGAGGAACGCTGGTGTCCGTCGTCGGCCCGGTCGAGGCGCGGCCCACCGACGGTCTGGCGGTGGACTTCGTTGTCGAGGCCGATCGTGCCGAACTGGGTGAGATCGTGCAGCGGGTGCGGGACGGACGGCTGCGGACGAACATCGGTCACGTCGCGAGCTTCGATGATGCCATCGGTGCCCTCAACCCGACCACGCGACGCAACGGGAAGACAGTCATCCGCGTACGCCCGTAGGGAGTGGATGGCCACCGTCCGACGGGATGGTCAGGGGCCTGGTGTGCGTGGCGGTTCGGGTACGTGCACCGGGCGGTGGCCGATGACCATGGCGTAGATCATCGGGCAGGTCCCGTTCCGGCGGGACGCCGGGGTCGGCTGCACCCGCGACCGGCCCCGCCCACGATCCGTCAGCAGATCGGCACGCTGTGCCGGGGACCTGATGTCACCGGTGCGGATGCCATACGCGTATGTGCCGCCGCGTCGGTCAAGGGGCCGCAGGCTAGCGCCGTCCGTGCCCAGCTCTGTCAAGGGGTAACGTCTCGGGCATCGGTCGGTATGGAAAAGTCTCGCGGCCTGCGCTCCGCGCTGTAGCGGACGTCATCCTGTACGTCGGACGACCAGTAGGGCCATATCGTCGATATGGCCCACCGGGACGGCTGCGTCGAGGATTCGGTCGGCGGTCGCCTCGGCGTCCAGTCCGTCGTGGAGGGCTTCGCCGGCCAGTGTTCCGATCTGCTCCAGTCCGGCATCCAACGTCAAGCTTGGCCCTTCCACCACGCCGTCGGTGACCATGACCAGCGCGCTGTCCCTGTCCAGGGTGAAGGTCACCTCGTGGTAGTCGGTGTCGGGCACGACTCCCAGGACCGGGCCGCCCGGCAGCTCACAGACGTTGTGGCTGCCGTCTTTGTGCGCGGACAGCAGCGGCACGTGGCCGGCGCTGGTACCAGTGACCTGGCCGTCGTGTGGATCGATGTGCAGCATGGTGCAGCTGGCGAATCGTGCGGTGCCCATCGTGATGAGCAAGTCGTTGGTGCGTGTCAGCACGGTTCCCGGATCTGGTTCTTGGGCGGCGATCGCGCGCATGGACGAGCGCACTTGTCCCATGAAGGCGGCGGCGTCCACGTCGTGCCCTTGGGCGTCGCCGATCTCCAGGGCGATCGCGCCGTCGGGCATGGTGAAGGCGTCGTACCAGTCGCCGCCGATGTCGAGCCCGTCCTGGCTCGGTCGGTAGCGGGCGGCGACCTCCAGGCCCGGGAGGTGCTCAGGAAGCGTGGGGAGCATGGTCTGCTGGAGCGCCGTGGCCAGCTCGATTCGTGCCCTTTGCAACCTGATGCGCTTCAGTGCCTGGCCTGCCAGGTCGGTCAGAGTACTGATGAGGGCACGCTCGTGCGGGGACCAGTGGTGCTCACTGTCGTAGGTGACCGACCAGGCTCCGACCGGTTGTTCGCCCAGCAGGCTGAGGGGACTGACCACGGCAGCGAAGTCGGCCCCGAGCTGGTCGATCCACGGCAATATGACTCCTTGTGGCCAGTGGCGGATGTATTGCCTCTGGTTGGGAATGAACTGCGGCTTGCCGGTTCGGATGGCATGGGACAGCGGGCTCGGGGCATCCAGCGACAGATCTTGCAGGGCCTTGGCCAGCGGTAGCGGGTACCCGGCATCGGAGAGAACGCGTAGCCGGCCGTCGTCGACGAACGCCAGCACCGCGCCGGTACCACCGAAAGTCGCGGCGAGCCGTGTCAGGACGACCTGCTGCAGTTCTTGCTCCGTGGCTGCAGTGATCAGGGCGGAGGAGAATTCGGCGCCCTCGTCGGCGCGCTGCCGCTCGGCAGTCAGCGCGACCAACGCTCTCCGTCGTCGCGCTCCCTGCTGGGTGTCGTCCCGGACCACTGCGAAAGTCCGTACAGGGCCGCCGAACCCTAGTTGGATCCGACGGGCCTGGCAGACCAGATGGTGCCAGTCATCGTGCTCAGCGAGGTACCGCAACCTGATCCAGGGTGACTGGGGGGCGGTCGTACGTATGAGCCGGCGCAGCGCCTGCCGGTCGTCAGGGTGGGCTCGCCGCACCACGCCGGACAGGGACACTGAGCCCTCAGGGAACAGCATCGCCAGGGCGGGTGCGCCGCCCATCCACTCCACCTGGCGGTCCTCAGGGGAGCACATGCACAGACCGAGCTTGGCGGCCTTGGCTGCCAATCGGAACGGAATCAGCAGACCGCTCAGGTCGTTCTCGGCGCGCAACGAGTGCACCCAAACGAGCTGCTCGCCACTGGCGGGATCCTTCACTGCCTGCGCCTCGATCAAGCAGACAACGGACGCATGGCCTGGCCCGGGGAACTCCAGCACCCGCATGGCGACCGTTCCCGTGGTGGCGGCGTGGGCCACGAGACTCTTGGCTGACATCCGCTGACTTGCGGGCAACAGATCACCGATGTCACGACCCACACACTGGTTCGCTGGCCTGCCCAGGGAACTGGCCATCGCGGCATTGAGGCTGCGGATGGTGCCGTCCAGGGTCAGAAGAGCCGACGGGGCGGTGCTTCGAAGGAGCTCGTCCGAGGCGTCCATCTACCGCTCCCTGACGATCGGCGAGCGACGCTATGTCCTTATTTATCCTACTTTGACTCTCCGGGGGTTCCGCATAACCCGATCGAGGCACCCGGCCGGGCTCCGCCAGCTTGTCGTCGTCGCTGTGGTTCGCCCATCGTGATCACTGCGGCCGTAATAGCAGGTGCGTTTGCAGCCCGGGCTCCCCTGACCCCTCCCGTCCGTGTGCACCGGAGGGGCCTGCGCAGCTTCACCAGGCGCCGTAGCTTGCTGCGAATCCTCATCGTCGGGGTGACGGCAGCGCTAACGGCCGGAGTCACGCAAACCCTCTACTACGGGTTTGAGAACGGCCTCTACGCTTGTTTTTTTAACCTTGATCGGCGGTGATCAGGTTGTGTTCCCAGGCGAGTAGGCCGTAGGTCCGGCCCTTGTCGGTGACGGATTCGGGGGCCGAGCCGGACGGGTGGAAGCCGACCGATCGTGCGACGGCGATGCTGGGCTGGTTGTCAGGTTCGATCTCAAGGATCACCTTCGGCAGGGCGAGGGTGGTGTGCGCGAACTCGGTCATCGTTCGAAGGGCGCGCACGGCCAGTCGTTGCCCCCGGTGGGCGGCGCCGACGATGTAGCCGATGCTGCCAGTTGCACGGTTGAGCAGGACTTCTCCCAGTGCCTGGTGCCCATCGGTGGTGATGGCCAAGTGGATCCGGTCGTTGTCCCGTCGGGCTCGTTCTGCGCTGTGCAGGTATCGCAGTGCGGCGGCCTGACCGAACGGTGACGCCAACGGGGTCCGGTATGCGACATCAGGGTCGTCGAACAGCTCCTGCATGACGGCGAGGTCATCGCTCGTCCATTCACGAAGCACGAGGCCGTGGGCGGTGAGCTGGAGGGGATGCGTGTCCATGACCAAGTCATTCTGCCCTGAGGCCGCCCGTGACGGTTGAGCCTCGAACAATGCGCCGAACATGATCGCCCGTACGGGGATTTCCCGGACGTGAACACGGCCTTCGACTGATCCTGTGCTCCGACCAAAGATGCACCTGACCAGTACGAAGACCGTGGGGGAATGAGTCTGCTGCATCACGATGCCCAGCGAGACGCGTTCGACTTCGCGTCACACTTCCGGGAGGATTTCTACGCGTGCCTGACCCGGCGCGGTGACACGCTGTTCGAGCTCACGGACGCGATGCTCTGCGAGAACGGGCCGGTGACCTCGCCGGTCGACCTGACGCTGCTGGCTGAACACCGCCGTGGGCACGGCGCGTTATACGACGCCTTGAACCGCGGCCGTATCGACGTGGACGGGCTTCGCCGCGCGCTGGCCGTGCTGCCCCAGCCGAAGGTCGCCGACAACCGGCTCGTCCTCGCAGTCGACGTGAGCAACTGGTTGTGCCCAGACGCGCCGACCAGCCCAGACCGCTTGTTCTGCCACGTCTACGGGCGCAACGGACGCTCCAGCGACCAGGTCATCCCCGGCTGGCCCTACTCGTTCGTCGCCGCCCTGGAGACGGGCCGCACGTCCTGGTGCCAGCTGCTGGACGCGGTCCGCCTCGGCCCCGACGACGATGTCGCCGAGGTCACCGCCGCCCAGGTCCGCCGCGTCATCACCGACCTGATCGATGGCGGCCAGTGGGAAGACGGTGACGCCGACATCCTGATCGTCTTCGATGCCGGCTATGACGCCCCGCGCACGGCCTACCTCCTCGGCGGCCTCCCGGTCGACGTGCTCGGCCGGATGCGCTCGGACCGGGTGATGCGCAAGCCCGTCCCTGCCCCGTGGATCTCGCTGCCGCAGGGCGGACGACCCCCGAAGCACGGCAAGGAGTTCCGCTTCGCCAAGCCGGACACCTGGGGTGAGCCGGACGCGGCGACTGTGCAGGTCACAGACCGGTACGGCTCCGCGCAGGCCCTGGGCCGGGACCGTATTCACCCCCGGCTGACCACCCGCTCCGCGCGGATCGACCATGAGGGCGAACTCCCCCTCATCGACTTCGAGGCCGACTCGAACATTGACCCGGCCACCATCCACACCCTGGCCTCCCGCGAGTGGATCAAGAAGGGCGAGCCGCTCTGCCTGATCGGTGACTCCGGCACCGGCAAGTCGCACCTGCTGATCGCGCTGGGCGCCGAGGCCGCCATGTCGGGCTTCAGGGTCCGCTACGTGCTGGCCAAACTCGTCAACGAACTCGTCGAGACCGCCGACGAACGGCAGTTGACCAAGACCATCGCCCGCTACGGCCGTGTCGATCTTCTCTGCATTGATGAGCTGGGCGATATGGAGCTGGACCGCAGGGGCGCTGAGTTGCTGTTCCAGGTTCTGACGGAGCGCGAGGAGAAGAACAGCGTCGCCATCGCCTCGAACGAGAGTTTCAGCAAAGCGCACATGTTCCGGCGAACCCGTGCAAGGTGCTGCCGAACTGCGGCAGGTTCGACGAGGCACAGCGGGAGCTCTCGTAGTCAGACGTCCTGTGGCCATCCGCCCAGGGCCTGCGCCAGACGCTCGTGAAGCTCCGGATCGTCCGTCGTCGCGGCGAGGCGATAGGCAGTCGGACCGACGCGCCAACCCGAATCGTGATCGAAAGGCGGTTGCTGTCCCGCTGCGTTATGCGCGAGCTTGGCCACCAGTTCCGCGAGTGCAAAGTACAGAGCGTGTTCCTCAGCCAGCGGGTCTTCTCTGCTCAGGCTCCGTCGCCGGATTCGGTCGAAGACTTCGCGGCCCCGCGGCCACTGGTCTTCACGTTCTGCCAGGATCAGGGCCTCGTCGATCTCTGGTGACCGCCCCATCTTCCGGGCCGTAGCAGCAAGAACGCTGCCTGCCCAAACGACGGGTTCTTGCTGTTGCTGGAACAAGTTCCGCCCCCAGATATAGAGACGCTCATTCGTCGGCAGGTCAGCCATGATCGCTGCAATTCTCGTGGCAGAAGTGGCGGAGATCGGCGGCGAGAGCGGACAGATACTCACCGGCTGAACAGTAGGTCAGAGGTCACCCGCCGTCACCGTGATTCCGGGCCGGGCAGACGGCCTGGATCGATGCGATCGGCGAGGTAGATCATGGTGGCTTCGGGGTCCATACCGAAGGCGGCGGCGACGAGTTTGGGATCCATAGTGTTGACCAGGTCGAGCAGCCGAGTGCATCGGATCATGCGGGGCGGGAAGCCGCAGGCATCCAGAACGTGGCTGGCATAGGCAGTGGACGCCGCCCCCCGGCCGGACTTCGTTTGGCGGGTGACCATCATGTGGGGATTGTCGGTCCGCTGAGATTCACGGTGAGCCAGACAGCGTTCCAGCACTGTCCATGACGCCGGGTCCAAGGGGACCGGATGCGGGCGCTCGCCGAGCCGGGCGGTCCTCGCCCGCGGGTCCAGATCATTGCTCTGCAGCGGCCACGGCCGCGCTCAGTCCCCGGACGTTCCTCCGGCTCGGACCCGGGCCAGCACCTGGTCGGCCAGCTCCTGCGGAGTGAGCTCGCCGTCCAGGAACACCGTGTCGCTGGGCAAGGTGTCGGCCGCGGCCATGCACGGCGCGATCCTGTCCTTGCACCAGCGCCGAACTTTCTCGTCCTGCTCAGGGCTGTCCGGGGTGAAACTGCGGCCGTCGATCCTCTGCTCCAGAACCTCTCCGGAGACCTTGAGGAAGAAGTGGTGGACGTCGATTCCCGCGTCCTTCAACGCGCCGAAGATCTCACCGACATAGCCAGAGTTGACCAAGGTCATGGGGACCAGGACCGGGCGGCGATGCTCCTCGACCAGTCCCACCGCCAGGTCGGCGACCTGGCGTCGCCACAGCCGAAGGTCCTGGAAGTCGCCGGTCGGCACCTCCACGATCTCCCGCAACACATAGCCGACCATCTCCGGGTCATAGACCAGCACCTCGGGCCAGCGCGGACGCAACTCATCCACCAGGGTGGTCTTCCCGCTGCCGAACGCACCGTTCACCCAGACGATCAACGCGATCCTCCCACCCTGTTGCCATGCCCCGTGTCGGGCCCGGCATGTCGGATCAGCATGCCGCGCGGTCTGGGTGGGGCCAACTTCCACTCCCAGATCAGGTCCGAAAGATCGCTAAGTGGGGCCGAAACCCGCCGCCGAGCGGAACCAGCTCACGTTGTCGAAGCCACCCACGTTCAGCGGAACCTGCAAGCCTTGGCCCGTGTTCCGTCGCAGGCGATGTGGTCCTGGGCTCAATGGAGTAGATATCCGGACCTGAGTGCCCGGGCCGACCGCCGCCCCGGGCACCGGCCCGAATGCGCGGCCCTGCTCACTACGGTGGCCTATCGGGTATCAACAAGCCTGCTTCTGTGTCGACTGTCGTGCTTCGGCTCAACGGACATCGATGGGCAGGGCGTGGACGAAGCTGTTTAGAACGAGAAGTCGATGTAGTCGATGTCCGTGAACTCGACTTCGAGGTTGTCGGCGCGCCTTCCGTGGTCTTTGAAATACGTTTCCTGAAGTCCTTCGGCGATGACTTCATTGGGTGTTTGGTCGCCGATGCCCTGTTGGGCGTCGAAGAGCCGCCGGGCGTAGTCGGCGGGGAGGTGGACGGTGATGCGGCGCTGACGTCCGTCGTCGGTCGTGCCGATGGGTGCGGTGTAGCCGAACCGGGCTCGGGTCTCCACAGTGATCCCTGTCGTGGTGGCGGCCTTCTTACGGTTCCGCTTACGGACCTGGGGCTGCCAGCGGGCGCGGACCGCCAGGTCGATCCTGGCGGCGATCTCGTCGGGCGGATTCTTGCGGGCGCCTCGGCGGTAGCGGTTCACGGAGTCCGCGGTGACGCCGATCTCCTGGGCGACCGCTTTGGTCGTCTTCAGCTTCCTCATCAGGAATTTGATGCGCGCCTGGAGGGTCTTGGGAGGCTCGCGGGTGAAGGTTTCCTGGCTGGCGCGTTCGATGGCGTCGTTGACCAGGGTGTCGTCGGCACCGGCGTTGCTCGTTCGCATCCGTCGCACCACGGCTCTACTCCCCTTCGTCCATGACGGCGTCGCCGCCCTTAATGTGGCGGGCGGGGTTGTAGCCCTGCTCCATCAGGTCGACCGCCCACGCCATCTCCTGGACGCCCTCCACCTTGGCCAGGCCCGGGGTGGCACCGAGGCGGAACGTGCCGAGCACCGGCTTGCCGTCTTTGGTGTGTGGGAGGAAGTCCAGCGGCGAGGCCCCCTCGCTGGCGTAGACGACGCAGTCGGACAGCACTCCGAGAGGGTAACGGCCCGTCAGGGCCGTGAGTTTGGCCATCTTGCGGTGCATGTTCACCCGCGCCTTGGCGATGACCGCGGCCCGGACATCCGGGCGCCAGGTCGGGCGCTCCAGCGCGGGCCAGCGCTCACCGTCGGTGTAGTGGCGTCCCTGTGGGCGCTCGCGGAGCTTGCCGATACCACCCTTGATAGTCGACTTGATGGCCGAGAGCACCATCGCGCCCTGCCGGTGCCGGCGGATGGCCGCCTCCAGGTTTTCGTCACTCTGGTCGGCCAGATGCAGGAAGTCGGTGTGGTCCGCGGCGAGTTCGCGCAGTACGGTGCGCAGCGCTTCGAGGTTGTCGTCGTTGGCGGCGCGGTAGGCCTTGTGCAGGGCCATCGCGGTGAGGAACGCGGTCGCGTCGGTGTCTTTGTCGACGGGGATGCCCATGTCGGCGGTCGTCGTCACGTACGCGTCTTTGAGACGGTCGTGCCAGGGGTCCAGGTATGCACCGGTCTCACGGCGCAGGTATGCCTCGATCGGCCGTACCTCGTAGCCGAGTTCGGCGGCATACGCCACGGTTGGGGTGGCGTACCAGGCCGGCCCCTCCGGGCGCTGCCCGGAGGGGGTGAACGGCGAGGGCAGGCGTGGGTCCAGCTCGATGTGGGAGAGGTCCACCAGCCAGCTGCCGGGGATCTTCTTGTCGAAGGCCGGGGAGGTGATGTGGACCGGCTCGCTCAAACCGACGGTCAGTCGGGCGGCGGCCGCGAGGAACGCGGTATTGATGTCGAGGCCCACCGCGTAGCGCAGCGTGCATTCGTCGCCGGTGAGTAGCTCGGGGTCGCGCACCCACTGGTAGGCCTCTTCGTCCAGGAAGCCACCGTCCCAGCCCTGGGCGACGGGATGTTCGAGCGGGGCTTCTGGCGGCGCCGGGTCGACGGGCTCGGTGAGCGCACCTGGGTTCGGCCCGGGCATCCACTCCCCCGTCGTGTCGTCCTTGACCGCGCGGGTGGGCGGCCGGGTCGCGGTCATCAGCTCCAGCCCGGAGACGGCTGTGGAGCCGCGCGGGGTGATGACCCGGGACGCGTACACGCCCAGCACCCGGGCCAGGTCCGCAGGATGCAGGTCTGCCGCGTCGCCCCAGGCGCGGGTGTCGAGGGCGTCCCAGGACAGGATCGCCAGTTGTACGCATTGGCGCTGGTTGCCCTTGGCGGGGCGGTAGATGCGGGCCCACGGGCCGAAGCCGCGCTGGGTGAGCTGCCACTTCGCCTTCGTGATCTGCTTGACGACCGGGTGGTCCTGCGGCAGCCGCAGGCTGCGGCGGGCCTCCGGGCCCTCCAGCCGTGCGGGCAGCCCGAACCGTAGGGCGGCCGCCTCGGTCAGCACGATCAGCGGATCGGAGTCCTTGCCGTTCTTGTTCAGCCGTGGCGCGCCGATCCCGGCCTCCTCCAGCACCCAGTCGACCAGCTGCGGAACCGTCGTCGCCGGGCATTCCAGCAGCACGCCGCCCAGGCAGTAGGCCGTACCGTCGCCGTCCAGTACGGCCAGCGGCCCGTTCGGAAACCGCGGATCAGCGGCGGGCCCGGCGGCCCTCGTCGTCGCCGGACGCCGAAAGGTCGATGTGCGGGGCGTGTTCCTGGCTGCGGTTGCTGTTGGGGTGGTTGCCGCTGGGGCCTGGTTCAGGGCTGGATAGGACGCGGTGGGGCTTTCGGCTGCCGTACGGTCCGCAGGGGACGGAGCTGCCGAGATGGACGTCTGTGGGGCCGCGGCCGCGGTGATACTGGCCGGGCTCGGCTCGCCTACCGTGGAGGGAGGGTGCTGCGCAGCCCAGCCTTCCAGCAGTCGCAGGTATGCCTGGAGACGGGGCGGGCGAGGCTCGCTTCGTCCGGCCTCCCAGTTCTTGACCGTCTGTGTTGTCGACTTCAGCGCCTGGGCGAGGCGGGCCTGCGTCACGCCGGCCGCCTCACGTAGCCGGGCGCGCTCCGCGGGTGACGGCAACTGCGCCTCACCTTGCAACAGTTGGTCGACGGCCGCGAACAGCTCTTCCTCGGTCGGCATACCCACGACCCTAGCAGGATTTAACTTCTGATTTAGCCTTGGTCTTAACCCTTCAGAGTGTGGCGCGCGCCTTCTTGTGACGCCGACCGATAGTCGGCCATTGTCCGGTGCCACCGAACCTTGACCATGTGCCATCGAACTTTGAGTGGACGTGCGTTCGTGTCATCGAAGTTTGATCGCGCTGGTCGGTCCCTGGTGTCGGACCCGTGTGCGAGCGTGTAGCGCGAAAGCATGCGACGTGTTGGAGGGGGGTCGGTGGCAGCAGTGAGTGACAGCTGGGCTGGCATGGGCTGGGACTGGACGGATGTCGACGACATTCGCCGGCGTCTCGGCGAAGGCGCCGATCCAGAGAAATGGAGCGGGGGCCGACCGCTGCATCGCGCAGCGGTGTTCGGGTCCTCGGAGGTCGTCGCGGAGTTGGCTGGTCGAGTTGCGGATGTGGACGCGCTGGAGAACGGGGTGACGGCGCTTTGGGAGGCCGTCGTGTCCAGGAAGTCGGAAAGCGCACGAGCCCTCGCCGCTGCCGGGGCTGATCCTTGGCGGCTGTCGATCGGCGGCTGGTCACCGGGGCGGCTGAGCCTGGCTGGACCGACGCCGGGCCTGTTCCCGGTACCGGAATGGGTACGCCTGACCGACACGGAGCATGCGGCAGCGGAGGAGGCCAATCGGCTCATCACGGCGCTGGGCGCGTTCGACTACGACGGTACGGGGCTGGCCTGCGTGGCCGGAATCGACGCGGCCGAGGCGGTGCGCCGTCTGGAGGCGGCGCCGGTGGAGGACGAGGTCATCGATGAGCTGCTGGAAGATCCGTACGAGTACGACAGGGACGAGAGCTTGCAGATCATCGGCGTGACGTCCGTGCCGGGCGGCTGCGTCCTAACACAGCCCTGGGGGTACGCGCCGCAAATGCTGGGCGTGCTGACCCGGATGTCTGCCGGCACGGTCTGCTACGGCCTGTACGCCAATCCCAAGAGTGGCAACCAAGGCAGCATCGCCCGTCATGGAACTGTCGAGGGCTGGGACCTGCACCGGGGCGGGGGACCGCACGAGAACGACACCTCCGAGGAAGTGTTGGCTTCATACCTCTACCAGCACAGCGCCGTGGCCTACGCCTGCGCCTTTGCAGGACTGCGTCTGGCCGACAGGCGTGCCGTGGTCGGGCCTCCCGATGTGTGGGGCGAACTGCCCCGCCGCGACTACTGGAGCCACTGACTCAAACAGACCATCGTCGCCGTGCTGTCACACCTGTCGCTCAGATTTCGGTGGCACGCACTCAAAGTTCGATGGCACGGGACAGCCATCTCGATCCGTAGTTGGCCATCGCCCCGTTTCGACTGCCCAGGACAGGCCCATGCGTCTGGCGGAGGCTCAGTCACTCGTCCTGGTTCGGTGACCCGCGTCACACCTGACTCCTGTCAGCAATCCGGGCGCCGTCTCGTTCGAAGGGCACGCGAACGAGACAGGAGCAACGCCATGAAGCACCGCATCGTCGTACTCGGCGCCGGATATGCCGGGGCCTTCGCCGCCGGGAACCTGGCCCGCCGGCTCTCCCCCGCCGACATCGAGATCACCGTCGTCAACGCCGTGCCCGACTTCGTTGAGCGGATGCGGCTCCACCAGCTCGCGATCGGCCAGGACCTCGCGTTCCGCAAGCTCGCCGATGTATTCGAGGGCACCGGGGTGCGGCTGCGCCTGGCGCGTGTCACCGGCGTCGACCCCGAGCGCAGGACCGTCGCCGTGACCGGCGAGGACGGCGAGCTCGCGTACGACACGCTTCTCTACGCGCTCGGCAGCTCCGTAGCCCACCATGGCGTCCCTGGCGTGGCCGAGTACGCCTTCGATGTGACCGGCCGGTCCTCGGCGCTGCGTCTGCGCGAGCGCCTGGCCGGACTGGGTGAGGGCGGCACCGTGCTGGTCGTCGGTGAGGGGCTGACCGGCATCGAGACTGCCACCGAGTTCGCTGAGTCCCGGCACGACCTCTCGGTCGCGCTCGCGGCCCGCGGCGAGCTGGGCGCCTGGCTCTCCCCGAGGGCCCGCCGTCACCTGCGCCAGGCCTTCGACCGGCTCCGCATCACGGTCCACGAGCACACCGGCATCGAAGCCGTCGAGCCGACACGGGCGATCGCCGCCGACGGTACGTCCATCCCGGCCGACGTGACCGTGTGGTCGGCCGGGTTCGCCGTGCACCCTCTCGCGGCCGCCAGCGGCCTGGAGGTTGCCGAGACCGGCCAGATCGTCGTCGACCGCACCATGCGCTCGGTCTCGCACCCGGACGTCTACGTCGCCGGTGACTGCGCCTACGCGATCGGCGAGAACGGCCGGCCGCTGCCGATGTCCTGCGCCTCGGCCGGCTTCACCAACATGCAGGCGACCGCCGCGATCATCGCGCGCTTGACGGGCAGCGGGGTCCCGACCACCGGGCTGAAGTACTACGGCAACCACATCAGCCTCGGGCGGCGGGACGCGATCTTCCAGATGGTGGACGGAGACGTCCGGTCGAAGTCCTGGTACCTGGGCGGCCGGACCGCCGCGCGGCTCAAGTCGGGCGTGCTCAAGGGGGCCGGGTGGGGCATCGCCCACCCGACCTTCGGCATGCCGAAGCGCAAGCGCCGCCTGGCCACCGCGCCTGACCGGGCCGGTGCAAGGGCGGCTGCATAGGCTGTTCCGCATGGACAGCGCAGCCATCGATCGGTTCGAGGCCAGCCGGGGCCGGCTGGCCTCGCTCGCGTACCGTCTGCTCGGCTCGGCCGCCGACGCCGAGGACGCCGTGCAGGACACGTTCCTGCGCTGGCAGGCCGCAGACCGCGAACGGGTCGAGATGCCGGAAGCATGGCTGACCAAGGTCGTCACCAATCTCTGCCTCGACCGGCTCCGCTCGGCGCAGGCGCGTCACGAGCGAGCGGCCGGTGCCTGGTTGCCCGAGCCGCTCCTCGAGGGCGACCCGATGCTCGGCCCGGCCGACACCTTCGAGCAGCGCGAATCGGTGTCCTTGGCCGTATTGACCCTCTTGGAGCGCCTCTCGCCGGTCGAGCGGGCCGTCTACGTCCTGCGTGAGGCCTTCTCGTACAGCCACGCCGAGATCGCCGGGATCCTCGACATCACCGAGTCCGCGAGCCAGCAGCATGTCCACCGGGCCCGGATCCGGGTCGCCGCCGAGCGCCGCCCCGGCGGCGAGGCCGACCCCGCGTCCGCGCGCCGGGTCGTCGAGGAGTTCCTCGCCGCCGCCACGTCGGGGCGCACCGAACGGCTGGTGGCGCTGCTCACCGCCGACGTGACGGCGGTCTCGGACGGCGCCGGACTGGGCAAGCGGCTGTTGCGGTACAAGACGCGCGAGCGGGTCGCCTCCTACGTGCGGGCCGGCTTCAAGCCCACGCCGGCGAAGCGGCGGCTGGCCGGCGGCTCGCCCGCGATGCATATCGCGCTGGTCAACGGCTCCCCGGCCGTCCTCGCCGTGGTCGACGACCGGGTCGTGGGCGCCGTGGCGTTCGAAGTCAGCGGTGGCAAGGTCGCGTCCCTGCACGGCATCGCCGCCGCGGACCGGCTCGCGCGCCTCAACGAGGCCTGGCGGCAGCACGAACCCGACGCGCCGGTCATCAACGCATGGTGACCAGAGCCACCGGAATCCAGTGACCTGAGTCGGAGCGAGGACTGCGCTGCGCCCCTTAGGCCCCGCGCCGCACAGCAGCGCGGGGCCTAAGCACGTCGGTCTCCCGATTCGGACTCGGCCATGCAGCTCGGATCCCCGATGGCCGACTATCGGTCGACACAGTGGCCGACTACGAATCGTCACGGAGGGCCGACCAGGGCGGATCCGAGCGCCCCTGGCCACCTATCTCTCGAAGTCAACTTCTCGTTCGGCTCGGAGGTCCTGTCGGCCGGTGGCCGGTTCGATTCCCTGAGCAGCCGTCAGTGGCTACCGAAGGCAGCCACTGACGGAGGGCCGGTGCCGGTTTCAGAACGGGGAGATGATGCGTTCGAGCCGTGAGGTGATGGCTCCTTCGTTGCGGCCCAGTTCCCGTGCCATGTCGCTCACCGGCGTATTGCAGGCGTGGAGCTCGCTCAGCCGCGCGTCTTCTTCCGGTGTCCAGCGTTCGTAGGCGCGCGGATGGGCCTGTCGTTTCTCCTCCACCGTGTAGGCCTTGGGCTGCTCGGGTGCCGTCACGGCCTTCTGGGCGGGCACGAGGTCCGAGGGGTAGGGGACTAGTTTGAGGCCATACAGCTTCCAGCGGATGGAGTTCTCGCTGCGTCCGAGCTCCTGAGCCAGCTGGGCAGGGCTCTTCCCTGCGTGGTGGCCCTCGCGCAGGTACAGCTCGGCCTCGTGCGTCCAGGGAGCACCGGGGTGGGCCGCTTTGACTCCGGCCGGAACAGAAGGCGGTGCAGCGGGCAGGACGGGAACGAGGCAGGCGCTCGCCGCGGAGGTGATGAGGCGAGCGACACTGTCGAGGTCACCGCTGTCGATCTCGCCGGTGAGTTCGCCGTGGATGATCCCGTCGGACGAGCAGATGATGACGGTCAGTTCCACCCGGCCATCGTCGACGGGGTCCGCGCTGAGGCAGTAGCGGCGGTGTGCATCGCCGATTTCCAGTTTGACGCCGGGTGCAGCAGTACCGCGGGGCGTGCGGGCGGGTGGCAGGGCCTTGGCTGCAGGGCTGTCGGGCTGATAGGCGGGGGCCAGCAGTTCGTGGACGTGCCAGGAGGCCGGTAAGCGCTCTCCCCCGTCGAGCCGGTAGGCATTGTGGCTGGCCTCCAGTTCACAGTCCGCGTAGAGAACCGTCAGCCTCTGGCCGGCAAACACGCCGGTCGCCTCCCCGGGGCCGGCCGGGACGGTCAGGGTGCCTTTGCGGGGTTCGGTCTCGAGGATGACGGCATCCGGATCGCCGTGCCAGGCTCCGCGTTCATCACGGAAGGCATAGATGAGGATCATGGGAGGAATCCTTTCGTGGGCCGGCTGCAGCCGAGTGCGGCAGCGCGGTCAACAGCACAATTCGACCAAGGCATGGACCGTCATCGCTACAGCGGCGGGAGTGGTGGCGTGAAGTCGGCGACCAAGACACGGACTTCTTGCAGCCGTGTTCCCGCAGCCGGCAGGGCCTGCGGCGAAGGCGGCAAACCTGCCGCTGTGCAAGCCGCCGCACCTACCCTCGGCTGAGTGCACCGGGCGTTCATCCGCTCTGCCTGCAGCTCGCCACCGGACTGGCTGCCAGGCACGCCCGGGTGCCGCTGATTCCCCCGCAGCAAGCTGAGCTGACGGACAGCCTGCGCCAACTGCTTCCACGCGCACGTCGATTCATACCTGTTCCCCCGATGACGCCGACATCGGTGACATGTCACCGTGCCCGCCGCTTCACAGCGCAGCATGCCCGAGCCGAACGTATTTCGGTGCACTCACATGAACGGTTCTCCGGCAGTGACCTGCACACCCCCCTACACATACACCTGTTCAAGGGGCTCACAGTCGTATGTGACCGCGCTCGCCCGCCTGAGCGCGATCGACGGACGGCCCCAGCGTCCACAGCACACAACAGCGTTCTCCTCCACCGCCATTCAGGCGGACGCCAAACAGGAACGACGCAGGCTGCGGCTGCGCCGTCGGTACGCCGGGCCCCCGCAGCATCACTCACACGTCCATCGCCGCGAGGCCGGCAGCCGGAGCAGGCATCTCCGGTACCGCTGCGGCAGGCCGGAGATTCGCCCCACGGGTCCTCGGCCTTGCCGCAGCGGATCTCCCCGTAGAGGCACCTGGGGCAGCAGGTGGTGTGGAGGGGTGGGTCAGTCGGAGGCCTCGGTGAGGTGGGCGAGGCTGGACCCGACAGGGCTCTTACGGACGTGGAGGCGGTGGGTGATACGGCGCTTGAGTTCGGGGACGTGGCTGATGACGCCGACGGTGCGGTCGTGGGCGCGCAGGGAGTCGAGGACGTCGAGGACCTTGTGGAGGGTGTCTTCGTCGAGGGTGCCGAAGCCTTCGTCGATGAAGAGGGTGTCCAGGGGGTTGCCGCCGGCTTCGTGGGTGACGACGTCGGCCAAGCCGAGGGCGAGGGACAGGGAGGCGAAGAAGGATTCGCCGCCGGAGAGGGTGTCGGTCTTGCGGGGGCGGCCGGTCCAGGAGTCGGTGATCTCCAGGCCGAGGCCGGAGCGGGCGCCGCGGGCGGCTTGGTGGTCGGAGTGGGAGAGGGTGTAGCGGCCTTCGGACATGATGTACAGGCGGGTGTTGGCGGCGGTGACGACTTCTTCGAGGCGGGCGGCCAGGACGTAGGCCTCCAGCTGCATGCGCACGCGGGCGCTGGGTGAGTTGCCGGTGACGAGTTCGGCCAGGTGGCGGGCGGTGTGGTGAGCCTGCTCGAGCGGGTGCAGGCGCTGGGTGGCGGCGTCGAGGTCGGCGGCTAGGGCGGTGAGTGCCTGGCTGCGGGTGTGGGCGGCACTGGCGGCGGCGGCCGCCTCGGCGTGCTGGTCATCTGCGGCGGCCCGTGCAGCCGTGGCGGCGTCGAGGTCGGCGGAAGGCTGCGCGGCGGCTTGCTGCAGTGCCGGGTTCTCCAGGACTGCGGTGTGCGCGGCGCAGGCCTCGCGCCACTGAGTGATCTCTTCTTCGATGGCGCGCAGGTCTTCGTCTTTGAGCAGGGCCTGCTGGGCGAGTGCCAGGGTGTCGAAGCCCTGGTCCTTGGCGGCGAGGGTGGCCTGGTCGGTGCGGTGCGTGAGGGTCTGGACGGCGGCGGCGAGGCTGCGGGAGGCGTCGGCGGTGTCTTTGAGGCGGTCGGCGGTGCGGGTGAGGTTGTCGGCGTGGGCGGCGACGGTGGGATGGGTACCGCGGGCTGCGGTGAGCTTGGCGGTCAATTCGGTGAGCTGCTGGGTGAGGGTGTCGTAGTGGGCGTTGCGGGCGGACAGGCCGGCCGTGGCGGTGCTGTGCTGCTGGGTCTGGACTGTGTGCTCGCCGTCGAGCGTGAGGAGTTCTTCTTGGACGGTGCCCTGGTCGGCAGCGCGGTCCAAGGCGTCGGTCAACTCCGTGGTGAGCGCGGCGTGCTGGGTTTGGAGGTCGGTCAGTGGGGTGTCGCCGGCTTCACCGGTGGCGGTGGCAGCCTGTTCGCGGAGCCCGTGGAGCACGGCTGCGGCGGCTTTCTGTGTGGCCTTGGCCTGCTCGTGGAGGGCTTCGGCGTCCTGTTCGTCCTGGCGTGTGGGCTGCCCGTCCTGGGGAGCGGCGGGCGCCGGGTGGGTGCAGGATCCGCAGACCGGGCAGGGGGTGCCGTCGGTGAGGGTGGAGGCGAGTTCGGCGGCCATGCCTTCGGTGCGTCGGCGGCGGACGATGAGGTACGTGTGGCCGGTCTTATCGGTGGCTGTTTCTGCATCGGCCAGCTGCTGTTCGGCTTCGGCGATCTTGGCGAGGTGGGTGTCGCGGCGGCTTGCGGCTTCGAGGCGGGTCTTCAGGCTGTCCAGGGTGGTCTGGTGGCGGCGGCTTTCTTCTTCGGCCTGACGGGCGGCTTCTCGCCGGGTTTCGAGGGTGCGGCGCCGTGAGGACTCTGCTTCGAGCCAGTCCTGGGCGGTGCGTTGCTGGGTGGCAAAGTCCTGCCTTTCGGCGTCGGTGCGCTCCAGCTCGGTGGTCAGCCGGCGGACGGTGTCTTCTTCGGGGATGAGGGTGGTCAGGACGGCAGCTTCGGCGCGAAGACGCTGCTCAGCAATTTCCAGCTGGCCGACGTCCAGGTCCTTGTGTCCGGGCAGCAGGTGCTCGCGGGCAGCGCGCTCGGCCTTCTGGGCACGGGTGCGGTCGTCTGCGGCGGTGTCCGCAGCGTGCAGCAGCGGTGCCGCCTGTTGGGCACGGCGGGCCTGGTCGCGGCGCTGGACGAGTGCGTCCTGGTGCGGTGTCTGTTCCTGGAGCAGGTCGAACTGCTGCCGAGCGTTGGTGTAGGTGGCTTGCTGCTGGTGGAGTTCGCGGGCTGCGGCTTCGGTGGTCTGCTGTCCTGTCAGGTTCTCCTTGGCCGTTGTGGCTGCTTGGACTGTTTTGGTGTGGTCGGTGTGGCTGACGCTGAGGAGATCCTGGGCCCAGGCGCGGGCGGGTTCGGTCAGAGTGTGCGGGTCGTCGGGGGTGGGTGCCGTGTACTGGGTTGTCAGATCGGGTCCGGCGGCCTGGTGGATGCGTTCGGCCAGGCGCAGCACGTCGGCGCGGGCGGCGTCGCGGTTCTTCTCAGTGGTGCGGCTGTGGTCGTTCAGCCAGCGCTCGATGAAGGAGAAGCGGCCGGTGCGGAAGAGTTTGCCGAGGAGTTCTCGTCGGCCGTGGGCGTCGGCGTGGAGGAACTTGGTGAATTCGTTCTGCGGCAGCAGGACGACCTGGCAGAACTGGTCCCGGCTCATGCCCAGCAGGTCGGTGACCTCGACGGCGGCTTCCTGGTGGGACTTGCTGGAAGGTTCCCAGTGGCCCTGGCCATCGGCGTCGACGGCCCATTCGCTGAGACGGGTTTCTGCCTTCTGGGAGGTCTCGCCTTCACCGGATCGCTTGGGGCGCATCTGGGCGGGGATCCGGTCGATGAGCAGGCGGCGTCCTGCGAGGGTGACTTCGAGGGTGACTTCGGTCAGGAGGCCGGCGGGAGCGTGGTGGCTGCGCAGCAGCAGGTCGCGGTCGCCTGGTGGTTTGCCGTAGAGGGCAAAGCAGATGGCAGCGAAGATGGTGCTCTTGCCGGCTCCGGTGTCGCCGTGCAGGAGGAACAGGCCGTCGGCGGACAGGGCGTCGAAGTCGATGGTGTGGGTGCCGGCGAAGGGTCCAAAGGCCTGCAGGCGCAGGGTGTGCAGGCGCATGTCAGACGGTTTCCCTCTGCTGCTCGTTCAGGCGGGATGCTTCGACGGCCTGCTGGAGCAGGTCGTGTTCGTCCGGGGTGGGGTCGGTGCCGCGCATGCTGCTGATGAAATCGCTGGCGATGTCGAGGTCGCCGCGGCCGCGGATACGTTCGCTGTAGGTGGGGGTGTTCGTGGCCTGGGCAGGGATCAGGGCGGGCCGGTGCTTGAGGCTGGCGGTGTGGGGGAAGCGGCGGCGCAGGCGGGCCATGGCCTCGAAGGGCAGGGCGGTGTCGGTGAGGGTGACCTCCAGCCAGGCGTCCTCCAGCGGCTCGTGGGCGGGGTTGGTCAGGAGGTCTTCCATGAAGCCGGTCACGCACTCCAGGCGCAGCGGCACGGGGCAGAGCCGGTGGGTGAGGGCGGGAACGGCGTTGGGGGTGAGGTCGACCAGGGTGATCGACTTGGTGTGGCGGGCTTCGGAGAAGGAGTAGGCCAGCGGGGAGCCGCTGTAGTGGATGCGGTCGGTGACGCGCTGGGGGCCGTGGAGGTGGCCCAGGGCCACGTAGTCGATCCCGTGGAAGACGTCGGCGCCCACGTGGGCGACACCGCCCACGGCGATTTCACGTTCGCTGTCGGCCTCCGTGCTCTTCTCGCGTTCCTCGGGCTGCCCGGTGCCGGGGGTGACGAAGGCGTGCGCGAGGACCACGGACCGGGTGCCGGCCTGCTGGTTGTTGGTGAGGTCGGCGTGGATGCGGTCCAGAGCCGCGGTCAGCACGGCGCGGTGGGAGACGGCTTCGGCTTCCAGGCGGTCGCGAACCATCGACGGCTCGAGGTAGGGGATGCCGTACACGGCGACGGGGCCGTCGGCGTCTTTGAGGAGGATGGGAACGTCGCAGGTGCCGGGGTCGGTCCTCAAGTGGATCCCGGCACGGGCGAGGAGGCCGGATCCGACGCCAAGGCGGTGCGCCGAGTCGTGGTTTCCGCTGATCATGATGATCGGCACGTCGAGGTCGGCGAGCTGGTGCAGGGCGCGATTGAACAGGCGCACGGCGTCCAGGCTGGGGATGGCCCGGTCGTAGATGTCGCCTGCGACGAGGATCGCGTCGACGCCCTCGTTTCGGGCGGTGTCGACCAGGTGGTCGAGGAAGGCTTCCTGGGCGGGGATCAGGTCTTCTGTGTGGAACCGGCGGCCCAGGTGCCAGTCCGAAGTGTGCAGAAACCGCATGAGCACAGACAGTAACCACTGAGACAGTAGCTACGTGCGGTTTTCCCGATAAGCAGCCTCATATCAGAGGCAGTCGGGGCAGAAGCAAACGCTGGATCCCGCTGCCGCCGTCAACCTTGCTCGCCCCGCACTGCGTCGGTGAGACACCTCTCCCCCCGGCGTACCCCGTCCAGCGTCTGGTCTCCGCCTGGACCACCGATCAGCGGTCCACACCCGGCCTGCCCGATCCGCCATGGCCGGTGATGCCGCCGGGCAGCGAGGATCGCCAACAGCCCTGTTCTGGAACGCGATGCCCGGTCAAGGGCGCTGCGGCCACGCTCCGGCTGTGCTGCGGTGCCGGGCTCCTCACCTCCGGGAAGGAGGCGCACGACCGTGGACACTTCCTGCTCGCTTGTGGGCTGTGACCTGTTCTTTCACGTGGAGCATGCGAATGACGTCGGTTGCGGCTCCGCTGCTGCCCGGCTCGCGTGAGCGCGCCGGGCGCTGCCACTCTTGAGGCATCGCGCCGGGCGAACTCCCGCCCCACCGGCCCGTATCCGACCACACCCGCCTGGAGGCGTCGTCATGTCCACCGTCCCGTCCGCCGAGCCCGCCGACGCCCGGCAGGCCGCGCCGGTCCCGCCCGCGTCCGGTCATCTCGGCGGCGGCGAGGCCGCCGTCGTCATCACCGCCATCGCCGCGGTAACTGCCCTGGCCGTCCTCGAGCGCCCGATCCCCGCCGTCCTGACCGCCCTTGCCGCAGCGGCCTGTCTGATGCTGCTCCCTGGCCGCACGGGCCGGATGCTCGCCGCGCTCGCCACCGGCAGCCGCGGATGAGCCGCGCGCAGGCCGGGCCGGTGGAGCTGGCCGTCCTGCACGGCTGGCTGCGGGCCGCCAAGGGGAAGCTGACCTTCGACAGCCTCGCCCGCCGGGCGGGCAAGCGGGGCATGGCTGTCTCCGCGTGCACCCTGCGCCGGGCTCTGGACGGCCGACTGCCCACCGAGCGCACCGTCGTGGCGTTCGCCCGCGGCGCGGGCAGCGATGAGGACACGGCCCGGCAGGTGTGGGCGGCGGCTGCGGCAGCCGTGCGGGCACAGCCAAACCGGCCCCGCTTTCCCCAGGTGCCGGGCCGGATCACCACCGGGGCCGGACTGGTCCGGGCCATGCGACGGGTGCGGGAGGCGGCGGGCAGTCCGAGCCTGCGCCGGCTTGTGACCGCGCCTCAGGCCGAGGGCCTGCTGAGGCGCAGCACGCTTCATCTGGCCCTGACCGGGCGGCGGCTGCCCAGTGAGCAGTTGCTGACTGCCTTCGCGGCCGCGTGCAGCGCAGGCGAGGAGACCGCCGACGCGTTGGTCGCCGCTCGTCGGCGGATCCTGGCCGGGCCACGGCCGCTGCCGGCGTACCCGTGCGACGCCGTCGAGGAGGCGGAGGACCGGCGGTTGCGGGATGCAGCCGCCCGCCCCTGGCTCGCCGACGAGGACGACGGGGAACTGGACTGGTACGAGCGGCATTTGGTCGACGAGGAGGATGCGGAGTACCGGCGCCTGGCCGCGTGGGTCGACGACCTCACCGCCGAAGAGCTCAACGAGCTGCAGCAACCGACAGGGGAGCTCAATGCCGGGCGCGAAGCGGAGCCGAGGTGAAGAAGGTGCTGTGCAGGCCGGTCCACAGCACGTCGGCCGGCGTGCCAGGCGGCCCGCGGCCCCGGAGACGGCGCAGACCGAGGCCCGGGCTGGGCTGATGTTTCGAAGACGCTGTACCGCACCGGCGTCTGGGGATCAGCGGTGATGTCCCGGTTCTGCCATCGCTTCGCAGGCCGGGTGGGGAGATGACAGGTTCAAGGGACGACGCCAGGGCAAGTGCGTCGCGAAGGACTGTGCGGTGCTCTGGTTCTTGCCTCGCGTTCCGTCGGCGGTGCGGTGCAGGTGGCCAAGGACGGTGAGCCAGGCCTCCCTCACCGTGGCCGTGGTCGGCAGACTGTGCTGCGTTGAGAAGCGCTGCGCGGTGCGCGCTGGCCGAAGGTGCTGCGGCGGCGTTCGTCCTGCTGGCGTTCGCGTCGGCGGCACTGCCGTTCAGGTTCTGGTCCATCCAACCAAAGCGTGGTTCTTCTCAGGTCTTCGTCCGCGGTGCGGGCCGCCTCGGCGGCCGGGCTTCCAGTGCCCAGGCGTTGTGCGCGCCTGGGACTGCGTCCAGTAGAAACGTCGCATGTGGTGGAAGCGGACGCGGTTGGCTGTCCTGACAGTGTGCGGTGCGGCGGACTGCTGGCTCTTGTTTTCACTCCGCTCACAGTGCGTCTGGCGCGCTGGGTGACGAGCGATGACTGGCCTTTGTGGATGGTCCTGGTCGGGCGGCGGCTGTGGTCCGGTTCCGATCTCTACCTGGCGGCCGGCCTGCGCGTGGCTGACGGGCCAGCCGCAGCCGTGCTGGATCCGTCCAGGTGCCGGCCATGTGCCCCTGTCGGCGGATCACCCACAAAAGCCACGGCCTGCCCTGCGTACGGGGGCGAAATCCGGTCGACTCCGTGCGGCCGGAGTGAGACGCCGTGGGACACAGGTGGACACCCATGGACACTGATGTCAGCGGTCACGCTTTTCCCCACGATCTACATGATCAGCGTCACGTAATTCGGCTCTGGCGAAGATCTTGTGATCCACGCGGCGATGCTGATGTCGGAGTCTTGGAGTAACTGTCACGGCTTCGGAGCCGGGGCCAGCAGTCGGGTCCTGTTGTGCCAGTAGGTTGGGGACTGTGGCACTGGCGCACATAGTTCTCACTTCAGGCCGCTCGATCGAACTCTCGGACGTGCGACTGTCCTCGACGTATGGCGGGATGTTGGAGGGATACCCGTTCCGGCGCTGGAACGACCTCAAGCTGGAGCGCCTGCTCAGGAGCGTCGAGAAGGATCGTCCCTCAATTCCTGTGCACCTGGTCGCGCCGGTCCGGGAGCTGCCAGACCTCCCTGCCGGTGGTTTCGGCCCGGTCGAACTGTTGCCTGCAGTGACGTGCGTTGGGTCGTTCACCTCTCAGCCGATCGATCCGGAACGAGAGTCGGTGCTGCACCACTCTGCACTGACCGTCGTGTGGTTCCAGGCGACTCCCGACATCCCGTCAGGCGAGGACGCCGATCACGGTCTCCGCAGCCTCTGCTGGGACGACGCCGCGAGAGACTTCGAACGTTAAGAAGGTCAGCTTCAGCGCGTTCGGGCGACCGGTTCTCCTGAAAATCCCGTGCTCCGGGGCCGGTCAGATCAGGTCATGACGAGTATCCGTTTGCGGAGCAGGTCGAGGTTGGCTCGGCCGTAGCCCTTCCGCTTGATCAGCTTGATGCGCGTGACCTGCCCCTCGACCTGGCCCGAGCTCCAGGAGCTGGACAGGCCGGCCACGACTGCGTCCTGGTCCCGGCGAAGGCCGGCGACCAGGGAGTGCAGAGCCGGCAGGTCATCGGTGAGGACGCAGTCCATCCAACCGGGCAGCAGGTCGCCGCGTCGGTCGTGAAGCATGGCGGCGAAGTCGCGAACGTGTCTGGCCGCGGCATCCAGGTGTGGGCAGGCGGTTCGGATCTCCTTGAGTTCCTGCGCGTCGCCGATGGTCAGACGGTCCAGGGCGGTCATGATCCAGCGAACCACCCGGCGGGGCCGGGCCGCAGGCCTCGGTACCCCGGGAAGCCCGCTCTCCTTCGATGAACGGAGGTAGCGGCGGACGGTCTGGACGTCTCCAGGGAAGCCGAGTTCCCGGACTTCGCGGTGGAGCCGGGGAATGTCGTGACAACCCTCGTTCCACCTTTGGTGCAGGCAAGGCTTGTACTTGTCGAGGATGGACTGACGGTTAACGGCCTTGACCAGCAGTTCGTCGATGCTGGCGGCACGGGCGAAGCGGCGGACGGTGGAGTGGTCAAGCCGCAGTTCCCGGCCGATCGCCGTCAGGGACTTGCCCTCGGCCAGTCGCTCCTGCACCGCCGCGTAGCGTTCCTCGGTGCGGGCCACCAGACGCCGCGGGCGGCCGAGGCAGTCGCGCGAGCTGTCCGGAGGGCCGAAGTGCGGCATCGTGCCGCTTGCCGTCTCCGGCTCACGGGCTCGACTCGTTGCGAACGCGGAGCGGATGCAGGTGTGGTGCGAGCCGACGGTCTTCTCCACAGCCTCGGCGAGGTTCCGCCACAGATGCCAGCCGTCGGCAACCTGGACAGCCTGGGGAGCACCGCGAAGGGGGCGGGTCGGGGACGCGAGGTCGCCGCGGACGGTCCCAGTGCGGGAGAGGTTCGTGCGTGGGCTCGCGAGAACGGCTATGAGGTGAACGACCGCGGTCGCGTCCCCAGGGAAATCCAAGACGCGTTCGACGCCTCCCACTGACCCACGAACGATCACCCCCGGCGCAATGCCGGCCTCGGCCTTGCCTATCCCCGGGCCCACGTCTGCGCAGGTGAAGCCGTGTCGTCCGGTCAGATACGTGGGGCGGGCCAGGAGTTGAGGGGTAGCGGGCCGCGGTCGATGACGGTGCGGATGCAGAAGGTGCTGCGGGCGTCGCGAACGGGACCGATGGCCAGGATCTGGTCGGTGAGCACCTTTTCGAAGGTGCGCAGGTCCGGCACGGCGAGCTCGACGAAGAAGTCGGCGTCGCCGGAGACCACATGGCAGGCGACCACGTGGTCGATCGCCTTCAGCGCCTCTTCGACCTCTTGGGAGGTGGTGCGGGAGTGCTCGACCTTGAGGGAGAGGAACACCGTCAGCCCGAGGCCGAGGCGCTCGCGGTCCAGGTCGGCGCGGTAGCCGGCCAGGACTCCGTCCTCCTCCAGTGCTTTGGTGCGGCGCAGGCAGGACGAGGGTGACAGGCGTACGGCCTCGGCGAGGTCGACGTTGGGGGTGCGTCCGTGGCGCTGGAGGTGGTCCAGGATCGCCCGGTCGATGCGGTCGTACAGGGGGCGTGGCATGAAATGCAGCGTACCGGCAGTATCGGCGAACAATCGTGCGCTGCGGCGCCGTACCGGCACTCACTACGCCATCGCATGCTGCGCTCGGCGGCGCATTCTGGTCACGCGCTGCGGCCGCCAAGCCGGTCGGCTGCCGCCTCCGTACTCCCTCTCACCGCCATCGGACTGCCTCATGCACCCCTTCCCCCTGGAACCCGACCACGCCACGATGACCGAAATGGGCCGTCTCGTCCTGGACCGCGTCGTCGATCGCACCGAGAACCTCGCGGCCCGCCCCGCGACCAGTCCCCTGTCGCCGCGGGCCGAGGCCGACCTCGTGGAGTCCTTCCTGGCGCCGCCGCCCGCCCGGGGCGGTGCCCTGAAGGCTCTGCTCGCGCGCCTGGACGAGGCCGCCGACTGCGCTCTGGAGACGGCCGGGCCGGGCCACCTGGCGTACATCCCGGGCAGCGGTCTGTACTCGGCCGCGCTCGCCGAGTTCTACAACCGTGCCGTCAACCGCTACGGCGGCCTGGCCTCGGTGGCCCCGGCCCTCGCCGCGCTGGAGGAGAGTGTGATCCGCTGGATGGCCCGCGATGTGTGCGGGCTACCGGAGGGCAGCGGCGGGCTGCTGACCAGCGGCGGCTCGATGGCCACCTTCTCCGCGACGGTCGCTGCCCGCCACCACAGGCTCGGCGAGGATCTGACCGGCGGCACCGTCTACACCACCGCCTTCGCCCACCACTCCGTCGCCAAGGCCGCCCGCCTCGCCGGGATCCGCGCCGCGCACATACGGACCGTGCCGCACACCCCGGACCTGCGGATGGACCCCCATGCCGCCGCCGCGATGATCCGCGCCGACCGGGACGCCGGGCTGCGGCCGTTCCTGCTGGTGGCCACCGCCGGCACCACCGACACCGGCACCGTCGACCCACTGCCCCAGCTGGCCGACCTGGCCCGCCGCGAGGACGTGTGGTTCCACATCGACGCGGCCTACGGAGGCTTCTTCCGGCTCACCGCACGCGGCTCAGAGCGCCTCGCCGGTATCGAGAAGGCCGACTCGGTCACCCTGGACCCGCACAAGACCCTGTTCATGCCGTTCGGCACCGGCGCCCTGGTCGTCCGCGACATCGCCGCCCTGCACGCCGCGCACAACGGCACCGGCAGCTACCTCCAGGACATGGGGGCGGCGGGGAGCGTCCCGGACTCCGGTCACCTCGGGCCCGAGCTGACCCACGAGATCCGCGGTCTGCGGGCCTGGCTTCCCCTGCACCTGCACGGGGTGGACGCCTTCCGCGAGGCTCTGGACGAGAAGCTCGACCTGGCCGAACACGTCCACGACACACTGTCCGGCGTCGCGGAACTGGAGGTCCCGCAGCGCCCGGACCTCTCCACCGTGATATTCCGCTTCCGTCCCGCCGACGGCAGCCGGGCCGCCGCCGAGCCGGCGGACGAAGCAAGCCGCCGTCTGCTGGAGCGGATCAACGGCCACCAACGCATCGTGCTCTCCAGCACGGTGGTCGACGGCCGCTACACCCTGCGCGTCTGCGTGGTCTCCCACCGCACCCACCACGACCGCATCACCGAGGCGCTGAAGATCATCACTGCCGAGGCCAGGCGCCACACCACCGCGTAGCGATCTCCGGCCATCTGCGATGCTCAGAGCGGCCAGCTGAAGTGCCCCGACCACACATCGGCGTACCGCGGTTCACTGGGAGACTCCACAACCATTCACGGGATGCCCACGCTCTGTGGGCCGCGTTTCAGCAGGTCAGCGAATTCCGTCGGTAGCCCGGTAGCAGGGGCCGTAACCGCCTGCCGGAGGGCTCGTTGCTCACGTGAGCCTGGCGATGTGCCCACCGTACGGCGCCGGGCTTCCCGCTATCCTCCGGCCAAGGGCCGCCTTTACGGTGATCACCGTGACCACCCGCCGCACTCTTGGCACCGGCCCCGAGGCTCCCGCGCAAAGCATCCGCGCCGCCCAGGCCGACCTTCTCGACACACTGCCCGGCCTCCATCTGCCAGACCTCGGCGAGTTGCGAGCCCGCGGAGTCCTCGGAGCCCACCCCGCAGCGCCGCCAAGCCCGCGACGAACCCTCCGCGCCGGCCGCACGGACAACGCGGTGCCGCATAACTCCGACCCGCTCCGGACGGCGTAGACGACGGCAGACCGCCTCTCCCCGCTGTGTTCGAGCTGTGCTGTCCGGCCTACCCTCAGCGCTAGCCCGGTCCCGTGACGCTCTGGCGGGGCCGGGCTACTTGCTGCGCGAGCACCGTCCGAAGACCGCCTGGCGCAGCGTCGGATACTGCTGGCGCAGGTCGGCGCGGCAGTGGGGACAGTGCCGGCCGTCCTCCGGCGGGGCGACCACGAGGTCGTAGCCGAGCAGGCCAGTGATCAGACCGCCGCACCGTTCACACGGCGCGGCCTCGGGGGCCGGCTCGGGATCCGGGTCAGGTTCCTGACTCCAGCGTTCCCTCTCCGCGTCCACTCCTGGTGTTGCCTCTCACGTCCTTCGTCGCGGCAGCGTTGCTCGTCGCGGGCGTACCAGGCGTCGTGGTCGGCGGGGTTGGCGAGGGCGTCGGGGAGGGTTTCCCACTGGCCGTGTCCGCACCGCCACCACACCGCATCGCGGGGGCCGCCGGTCTGGAGGCGGTCGAGGGCCCGGGCCTCAGAGCAGGCTGACGGGCAAACCTCGCCGGTCGGACGGCCAGACGGCAGGTACGCCATCCCCTCCCGTCACGGCCAGCGCACCGCGCTCCTCCAGATTGCACAGGTGATAGACAACCGAATCAGGGCTGCGCAGCCCTACCAACCGGCCGACCTCCCGGACCGTCAGGCCCTCGCCGTGTTCCTCGATCGACCGCCGGATGCAGGCCAGGATCTGCTCCTCCCGCACGGCCAGATGGGCAGGATGCCGGTTCACCGCTGCGCATCCAGGGCGCGGGCCTGGCTGCGCAGTTCCATGCGTGCTGCTCGCATCCGGCCGGACCCCGACCAGAACGGATGCCACCAAAGACGAGCCGACAGCATCAGCAGACGGCGACGGAGCACCGTGTTCGCCACGGGGCGAGGCGCGGCGAGAGCGTCGTAGGTGCGGTTCCAGGCTCTTTGGAGCTGGACCAGGTCGTGAGGGAAGGGCGCGGACTCCATCACTCCATTAGCGCACGTGTTCGAATTTCAGCTCAAGTCGACGTACCTCAGTTGCTGGTGCGCAGGAGTGGCTTCGTTCGTTTCACATAGCAGCGATTGTTCGTCCGTTCGGGCAGCAGTCGGTGATCTTGAGACTCGTGGTTGTTCACGAGAAATAGCAGCAGCATGGCGGGGCGTGGTGCTGACATGTGGGGATCAGTCGGTCTTCTCAGTGAGCCGGTGGGGTGAGGGCGGTGCGGTCGAACGGGCCACCATGTGAGGCGGCGTAGGTGACGGCGTCGTTGACGGCGTTGAGGCCGAACGACCGGACCCGTTCGGGGGCGAGGTCAAGGCGGCCGGAGGCAAGGAGCCGGATGATGCCGACGTTCGCTGTACGCGGGTACATCCACTGGCCGCGCACGGTGACCGAGTTGCGCATGATCCATGGGTACGGGAGTGCGAGGTCGTCGCCACCGAGCATGCCGACGCCGCCCATGAGGACGACTCGGCCGTATTCGCGCACGGTCATGGCTGCCGTGCGCGCTGCCGAGCTGGGTGCGCTCGGCGGTAGCAGGTCGATCACCATGTCGATCGGGCCGTCGGCCGCCGCGGACATCGCCGCGCGGTCGCCGGCCTCGTCCCCGGTGAGCGGGACTGGGCGCACGAGCGGACCGAACCGGTCAGCGAGGAGGTCGAGCGCGGCCTGGTTGCGGCCTGGGGCGACCACGCGGCCCGCCCCCATGGCGAGCGCGACCGCGACCGCACTGCTGCCGAGGTTGCCGGTGGCCCCGTTGACGAGCAGCGTCTCACCGGCTGCGAGCCCGCCGGCCAGCAGCCCGCCGTAAGGGATGACGTGAACGCCGAGCGCGGCCCAGCGGGCCGGGTCGTCCCCCGCCGCTGCGGGGAGCGGGAAGACGTTCTCCGTCGGAACCCGCATGAGCTCGGCGAACGATCCGTCGTGCAGGTGCCGGGCGAGGCGCGCGCCGCCCTCACCGCGGGAGCTCCAGCCCTGGAGCGTGATGTCGGGCGTCAGGGCGTCGTCCCGCGAGCGCACCGTCGAGTCGCACCACACCAGGTCACCGGGACGCAGCCGGGTGGCGTCCGGGCCCACGTGGACGACCAGTCCCACGCCGCCGATGCCGGGCACGACGGGAGGGACCAGGGGGTAGTTCCGCTTGCCGCCGAAGACCTCGGCCGCGTAGGGCGCCACGCTGGCGGCGAGGACCTCGACCACCACCTCGCCGCCGCCGGCCTGGGGGTCGGGCACCTCCCGCACCGTGAGCGGGGCGCCGAACTGCGTCAGAACTGCTGCTCGCACGTGATGACCTCCGTGTTCGTCCGTGTTCGACGGGATCGACACTAGGAGCCCGGCGGACATGCGGGAAGCGATGATCAAGCATCGGTGGTATGCGTATGCCGCATGAACATCTCCAGCACAGGGCTGCGGGTCCTGCGGCAGATCGCGGAGTCCGGCAGCTTCACCGCAGCAGCCACCCGGCTCGGCTACACCCAGTCGGCGGTCTCACGCCAGGCCGCCTCCCTCGAACGAAGCGCGGGCATCGCCCTGTTCGAACGCCGCCCCGACGGAGTGCGGCTCACCCCCGCGGGTCTGACTCTGCTGCGCCACGCTCGCACGATCCTGGACTGCCTGACGGCGGCCGAGCGCGACCTCAACGACACCGTCCCGCAGACCGAACTGGTGCGGCTCGGGCTGTTCCTGAGCGCGGGCGCGGCCATCCTGCCTTCCTCACTCACCCGCCTCGCGGCGACCGACCCGCAGATCACGGTCACGACCACCGAGGGCACCACGCCCTCCCTGATCCGGGCACTGCGCGCGGGCTCGATCGACCTCGCCGTACTGACGTCCCGCCCGCCCTACCGGCCTTTGGACGGCGAGTCGCCGCGCCTGCACGTCGAGACCGTTGCGGACACCGAGCTGGTCGTGGCGGTACCTTCGACCGGAGAGTTCGCCGGCCGTACGGAGGTCCACGTTGACGAACTGGTCGACGCCCCGTGGATCGTCACCCCGGCGTCGAACGACGAGCCACTGCTCGGCGTCTGGCCCGGTCTGCCCGGACGGCCACGCATCATCCACTCCGCGCGCGACTGGCTGACGAAGCTCCGACTGGTCGCCGGTGGCTTCGGGGTGACAACGGTGCCCTCGCGGCTCTCGCCGGTGCTGCCGCCCGGGGTGAGCCTGCTGCACGTCGAAGGCGCACCTCCCGAGATCCGCCGGGTTCTCGTGGCTCGGCTCCCCGGCCGCCCCACCCCGGAGATCACTGCCGTCACCCGAGCAATCGCCTCGACCACCTGATACATGCCGCCGAGGCCGCCAGATTCGGTGCCGTAGCCCGCCGAGGACGCACACCAGCACGCGTACTCCGGCATCGGCCAGGGCCCCCTTCAGCGGGAGCCCCCACTGCTGCCCGCGCAAGTACCCCAGTGACGTTGAAACTCGTGAACATGACCAGGCCGTAGATCTGGGTGCCTCCCAGACCTGTGATCAACTGACTTCAGTACTCGGGTTCTGGCACGACTGGCTTCTTCGGGAGTCGTTTGTTGGTGACCTCGGGAGTCACCCAGGGAGACGTCGACTTGATCAATGTCAGCGACTTTTGATGTCGCTCGGCCCATCCGCGTGTCGCCATGCGGGGTATTTGATCAGTTATGCCCTCTCGAAGCGAGTGCGCTGCGTGGAGGTCGTGTGGCATCTCGCTTCCCCCTCGGCGGTACTGCGTAATGTTGGGCTTCCGGACGGATCACGGGGGGCTTGTGAGTCTGAGGAACGCCTACTTGGAGACCGCCGCGCAGGCCGCAGCGTTGCTGAACTCACCGGAAGTGGCCGCTTCGTGGGAGAAACCCAGCGCGTTGGCGCAGTGGACCGTCGGCGGTCTGGCCGGCCACCTCGCGTATCAGATCTTCAGCGTGGATCCGGCGCTGGAGGGACCCGCCTCTGAGCAGGAACCCATCCCAGTGCTGGAACACTATGCGCGAGCCGTGTGGATTGATGCGCCGCTCGACGGCGAAGTCAGCTCTGGGATTCGAGCGAAGGGCGACGGCATCTCGTCCGAAGGCGTGCGGCTGCTGGTCGAGCGGGTCCATGCCGCGCTCGACCAGCAGCGGTCCGGCCTTGAGGAGGTGCATGGCGACTGGGTGGTGTTCATGCCGCAAACAGGGTGGGCGCTGAGCCTGGACGATTTCCTCGTGACCCGACTGGTCGAGCTCGCTGTGCATATGGATGACCTGGCGGTCAGCGTGGGCCTCAACGTGCCGGAGCTTCCCGGCGCGGCCCTCGATCCCGTGGTTGCGCTGCTGACCGGGCTTGCCATTCGGCGCCACGGCCAAGCGGCACTGCTACGTGCCCTGACTCGCGCGGAGCGGGCACCAGCTGCGATCAACGTGTTCTGAACGTTGCGTCAGCTCGCGTCAGCCCGTTCGGCCTGGGCTTTGGTGTGGGCGAGGCGGAAGGACTCGGTGCCGGTCTGGATGATGGCGCCGTTGAAGGTCAGCCGGTCGACGATGGCGGCGCAGAGCCGCGGATCGGTGAACTTCACCGCTGAAACTTTCGTTCGAAGCGATGGCGACGCTGTTCTTCTCCTCGCGCTCCGTCAGAACCTGAAACAGCAGTTCAGCGCCCCTGCGGTCAAGCTCCATGTAGCCGAGTTCATCGATGCATAAAAGATCGACACGGCCGTAGCGGGCGATCGGGGACGGGTCAGGAGACGCGCAGGAGTGTGGTGGCGGGGCGGATCGCGCCGGGCCCGAACTTGGCGCGGATGCGGTCGCCGACTTCTTCGGCGACCAGCCGGGCCTCGCGCGTACCGTCGAAGCTGATCTGTTCGGCAACCTGATCGGCGGCGACCAGGTCCCCGCCTTTCAGCGTGATTCCGGTGAGGCGGCCGCGCTGGAGTCCTGCCGCATCGATCAGCCGGTAGGCCGGCGTGCGCAGGTCGTCGTCATGTGCGGAGGCCTCCCGGAGCCGGCGGGTCTTCTCCCACGTGGTGCCTCCGGCGAAGCGCCGGGCCAGGGTCACGCCGCGGGCCGCCTGGCCCCGACCACGGAGCTGGAGGGCGAGGGTGACGACCAGGTCGAGCAGGGCCGCGCGGACGGCGACGCCGTCCAGGGTGTGGCGGGGGAAGGTGCGGCTCACGCTCGCGGAGGCGGGCAGGGCGCGCGGGGTGACGGGGCGGGGGTCGATGCCGCGGGCCCGGTCGGCCACCTGGCGGCCGGCCCGGCCGCCCAACAGGCGCTGCACGCTGGCCGACGGGATCGCGGCGAGCAGGCCGACACAGTGCACGCCGTAGCCGCGCAGGACCTGGGCATGGCGGGAGCCGATGCCGGGGATGCTGGCCGCGGTGCGCGGCTCGTCGGTTCGACCTGCGCCAGATCGCGTGCCCCGGAGGATCTCGCAGAGACCGTGGCGAGGGCCGAGCCGATCGTGAACACACGGCGCCAGTCGAGGTGGGTATATGCGTCGCACTTCTGTCGTGACACGCGGAGCCACACCTCGTCGCACGAGCGGGAAGCGGGTGTCAGCGGTGTCCGTTCGGTCCGCTGGCACCCGCGTTTGGTGTGTCGGTGTGTGTCGGTTCAGTTGCCGACGGCGGCGTAGACCTTGGCAAGGTCGAACATGTTGTGGACGGAGACGAACTTCTGCGATGCGATGTCGATGGTGAAGATCGAGGTCGCCGGGACCGCGATGTGTGTCACCGCCGAGCCGGTGTCGACGGAGAAGGTCGGCAGGGCGGTGGAGACGACGGTCACGGTGGAGGCGGACCGGGCAGGCGCCAAGTCCACCGGCACGACGTCACCCATCAGCGGGGTGTTCCAGACCTCGATCATCGTGTGCTTGACGGAGGCGATCTGGAACAGCTGCGCCGAGAAGTCCTTGATGGCCTCGACGGTCACGATGGGGTCGTCGGCGTTGAACTGCAGCGTCGTGTCCGGCGCGACAAGGTAGTTGTCGGCGACACGGACAGCGTCGCGGGAGTCGACGGAGTCGTAGTACTCCTGGACGATCCGGAGAAGGTCGGCGACGGGTATCGCGGTCTTGGTGCTCATGACGGGTTCACTTTCCTGTGCTTGCGGGAGAAATTGATCTCTCCCCGGGGGGTTCGGGGGGTGACTGAGGGGACTGCCGGGTCAGGGCAGGAGGACGACCTTGCCCTTGTTGTGGCGGGCCTCGATCTCGGCGTGCGCCTGCGCGGCCTGGGCGAGGGGGAAGGTCCGCCACACCGGCACCTCGAGTTCGCCTCGGGCGACGAGATCGGCCAGCAGGGGCAGAGCCTGCGGGAACCGGTCGGCGGGGTCGAGTCCGGTGAAGCGCACCCCGTGCTCGGCGAAGGTCAGGTCGGCGATGGTGATGACCCGCTCGGGGATACCGGTCAGGGCGATGGACTCTGTCAGGACACCCGCGCCTGCAGTGTCGAGCACACGGTCCACCCTCCCCGGCTCGGCGTCCCGGACCCGCTGCGCCCAGCCCTCGCCGTAGCGGACCGGCGTGGCCCCGAGCTTGCCGACCCGGTCGAAGTCGTGCTCGCCGGCGGTGCCGATGACGGTGAGGCCGCGGGCCACCGCCAGCTGCACGGCGACGGCGCCGACGGCGCCGCCCGCACCGTGGACCAGCAGGGTCTGCCCGGGCGAGACATGGAGGTGCTCCAGCGCCCGGTAGGCGGTCTCACCGACCGTGATCATGGCCGCCACGGTCTCGAACGACAGTTGCGCGGGCTTGGCGAACGCCTCGTCCAGCAGGACGTACTCGCTGTAGCCGCCACTGTGCGCCGAGCCGAAGACCTCGTCACCGGGCGCGAAGCCGGCGCCCTCGCCCGCCTCGTCGACCACCCCGGCGACGTCCTGGCCGGGGGTGAACGGGAACTCCAGCGGCATGATCCCGGCCAGTTCGCCGGAACGCAGCTTGAGGTCGATGGGATTGACGGCGGTGGCTCGGACCCGGACACGGACCTGGCCCGGACCCGGCTGCGGGACGGGGACGTCGGACAGGGTCAGCACGCCGGGCGCGCCGTACTCGGAGAAGGTGATCGCAGCAGACAACAGAAGCTCCTGGAACGAAGGGGATCCAATCCCCACACCCGAATCATTCGCGGTGTGTGATTGACTCCGGTTTATCACACGGCACGTATGATTCACAAAGGGCTGAGACACCCCTCACACACCACGTATGAGACCGGCTAGCCTTGAACCGTGTCCTCGACGCCTGCCCACCGCCGCCAACCGAGCCTGAGCAACCCTCGCGTCCAGCGCACCCGCACCCGCATCCTGACGATCGCGCGTGAGCTGCTGCCCGAGGTCGGGCCGACCGGACTGACCTACGCACTGCTGGCCGAGCGGGCAGACGTCACCCGTCAGACCCTCTACCGGCACTGGCCCAACCGCACCGCCCTGCTCTTCGACCTCATGCTCGACGGTCCCGAGATCGGCGACTATCCCGAGCCGAGCAGCGACGTCCGGGCGGCCGTCACCGCTTGGCTGAGGAGCCTGCGCGCCGGCGCCACCATCCCGGCGATGCGCACCGCACTGCTGGCCGTCCTTGCCCAGGCCGAACACCACCCCGACAGCGCCCAGGCGCTCGCCCGCATCGGAGGGGACCGCCGCGCGGCCCTGAACGATGTCATCAAGCCCTCCGGCGTACAGATCGACGCCGACGAGTACACCCTGCTCTACGGACCCGTGCTCGCCCGGCTCCTGCTCGACCGCGGCCCGATCACCGACGAATTCATCGATTCCGTCGTTGCCCAGTGGCTCGGCGCCCTGCGGTGCACGGGAGCCGTCCCTCACGGGGATTACTAGCTCCGAGGCTTCCCCGGCAGCCCAACGAGCGATGGGAGCTGATTCCCCACCGGAGGCCCCTGTAACCCCCTGCCCGCACGAGGTCTGATTCAGCATGGGCAGCGGCCCTAAGTCACCCGATGCTCCAGCACCGTCCTGAAGACCGGCTCCGGCCGGGCCCGCTCGGAGCAGGCTGTGCCGACCTGGCTCGCTACGTCCGACAGGCGGGCGACCTTGCAGCCGCCCGTCCGGGACCCGGGCTTGCTCCGCGAGCCCGGTGGCGCCTGTCAGACGTTGCGGCCGTGCCTCACGGGAGAAGTACCAGCTTGCCGCGCGGGTGGCCGGCTTCGCTCAGCTCCAGGGCCCGGGCGGCCTCGGCGAGCGGGAGGCTCCGGTCGATGCGCACGTTCAGCTGGCCGTCAGCGGCCATGCGGGCGTACTCGGCGAGCTCCGGCGCGAACTGCTGCTGCCTGGGACCGGTGGACATGGTGATCCCCAGTTCCAAGGCCCGGATGTCGTGGATGGTGACAATGCGGTCGGTGGTGCCACCGCGCAGTTCCATGGAAATGTCCAGGGCATCGTGACCGGCGTCGTACACGGCGTCGATGCCCTGCGGAGCGGCGGCGCGGACCCGCTCGACGACACCATCGCCGTAGGTGACGGGGACAGCTCCGAGGGAGCGCAGGTAGTCGTGGTTGGCCTCGGACGCAGTGCCGATGACGGTGGCACCACGGCTCACCGCGAGCTGGACGCCGACAGAGCCCACGACGCCGGCGGCCCCGTGCAGCAGCAGCGTCTCGCCGGCCGTCACCTTGAGGAGGCCCAACACGCGGTCGGAAGTCTCGACGGCGACGGGCAGCGCCGCGGCCAGCTCCCAGCTGAGGCCGGCCGGCTTGGGCGCGACGTCTGCGGCCATGGCAAGGGCGTACTGGGCGTATGCGCCGGTGACGCCGGCATAGGAGGCATCAGCGCCGGCGACGGTGAAGCCCATCACCTCGTCTCCGACCAATACGCCGGCCACGCCTTCGCCGACCTCGTCCACGATGCCGGCCACTTCCCCGCCCGGCACAGTGGGGAAGGTCATGGGGAACATCTGATGCAGCCATCCGTAGCGGATCTTGTAGTCGATGGGGTTGACGCCGACGGCCATCACCTTCAGCCGGACCTGACCCGGGCCCGCGTGCGGCTCCTCGATCTCGGCAACCCGCAGCACCTCGGAGCCGCCGTACTCCTTGTAAATCACTGCCTTCATGTCTGACACTCCCAATGCGTTGCATGCGTAAGCCGCCCCGAAAGCGGACGGTGAAGAACACCTCCAATCCTCCGCAGGGGCGGCTTGGCTCCCGCTGTCCCTTTGAACGGTTGTGGCCAGCCGAAAGGACAGGGGCATAACAGGACGGGCTGGCTACGCTTGTGGACATGGATCTAATGGATCTAGCCGCCGCAGCCGAGGTGCTCGAGGCTCCCAAGCCCGAGACCCTGCCGCGCCTGTCCGGTGCTCTGGCCGGCGCGATTCCCCACAAAGGGTTGGCCGAACTGATCACGTGCCCGCTGTCGCCGTTCCAGGTCCATGGGGAGTCCCCCGGGGCCGGCGGCTCGGCCATCACCATCGCCGAGGTGGCCGCACTGCGGCCGCTGCTGCCCGCGAGCGGAACCTGGCAGGGCCTGGCCGTCATGGCGGGCATCGAGGTGCCGATAGTGGCGTTGACCAGCGCCCGCTCCGAGCCGGGGGCCCTGCTGGTCCTGCTACGAACCGAGGACACCCCTGTACCCGAGGAGCAGCTGGCGCCCGTGCAGGCACTGTGGGACCTGCTGACCGCGCACCGGGTAGGCGTGCAGACCGACGTGGTCCCCACCGGGAGACTGGCCACGTCGCGCGCCGCGGCAGCCGCGCGTGCGATGGCCATCTCCGAGCTGGGCGAAACACACGCAGCCGCCCTGACCGGACTTCTTCAGACGCTCCGCGACCGCGACCTGGACGACACCGACGCCCGGACACGCGCCATCGACCTCACCGTCACCGCTCTGTCCGAACTCCGCTCGCGAGCCGAACTCGATCAGGTGCTGGTGGAGGAGCGGGCCTCAGACGCCTTCGAGCGGCTCACCGACTCGCTGCGCCGGATTCTGCGCCCCCGCGGAGTACGGCTGGACCTCGGCATACCCGGCGCAGAGGAAGGCGCGGACCGGATACTGCCCGGCGATGTCGTCAACACGGCATCCGCCGCGGTCCGGGCCGCCGTGCACGCCTCACTGGAGGATCAGGGCGGATCTCACGGCCGTCAGGTCAGCCGGATCCACGTCGGCTGGAAGGTAGACGCCGCCGACCTGCGCGCCACCGTCCGGGACGACGGGCCCGGAGCCCTGTCCCGGCGTTCCTTCGACGCACGCCGGGTCATCGAACGGCTGACGCCGCTCGGCGGGAGGCTCGAGGTGGACGCGGTGCCGGACTGGGGCACCACGGTGACCATCGAAGTCCCCCTCACACCGCCCGACACACCCCGCCAGGACCCGCTGACCGAGCTGGGAGCTCGCGAGTTGGAGGTGCTGGCACAGCTGGCCCGCGGGCGTCGCAACCGGGACATCGCCCAGCAACTGCACATCAGCGAGTCGACGGTGAAGTTTCACCTCGCCAAGATCTTCGACAAACTGGGCGTCAGCTCCCGCGGAGAGGCAGCTGCGCTCGCCCATCAATGGGGCGCGGCATAGCACCCACCAACGCGGTGGGTGATAGGCCATCAGGAACTCCCCGACCACGGCGGAGTTGCTTGCTCCGTCAAGACCACGGTCGCGACAGGCCGACCTCGCGTGGAGGACCCGCAACGCCGATCCGACTGAAGATCCGCACTCGGCACACCCTGCGGCACGCCGCGACCTACTCGCCGTAAGCAGGCTCCCTGGGCGGTGCGGTGGCGCAGCCCGCGCCACGTGTCATGATCCGGTTCCGGTCGGGATGTGCGGCCGCGGCAGGGCGCCTGCGTATTTGAGGGGGGTAAGCCACTGCGCGACGACGGCGTCGACGAAGGTGTCGGTGACCTGGCCGCGGTCGAGGAAGAGCCGGGCGAGCACGGGTCCGTAGAGCATCGTGAATTCGTCGTCGCCGATCTGGATACCGGATGGTTCCAGCAGTCTGTTCAGGTCCGCGTGCCGGTCCTCGATGATGCGGGCGAGCGCCTGGGCGCTGTCAGGGTCGTGGTCGGCCTGGGCGGTGACTGCGAGGACGGCGGTACGGATAGCAGGGTCGCTGCTGCCGTTGCGCAGACTCCTCAGCCAGGCGGTGGCCACGGCGCGCACATCGCTGCCGGGTTCGGGATAGGGGCCGAGGTCGGGCCCTTCTAGGATCAGGTCGAAGAGCAGGGCGGCGCGGTTGGGCCAGTGCCGGTAGAGGGTCTGACGGGTGACGTCTGCCCGCTCGGCCAGCAGTGCGTAGGTCAGTCCGGTCGGCCCGACCTCGGGCAGCAGCTCACGCGCGATCGTCAGGATGCGGGTGCGGGTGCGCTGGACGCGAGGGTTGCTCAGGCTCGGTTGGCGGCGGTGGACAGGCGTCGAGGACATGAGGCCACTGTACCCAAAACATACGCAATGTGTGATAAGCGCCACAGTCGACGGAACGAGCGCCCCGGTCCACTCGTACGGCTGGTTGCCCTCCCCTTCGGACTCGTACGGGTAGTACCCGTTCGCGCAGTGCAGGATGATCGCCCGCTACGGGGCTGGAGGCGGGCTCGGCGCCGAGCCCGCCTCCAGCGTCCTGCTGAGCACGTCGGCCGGCCAGCCGAATTACACGCGAGGAAGCCGCCGAGGAGGACTACCGATCATGACTGGCAGTTGGTCTCTGGAAGAGCTGGACAACATCGGTACGGCCGGCGAGCTGCAGATCGCCGGCAGGCGTGCCGACGAGACCCTGCGGCACTGGGTGCCGATCTGGGTCGTGTGCGTCGGTGAGCAGGTGTACGTGCGGACCTGGTACAGACACGAAAGCGGTTGGTTCGGTCACGTACGGGAGTCGCGCCGGGCCCGTATCCGTGTCCCCGGCGTGGAAGTCAACGTCACTGTCGAGGACATCGGCGAAGGCACAGCCGAGTTGCGCGCGGGCGTCGATACCGCGTATCGCACCAAATACGGCCGCTACGGAAGCGCGTCCGTCGAGCAGATGGTGTCAGCGGCAGCCGCGGCCACAACCCTGCGGCTCACTCGGGAGGAAGGGCAACAGGGAGGGTGATGACGGGCCGGTGCGCGCTCGGCCGCGCCAGCTCCCCATTCCACTTCGACCGCGCCGTCCGTCGGCGCAGGTCGCGAGTCGACTGAGCATCGTTTTGGTTCTGGGCCGAGCGCCCAGTCATCCCCCACCTTGCCCAATCGGAAGACCGGAAACGATCACGCAAACTGCCAGGACGATCAACCATCGCGTCGAGGACGACGACGTACTGGTCGACGGAACCGGTCAGAAGAAGCCCCGCCCCCGACGACATCGTCGGAGATGCCGTCAAGGCCGCGGTCTTGGCCTTCGGAGCCCGCCACCGGCCCGACGGCGCCGGATTGAACGCCGAACCGGACAAGGAGCACTCTGGAACCGGGAAACTCGGTGGCCTGCCGAGTGGGCATCGGTTGTCGTCGAGCAGTCCGACGAGGTGAGCCCCGGCGTCAACCAGGTGCGTAGCGGCCCGGCGCCAGACCGGTCAAGCGCGGTTCGGGTCCGAGGTACATGGCGGGCACTCCACCTGCCGCGCCCGCATAACTGTGACGCCGCACTGACCCTCTCGGTCCTTCGGCGGCCGGCGCTGAGGATGCGTCAGCCGAGCGAGGTGGACGGGTCGTCGACCGGGCGGCCGCCGACTCCAAGAACACGGCGCGGGCCCCGGGGCCCCTCCGTCGGCGCTCCGAGCACTCCCCGGCCCCGCAGCTCGTCAAGGTCGGGGGGCGGGCGCCGGGCAGCGCGTCGAGGAGATCGGCCTGGGCGGCGCGGACGCTGTGCGCCGGAGCCTGAGCTTGGCGTTTACGTCCTGACGTCCAAGGACACGGACCGCTCCCCCGCAACCGGCCCCCGGCGCCTCTTCGCCCAGGCGTCCAGCCCCGGTGACCGGCATGTCCGGCCCGGCGACGTGATCCACCTGTGGAACACCTACGGCGACAACGGTGGCTTCCTGGAGACGAACGGAACCGGACCCACCGGCGGCATTGTCGTGCTGCTTCGGGCCGTCAGCTGACCCGGGGTGGCACCGGCTCGCTGTTCTTCTCCGTTTCGATGACGTGGACGCACCGGTCGAGGGCGGCGGCCATGTAGCGGCGCCAGAGCGGGGCGAAGGGGCCGGCGAGGATCCAGCGCCGACCGGGCAGCGGCTTGAACTCGTAGGTCCAGCGGATGAGTGCGCCGTCGCCGTCGGGGTTGACGTTGAACTCGCCCCGAACTCCGGCCGCGAGGCGGGAGAGGATGTTGGTGAAGTTGGTCAGCTGGTAGGCGAAGCTGGATCCGGGCGTGTATTCGGTGAGTTCTTCGTCGGCCTGGGAGCCGTCGTCGAACTGCGGGTTCCTTCGGGGGCCAGCGTGGTCCCAGGCCCCGGTCTGGTTCTTCACACCGCTGATCCCGGGAAACGGGAAGACCGCGCGGAAGACGGTGGGAAGGTCGATGGGGGCCAGGATGCCGAAGGCGTCCTGGGGTGCCCTGAGGGTTCGCTGCTGGACGGTGATGGTGACGGTCTTGTCGTCGGGCTTGATGAGGAGAGTGGTCATGGTTCAGCTCGCAGTGGTGGTGGTGAGGGCCGGGTAGTCGGTGCAGCCGCGGTGGTCGCCGCCGTAGAAGGCGGCCGGGTCGGGCTCGTTGAGGGGCGCACCCGTGCGGATGCGGTGGGGCAGGTCGGGGTTGGCCAGTGTGGAGCCCCAGGCCAGGATTCGGCTGTGGCCGGCATGAATTTGGTGGGGCTGCGCTCTGCCAGGTCTGGCAGAGCGCAGCTCCCCGCGATGGCTCGACCGCTTGTAGGGAGACGCGACGCGATCGCCGTGCCGGAGAAGGTCGCCTAGGTGAGCAAGGCGGCGGAGGGAAGGACGAGGACCTTGCCGGAGAGCGCGCCTTCTGCGGCTTCCGCGTGCAGCGCCGGCAGCTCGGCCAGCGGCACCCGTCGAGCGACGTCGACGTGCAGCGCTCCGGAGTCGACCAGCGTCACCAGCCTCGCCAGCTGCGCGGCGTCGCTGTTGACGAAGAGGTTGACGCCGCGCACGCCGCGTTCCTCGTCGGAAGGCGCGGGCATCCACACCGTCGTGTTCACCACGATGCCGCCGTCGCGGACCACTGAGGTCAGCGCGGCCAATTGCATCGGATCGACCGGCGCGAGATTGAGCACGACGTCGACCAGCGCGGGCAGCTCGGGGACCCCGTGGCCGAACACCTCATCGGCACCCGCCGTCCTGACGCGTTCGCTGCTGCGCGGCCCGGCCGTGGCGATCACGTGTGCGCCGGCGTGCTTGGCCAGCTGGACGGCGTAGCCGCCGACCGCGCCGCCCGCACCGTTGATCAGCACGCGCTGGCCGGCAGTCAGCTCGGCGTGGTCGAAGAGGGCCTGCCAGGCGGTGAGCCCGACCAGCGGCAGCCCGCCCGCATCGGCCAGCGGGATGCTCGCGGGCGCCGCCGTCAGCAGGCCGGCCGGTGCGAGCACGTACTCCGCCGCCGCGCCGGCACCGGTCATCGGCAGGAAGCCGACAACCTGGTCACCCGCCCTGACCCTGTCCGCGCCCTCGCCCAGCGCGTCGACCGTGCCCGCGACGTCGATGCCGGGGGTGTGCGGCAGGGTCACCGGGATGGGGCCCTGCATGAAGCCCGCGCGGATGTTGCCGTCTACCGGGTTGAACGACGTCGCGGCCACCCGGATCCGGACCTCCCCGGCCGCGGGGACCGGCTGCTCCACGTCCTCGTAACGCAAGACGTCCGGAGTACCGTACTCATGGAAACGCACTGCTTTCATGACAAATGCCACCTTTCATGACAGAGAAGATGCTTCGAATTTGAACCATCGTGAGACCCGGGCACGCCTCGGCTTCGAGACAGTGCCTTCAGGTGTGTGAGGGACGACAGCGGCTAGACGGCGGTCAGGAGCTGAAGCTTGCCGTGGCTCGGGGAACCGGGCACGGCGGTGAACACCAGCAACGTCTGACACTGCTCCGGATCCAACAGCATCTCGGCGTACAGCTCCAGCTCCCCCAACTCGGGGTGCAGGTAACGCTTGAGGTCGTGATGATGGGTCACTCCCACCTCGTGCAACCGCCAGATGTTCGCGAACTCGGAACTGACCTCCAGCAGCGCCGCGACGATCTCGCCGGCCCTCCCTGTGGGATCCGCCGTGTACGCCTCCCGGATCTCCGCGGCAAAGACCCTGCCCCGTATCGGATGGTCCTCGACGGGGTACAGGCCACGGACCCGCGGATCACCGGTGAACCAGCGGTAGACCAGGTAACGGGACATGCCCGAGTACTGGGTGTAGTCACCGAGCAGAGCGACCGCCGGGCGCGTCTGCAGCAACGCCTCGCCGAGCCGTGACAGCACGATCGCGGGCACGTCCGAGAGGCCGGCGACGATCCGCATCATCGTGGGACCGACGTAATCGTCCCGCAGGATCCGCCGCGGTGCCGGGTTCCCGCCCAGGATGAAGAGGTGGTCACGCTCGCTCTGGTTGAGACGCAGCGCCCGGGCGAGCGCGACGAGCATCCGGACCGACGGCGCCGGACCTCGCTGCTGCTCGATTCGGCTGTAGTAGTCGGCCGACATCCCGGCCAGCGCCGCCACCTCCTCGCGCCGCAGCCCGCCGGTGCGGCGCCGCTGCCCGCGGGGAAGCCCGACATCCTCCGGCTGCAACGCCTCACGACGCGCTCGGAGAAAATCCGCCAGCAACGCCCGGTCCATCGTCCGACCTCCCCTGTTCGACAGGACAATCTTGACGCGAACCGGGAACCGGATGAAGGGTAGTTCTAACCGCGGACAAGTTGTCCCTGGCTAGTGCTGTGACCACATGGACACCTCACGACCCCAAGTCGTCAAGCCGCAGCGGCCAAGGCAGTTGGGAATGCGGTGTTCTCATCGAACAGTTCGCGTCGCTGGAGGCAGTGGAACATCTGTCCGAGCATGCGGTTGAAGAGATTGCGTGGGGCGGCAGCGTGCCGCGCGTCGACGTTCTCCGGCGGCACGGTCACCTTCTCGAAGGCGACGTTCTCCGGGAGCACGGTCACCTTCTTGGGGTCAGCATTCTCCGGCGGCAGCGTCGGCTTCGACGGGGCGACGTTCTCCGGCGGCAGCGTCTACTTCGGCAGGTCGACGTTCTCCGGCAGCGCGGTCGACTTCAACGAAGCGCGGTTCGACGGCGGCACGGTCGACCTCACTCGCGCCACCGGTACAGCACCGTCTGGCCTGGTCCCGCCCGGGGAAGCGCCAGTGCCGACCGGGCTACTCCTACCTTCAACTTGGTCCAGCTGACTTTGACGCGGGATGCCGCGCCCGTGCACTGAACTCCGATGACCGGCCTGCTCATCCGTGAACCATCATCCGGGGCGGCCGGACAACGCCGCCGCACCCTCGGGGAGGCCCGCAGCGGCTGCACCTCTCTTCTCGAACGTTGAGGGTCCGGCCTACCCTCAGCGCTAGCCCGGTCCCGTAACGTTCTGGCGGGGCCGGGCTACTTGCTGCGCGAGCGCCGTCCGAAGACCGCCTGGCGCAGCGTCGGATACTGCTGGCGCAGGTCGGCGCGGCAGTGGGGACAGTGCCGGCCGTCCTCCGGCGGGGCGACCACGAGGTCGTAGCCGAGCAGGCCAGTGATCAGACCGCCGCACCGTTCACACGGCGCGGCCTCGGGGGCCGGCTCGGGATCCGGGTCAGGTTCCTGACTCCAGCGTTCCCTCTCCGCCGCCCACTCCTGGTGTTGCCTCTCACGTCCTTCGTCGCGGCGGCGGCGTTGCTCGTCGCGGGCGTACCAGGCGTCGTGGTCGGCGGGGTTGGCGAGGGCGTCGGGGAGGGTTTCCCACTGGCCGTGTCCGCACCGCCACCACACCGCATCGCGGGGCCGCTGGTCTGGAGGCGATCGAGGGTGGTGAACAGGAGGAGGATGGGTCGGCGTAGTCGTAGTAGCCGTCCCGTTCTTCGGCGCCGTACCCGCCGCCGGCGACGTGGTAGCTGCCGGACCAGACGGGACGCGTGAGGTCCATGACGATGTTCATGCGGTTCTTCAGGGCCTGCGGGCCGGTTCGCGTGCCGGGGTTGAAGACGACCACGACCGGCGGGTGTCCCTCCCGCCCGGTCGTGGGGTACTGGGTGCGCCACACCGGACTCTCGCTGCCGAGCGGGTTCTTGGTCTTCAGACGGAAGTAGCGCAGGTACTTCTCGAACTTGGTCGCGAGGATGTCGGCGGACTCGGTGCAGTTGTCGACCTCCACGAACAACACCGGCAACCCGGCCTCCGGGGCCTGGAGGACAGCGTCCGCGCGGACTCCGGCCCGGTTGCCCCTGCTGGTAGGGAGATTGAGCGGGACCTCGGTCGACCAGGAACCGATCCAGCCCATCCCCTGCTCCCCCCAGCACGAGCCCCGAGGCCAGCGCTGCTCCTTGGCTGTCGGCGTCGGAGCGGTCTGCTGGCGAGGTACGGGCCGGGTCGCCGCGGCGGGCGTGCGAGTGATAGCGATGACCGTCTCGTTGACCGCCATCGCGTGCGGAGCACCCGAGCGGGCCGCCCCACGCCCGGTCCCGCCCATCTCCCCGACCGGTCTGTCGAGGACCTCCGCGGCGGCGTCCAGCCCGAGCGGCGTGAGGCTCCAGAGCTTGTTGCCGTCCCGGGTGCTGCCCTCCGAGACGGCGAGACCGTGCCGGGCCAGATCCAGGGCCGCGTTCCTAAACGCCTTGTTGTCCTTGTGGCCCGGCGCCATCAGCCGGTGCATCTGGTCCGCCGTCGCGAGCTTCAGCACCCCGAGCGCGGCCAGCACGTGTGCGCGCACCGCGCTCGTGGAGCCGTACGGATACGTCCGCGACCCACCCACCCCCAACCACTCCTCTCAGCCTTTGGTTGCTCCACGGCCTGCGCACTTGCTCCCTTGGGCTTTAGCGGCGCCCTACTACAGGGTCCGGAAGGGGCCTTGGTAGGGCACGCCCGCCTCTGCTCACCGCAGTGCGCGCTGCGCTCCGCGGGCCGGTACGGCGATGACCGCGCAGCCGGACCGCGATCCGCACCGGGGGCACCTCCGTTGCTCTCGTGGCTGCGGCCGGCCCTCACGGCGACGGATCCGGGACCAGCTGGTGAGTGCCGGCCGTGGCGCCGGACCCGCCGCCACTGGGGATGTACGGACAGCCCCCAGTGGGGCGGGCGAGGGCGTCCGAACGGCACGGCGGCGGACGGTGCGGCCGGGTCGGCATCCTGACCCCGTGTCCCCGGCGGCGTCATGAGGCGCTTGGCTGACTGCACGTCATCAGGGCCTGACGCAGCCATACGTGTGCCGGGTCATTGGTGCGCCGTGTGTGCCACGCCTGCTGATAGGCGAATCCGGGAATCTCGAGAGGTGGTGCGAACCTCCTCAGCATCTTGTGCTGGTGGAGTGGTCCTACGGCTCGGCTGGCGACGGTCAGGATGAGGTCGGTGCCCGGCACCAGGTCCACCGCGGCACTCCAGTGGGGCAGGGTGACGGCAAGATGCCGTCGCAGGCCACGAGCCGACAACGCTCTCTCGATCTCGTCCTGTGCGTCGGGGCGCAGGGCGATCATGATGTGCGGGCGCTCCAGCCATTCCTCCAGCGGTAGGTCGCCTTTCGCGGGCAGGACCGACTTGTCGGCCAGGCAGACGAAGTCCTCCTGAAAGAGATCCAGGACCTCGATGTCCTCGGGCGGTTGGGGGAAGATGCCGAGCGCGAGGTCGAGTTCGCCGTCCGCGAGCTGGACCAGCATGGCGTCCCGGCTGGCCTGGCTGATGGCGAGATCGAGGCCGGGTGCCTCGCTGCGGACGTGGCGGACCAACGGGGGCAGAACGATCCGCGAGGCGTAGTCCGACAGGGAGAGGCGCAGGCGCCTGCGGGTGCTTGCCGGGTCGAAGCCGGGTGCGGCCAGCAGCCCGTTCAGGCTGTTCAGAGCGTCTTCGAGCGGGTGCACGAGTGCCTGGGCGCGTGCCGTGAGGATCATTCGGCCGCCGTGCCGTACCAGCAGGGGGTCGTCGAAGTGGGTGCGCAGCTGTGCGAGCGAGTGGCTGACCGCCGGCTGGCTCCTGTTCAACTGTGCCGCGGCCCGGGTGACGTGCTTCTCGGTCAGCAGGGCGTGCAGCGTCAGCAACAGGTTGAGGTCGATCCGATGAAGCTCATCCATGGCGCGAATGATAGGTGTGCATAAGAAGCATTTCCATAAATTGCTTTGATGGCGCAGGGTCGAAGTGTCGCTGCGACCGGCCCCTGTGGAGACGGCATCGGTGACGGCGGGATCGGGTCTGCTTCTGGCTGCATGGGCACAGGGGCGGCGGTCCCGCGGACCTTCAAACGCAACTCACATCAGGACTGGAAATGACGAAGGCAGACCCTGGCACTCTGAAGCTCTCCTACACCGACGGACGGCCGGCCACGATCGGCGTCGAGACTGTCAACGACGTGCTGCGCGCCGTGGGCGTGCACATCAGCCAGGTGCCCGTTCCCGCACAGGCCCACCCGATTCTGGAAGCGTCCAGGGTCAGGGCGCTGACCGAGGACGAGAACGCGGACCTGATCTCGCTGTTCAGCCTGCACCGGGGCGACCTGCTGGCGCACATCCAGCTGGCCGGCCGCACGCCGGAGGCGCATCGCGGCGGCTTTCTGAACACCTCCGAGCACGGGGTCGCCCCGTACCCGAAGGTCTACGACATGAAGACGATGGACGCCGCTGCCCGGCACTTCGTCCAGGCGCGCTTCGGCCGCCTCCACGTCAACAGCTCCGATCACGGTGTCGGCATCGACGAGATCATGACCGTGGTGTCCGGCGGCCCGATGACGTGGTTCTACCGGCTTCCCGACGGCGTGGTCGCGAAGCTGTCGGTCGGCGCGGTGGAGATCGGCGCCCCGGCCTGGCGCATCAGCTACCCCGGCATCCGGCCCCACGGCGCGTTCCTCGACGCCGAGCACGGCCTGATCGTGGCCTACGCCCACGGCCCCGAGAAGTTCGTCATGCGCTACGAGGAGCCGAGCGTCGAAGGCTCCGACGTGCTGGGCACCAACCCCTGGATCGACTTCAGCGGCGACGCGCCCCGGATGCTCGACAGCGTGTCCACGAGCTGACCACGTACGAGGTGAACAGGCCGGCCACGGGCCCGACGCGCCCGGCCTGGCCGTTCGCCCCACGGCACCCCCTGGCAGCGCCAGGTCGCCGCCACAGGCTGAGCCGGGCAAGGGCCCATTCCTCACCCCTCTCCATCCCACTGTCCACCGGTACAGGAAGAGTCATGTCCACCACACCCGGTCCGGCCGCCACCCACACCCACAACCCCACCCCCAAGCCCGTGAACGAGCCCACTCGCCGGGTCCCCGTCCTCTGGCTGGCGCTGCTCGCCACACCGGTCGCCGCCGCCAACAACGCCGCCGTCCTGATCCTCGGCGACATGAGCCGCTCCCTCAACATCCCCAAGGCCACGGCATCATGGCTGGTCACCGTCTTCGCCCTGTCGCTTGCCGTCGCCACCCCGCTGATCGCCACGCTGGTGCGACGGCGCGGTACACGCACCGCCCTGTGGACCAGCGCCGCCTTCGTCGCCGTCGGCAGCTTGGTGGTGGCGATCTCTCCGTGGCTGCCGCTCACACTCGTCGGGCGGGCCGGACAGGCCGCGGGCGGCGCGGGCATGATGGCCATCGCCATGAACCTGGCCGGCAATGCCCGCCGTATGGGCGTGATCAGCGCCGGGTCGGGCATCCTCGGAGGCGTCGGGCCGCTGCTCGGCGAACGCCTCACCAACGCGGTCTCCTGGCGGGCGGCCCTGTCCATCCTGCTGGTCACACTGCTGGCCGTGCCCGCCGTCAGCCGCTACTCCACCAAGTCGCCGCCCGCCGAGGGCCGCTTCGACGCCCGTGGCGCCGTACTGCTCGCGCTCCTGTCCAGCGGTCTCGTCCTGCTGCCGTCGAACCCGCTGCCCGCCCTGGCCGTAGCGGCCGTCACCGCCGCCCTCCTGGCCCTGCACATCCGGCGCCGCCCGGACGGCTACGTCCCCCGGGCCGCACTGCGCTCCCGGCTCTTCCGCAGCTCGGTCCTGATCGCCGTCGTCCTGTCCGTGCTCTACTTCACGCTGCTGTTCGGGATCCCGCAGCTGATCACCGACCGGGCCGGCTGGCCGACGAGTTCGGTCGCGGTCGGCCAGATGATCGCCATGATCGCCGGATCCGTGCTCACCCTCGCCTTCGCCGGCGTGTCCGCCCGCTTGGGCCAGACCAAGGTGCGAGCCCTCCTGATCACGGTCGGGGCGCTCGCCGCGGTTGCGGCCGTCTTCGCCCACAGCGCGGTCGTCCTGTTCGTCACGATCGGCCTGGCCGTCTTCACCGCGACCAGCGCCAACGCCACCCAGTCCATGGCCGCCGCCTTCGCAGTCCCCGACCGTCAACGACCCACCGGCATCGGCCTGTTCCAGCTCGCCTACCTCATGGGCGGAGCCCTCGGCCCGGCCCTGGCAACCACGCTGGTGCTCCCCTAGCGTCCGGCCTCGCCACGTGCCAGGCGGCAGTACCCCCCTCGGTCCAGCACGCCTTCCTACGACGGCGCCCCAGACGGGTGTGTCGGGCGCCCCTGCCCACCCGCTCCTTCAAAAATGATGTCGCGGCATCAGCCGCCCCGGCGAAAGGAAAAGCCATGTCCTATCCCGACCCGCGTTACCTCAGCGACAGGGGCGAGATCAGCGCGAAGTACCGCCGCGCACCCGAGAAGCCCGACACCGCCTTCATCGGCGCTTCCAACATCAGCTACGTAGCCACCGAGGAAACCACCGGCGGCGAGTACGGCCTGTACAAGGTCGACATGGGACCGAAGACCGTCGGAGCCAAGGAACACTTCCACCGGGCGATCTCCGAGTCCTTCTACGTCCTGTCCGGCGAGGTCCAGTTCTACAACGGCGAACGCTGGACCAAGGGCGGCGAGGGAGACTTCCTCTACGTACCCGCCGGCGGCCTGCACGCCTTCCAGAACGACGCTGACGAGCCGCTGTCCATGCTGATGATCTTCTCGCCGGGCGCACCGCGCGAGGAGTACTTCGAGGAGGCCGCCGAGTACGCGGAACGCAACCTCGAAGAACTCAAGTCCTTCCAGATCCAGCACGACACCTACTTCACCGACATGCTCGACCATTAGGCATAGCACCCTTGGACGTTCCGCCTGACACGCTTGAGCAGGACGGCACCGCTCGGGCTCAGCGGAGCCCACGGCTGGGGAGGAGATTGATCTTGTCCCTGGGTCCAGCCCAGCGCACGGCGAGATCGCACGCACCTGCGGCGCCGCTGCACATCTGGACGAACTGCGATGCGAGGGTCGAATGCGGGCCCGTAGTCGTTTCGACGGAAACGACTACGGGCCGATCATTGCACCAGCGCATGTAGCCGGTCGCGGCTCCCGTAACGGTGCGTAACTCGCAGAAATGACCACCGGAGTTGTCGGGCCCCTCATCGAGGTCCCGGTACTGATCGGCCTGGTCTACGTCGCTCTCACCACCCGACGGTACTTTCCCAGCTCCCAGCTCCTGCCGGCCCCTGCGGCTGCCACCGAGGAAGACCCCGCCTGTGTCTGAACCTGCGCCCTCGAAGCCGTCGGTGCTGTTCGATTGCGTTCACAACGCCGGACGCTCCCAGATGGCCGCCGCCTTCCTCACCCACCTGCCCCAAGGCCAGGTCGAGGTCCGCTCGGCGGGTCCAGCCCCCGCCGACAGCGTGAACCGGGCTGTCGCCGAGGCCATGACCGAGGCGGGCATCGATATCGCCGCCGAAGTTCCCAAGGTGCTGACCACCAGCGCGGTGCAGGCGTCCGACGTGGTGATCACGATGGGCTGCGGGCTGGAGGTAGTAGCCCTCGCCGAGACGGATCGGGTCGATGCTCGCGGCCGGCACGAACGCCTCGATCTCGATCGCCTTCGCCGTCGGCAGCGGCATCTCGCGGAGCCCCTCGTCCGAGACCGCGATGATCGTGTCCTTCGAGACCTCATAGCCCTTGCCGATCTCCGCGTTCGAGACCTCGCGGTCCTCGACCGAGCAGTGCTTGCGCACGCGTACCCGGGCCGGGAGTTGCCCGCGTGATTCCTGTCCCCCTCTCCCCCGGCCCGTGACATCGCACCCGGCTCGCCAGTGGCGCTTCATGCTGATTGATACATCGATGTCCCGGGAGTCCTATTCGATCAGCGGCAGCAGGTCTGGGTCGGGCCGTAGCCGTATGTGTGACTGCCTGAGTGCTCCGGTTCCCTGGTCCTCAACTCGGGCCGTCCTGCGCCGAGGCCGGGACGAGTGATTACGCCGTAATCACTGGAGGGACAAAGTTGAGGTCATTGGCGGGAGAGGCTTCTCGTCAGGCCTGCGGCGATCGTGGTGGCCAGGATCCAGCCTGCCGCGATCAGCGCTGCGGCGAGCCATTGCTGCCAACCGTGCGGGGTGAAGGCCTGCTCCTGGCCGAAGCTCACGACGGGCACCAGCAGGTCCAGGGTGTAGAGGAACGCGTTGAAGGTGGGCGCCTCGGTCGACCCCACTGCGGGTGGATGATGTGAGGCGAAGGCAAGGGTCGCGGTGAGCAGCAGGAGCACGAGCCACGCTGCCGCGCGCATGGGCCGGTAGCCGTACCCGACCGTCCAGTCCTGGATATGGCCCCAGATGCGCAGTGTCGCCGGTTGGCTTGCCCGCTGACGACGGCACTTGGCGAGCAGTACCTGCCGCGCTGCGGCGTCGTGGCCCTGGGCGGTATAGGTGGTGGCGAGTTGCCCGTAGGGCTGTGGCAGGTATCCGGTGCTGTCCTTCGCCAGCCAGGCGAGACGGTCCCGGACGGGCAGGCTCGCTTCGAGATGGCGGTAGGTGAGCCCGTCGAGCAGCAGGTCGTCAGGCCAGCGGGCCGGGTCGTCGGCGAGGACATCGATCTGTGAGTGCCGGAAGTCCACGGGCCCGCTCAGGTCGGTGTCGGCTTTCGTTCTGACTGAACCCGCTCTGATCTTCCTTAAGGACAGTCGGCCTACGATCGTCGCCCGCTTGAGGCACAGCACGCCGGCAACACTGCTGCCGGTGAAGGACATGCCGCCATCGGAGACGAAGCCGCCGCAGCACTCGAAGGCGCCGCCCGCGCGCAGTCCCTTGGCGGTCAGGGTGTTCCCAGCCGTATTCGACAGCCGGGCGCCGTGAAACTCGATGCTGGTGCCGACGACTGCGTCGTTGAGGACGATGTGTCCGTCGGAGGACAGGCCGCGGCAGTTGATGCGCCCCGCGACGTGCAGCCGTCGGGCTGACAGCGTCTGGCGTCCCGGGTTGTGCAGACGTCCCGCCGTCAGGTCCATCGAGCCCTCGATGTGGGTGCCGTCCAGAGTGACTTGTCCTCGCGCCGATAAGCCTGAGGTGCGGACCAGGTCGCCGCTGATTCTTGCGTGTGAGGCGTCGAAGGCGCACTGGCCGGCACCGTCGAATCGTGCGCTCTGGAGTTGAAGGGGGCCCTGGATGGCGCTCCCTGATATTTGGACTGTGCCTTCGACTGCGGCTGAATCGAGGGCCAGTGGGCCGTCCACATGGAGCCGCTCGGCGCGCACCGCTGTGCCGGCGGGATTGTTCAGCTGTGCACCGCTGAGCACGCAGCAGCGGGAGATCCGTGCATCCTGCAGTCTCAGCACCCCCTGAGACACGAGTGTGTGGCCCGGCAGGCGGGCGCTGCCGAACAGGCCGCCGTCGACCACGATCCCGTCTCCGTTGAGAGTCGCGCCCTCCGGATTGACGATGCGGGCACCCTCCAGGACCAGAGTCCCGCCGATCCTGGCGCTCCACATCAGCAACTCACCGTTGATGTCTGCGTCCCGGCAGAGCAGATCGCGCTCGACCACGAGGCTGTCGGCGTGACGGCTTCGTAACTGTCGTGCGACACCGTTTATCACCGAGTCCGGGCAGCACTTGATGATCACAGGGCCGGAAAATGTCGATGAGAACTGACACCGGTCAGGTGCTTACGTCCTCGGTGGGGAACCGAGAGGAGGCGCTCTACCGGCGGACCGCCGAGATCAGTCCGCCGGGCCGCTCCTCGCGCTGCGGCGGGGTGCTGATCGGGCGGCCTCTCGGATCTTGGTGTCATCCGCGGTGCGGTGGTGCTGTTGTCTGCGTCCCTTCATAAGAGATCGCCCTTGGCTGTACCTGACGCAGGGTCGGGGCGGCTTCGAGGTTTCGCCCGCCGTTGCCTGTGACGGGCTGGAACGTCTTCATTTGTGGTCGCGCAGGAAGGTGGGGATGTCGTCGCGGGTCGGGGAGTTCGGCAGGGGTGCTGGCTTGTCCTGAAGGAACGCAGTGATGACGGCGGCGGCCCGGTCGTTGTTGTCGTCGAGGCCGTTCCACATGTGGTGTCCGACTCCGGGCACGTACTGCGTGCGCTGGATGGCGGGGTCATTGGCAAGGATGGCGGTCGCCCATTGACGGACTTGGGAGGAGCACTCGGCGATCATCAGCATCGCGGGGGTCCGGGAGCGCCTCAGTTGCGGGGCGATGGAGGGCGAGTCCTTGACCGTCTGCTGGATGCGGAGGCTGGCGGCGGGGCTGAAGGAGAAGTTCTGTGCGGTGTCCTCGGCGGGGATGCGGTGCGCGTCGCGGGCGCAGTAGGCGGATGCGGTGTCGCTGCCGAGGTCGGCGGCGGTGAAGGCGTTGTCGCCTTCGGCCTGTCCGATCAATCCGGTGTCGGGGGTGAGGAGTCCGAGTCGCATGAGGCCGAATGCCACGGCGTACCGGGGGACGTGCGTCGATCGCGGCCCGGTCATGGCCGGCGCGAGGCCACGAGCGGATTTTCGGCCCTTGTGCCCGGTGATGTGCGCGGTGGGGCCGTCCATGGGGCCGGGCTCGGCGATGACCGCCCGGTGCAAGCGTGCGGCGACGCTCGGGTCGGCCAAGGCTCGGGTGAGCACGGCCCCGCCGGAGGAGAATCCGAGGATGTCGACCTTGCCCTTGTCCAGGCGGTCGACGAAGGCGGCGAGGTCGCGAACCGACCTGGAGATCGTGTACTGGCCCGTGGGGAGCAGATCGCTTCGCCCGCCACCGGCCTGTTCGTAGGCGTAGACGTCATAGCCCTGGCGTGCCAGGAGTTGCAGGAACTGGTGGTCGAGCACCGAGATGCCGCGGACCGGTCCGCCGTTGAGGTACACGAACGGGTGGGATGCCGGGTGCCGGGGTTCGCGGGCGGGTAGTGGTACACCGCGACCCGGCTGCCTGTGGCCAGGCTCCAGTGCTGCGTGGCCACGAACGGCAGGGCGGGCGGGTACCGCCGGGCCGTCGGCACGGCCGGGATGCAGACCGCCGCCGTCAATGCTGCCGCGACAATCACCGGCAGGAACGGCACGAGCCGCGCCGGCCAAGTGCGGCGCCGACCCCGCCACATCGCGAGGACAGCCCCGACTCCAAGGGTCGTCAACCATGCGGCGAGCCCCGAGCCTGCCCCGTCTGTGAGGGCGATCAGTGCGAGAAAGACGACGACCAGCGTCACGACGGCGGCCAGGGCCAGCAGTAAGCGTCCGGTGAAGCGGACGAGACGTATGGCGGACGTGGGCACGGCGGACCTCCAACAGTTTCAGAACACTGTTTCAAAACGACGTTATCAGAGAGGGTAGGCTGCTGACCGTGGGCAGGCCGAGAACAAACGACGAGGCCGTCAGAGAGCGGCTTGTGGAGTGCGCGACCGAGATGCTCGCCACCCGTCCGCGAGAGTCGGTCACGGTCCGCGCCGTGGCCGCTGCTGCCGAGGCGTCGGCAACAGCGGTGTACTCCTTGTTCGGTGGTAAAGACGGGCTGATCGGTGCGGTGCGCGACAGAGCCGTCGCCGGCCTGTTCCAGGACCTGTCGGCGGTGCAGACCTCCGAGGACCCTCTCGCCGACCTCTGCGCCCTGGCCGTCGCCTACCGTCGTTGGGGGCGCGGACACAGCCACCTGTACACCGTGCTGTTCGGTGGTGTGCAGTCCTTCGACCCGTCGGGGGAGGCCGGTGCCAGTGACCCGATCCGTCCGCTCCTCGCAGCGATCGACCGCGCTTTGACGACGTCCGTCCTCACCGGCGAAGCAACGTCGATTGCCCTGTCGATCTGGGCCGCCCTGCACGGGCTTGTGACTCTCGAACTGGCCGGGGCCCTCGACGCCGCCACGGCCGAGGCCGCATTCCGCTCGACGATTCACGCCACGCTGCGCGGATGGACGACCCCCGCGGTGCTCCGCAGTCTTCGCGAAGCCGAACTCTCTCCTTGACAGAATCAGGGCCGGTATCCGGGCTCTTTTGGTCCTGGCTGGGGTGGTGGTGCGCGGTCGGTGAAGACGGGCATGCCAAGGTCAACCAGCTGCGGCCGACCATCGGCCGGAGCCCGTTTGAGGCTGTTGACGATCCTGCTGGCTTATTCCGCAGATAGCTGTGGGTATGGCAAGGCTGTGACCAGCGGCGCTTACGGTTGAGTGGGACACATTGGCGGTCGGTTTCCCGCTCAACCGTAGGTAACTGTCTCTAGGGTGTTCGTGGCGGAAGTTCACTGGTCGGGCCCGGAGGTGCCATGTCCCTGCAGATGAAGCTGGTTGCGATAACGCTCGACTGCCCGGATCCGCTGGCCTTGGCGGCGTTCTATCGGCAGGCCACCGGCCTTGAACTGCACCCGAAGTCGGACGCCGACTTCGCGGGCCTCAACGGTGAGCACGGACTCCTCATCGGTTTTCAGCGGGTCGACGACTACCGGGCTCCGAGCTGGCCCGGCCAAGTCGTTCCCCAGCAGCTTCACATCTGCTTCAAGGTAGATGAGGACTTGGCCGTGGCCGAGGCCCGGCTGCTGGAGCTGGGCGCGGGCAAGCCGGATCACCAGCCGCATGGCGACAAGGCGCGGGTCCTCACCGATCCGGCTGGGCATCCATTCTGCATCAGCTTGCGCTGACTGCCGGATTCACGAGGGCGGGCCTCGACCTATCTGGCACCGGAGCTTGCCAACACATGACCGGGCCCCAGCCGTACATGCCTCCAGAACGGCGGGACTGCCGACACATCGCAGAGAACAGGACACGTGCCCAGTGGGGCTGGCGGCTCGTTGGTCAGGACAGCAGCGGCCGCCTTGGCGTTCCCGGTCGCGGGTGGGGTGTGGAATGTCAATGCAGCCGAGGCCGTGGCCGACGGTGCCTGAGCTGACCGCGCAGGTGGCGCGGGCGGTGGCGGCACGTGGCCCGTACCCGTTGGCGATGCGGGTCCGTGACGAACTGGGCGAGTTGTTCGCGGACGCCGAGTTCGCAGGTGCCAGGACCGTACCTTGCGGCTGATCTTCTTCAGAGCGTCCTCTGGTGACTGCCAGCAGGACTACCGCGCCGATAAGGGGAAGGGGCTGGGCCGCATCAAGGGGGCCGGTGGGTTGCCGCGCAGTCAATGCCTCCGCGGTGCGGATCTGGCCGAGAGTGAAGGCCACCGCGCGCCACGCGGCAGTTGGGCAGGTCCGGTCGTTGCAGACAGACGGCGGACGCCGCCGGCCAGCGGCTCCTTACGCCAGCTCGTCGGCGGTCTTGCGCCAGTCGCTGTCCTCACTCGGCAGCCGGCAGTCCAGTATGTGCGCTGCGGCCAGCAGCGTGTCCTCACGGGTCAGTTGACGTACCTGTTCGTGTTGCTGACGGCGGACGTCGTCGATGTCGTGGCTGGTCGCGGGGCAGTTGCGTTTCTTGGTGTTCCAGTGGGTGCAGTCGAAGTAGCCGACCAGGAGGAGGCCCGCGGTGTCGGGTTCGCTGAGGTAGGCGCGGAGTTGGGTTCGGGCGGTGGTGGGCAGTTCGGGGTTCCAGCATCCTTTGGCTTCGATGATGACTCTGAGGGTGTGCTGTCCGGTGTCGGGGGCAGCCAAGGCTTCGATCTGTATGTCGGTGCGCAGGCCGGGCAGGCCGTCGCGTCGTATCTGGACTTCTCGGTTGACGACGACGCGGTGGCAGCCGATGTCGCGGCGCAGGAAGGAGGCAACCGCGTCACTGAGATCGTCTTCCCAGCAGGGGGCACTGTCACGTTGACTGACCGGGTGGGATGATCTTCTGGTTGGTCGTGCTGGGAGGGGTCGTCCGTGTGCAGCGCGCCGCCGTCGTACAAGGGACACCGGTACCCGGTCGACGTCATTGCCCACCGGGTGTGGCTGTACCACCGCTTCCCGCTGTCGTACCGCGAGGTCGAGGAACTGATGCTCGAGCGCGGTGTGATCGTCTCTTACGAGACGGTCCGGCGGTGGTGCGCCAAGTTCGGTCAGGCCTACGCCAACGCACTACGCCGCAGGCAGTCCCGGCCCGGGGACAAGTGGCACCTGGACGAGGTCTTCGTCAAGATCAACGGCGAGCGGAAGTACCTGTGGCGGGCCGTGGACGCCGACGGCAACGTCCTGGACATCCTCGTGCAGAACCGGCGGGACAAGGCCGCGGCCAGGCGCTTCTTCCGCAGGCTGATGAAGAAGACCGGCACGGTGCCCCGGGTGGTCGTCACCGACAAGCTGCGCTCCTACGGCGCGGCCCACCGAGAGGTCATGCCCTCGGTGGAGCACCGCTCCCACAAGGGACTGAACAACCGGGCCGAGAACAGTCATCAGCCCACGCGGCAGCGTGAACACGCGATGAAGGGCTTCCGCAGTACCGGCGGGGCCCAGCGGTTCCTGTCCGCGTTCAGCGGTATCTCACCCCACTTCAGGCCCCGCCGCCACCTGATGACCGCCCCCGATCATCGCGCCGAAATGACCGTCCGCTTCACGATCCGGGAGCACATAACCGGCGCCGCGGCCAGACCACCACGGCCTGAGTAACGGGTCGGAACCTGGCTGCACCACGCCTCGACGCACCGTCAGACATCCACACTCCTGACAACGTGACAACGCCCGCCGGAGGCCTCTACGTCCGCTGGAACGCCCCAGAACTGGGAGAGGCCGGTATGCGGGCAGTGGCAGAACGGCAGGACCCGGGCCGCGCCGGAATGGAAGCGCTACGCCGAGGTCGTTCTACTCATGCAGACGGCATTGATCGGGATACTGCGGCTGGCCGGCTTCTCCGTCGTGCAGGCCGAGGAGGTCGACGACGTCGCCGAGGGTGAGTGTACGTTCACGCCGATATGCCCTCGGCCTCGTGAGCACCCTCATGATCCAGGACATGCTCGCCGCCCCCGAATGGGCCGACATCCTTACGACCTTGGAAGCAATAGAGGTCCGGGCTCAGAGGGGCCCGCCGCGCTACATCGGTTCGACGAGGGCGGCCCGCCATTCAGGCCGCGGGTCCGCTCCCAGGCTCGTCCAGTACTCCGTCCCACGAACGACCTGCCCGTCATGGACAGTCCAGAACGACGCCGCGCGGAAGACGCCAAGAGTGTCGTGTGGCACTTCGACCTCGGAGACGACTTCGTCGCCCTCGGCCACCAGCTTGAGCACCCGAATCGACCAGCCCTCCGGATACTCGCGGTTCACCGCGACGAAGTTTTCCCGGCCGATGATGCGTTCGAGGCTGATCGGCCACTCGACAACGACATCCTCCGCGATCAACTCGGCGACGCCTGCCCAGTCCCGAGCCTGGATCCGGTCCCACAGTGTCTCAATCACCTTTGAAGATTCCATCGACGGAGACTCCCACAACGGTCTGACAGAAGCCGCACCGGGAGGCGATCGCTCCCGAGGTTGTTACGCCCTCGGAGCAATGCGGGTCGGCTTGGTCCGTGACATGAGAAAGGCCGTACGGGTTGGGTGAGTTGTGAAGCTGACCTGGGCCCGCACGGCTTGCTCCCATCCTGCCTTGTCCGGGGTCTCTCGCGCACACTTCGGCGAGTTGCTCGAAGAACTCGCACCCCGATGGGAAGCGGCCCGCGAGTCCGCGCTGCGTGAGCGACGTGGTGGCGCCCGGCGGCGCACCGTGGGCGCGGAGCGCAAGCAGCAGCTGGTCTTCGCCGACAGGCTGCTGGCCACCCTGGTCCGCCTGCGCCTCGGGCTGCCGCATGCCGCCGTGGCCGAGCTGTTCGAAGTCGACCGCTCGACCATCTCCACCGCGATCCGCGAGGTCAGGACCCTGCTCGCGGCCCGCGGCTTCGCCGTCCCCGACCGTCCGGGCCTGCGGATCCGCACCCTGGAGGACTTGTTCGCCTACGCCGGGGCCGAGGGCGTCGAGATCCGCATGGACGGCACAGAAGTCCAGGTCAGACGCCCCCCAGACAGGGCGCCCCGGACGCAAGGCGTTCGTCTCCGGCAAGAAGAAACAGAACACCATCAAGACGACCACGTTCAGCGACCATCAGGGCCGCACCCTGTTCTCGGGCGTGACCCGGCCGGGACGGATGCACGACCAGACTGCCGTGCGCACCGAGGGCATCGCCGAGCAGTTCCGCCTGCACCCCAGGGTGAAGGCGAAGGTCGACTCGGCCTACCAGGGCCTGGCCAAGGAGTTCCCCGACCAGGTCAGCGCCCCACCAAAGAAGCCGGCGGACGATGCGTGCGAGGGCGACAAGCGGGCCTGGCGCGAGACGCGCCGACGGCAGTCCTCGCAACGGATCGTCGTGGAACACACCAATGCCGAGTACAAGCAATGGCACCCGCTCCAGCGCTACACCGGTCGGCGCGAGGACTACGACGAGACCCACCGGGCCATCGCCGGCCTGGTCTCCGACCGATCCGCCCGCCGGGCGACCCGCCGCACAACGAGTGCCGAACTCGTTCTCGTCCGCACGACAGCCTGCTGATCGCCCACCAGCCGAACCGCCAGGCCACCACGCCCCGACCGCAATTGCCCCCAAGGTCGTTACCGACGAGGACAAACGCATCCTTAACCCCACCGACAAGCCCGCCAAGCCCCCGGTCCGCTAGGGCTCGTCCGGCGGATCATGGGCCGAGCCAGGGCCGAACCGAGGCGAGGGCCGGCCAGTGCCCTAATCGTGTTGACCGCCCCCGGCAGGCAGTGCTGAAGTCGGCACGTGGACAGCATCCCCGCCAACCGGCGGCTCTGGAACCAGATCAGCAGCGCCTACCAGCACGAGCACGACCCGCAAATCGGTGCCACACCCCGGCTGTGGGGCATGTACTCCATCCCCGACGCGCACCTGCACGCCCTGGGCGACGTCACCGGCAAGCGCGTCCTCGAACTCGGCTGCGGCGCCGGCCAGTGGTCCAGGGCGCTCGCCGCCGAGGGCGCCACCGTGGTCGGGCTCGACCTGTCCGAAGCCCAACTCGCCGCAGCGGCCCGCGCGATGGGAGCGGCCCGCTACCCGCTGGTGCAAGGCGCCGCCGAACAACTCCCCTTCGCCGCCGACAGCTTCGACCTGGTGTTCTGCGACTTCGGTGGGCTCAGCTGGGCGCCCCCGCACCTGGCCGTCCCGCAGGCCGCACGCGTCTTGGGCCGAGGCGGGCGCCTGGTGTTCAACGTCGCCAGCCCATGGTTCGAAGCTTGCTACGACGAAGCCGCCAGCCGCGTGACCACGACGCTGCAGCAGGACTACTTCGGGCTGAACACCATCGCCGAAGACGACGGCGCGACCAGCTATCAGCTCACCTACGGCGACTGGGTCAAGGTCCTGCGCGGCGCGGGTCTCATCATCGACGACCTCATCGAGCCGCGGCCCGAACTCGGAACACCCAACGGCTACAACGAAACCGACCCACCCGACTGGGCACACCGCTGGCCGGCGGAACTGCTCTGGGTAACCCACAAACCGTAAGTTCCGCCGCGCCGAGACGTGAAGACATCCCCTCGCCGGGCAGGCCTAGGGCCTGTCCGGCTGATCATGGGCGGAGCCAGAGCCGGATCGAGGCGAGGGTGACGGTCCCGTGGAAGACGTAGGCGCGTTTGTCGAAGCGTGTGGCCACGGCCCGGAAGTTCTTCAACGCGTTGATCGTCCGCTCCACTTCGTTCCTGCGTTTGTAGATCGTCTTGTCGAAGCCGGCGGGCCGTCCGCCCCTGCTGCCGCGTCTTTTGCGGTGGGCCCGCTGATCTCGGGGCTCGGGAATGGTGTGCTTGATCTGGCGACGTCGCAGGTAGCGGCGGTTGCGCCGGGAGGAATACGGGCACTGTCACGTTGACTGACCGGGTTTAATGATCTTCTGGTAGGTCGTGCTGGGAGGGGTCGTCCGTGGGCAGCGCGCCGCCGTCATACAAGGGACACCGGTACCCGGTCGACGTCATTGCCCACCGCGTGTGGCTGTACCACCGCTTCCCGCTGCCGTTCCGTGAAGTCGAGGAACTGATGCTCGAGCGCGGTGTCGTCGTCTCCTATGAGACGGTCCGCCGCTGGTGCGCCAAGTTCGGGCAGGTCTACGCCGGTGCGCTGCGCCGTCGGCAACCCCGGCCCGGGGACAAGCGGCACCTGGACGAGGCCTTCATCAAGATCAACGGAGAGCAGAAGTACCTGTGGCCGGCTGTGGACGCCGTCGGCACCGTCCTGGACATCCTCGTACAGAACCGGTGGGACACCGTGCGGCCAGGCGGTTCTTCCGCAGGCTGCCGAAGAAGACCTGCCCGGTGCCGCGGGTGATGGTCACCGACAAGCTCCGCTCCTACGGCGCGGCCCACCGCGAGGTCATGCCCTCCGTGGAACACCGCTCCCACAAGGGCCTCAACAACCGGGCCGAAAACTCCCACCAGCCCACCCGGCACCGTGAACACGCCATGAAAGGCTTCCGCAGCGTCGGCGGAGCCCAGCAGTTCCTGTCCGCGTTCAGCGGTATCTCACCCCACTTCAGGCCCCGCCGCCACCTGATGACCGCCACTGAATACCGCACCGAGATAACCATCCGCTTCGCCATCTGGGATCAGGTCACCACCGCCGCCGGCCTGCCTGTCGCAGCGTGACCCAGGCCCCGCCCGACCCCTACACGCCCTGACGCGCCCTCAATCGATCAACATCGCACTAACGTGACAACGCCCCTTGGGTTGCTCCATGGAGTACAGGTGAACGTGCTCAGGGGTGAATGGGTTGGCCGGGAGGCCGGGTGGGGTCGTAGTGCGTGCGGGCGAATGCGTCGTTTGCGCGGTGGACTGTGTCAGGTTGGGGCGGTGCCGACCAGATGCTCAGAAAGTGCTCCTCCACAGGGGTGTCGCCTTCATGCGCATCGCCTTCATCGCGTCCGCGTGCTTGGACGCGGACGCGATACCAGCCCGCCCCGGCCGTGGCGAAGTTCCCGGCATCCTCCTCGACATCCCCGCCCCACCGGAATAGCCGCAGGATGCCGCTCGTGCTGCAGATGCTCACGTCCACCACGGTCTCCCACTCCTGTCCTGGCAGGAGTGGTTCATCCGCGCAGTGCTGGGTGGTCAGGCGTATCCAGCCGGTGTGCGTGCCCGCGAGCACCGTGAGGTGTTCTGGGCCCCCGGCTGCCAGGCTGTTTCCCGCGAAGATCCGCTCGACCGTGTCGGTGTCGTCGTACTTGCTGAGGAAGTCGTCGCCTTGCAGGTAGTACTGCCGATAGGAGACGAACATGCGATCTGAAGTCCACGTTGTGCAGCGCATCCACCGGATCATGCCCTGTCCCACTGACAGCGCTGAAACAGCCCCGCACCCGGCTTGGTGGCCTTGGGTAGCTGCGCACGTTCATCTGTAACTGGCCGTGCATATTGAGCCGTACGCCGACAGCGAGGGGCCCTCAAAGCCCATGACACCTTGCCGGTGCCCGTCGCTGACACGAACAGCCCCCAGGTGCCCGCGCGCCGCAGATGCGGCTGCTCCACGTCGCGGGTTCATGCTGAGCGCGGTCCGTCAGCGGCAGATCCTTCAGCAAAACCGGCCTTGGGTGTCCGCGCTACTCATCTGCCCGTCGCACCGCTTCAGACACAGCCCGGTGGCTACTCGATGTCAGGGAAACCGCCGCGGTTCTCCTGCCCGTAGCGTTCCATCGCGGCCCGAAACGCTGGCAGGCGCTCATCGTCAAGGTAGTAGCCACCTGTCTTCGACCAGCCCTTGGACGGATCCGGGGTCGTCGGGCGCAGCGGGCTCGGGATGTCCGGCGACCACCAACCGGCCTTCGCGCCGCGTGTGATCCCCTTCGTCAAGGCGGCCGACGGGCCACGGAGCGCGTTGTCCCCCCACTTCTCCCGGTAGGCGTGGGCATCCAGCCAGCCGTCTCCCTTCACCAACTGGCTCAGCAGCAGCACCACGCGGTTGTTGCTGTTGCGGAGCAGTCGGTACGCGCGGTGCTGGGTCCATTCGGTGTCCGCAGGGGATCCTCGACGAGCTCGTCAAGGACGGCGACCACATCGTTCTGGGGATCAACCCGTACTCCGATACGCTGGCCAGAGAAACCCTGGGCGGTACCCGCGGCCTGAGCGGCGCCGGGGCACGGACGTTCAACCACAAGCTTCTCGGCGAACCGGCCCCTGGCGATGACGGGCGTCCGATCTGGATGGCCGGCGTCGAGAAGGCGCTGGACAATAAGTCGGTGAAGTTGAGCATTTCACTGGACGGTGTTCCGGACGCGAAGACCGCGGCAGAAGCCCTGAACAAGCTCATCGAACGCGGGAAGCCGTTGGTGGGCGGCAACTGGCAGACGGTGGCCAAAGTAGGAAGCAACAACGGCACCGCATGGGAAGTCGCGACGCTGCGTCTCAAGGTGATCCTTGGACACCGGAACTTCGACGCCGTCGACTGGTACTTCACCAAGCCGGGCGACAAGGTGCCGAGCCTCGTCAAAGACATGCCGAAGCCGGACTGGGCCCAGTGACCCGAAGACCCCAAGGACAGGAAGAACACAGCGAATGGCGGATTTCGTACGAGAGGGACGTCTGTTCCGGGTGGTCAGCTTCGCGGCGTCGCACCGGCAGCTGCTGCTGCGCAGCGACGCCACCGCCGTCGACGGAACGGACACCCGCGTCGAGGTGTACTTCGGGCATGTGGAGCTCATGCTGCTCAAACCCATCTACCAGAAGGGGATCCACGTCCGCCCGGCGTCGGAGGCGGAGTTCGCGGTGCTGAAAGAGCGTCATGACCTCCCCGCGGGGGATGCGGACTTCACCTGGATGCTCGAACCGAACGGGGACAGCTTCGTCGTCTCCGCCAAACCCTCGTGGCGCGAGGCGGACCGCAAGTTCGAGGACCCGTCCCTGTTCGACTTCGCCCAGCCCTGTCCCCCGGACTTCCCCGTGGAGCACGGCAGCGTCGGCTGACGCGGATGACACGCTGAGGGCGCCCCCTGCCACAGGGGGCGCCCTCAGCGCCGTGCACACCCCGTACTGCTCGCCACCCTGCCGCACGAGGGCCTGGCGCAAGCGTTCGCGTTCAGCAGGCGTCACCGTGTGACGCCTGCCAGTGACGCTATCCGATCCTCTCGGGGGGCTAAACGGTCTCTCCGGCCCCCTCATGACAGCCAACCAACGACCGCGATCAACCCCGAAGGATCGGGAGCTGCGACTGTGGAAGGTCGGCCGTGCCTTAACGGTCACCTTCGTCGCTGCGGTCCTGGCCGCCAGCGGCGTCTTCTACGGCTTGGTCATCCTGCTGGACTTCCAGGAGATCGACACCACCGCGAAGCTCGACGCGAAGACCCTCTTCGACTTGGTGAAACTCTCCTTCGGAGTGGTCGCCGGAGCTGGTGCCCTCGTCGTCATCGATCTCACGGACGCGTACTCGATCTGCCACTAGCACAGCCTGACGGCCACACACCGCCCGGGACAGGACCCGAGCGGCGCGTCACATCGCCTGAACCTGCCACCACCGATCTGCCAGTGCTCGGGTCACTTCCCCGTCGTACTGATCGGCATCGAAGTGAAACGTCGGCGGGCGCACCTGATCAACGGGCACCTGCCAATCGGACCACTCGACAACGCCACCGTGCCGCTGCACGAACACCGACAGGTAGCCGCAGCATCCGCCCGTGCACTCAGGCTCCCCCAGCACTACCCGTCGCCCCTCGTCGGTCGCCAAGAAGGGACTGTGACCGTCGGCAGGCAACGCCTCCTCCGCAAGCGGGCCGCGGCCTTCCTCACCGACCGCCCCCGCGACCACTTCCTCGCCGTCGACCCAGAACTGCAGCCGGGCAGCCCATCGGAGTCCCGGCGGCAACACGCTGACCTCAAGCCGATTGAACACCTGAGCACCCTACGTGGGTTGAGCCACGTAGGTCCGCTCATCCGCCCGGATGCGGGCGACTCAGGTTTCACAGAGGGCAAACCTTGCCTGATGCGGCACTAGGAATGCTCGGTCGCAACTGACCGCGAACCCTTGCGGGGCCCCGGGCGGGCGGGCTCGCGTTGGTTCGGCCCGCCCACCCCCGTGGGGAGGTCATCACCCGGTGGCGACAGTCTCGTTCACGATCCACGCGCCGAGTTCTTCGGTCATGGTGGTGTGTCTTCGTTGCGGCCGGCGCACAGGAAGGCGTCGAGTTCGCCGGTGTCCGGCAGGACGTGCGGATGACGCCCTCGTCCACGGTGTTGCGGAGAAAACGCATGAGGAGGCCCGCCAGACCGAAGCTGCCGGGGTCACCGTCCCGGAGCGGCACAGTGAACAGGCCGCCGGGAGCGCCGTCGATCTCGGGCAGTCCGCTGGTGCGGACCAGGATCGGCTCCCTGCCGCTCTTCTGCAGGCGGGCGACGACCTGGCCGATGGGCCGTCAGAAGTCGTACGGCTTCTTGGTGCTCCAGTTCAGCACGTCGGCCTCGTTCCAGCTGAACTGCGGCTTCTGGCCCTTGGTGTCGACGGAGTAGAAGGGGCCGTTGTGACCGTCCGCGCCGCGCAGCGCGATGGCGAACGACTGCGCCGTGTGGTTCTTCGAGCCGTAGTCGAAGAGGTTCACCGCGCTGTATGCCTTGCCTCCGGGCCGCAGCGTGATGTGCTTGTCGCCGCCCGGGTTGTCCTTCTTCGAGTGCGGCAGTGCGGCGCCGTCGACGTCCCCGCCGAGCTTCACGGCCGGGTACGAGGTGACCCAGCATGGCTTGGTGCCCTCGTTCGACGCGGTGACCAGCAGGTGGTCGCCCTGCTGACCGGCAAACCGGTGCACCGCGGTGACCAGCATCTCGTCTCCGCGGCACTGCTGGGCGCCGGCCGTTGTGCCCTTGCTCGCGACCTTGTCGGTGCCGCCCGAGAGGGTCGTCGGGCGCGCCCTCTCCTTGGCGTCACCACCGCTGTTGGCCTGCTCCGCGCTGCCCTTGCCGTCCCCGTTGGACGCGGACCGGCTCTGCGCGGTACCAGCGGCGTGGTCGCCGCCCGCCGCCTTCGAGCCGTCGGCGCCGCCGCAGGCGGTCAGGCCCAGCGCCAGCGCGGCGGTGACGGCGGCCAGGGCGGCGGAACGGGCGCTACGGCGGGCACGGTGCGTGGTCATGATGAAAGCTCCCCCATGGTCTGTCAGGACGCGGCACCTCCCCCTGCTCCCGCAGAGCGACCGGCCGCATCGGCTATTTCGTTGCACCCCATGAGATGACGTCCGAGCGGGCGTCGTTCACCCGGATCTGTCCGCATTCGGTAACAACGCAACTGAGCGTAGGCACGGCACACCGGTGTTCATCCGCGCTGGAGCCGCCCGACTTGGTCCGTCGAACTCGACATTGGGTCGGAAGAGCCGGTGGACGTGATGAACGCGGACGTCATCCGGGTCTCAACCCCCGCGAGCCGATCGGGGGCAGCGTGGCCGCGGACCGAATCGCAAAAGCGCTCGGCGCACCGAACTCGGTCACGTGCGCAAGAAGATGCACGTGAGAAGTACGCCTTGTCCGCGCGGAGTTTGACGGGTCGGCGCCGCCGTGGTCCCCAGCGGGACCGGGCGGCGGGTATGCCGCGGATGAGCGGCTTGAGGGCGAGGCTGTCGGGCATGTTCGCGCCGGACACGGCGACGGCGAGCGGGCAGATGCCGCCCGGCACAGCCGCTGGTCAGCACGTACACCACTGCCGTGAACACGGCCCGCTCGTCACACGGAGCGGTCCCACCACCTTGCGGAGGCGCAGCGAACGACGGCAGCAACGGGGCGGCCAGCTCCCAGAGTTCATCAGGAACCAGACGCTTCGATAGATCAGCACCCACGACCGGCATCATGCCGCACGAACATCAGGTCACGTGAGACAACCTCTAAGCCTTGATTGGTGCGGCCGTCCTGGCGGCCTGCTCGATCTTCGCGCAGTAGGCTGCACGGGCTTCCTCGTCGATCTGCTTCTCGTGTTCGGCGCGCAGCCCGGTCCGGCCGTCGAGGCCCTCGCGCAGGATATCGGCGTGCCCGGCATGCCGGATGGACTCGCCGAGGACATGGACCATGACGGCGAACAGGTTCGTGTCGGCATAAGGCTGCGGCCACCACGGCACGTGGCCGGGGGCGTCGAGGGGAAGCCCGTTGATCGTCGCGTCCGAGTGTTCCCACGTGCGCCGGTAGAACCCGATGATCTGATCGCGGGTCTCGTCCTCGGTCGCCCACAGATCGCTGCCGTTGGAGTCCTGCCACCGGGGCAGCGGTTCCGGGGAAGGGCGGTCGAAGACCTCACCGAAGTACCTGGCCTCGACAGTGGCCACGTGTTTGACCAGGCCGAGGAGGTTGGTCCCGGTCGCTGTCAACGGTCGGCGGGCGTCGTATTCGGACAAGCCGTCGAGTTTCCAGAGCAGCGCCTTGCGGTCCCGCCGCAGTCTCCCGTGCAGGTTGTCTTTCGCGAATTCATCGATCATGCGGCATGAGCCTGCCATGGGCTGCTCGTGGCCTCAAGATCCCGTACATGGTCCGCAACGACTGGCAGAGCCGAGGCCTGGCCATGGCGGCCTGCTCGGCGATAAGGCTGGTGACGGCGTAGACGGTCTTGATGGTGGTCAATCCGGACTTTCGGTCGGTGCGGCGACGCTTCATCTGGACGGCCTGGCGGGCTCCGGGGAAGAGGAGGTTGTTCACGGTGGCGACCTTGATCCGGCGGATCCCCGAGCGGCCGTGGCCGAGGCCCTTGGTCCGGCCCTGAAGCGGGATGTCCTGCCACGGAAGGGACTTGAGCTGTCTGCGCAGCTTCCTCTGGTTGCCCTTGACGATCACGATGTAGTGGGCGCGCTCGCCGCACCGCCTGCTCCCATCTGGCATCAGCAACGGCCGTCCACGCCATCTCAGCAAAGCGGGCCTTGGGCGGGCCCGTCGTACTACTTCAAGAACGCCAGGAGCAGGGTCGCGACGATGACGCCGATGCCGATTGCCGTGCCGAGTTCAGGATTGCGGTATGCGGCGTAGACGGCCAGCGCGCCGAGCGCCAGCGCAAGCGCGGTTCGAGTGTCCATGCCCGTCAGGACGGCCGTGCTGCAGAAAATTTGCGCCGCCAACGTCGCGGCGGATGAAAGAAGTTGGCCCCTTGCGCGTCCTACTACCAACCAACCTCTGCGGGGTCCATCCCCGCCTGAGTCCGGTGGAAGGACGGCCCATGGCAACCAACTCAGGAGGAGCGGGTCCCGCGCGGCCACGAGACCGGCTGTCCCGTGAACAGGAGGCGAAGCTGAGCGAGGTACTGAAAGAGGTCCATCCGCGGCTTCTGACGGTGGTGATGCGGATGACGCGTGACTACCACCTGGCCCACGACGTCACCCAGGAAGCCTGCCTCGCGGTGATCCAGGAATTCCGCAGCGGCACCGTGTTCAGGAAGCCGGTCATCGTGTACGCCACCGTGGTGGCCCGCAACAAGTTCCTCTCGGAACTGGGACGGATGCGGGCACAGCTGGAACGGCCCTCGGACGAGCTCCCGGAGGGCGGCAGGCCGTGGCCGGACACCACAGCCCCGTACGACATCACCGCGGGCTTGGAATACCTCGAACTGCTGGCTGCGGTGAAGGCCGCGATCCGTGACGAGCGGCAGGCGACAGTCTGGGAACTGACCCACGTCTGGGGCCTGAAGGGCATCGAGATCGCAGCGTTGCTGAAGGTCTCATCCGCGACCGTGTCCAGGGATTTGGACAAGGCAGAAACCAAGGCCAAGCGCATATCCGAACCGCACGCAGAGCAGTAGCTCGCCTCTCGGGGCCACGGTGGTCGCGAGAGGCGAAACCCGTGGTCCCGACTCGGGACCTACCGCTCCCGACACGAAGGGAGCGAGCTGCTTCCCACAGACGAAGAAACGGGACACGGAAAAGGGGATGCAAATGGAGCACGAGAAGCGCTCCTCTCCTCACGAGAGGATGCTGGCCTACTTGCGGGAGGGAGAGCGGCTCGTCGAGGACGCTCCACACGGGGCACCCGGCTGGGACGTGGTCTATCGCGCGCTGTCGGATGCCGCAGACCAGGCCGAAGCAGGCGTCAGCGGGGACGAATCGGCGACACGGAACGAGACCGGACTGCGCACCGGCTCGATCGTCTGGTGACGGGCGGCCGTCGATGAGGCTTCCCGGCACACGCGTCAGCCCACAGCCAAGCCGAACAGCCAGCACCTCGCTCACGGTGCTGTTCACCTCTGCACGGCTGCCGGGCACGTTCAGCAACACCGCATGCAGCTGTACGGACGGCACGGGGGCCCGCCCGTAGAGCTGGATCTGCACCGCCTCGGGGGCTGGGCAGGTCATTCACCATCTGTGTGCCCTCCCGCCAAGCATCTGTGCCTGGCGGGAGGGCACACTGCATCATCCGGTCCCATGGACGAAAGCCGGCAGCCGGGAGCATGCCGTGGCCCAGAAATCAACCTGAGGGCTTTCCGCATCACAGGCGCGAGACCCGAAGAGGGGAGCACGACAAGATACGTGCTCTGCCGCCAGTACCTCTCTGCCGTTTCGGCTCATGCCTGGAGTACCACGATGGCGCCTCCGACGCCGTCAGTCGCTCCGTCTTCAGGACGGAGGCGTCCGTGGCCTGCCCGGTGCGCTACGGAGCCCGGTCATGGTCAAGGCCCCCGTCCACGGCCTTGCGTACGTCGCGCAGGAACGGTTCGAGGCCCCGCCCGCGAAGCGCTTGCCGCCAGCTGGCCCTGGCGGCAGCCACCTCCTGGGTCATGGCTCCGTCCCCGTGGGACGGGGATACGGAAGCGTTACGCAGGGCTGTCAGCAAGAGGCTGATCATGGCCACGAGCACGGCTGCCGCGATGCCCGCAGCGAAGAGCCAGCCAGTTGTGATCAGAGTTGAACACCTCCTGCCGCAGACGTGGACTCCCCGGCCGGCCGGGCCGTGCCTCCCTCCAGAACCGCACTCCAGCCAGTGCCTTAGGAAGTGAGAGGAGCCCTTCGTCGCCGTCCGCAGCCCCGCCGCGACCCCGACTGCCGCACTCGCCCAGCTACTCACCGGACTCCTCCCCCTGTAAGTGGGGCTGATGCTGTCTCCTCCGCTGCCCCAGGGAGGACGCGTCACGGCGACCGACCAGAGAGACAGTGGACCCTGCTCAGTTCTCCATCCATTGATTGGGACTCAACACTTCCACTGGGAACGGATAGCCGAGGGGGAAGCATGCGACTGAGCACAGCAGTTGGCCCGCCTGGCCAGCTGGCGCGCTAAATCCGGAAGCTGCTGGCTACCGGGCCGCCTCGCGGAAGAGAGCCAGGAGGGTCTGGGCCGGCAGGGCGTCCGCGTCGAAGAACTGCGTGGCCAGCGCGGACGGCACAGCCGTTCCATGCATGCGGACCTCATGGCACCTGAAGCAGAACGCCGCCTCGAACAGCACCAGGTTGAGGGTGTCCTCGAATGCCCGGATACTCCAGCCGGGCGAGAAGCCGCAGCGGTGCTGTTCGCTGCCGGGCAGGGTCTCGATCAAGGTCAGGGCGTCGGCGGCCTCGCTCCCGGCCCAGTGGGTGACCACCTCGCCGGGGTATGGGGCGCCCCGCTCGGCCGGGAGAGCGGAGATCCTTACGACTTCGATCAGCACGGTGGCTGCAACGGCTTGTGCGGGGAGCTGCATGGCCGCAGTCTGCCCGCCAGGCCGGCAGACGGCTACGGCGTGTCATGCGAGGCAACCTGCCGCTCGAGGGCGTAGGACGCCGAAAGACCCATGAGCCTGGCCACGGTAGTTGGAACCAGCACAGCGTCGTGACCTGGCGTCCTTGCCCCTGCGGGACACGCTTGTTGGAACCGTTGGGTCACGCTTCCTGCAACCTGCGGTGAATGGTCACTTATGTCGGACCCAGTTCCGTACATCCCGAGCTCGCGACGCCCGCACTACAAGCGTGTCAATAGCTCCAGCAGTACAGGCCGCTGCCTGAGCTCACGGCGGACGCCGCGAGTCGGGCAACCCCCTGCAGGATCGCCAGCGGATCGTCGCCGGTCATGTCGTCTCCATCGGCGCGCTTGAGCCTCGTGGTCCAGCGAGCGGCAAGCTCAAGCAGCTCGCTGGAGCTGGCGTTGGCCAACGCCCGGGTCAACCGTCCCGGCAGAACGAACACCTCGATGCCATCGTTCAAGGCGGGCGTGACCCAGCTCGGCCACTCCCACGTATGAAGCTGTTCGAGCGGTGGGAGCTCAGCAGACGGCGCCTCGAAGTACATGTCCCACTCGACGACAGCACTGTCAGGCTCGATGAAGTGGCAGGTCACAGACTCAAAGGCTCGGCCAGGGCCTCTCAGACGCGTCACAGCAGCAGTCTGGTCATCAGGGGCGAGGAAGAACGCTATATCGGCAGCCACGCCGGCATCATGGCAGTTCACCGGCCCTCGTCTCACTTCCCGCAAGCCGGCGTTCAGGTCGACTCCTGCTCCAGGTGCGGATAGCCGACCTCGGAGAAGTCCTGGGCCAGGTCGGCCAAGCTGACCTCAGGGTTCAGCAACGACACGAGCTCCTGACTCAGCGGCCGCAGGGCATACACCTGGCTCACGGCCTCCAGGTCCACGGGGACCTCGTAATAGTCCTCGGCGAAGCGCTGGAACGCTTCCGGCGAACGGTCGACCAGGAGCTCGAACAGGCCCGTCGCTCCGTCAGGATCGACAGCGCGATCGGGGAAATCGATCGTCCCGTGGTGCCACCGATCGTCCGTCGCTCCCCGCCACAAGCAGGCCGTCACGACAGGGACGCCGTCCTCGTCGGTGAACGCCGGCTCCTCGGCGAAGGGCTTGAAGAGATCGGGGACCTCGTCGATCACTCCCGGCCAAGGCTCGCCGTCGTTGCCATACGGGCTCATCGGCGACTCGTGGTCGAATCCACGCACATAAACCCCGGCAGTCGAGAACAGGATGGAGTACTCGTCTCCCGACCCGTTGCGCATCGAGGCCATCTCCTCGCCGTCTGCCCAACCGGCGTTCATGGAGTAGTACCGATCCTCCCAGTCCGGGCTGAGGATCGCATCGAGCATCGCCAGTGAACGGCACAGGTCTCGCAGGTCGGCGATGGCAGGAAGCTGGCGGGCTACGTCATAGACAGTCACGTGCTCATCCAAGCCGATACCCGTGACAGTCAGGCCCGGCCAGGAGCGTCACGAACCACCCCAGTTCCAATATGCACGACCAGGTTCCAACTACCGTGTCCGGGCTCAGCCAACCGCCCAAGCGATCAGCATCTCCGGTGACAACAAGCCTGCCTATGTGACAACTAGAGATCTTTAAGGGTGCGGGTTACGTGGGGTCGTGACGACTGTCGTGAGCCGCGCTATGCCGGAGGGATGAGGTATCCCGATGGCGGAGGGCTGACGGCTGAGGAGCGGGATCGGCGTGAGCGGGTGCGGCTGGCCGCCGCCGATCTGATCGAGGCGGGAGTCAGTGACCGGGAGGTGGCCCGGCGCTTCAGAGTGACCCGGATGTCGGCGAACCGTTGGCGCCGGGCGTTGGCTGCGGGCGGTCGGCAGGCCCTGGTCTCCAAGGGGCCCGGCGGTGCCCGCTGCAAGCTCGAGGCGGGTCAACTGCGATTGCTGGAGGCGGTGTTGGATGCCGGCCCTGCTGCTGCGGGCTGGAGCGACCAGTGCTGGACTCCGGCGAGGATCGCCGAGGTCGTACGCCGCCGCTTCGGCGTCGCGTACACCCTGGCAGGGATGGACCTGCTGCTGCACCGCATCGGCTGGAGCGTGCAGGTTCCCTCCCGCAAGGCGGCCGAGCGCGACGAGGAGAAGATCGTCGCTTGGAAGGACGAGCGGTGGCCCGTCATAAAAAGACAGCGGCGGACCTGGGCGCCTGGCTCTGCTTCGAGGACGAAGCCGGCCAGGGGCTGAGGCCGCCCAAAGGCCGCACCTGGGGCCGACGAGGCCACACGCCTGTCGTGCGAGTCACCGCCGCGGGCACCAAACGCGTCTCCATGGCGGCGCTGATCTGCATCAAGTCCGGCCATCGGTCCCGGCTGATCTACCGCATCCACCTCGACCGCGGCCGGGCCAGGGCCGGAGCAAGGGCTTCACCGAGACCGACTACGCCCGCCTGCTGGATGCCGCACACCAGCAGCTCGGCGGACCGATCATCCTGGTCTGGGACAACTTGAACACGCACGTCAGCCGCAGAATGCGGCAGCTGATCGAGGCGCGATTATGGCTGACCGTCTACCAACTGCCGCCGTACGCACCCGAGTTCAACCCGGTCGAGGGCGTCTGGTCGCATCTGAAACGGTCGCTGGCCAACCTCACCAAACACAGCCTCGACCAGCTCACCGCGCTCGTGAAGACCCGGCTCAAACGAATGCAGTACCGCCCCAGCCTCATCGACGGCCTCATCGCCAAGACCGGCCTCGACTTCCGACCGCCGTAACCTCAGCCATCGAAGATCTTCTGATCTAGAGGGCGCCAGGGGGCAACAGGTGCGGGGCGCGGTTGCCGAGGATGCCGAAGACCTCGTCCTTCGCCGGACCCCGCAGCTCCGCCATGAAGGCGGGGTCCACCCGGCCGGCCCTGGCCCAGATCCCGCCGAGGGACTCCGCACACAGTTGGGCCAGCACGCTCCGGAAGTCCTCAGCGCGAATGATCCGGGCCAGACTCGATTCGACGAACGGATTGGAGAGGAACTCCAGATCGCTCGCCGCGTCGTACTTTTCGTCCTCGCGCGCCGCGGGGTCGTCAAGGATGCCGACAAGCAGGACAGCCCGTTCGTCATCGGGGATCTCCGGCTCGGCCCACACCGGAGCACCCGGTGTGGACGCATTCGCGGTGTGAGGTTGTTTCCTTTTGAACAGTCCCTTCAGTCCTCTCCTCATCCAGGCCAGATCCTCATCTGCAACAGACCTCGATCCCCTCACCGACGACACTGCCCACGACGATGGCGCTCACGGTCCCGACTGGCGCGGCGTACGTGCCGACCTTCGCGGCGATCCCGGCTCGGTAGCCCGCGCCGGCGAGGCTGCTCGTCAGGCTGGCGCCCGCGTGGACGACCGTCTGGAGCCACTCGGTGCGGCCACCACATCGTAGACGTCGTGGGCAATGGTCACACAGCCTGCCGCCTTCGTAACCCCAACCGTTACAGATCTCTAGGGCGTTCCCGCCACGGGTAAGCACCGATTACTCAAGTGCCCTCTTGCTGTGGCCTGCAGGATGAGATCACGAGGCGCACCCGTCTCACCCGCTCGACATGCCGTGCCTCTCGGCATCTCCCAGGAACGGTGGAAATGAATCGAAGAAAAGGAGCCATCGCCGTGGCGGCGCTGGTAGGTGCCGCGGTGGCTGTGCCCTCTCTGGCGCAGGCCGACCCCTTGGGCACTACGACGGACGCGCACCGCAGCTCTGCTGAGGCGGCGAAGTCGCGCCTCAGCAGAGACATAGATCCTGACGCCGGGGGCAAATCCCTGCTCACCGCGCATTTTTTCAGTCTCGGTCGGAACATGGACCCGGGCGGCGGTGGAGGGTGATGCGGGACTAAGGCCATGGAGAGACCTATTGTCGAGCGCCCTCATAAAGCGGCGGAGTGGCGGAGGTAATCCGTCCGCGGTGGTGAATGTCCGCGTAGCAGGCGCCGCGGTCAGGGCGGCACTCGACGTGCGGGGACCGCACCATCGACGCGCGGTCACATTTCGATGTGCCGACGCAGGAGACAGCGTTGACACATGAATGCCAAGGCTAGACGGCGATCTCCCGCCATTGCCGCTGATCACAGGATCTGATCATGTCGAACGAGGAACCGGCGGCTCCCCGGTGTGCGAGGGCGCAGCCGGACACAGCCCGGTCCACGCTCCGGGCGCGGCGCGTCGCCGTCGTTGCCTTGCTGATCGCCGCAGTCAACCTCCGGCCCGCGGTCACCAGCCTCGGTCCGGTTCTGGAAGAAGTCCGTGCAAGCCTCGGGATGAGCGCCACCGCAGCGGGTGTGCTCACCTCCGTGCCGGCCGTGTGCTTCGCGCTGGTCGGCTCCGCCGCGCCCCGTCTCGCCCGTCGGTACGGGCCCGACCGTGTCATCGTCGCCGGCATGGCCGCGATTGCGGCCGGACTCGCTGTGCGTCCGCTCGTCAAAGGCACCGCCCTGTTCGTCACCCTGAGCGCCCTCGCGCTCGCCGGGATCGCGGTGGCCAACGTCCTCCTGCCCGTCGTCGTCAAGCAACGCTTCGCGGACCGGGTCGGCATGATGACGGGCCTGTACTCCATGGCTCTCAACCTGGGTGCGTCGAGCGCTGCCGCCGTCACTGTCCCGCTGGCCAAGACTTTCGGCGGTAATTGGCGGGGCGGCCTGGGGGCATGGGCCGCCGTCGCCGTGGTGGCCATACCTCCTTGGCTGGCCCTCGCTCGCCATCCCGCCGCGCGCAGGTCGGACACGGACTCCGCCACGCCGGGGTTGGCACCTGGTCCCGACATACGCATCACCCGCAGCCCGACCGCCTGGGCACTCGCCGTCTACTTCGGCCTCCAGGCCACCGCCGCGTACGTCGTCATCGGCTGGCTGCCACAAATCTTCCGCGACGCCGGTCTGTCCGCCGAGACCGCAGGGCTGCTGTTCGCCGTGACCTCGGTGCTCGGCGTTCCGCTGTCGTTCGTGCTGGCTGTCGTCGCTGGGCGTCTGCACAGCCAAAGTGGGGTCGCAGTCGGGATCGGACTGGTCGGGATCGCTGGCTACGCCAGTCTGTGGGCCGCACCGGCTGCCGCGCCGTTGCTGTGGGCTGTTCTCCTCGGTGTCGCCAACTGCTCCTTCCCGCTGGCACTCACAGTGATCGGGATGCGCGGACGCGACAGCACTACAGTGGTTCGCCTGTCAGCCTTCGCCCAGAGTGCCGGATACCTGCTGTCGGTCCCTGGCCCCATTCTGGTCGGAGTGCTCTACCAACACAGCGGGAGCTGGCGGGCACCGCTGGTCCTGATGACCCTGCTCATGTTGCCTCAGCTCGTAGCCGGGTGGTTCGCCGGCAGAAACCGCCAGATCGGCGCCCTCGAGTGATCAACGCGCCACCCACGAATGATCATGTTGTCGTGGAGGCACAGGTGCGTGACTACGGGTTTTCGCCGACTCAGCAGGATGAGATCTGGAGATGCTGGCGTGAGGGACAGTCGTTCAGCTTGATGGGGCGAGCGCTCGGGGCACCGATGCACCACGTCCGCCGATTTCTGTACCACAGCGGTGGCGTCCGCCAGGCCCCACAGCAGCGGTCAGCGCGGCATCTGGCCGGCGGTGAACGCGAGGAGATATCCCGCGGTATCGCGGCGGTGAGTCCGCCCGGCAACTGGCCCGGCGGCTGGGCAGATCGGCGTCGACCGTCTCCCGCGAGATTGCCCGCAATGGAGGTCGGGACCGCTACCGTGCCACGTCCGCAGACGAGGCCGCCCTTACGCGCGGGCGTCGGCCCAAGCAATCCAAGCTTGCCCAACGACCCGCGCTTCGCGCGCTGGTAAAGGCGGAGCCGGCCCTGTACTGGTCGCCCGAGCAGATCGCGGGCTGGCTTCGCCGTCAGTTCCCCGGCGACGCCTCGATGCAGATCTCGCACGAGGCGATCTACCTCTCGCTCTACGACCCGCGCCGCCGCCAGGCAATCGACCGCAGCCTCACCCAGAAGCTGCGGTCTGCGCGGCCCATGCGCCGGCCGAAGCTCGCCCGTCGGCCCAGCGGTCGGGGCACCATCCGCGGCATGGTTTCCATCACCGCCCGTCCTGTCGAGGTCGAGGACCGTAAGGTCCCGGCCATTGGGAGGGCGACCGCGTGATGGGCACACGGCCCTCAACAGTCGCGACGCTTGTCGAGCGAACCAGCCGCTACACCACCATCATCACGCTGCCCGACCGCACCAAGGCTGAGCAGGTCGCCCCGCACCTCACCCGAAGCCTCCTCGGCATCCCGCCCCAGCTGCGGCGGACGCTCACCTGGGACCTTCCCAAGGGTACGGATCTTCGGACGTTCAGCCAGGGCGACCTGGACGCCATTGCCCACGAGCGCAGCTACCGTCCACGCAAGACCCACGGCTACCGCACTCCGGCAGAGGTCTACGCTGACCTCCTGAACAGCGGTGATGCACTGACCGCTTGAGCTCGCCCCATCTGCAAGCCCTTGGATAGGTAAGTGACAGCCGGGCGGCACTGCGGCTCATCGCACCCAACGGCGGCATGCGCGGCGTCCGCTGTCCGGCAGGGAGGCCGCCGCCTCTACTTCGGCTCGAGAACAGCCCTGATGGCCGGGGCGAGGCCGTCTTCGATCTCGTCTGGCGTCAAGGCGGTCACCGCCGGAAGACGCAGCAGGTAGCGAGTCAACCCCAAGCCGAGGAGCTGGGCAGAGACCAGGCCGGCCCGGCGTGCGGCGAGCTCCGGGCCCAGGACGGCGGCCAGTGCCGGCGCGACCTGGGCCGCGAAGATCTCGTGCATCCGCGCCCCTGCGTGTTCATTGGTGACCGCCGAGCGCAGCAGGACCAGCAGTGCGTCGCCGGCCAGGTCGCCCTCCCAACGCTCGAGGAAGTGGCGCACCAGCGTCCGCGCGATTTCGTCGGCCGGGACGGAGGTGAGGTCCGGCAGCAGCAGGTCGATGGCCAGTGCCGCGTCGAATAGCTGTGCCTTGTTGCCGAAGTAGCGCATGACCATCGACGGGTCGATGCCGGCGTCGGACGCCACTGCGCGAATCGTGGTGCGTTCGTAGCCGTGAGCCCCGAATCGCTCACGCGCTGCGCGCAGGATGGCGGCCTTGGTTCGTTCCGAACGTTTGTCCGCGTTGGGGATCTCAGTTTCCTGTCTCACGCCAACGAGCGTAGGCCAACACGCGTTGACTTCTCGGTGTGGATCTGCGCACAATGCCAACACGCGTTGGCCAACATTTGTTGGCAAACACTTGTTGATCTGCCTCTCAAGCCAGAACGGAAGACTCCGTCATGAACACCACCCCGCTTCCCGACCGCACCCAAGTCGCCGTCGTCGGCGGCGGCCCGACCGGTCTCGCGCTCGCCGTCACGCTCGCCTCCGCCGGCATCGACTTCGTCGTCCTGGACAAGCTGGCGGAGGGCGCGAACACCTCACGTGCCGCCGTCGTGCACGCCCGCACGCTGGAGGTCCTGGAGGAGCTGGGCGCCTCCGAGGAGCTGATCTCGCGTGGCATCCAGCTCACCCGGTTCGCGGCTCGCGACGGCTCCCGCCGACTGCTGACCGTGCCATTCGACAAGCTGCCCACGGCCTACCCGTACACGCTGATGGTTCCCCAGTACGAGACCGAGGGCGTGTTGCTAGACCGGCTGCGGACGCTCGGCGGGGACGTGCACCGCCCCTACGAGGTTGCTTCCGTCGTCCAGGACGAGGACGGCGTGACACTCACCATGAGCACCGGACAGACCCTGCGCGCCGCCTATGCCGTCGGTGCCGACGGTATGCACAGCACCGTGCGCGAAGCGGCGGGCATCGGGTTCTCCGGCAGCGCCTACGGCGAGTCCTTCGTACTCGCCGACGTCGTCATGGACTGGACTCCGGGTCCCAGGGAGGTGTCGCTCACCTTCGCCACCGCCGGCCTCACCGTCGTCGCCCCGCTCCCCGGCGGCCACTACCGGGTCGTCGCCACCGTGGACGACGCTCCGGCCACTCCCGACCTCGCCTTCATCCAGCGACTGCTGGACGAGCGCGCCCCCGGCCAGGCCAAGGTCACCGGTCGTGCCTGGTCCTCACGGTTCCGGGTGCACCACCGGGTCGCCGACCACTACCGGGCCGACCGCCTGTTCCTGGCCGGCGACGCCGCACACGTGCACAGCCCCGCCGGCGGTCAGGGCATGAACACCGGCATCCAGGACGGCTACGCCCTCGGCCAGGCGTTCGCCACCGGCCGGCTCGACGGATACGAGGCTCAGCGCCGCCCCGTCGCCCAGCGGGTGGTCGCCTTCACCGACCGCATGACCCGCATGGCCACCACCCGCAACCCCATGGCCCGCGGCGTCCGCAACATCGTGCTCCCCCTGCTCGGCCACACGGCCATGCCCAAGAAGCTCGCCACGGAGCTCGCCGAGCTCAACTACCGGTGAATCCACGCACTTCACCACTGTGAAAGGCAACCTGCCATGACCACCACCCGGCCATCACTCGGCATGCCCGAAGCCACCAAGGCTCCCGAAGGGGCAGGCGTGAGCCGCCGGTCGGCACTGAAGTTCGCCGGCATCGGCATCGGTTCCGTAGCCGCCGCGGGCCTAGGTGTCGGCGGCGTGCGGGCCGCCACCAACGGCGTATTCAACGCGGGATCCGGCGATCCGTACGACCTCTGGCACGAGTGGGCCACGATGCCGGGGATCGACCGGGTGGTCGCCGCCGGCGTCCTGGCCTGTAACCCGCACAACACCCAAGCGTGGCGGTTCACCGTCAACGACGAGGTCATCAACGTCCACTCGGACCCCAGGCGGCGGATGCCGCTCAACGACGCGAGCGGCCGCGAGCACTTCGCCGGGCTCGGCTGCGCCGTCGAGAACATGGTGATCGCCGCCAGGTCGGACGGCTTCACCGCGAAGGTCGTCCTGTTTCCGGAGGGCACCGAGTCGGACCACGTCGCGCGCATCGTGTTGGGCAAGGGCGGCACCGGGCAGGACCGCAAACTCGCCGCCGCGATCCCGCACCGGCACACCAACCGCGGCCCGTACAACGCCACGCCCGTCGACCTCAGCGGCTTCACCGACCAAGGTTCCCGCGTCGACGGAGCGAGCGTGCTGTGGATAGCCGACAAGGCGGCACGCGAGCAGTTGGGCAGGCTCTACGTCGAGGCCACCGAGGCCATCACCGCGGACACCGCCCAATCGACCGAAGCCTTCACCTGGTTCCGCAGCGCACGCTGCGACATCGACAAGCACTGCGACGGGCTCAGCCTCGACGGTCAGGGCCTCGGCCGCCTGACCCGGTTCGCCGCGAAACTCCTGCCGGCGCAATCACGCACCGATGGCGACGACTTCTGGACCAAGGCCACCCGTGACGTGCACACCGCGACCGCCGCCGCATACGGCGTCATCATCGTCGACGACGTCACGAACCGGACCGCCCAGGTCGCCGGCGGGCGGCTGCTGGCCCGAACGCACCTCACCGCGACCTCCCTCGGTCTCGCCCTGCACCACATGAACCAGATAACCGAGCGCATCGACCGCGACCGCGCGGCCGGTAACCCGGACGTCTTCTCCGCACGGTGGGCCGCCCTGCTCGGCCGCACCGCCTCGACCGGCCTGGTGTCCTTCCGCATCGGCCACCCCGAACGCACACCGGGCCTCAGCCCGCGCCGCAACCTCAAAGACTTGGTGACCGCCTCATACTCCAGCAGTTGTGGTGCGCAACGATCTGAGTCCGCATCCACCGCATAGCCAAAGGAGGGGGTCGCGATGCCGTGGGAAGACGGGCAGATCCGATACGTGGGCGAGGGTTTGGTCAGTCTCGCCGACGGGCGCGAAGTCCCAGTCGTGGCCGCCTTGGTACTCAAGCTCGATCCGGAGTCGGTGCCGAACTTCACCTACGGCCGTCACACTACCTGGGCGGGGAGCCTCCACGCAGGCGTTGTCACGTTGCTGGGTGCGTGGGTGTCTGACGGTGTGTCGGGGCGTGGTGGGGCGGGTTGCGGACCGGTGCTCAGGCCGCGACGGGCCGGCCGGTGGCGCCGGTGATCTGGTCCCAGATGGTGAAGCGGCCGGTCATCCCGGCTCGGTAGTCAGGTGCGGTCATGAGATGGCGGCGGGGTCGGAAGTGGAAGTCTCACGGCGCGAGTCGTAAGAAGCCCCTCCCTTCAGGGAGGGGAACGTCGAACTCGTGTCTGCCGAACGACCACGGCCGGGCCGAGTGAGTTTCCGTCAGGCGGCCGGAACGGCGGTGTGCCGCTGCAAGAATGGTCGGGTCAGCCGTTCGGCGTACGGCGGGGGCGCTCAGGGCATTCCGTCGCATACGCATCCGACGTGTGGGAAGCCCCCTGCTCATGACCGCCCAGCACAGCTCCGCCCGGAGCGCGCCTTCCGTCCACCTGCTCAAGGTACAGCTGGAGGGGATGAAGCCGTCGGTGTGGCGGCGGCTCGTGGTGCCCTCGGACATCGCGCTGGGCTCCCTGCACGACGTGATCCAGGTGACGTTCGGCTGGGACGACGCGCACCTGCACGCCTTCGAGGACCGTTCGGGCGGCCGGTACGCCCCGCCGGGAGACTTCGGCGTCCCGGCCTTCGACGAGGACGAGGCCGCCCTCGCGGACATCCTGCCGCACGCCGGCGACCGCATGGACTACACCTACGACTTCGGCGACGACTGGCTGCACCGGATCGCGGTGGAGGAGGTGCGCCCCGTCCAGGAGGGCGAGGGGAAGCGCGCGGTGTGCACGGGTGGGCGCCGGGCCATGCCCGCCGCCGAGGATCTCGGCGGCGTGTGGGGACTGGCCGAGCTGCTCCAGCGTTATGAGGACGGAAAGCGCCCGCGCCCCGTGGTCGTCCGGGACGGGGGCGAGGAGTGGGTCGAGTACGACGGCCTGCACGACGAGGTGCTGGCCGGCCTGTACGAGGAGGGCTTCGACCCGGCCGCCTTCGACCCCGCCGAGGTCACCCGGGCGCTGGCCGGGGTCCGGCTGCGGCGGGTGGCGGGCACGCGGCGCGGCCGGCGCGGCGTGCCAGCGGGCATGTACCGCTGCGAGTGCGGCGAGCTGCATCCTCTGCCCGGCGGCGCGGGTCCGCTCGCCGACGCCGGACGGGGGGACGAGGTCGGCCGGGAGGATGAGGAGGGGGCGCTGTCCGGCCTCCTCGGCGTCGCGGACGTCCGGTTGCCCGCCGTCCGGCTGCCCGGCGAGGCGGAGCTGGCCCGCGCGGTGCGCGAGGTGCCCGCCTTCATGGCGGCGGTGCGGCTCGGGTACTGGTGCGGCGGGGGGAGAGTGGCCCGGACGGCTTTCGCGGAAGGGCGGTCGCGGGAGACGGGCGGGCGGGAGCTGACCCCGAAGGGGCTGCTGCGGCCGAAGCTCGCCCGGCAGGCCGTGGAGGAGGCCGAGCTGTGGCGCATCGGCCCCGAGGAGTGGGGCGATGCCGAGGCGCGGGCCGCGCGGCTGGCGAAGATCCGCAGCGCGGGCGACATGGAGGTGTTGGACCTGCCCTGGGAATGGGCATTGAACTGCGGCTTCGTCGAGGTGGACGGTGCTCGCGCACACGCCGGCGCCGACCTGCCCGACGAGGACGACGACGCGGCGCTGCTGACCGCGTGGCAGGGCGCCGTGGCGGGCGCGGCGGCCGAACTCTCCGTCGCTCTCTCCCTGCCGGCCGGGCCGCTGGACGGGCTGCCGCAGCTGCGGGCACTGGCCGACGAGGCGCCGCCGCTGGTGTTGCTGATGCTGCTCACGGCGTACGGGCTGCCGGAGGGAGAGTGGCTGGACGTCGCCGGCTACCTCACCGACGGCCTGGAGGGGCTGCCCGAGGGTCCGGCCCGCGTGCTCGTGTCGGCGCTCTTGGCCGAGCAGTACGAAGAGACCGCGGGGGTACTGGAGCTGTTCGGCGCCGCCGAGCGGGAAGGCGGCGAGACCGGGGAGGGCAGCGCCCTCACCCTGCTCCCCGACGGCGGCGGGCCTGACCCGCTGCCGGCCGGCCGCTTCCGGCTCACCCCACTGGGCCGCTCCGGCCTGCACACGCTGCTGGTGCGCGTGGGCATCCCGGCGCCCGTGATCGGCTCGCTCGCCGAGGCCGACGCGCGCGAGCTGCTGGCCTCGCTCCCCTCCTACGGCTCCGAGGCGGACGCCGCTCAGGAGGTGGTGGACTGGCTCGCGGCACGCTCCGCGGCGGACGCCGCCGTGCAGGTGGTGGACGCCTGCGCCGGTACGGAGCCGGCCGACGCGCTGCGCCGCCTGGAGGCGCCGCGGGTGCTGGCCGCCGTACTGGAGACGGACACTGCCGGGCGGGCGAAGCAGGTACTGCACAAGGCGGCCGTCTCCACGGTCGCCGGTTGCTCGCACGCGGCGGCCTCGATGCTGCGCCGGATCGGGGAGCCCGCTGAGGGCGAGGCGGCGTGGGGCCTGGAGTGGATGCTGGTGGACGGCGCGCTGCCGTTCGCCCGTCGGGGCGAACAGGCGTTGCGTGAAAGGTTGTTGACGGGCCCCGAGGACGGGCCGCGCCCACTCGGCCAGGTGACGGAGCGGGCCGACGACCTGTGGCGGGCCGGCCACCCGCACGCCGGCGAGGTGCTCGGCGCGCTGGCCGACGCCGTCAAGCCGGTCGACAAGGCCCTGGCCAAGCGGCTGCGGAAGGCCGCGTTCAAGGCGGGGAGCGCCAAGTGAGCCTGCTCGTGAGGGAGATCACCGACGAGGCCGCGCCGCTCGCGGATCCCGCTGGCGCCGCCTGGGCGCGCGAGCACCTCGCCGACGGCGGCTGGGCCGCCGTGTTCGCCCCGGCCGAGCCGGGGCAGCCGGCCCGGCTCGGCCGCCTGGTGCTCTACCGGCCCTCCGCGACCGTCGGCCGCGTGCCCGCACAGGCCGCCGCGCCTGGGGCGGTGGAACGGGTCCGGCTCGCGCTGGTCCTGCCGCACGGCCGCGGGGTGCGCACCCGCACCGTGGAGGGGTGGGCACTCAGCCCCGGCAGCGCGCTCGCCCTCCTGCTCGATCTGCCCGCCTCGGGCGTCCATCCGTCGCTCGCCGCGTGGGCTGCCGTCGCCCGCCGCGTGCTGGAACTGCTCGGTGAGGGGCGCCTGTATCCGGCGCTGACCTCCGACACGTACACCACCTGGCGGTTCGGGCCGCCCGGCGCGCGCGGCAAGCGGGACCTGGACGCGCTGGCCGCCGCCCTGCCGCCGTACGCCCACAACCTGCCCGCGCCCCCGAGCGGTGACAGGACACCGCGCATCGTCGAACCGGCCGCCCTGGTGGGGGAGTTCTGCGACGCGCTCGCCGACACCCTGCCGCGCACCCCGGCGGCCGGGCATACGGTGCCCGGCAACCCGTACGCCGACCGCGCCAGCGCCCTGCACCCGAAGCTCGCCCAGTGGGCGGCCGAGGCCGCCGCCGAGCGGGCCGCGCAGGTGAGCGTGGAACTGAGGGTGGAGTCCCCGGCCGGGCGGCGCCGCGACTTCCGGGCCGTGCTGCAGCTGCGTACCGCGGCCGATCCGTCGCTGGTCCTGGACGCGGCCGAGTTGTGGGCCGACCCGGTTCGCGCGCAGCGCCTGCTCGGCCCGCACGCCGAGGCCGAGGCGCTGCTCGCGCTGCGCCGCGCCGCCCGCGCCTGGCAGCCGCTGACCCGGCTGCTCGCCGAGGCCGCCCCCAGCGCGCTCGGGCTCGACGACGAGGAGGCCATGGAGCTGCTGGGGGACGCCACCGACGCGCTGCGCACGGCAGGTGTGCGCGTGCACTGGCCGCGGGAGCTGGTCAAGGACCTTCAGGCGCGGGCGGAGGTCGGGGCGGCCACCGCGCCCGGCGCGACCGTGGACACCCTGCTGGGCCGCGACGCCCTGCTGGACTTCTCCTGGCATGTCGCGCTCGGCGGCGAGAAGCTCACCGAGGCCGAACTCGATCTGCTCGCCGAGTCCCGCCGCCCGTTGGTCCGGCTGCGCGAGCAGTGGGTCGTCGCCGACCCGAAGCTGGTGGCCCGCCTCAGGCGGCGGCGCACCGGCGCGCTCGCCCCGTTGGAGGCGCTCCAGGCGGTGCTGACCGGCGAGATGGAAGGGGCGGAGGCCGGCGAGCGCGTCGCCGTGGACGCGGCCGGCGCCTTCGGCGACCTTGTCGCCCGGCTGCGCGACCCCGAAGGCCGCGCCCCCGTAGGCGTACCGGAGGGACTGACGGCGACCCTGCGCGGCTACCAGCAGCGCGGCCTGGCCTGGCTGGCGGACATGACCCGCCTCACGCTCGGCGGGATCCTCGCCGACGACATGGGCCTCGGCAAGACGATCACCCTGCTCGCCCTCCACCTGCACCGCCAGGAACAGCCCGACACCGCGGGACCCACCCTCGTGGTGTGCCCGGCCTCGCTGCTCGGCAACTGGCAGCGCGAGGCGGCCCGCTTCACCCCGGCCGTACCGGTGCGCCGCTACCACGGCGGCGAGCGCACCCTCAGCCATCTCGCCGGACACGAACTCGTCCTGGTCACCTACGGGGTGTTGCGCCGCGACCGGGAGCAGCTCGCCGGCGTCAAGTGGTCGCTGGTGGCCGCCGACGAGGCCCAGCACGTCAAGAACCCCTACGGCACGACCGCCCGCGAGCTGCGCGCCCTGCCCGCCCGTGCCCGCGTCGCCCTCACCGGCACCCCGGTGGAGAACAACCTCTCCGAGCTGTGGGCGCTGCTCGACTGGACCACCCCCGGCCTGCTCGGACCGCTGTCCGTCTTCCGCGACCGCTTCGCGAAACCCATCGAGCGCGGTGCCCTCGGCGCCGACGGCGACGAGGAGGCCGCCGACCGGGCGCGGCAGGCCGCCGGGCAACTCGCCCGTCTCACCCGCCCGTTCCTGCTGCGCCGCCGCAAGTCCGACCCCGGCATCGCCCCCGAACTGCCGGCCAAGACCGAGACCGATCACCCGGTCGCCCTCACTCCCGAGCAGGCCGCCCTCTACCAGGCGCAGGTACGCGAGACCATGGCCCGCATCGAGAAAGCGGACGGCATCGCGCGCCGCGGACTGGTCCTCAAACTCCTCACCGCGCTCAAGCAGGTCTGCAACCACCCCGCGCACTACCTGCGCGAGACCGGCCCATTGCCCGGCCGCTCCGGCAAGCTGGAACTCCTCGACGAACTGCTCGACACGGTAATCGCCGAAGACGAGGGCGCCCTGGTCTTCACCCAGTACACGCAGATGGGCCGGCTGCTGGAGCGGCACTTCGCCGCTCGCGGCGTCCGCGCCCGCTACCTGCACGGCGCCACGCCCGTGCCGCGGCGCGAGGAGATGGTCGCCGCTTTCCAGCGGGGCGAGTTCCCCGTCTTCCTGCTCTCCCTGAAGGCCGCCGGCACCGGCCTCAACCTCACCCGGGCCACCCATGTCATCCACTACGACCGGTGGTGGAACCCCGCCGTCGAGGACCAGGCCACCGACCGCGCCTACCGCATCGGCCAGGACCGGCCCGTCCAGGTCCACCGGCTCACCACCCAGGGCACCGTCGAGGACAAGGTCGCCCGCCTGCTCGGCGCCAAGCGCGCCCTCGCCGACCAGGTCATCGTCTCCGGCGAGGCCGCCCTGACCGAGCTCTCCGACGCCGACCTCGCCGAACTCGTCGCACTCTCCAAGGAGTTCGAGTCATGACCCCCGCACGCAGGGCTCCCTCCCGCAAGGCACCCCGCACCGGCAGCCGCGCCTTCGCCGCCACCTGGTGGGGGCAGGCCTGGGTGGACGCCCTGGAGGCCTCCACCCTCGACGCCGGCCGCCTCTCCCGCGGCCGCACCTACGCCCGCAAGGGCATGGTCGGCCCGGTCACCGCCGCCCCCGGCGTGCTGCGCGCCGAGGTCGAGGGCAGCAACCCCTGGCCGTACGACGCCGCGGTGCACCTGCGGCTCCTCACCGACGCCCAGTGGGACACCCTCCTCGACGCCATCGCCGCCCGGGCCGGCCGCACCGCCGCGCTCCTCGACGGCGAGATGCCCGCCGACCTCGTCGACGACGCCCGGGCCGCCGGCGTGCCCCTGCTGCCCGAGTCGGCCGAACTCGATCCCGAGTGCTCCTGCCCCGACTGGGGCTACCCCTGCAAGCACGCCGCCGCCCTGTGCTACGCCACCGCCGTCCATCTCGACGACGACCCCTTCTGGCTCTTCACCCTCCGCGGCCGCACCAAGGACGCCCTCCTCACCGCGCTGCGCACACGCCGCCAGGCCCACACCCACACCACGTCCAGCACCGACGACGACGCGCCGCGCGATCAGGGCGTGCCCGCCCACGACGCGTTCACCTCGTGGAACGGGGCTTTCACTCCACCTGCCCCCCACACGGCCGAGAGCGTGCCCGGCGAAGGCGACACGGCCCCCGCCCCGCTCACCACCATGCCTCCGCCCGGCGCCCCCTTCACCCTCGACGACCTCGAAGCGCTCACCCGCGACACCGCTCAGCGGGCCCGCCGCCTCGCCGCCGGGCACACCGCCACACTCACTGCCACCCCGCTCGACGACGCCGTACGCCTCGCCGCGAGCGGCATCAGCGAGGACTGGTTCCACCGGCTCGTGCGGGCCACCGGCTTGCCCCCGCTCGACTTCGCCCACCTGGTCCGCGCCCTGCGCCACGGCGGCCCCGCCGGCATCACCACCGCCCGCACCCCCCTCACCCCCGACCCAGCCGCCATGGCCGCCGCCCGCACTGCCCTCACCGAGCCCGACAACACGAGTGAAACGGACAACCCGGACGACAGCGGCGGCTCTCCGCGGCTGCGTGCCTGGCGCAACCGCCTCACCGCCGACGCCGAAGGCGTCCAGATCCGCCTCGGCCCCGACAACCGCTGGCACCCCTACCTCCGCGAAGGCCGCGGCGCCGGCACCGCATGGTGGCCCTGCGCCCCCGCCACGGCCGACCCCACCGCCGCCCTCCTCGCCGCCCGCACCGCCGCCGCGGGCGCTGGTCCGGCCACGACCGGAGCAGTATCCGCCTCGCCGCCCAGAAGCTCGGGGCATTGACCGTGTGTGCGGTGGGCGCGTGACCCGGCCCGCGGTGACTGCGGGTGCGGGTGCGGGGGCCCTGAAGGACCGGGCTTGGAGGCAGCGCCCGACTGGCTGCTGGGTGGGCTCCTCCGTCCAGACACCGAAGTCCCCTGGCAGCTCCCCCACACGTGCTCGCCAGCCCACTCTTCAGGCCCCGGGCAGCACAGCCGGCCTCATCCCCTGAAGCTCAGCTCGAGCACAAGAAATCACTCAATAGGAACAACGGACTCCACTCGTCGAGCTGGCGCCGTAGACCCGAGGCGACCCACCAGTGGCCGGGGGGGGGCGGCGCCCCCCCCCCCCCCGCGGGCCCCCCCCCGGGGGGGGCCCCCCCCCCCCCCGCCCGGGGGGGGGGGCGGGGGGGCGAAAACAAGGCGGGGGGGGCCCGCCCCCCCCCCCCCCCCCCCCGGGGGGGGGGGGGCCCCCCCCCCCCCCCCCCGCCCCCCCCCCCCCCGGCGGGATGTCACGACCGACGACCGTGCCGGCTATGACGACGGGTGACACAGAGTGCGGGCGGGCCGCCGCATCACCGGCACGGCCCGTCCTGGCCGGCTAGCGGCGGCCGAGGTAGTGGTCGTGGTGCCGGTCACGGTCGTGGCGCTGGCCCCGGTCACGGTCCCAGTCGCCGAAGCGGTCACGGTCGTGGTGCCGACCCCGGTCACGGTCCCAGTCGCCGAAGCGATCACGGTCGTGGTGCCGACCCCGGTCACGGTCCCAGTCGCCGAAGCGATCACGGTCGTGGTGCCGGTCGCCGTACCAGCCGTGGTCCCCATGCCGCTCCCCGCCATGGTCGTGGTCGCCCCGGACGGCGTCTGATCGGTAGCTGCGGGAATAGCTTCCTGCGCGGTCGCGATCGTGGCCGCCCCCATCGGCGAGGGCCGGCATCGCGGCCGCCCCGACGAGAGCGCCCGACACCACACACGGGGCGATCAGGCGGAAGGCGGTACGAGAAACAGACATCAAGGCTGTCCCCTCACGTTCGTGCACACCCACCCCGGGCCGGGGCCGGCGTGCCATCCGAAATTCCCGGCTCGATGCCGAGACCCGACACTGTGGCCCCCCTCGCCACCACGAGATCAACAATCCAATTCGCGTTACAAAACACTGACATATCCGTAACTCTCACTTGTAGAGTCCATCGAAGCCGGGAGAAGCCCCGGCCACAGGCCCACCCCCGGCTCCGCACCGCACTGACCAGCACACAAACAGCCCACGGCACACCCACACCCATGACCCGCTCAACGCCCCAACTCCCCCGACTGGCCCATCCGCATCTGTAACAACCAGGGCTCCTGCATCCGGGGGACCTGCCCTTGCCGAAAACCTCATCCGCCCCGGTGGAAGTCGGTGTGCGGGATGCGCGGGGTCTCGAGCGCGGATGCCCGGATCGGTACTCCCGCGCGGCCGGCGATCACCCCCGGCATGATGACCGGTCGTGCTGCTGCGACTGGCCTACCTGACCGTGGCGACCGCGTTCGCCGTGCTGCGCCTGCTGCCCATGAGCGATCGGGACAAGCACACAGAGATCCTCGCCCTGCGCCATCAGGTCACGGTGCTGGAGCGCCACCTCGGTGGCGAGGGGATTCGGTTCTCTCCAAGCGATCGCGCGTTCCTGGCAGCGTTGCCGCACCGCCTGCCCGCCGAGGTGCTGCACAGGATTCGGCTGGTGGTGCGTCCGGACACGGTGCTGCGCCGGCACCGCGATCTGGTCGCGCGCCGCCACGCCGCGCGCTCCCGGCCCAAGCGCCCGGGCAGGCCCCGGACCGTACGCTCCGTCCGGCTGCTGGTGCTGCGGCTCGCCCGCGAGAACTCCAACTGGGGATATCGCCGCATCCACAGCGAACCCCCGTCGTTCTGGCACTCAGGGTGGCAGCCTCCACCGTCTGGGAGATCCTCAAGGAAGCCGGATTCGATCCGGCACGTGTCCGCACGGCGTAGCCAGTCTCGGGTGGCCTACTCCTCGACGCGGAGTTCCTCTCGCAGCCGGGCCATGGTGCGGGCCAACAGTCGCGAGACATGCATCTGGGAGATGCCGACCTCCTGTGCGATCTGCGACTGGGTCATGTTGCCGAAGAAGCGAAGGAGCACGATCCGCTTCTCCCGCGGCGGCAGATCCTCGAGCAGCGGCTTCAGCGACTCCCGGTACTCGACGCCCTCCAGCGCCTCGTCCTCGGCGCCCAGGGTGTCCGCGACCGCCGGCGGCTCGTCGTCCGTGTCGGGAACGTCCAGGGACACCATGGAGTACGCGTTGGCGGACTCCAGGCCCTCCAGGACCTCCTCCTCCGAGATGGCCAGCTTCTCGGCCAGCTCATGCACCGTGGGGGAGCGGCCGTGCTGTTGCGACAGCTCGGCCGTCGCCGTGGTCAGGGCCAGGCGCAGTTCCTGCAGGCGGCGCGGCACCCGCACCGCCCAGCCCTTGTCGCGGAAGTGCCGCTTGATCTCGCCGACGACCGTCGGGGTCGCGTACGTCGAGAACTCGACGCCGCGCTCCGGGTCGAAGCGGTCGACCGACTTGATCAGGCCGATGGTCGCGACCTGGGTGAGGTCGTCCAGCGGCTCACCGCGGTTGCGGAAGCGGCGCGCCAGGTGCTCGACGAGCGGGAGGTGCATGCGGACCAGCTGATTGCGCAACTCCGCGTACTCCGCGCTGCCGTCCTGCAGCTTGCGCAGCTCGATGAACATCGCCCGCGCGCCGCTGCGGTCCTGCCGGTCGTGCTGAACGCGCCGGCTCCACTGAGTGCTCAGCCCGTGCCGGATGGCAGGCTGCGCCTTGACGCGTTGCTTGAGCCTGGCGAGCGCGGATTCGACGTCCTGGGCCGTGGCCAGCGCCGAACCCAGTTCTTGCTCGGTCGCGATCAGGGTCTCGGCCAGTGCGGCAGCATGCTCTTCGTCCGGGCGGCCATTTGGCATTGCTGCTGTCGCGATCTCGTTGCGTGCGGCAGCGCTGCCGTCCTCTCGACGGTCCATCACTGCCTCCCCTCGCTCGGGTCGATAACGCCCAGTTCCTGCAGTTGCTCGCGTACCTCTTCGAGCGCCTGTCGTGCGCGGTAGAGGTGTACGCGCGCCGTAGCTACTTGGATGTGCATCTCTTTGGCGGCATCCCCCAGCGACTGTCCGGCAATCGCGCAACGGCCCACTACTTCACGCTGTTTGTCGCTGAGCAGGACGATGCGTTCCAAGACCAGGCGGTAGGCGCCGCGGGCATCCATCAAGGACGCTAAATCGATCTCCGGACCGGCGTGATCGTGGGCATCGGTGTCGAAGCCGACCGAGCCGGCTTCCTTCTGAAGGCGCAGCGCTTCACGGACGACGGTGGTGCGCAGCCAACCTGGCCAGGCCCGCACCGGCTCGAGATGCGTGGCGTGCCAGCGCTGCCAGCACTGGAGGAAGGCTTCCTGGACGGCGTCGTCGGCCACGGCGCGGCGCCCTCCTGAGATGAACATGGCCTGTGCCAGCAGCGGCCGGTACCAATGCCGGAACAGGGCGTCGAAGTCTGCCTCGTCAGGCGGCGACGTCATTGAGACTCCTGGACATCCAGGCGCACAGTCCAGGTGGTGCCGTCCTGGTCACTCACCTCGGCTTGACCCCCTCGCACGGAGAGTTCACGCACCATGGCAGCCATCGCCCGGGATCGGATGTGCTCCCTGAGCAGATACCCGGAAGTCCGCACCAGAACTCCCGCGGCTGCACCCGCCGTTGTGCTCGCCATCAACCAACCCCACAGCGCTGTCACGGTGTTGGCCTCCTGGGGACTCGGTAGTGCAGTTACCAGGAAGAGGGAAACGGCGCCGAAAGCGTGTACACGCCGCTGCCACGGCAGCTGGGGTGAGCCACGATCTGGGCCGTGGGCGGCGCGCGCCTGGCGTGCGCTACGGGGCGCGGGAGGGTGGGCAGGACGGTGAGGCTGGCCCGCCGACAGCCGGCCCGCCCCACCCAGCTCCCCCACTGCTCGCCTGCTGACTGGTGGCAACCAGAAAGGGCAGGCCAACGATGGGGTCAATTCCCCGCGCCCCGACCGGTGGCTCCTGCTCCGGACAGCACAAGGCCCCGTTCCTCACCACGCGGGACAGGGTCTACACGGAGCGCCGGGCAGGCCTTGCACCCTCCCGGCTCCCTTCCCGTCCAAGCTGAAGCTGACGGATGCCGAGCCGTGGCCTACTCGAAGGCCGCCTTGGCTGAGTAGATGGACCTGTTCGATCACGATCTGCAGTGCCTGGAATGGGTGCCGGCACAGGTCCTCCCACGCTCCCCCTGGCCTCCAGCCCCACGCCCCTGCCGCAGCCTCGCCTGGCAAAAGGACCGAAGGCCCGTCCAGGGTCGCGTCGTTGACGGCGGCCGCCGATGACCGCACCACGCCGGCCGTGGACCCGGACCCCTCTGTGCGCGGCCGAAATGTTCTGGGCATCTCATCGAACAGCCCGTTCCCGGATCGTCGGAAGAACCTTCTCAGCGATGCCGAGGAGAACGCTGTCGTCCGGGAGGGCTCCGGACGTGCTCCACACCGTGATCTCGTAGTAGCCGCCCCGGTCATTACGGTCGAGGGCCACGGACAGCGTCCTGGCCAGGGGGCCTTGTTCGACCGGTCCGCCGGATCCACCGCTCCCGACACTGATCTGGAACGCCATGGTGTGATCCGAGGAGAAGACCGCGGGCCGACCGAGAACCGTAAGGGTCTTGATGTCCTTCTCATCCCCGAACTTCATCAGCTTCACGTACTGGTCAGTCGACAGCTCGTTGTAAGTGGCCGAGACATTCACGGTGTACGTGTCGAACCTGACCTCGGCCTCCGGCTGGGCGACCTTCCCCTCAGTCAGGGGAGCGGTGTTGCTGGTGCCGGAAACAGTGGTCGCGGTCTCTCCAGGCGTTCCAAGGAGCTTGGCCAGATCTGGCCGGTTGAGCGCCTTGCACAGCTCTTCACCGGTGACAGGCTGGGGCGTCTCCTTGTAGGCCTTCGGCAGCTCCTCGTGTTCTGCGCCCGAACACGAGGCGGGCTGCGGGGTGCTGTCGTCGGACGGCATCACGCGTGGGGCCACCCACAGCGCGGCCGCGAGTGCCCCGAACACGGCCACGGCCGCGACGGCCTGACCCCACGCGTTGTGCTCCTTCTTCGGAGTGTCCGGGCCACGACGCGGCTCAGCTCCGGCCTGGGGACGCGGCTCAACTCCGGCCTGGGCGGCGGCATCGACCGCCGCCCCGTCTGCGGAGGCCGCCGGACTCGGGCTCCGGCGTGCGCGCAGGGCCCGGACCACCGCGTAGACGCGTATTGCGGTGAACACGAGGAACACCGCGCCGAGACCGGCCGCGACCCGATCGTGATCGCGGACGGCGAGATACATGATGCGTACGCCGAGAACGGCCCCGACCACAATGAGCAGGGGCTCGCGGACCCAGAACGGCAGGAGGCGGAGGAGGAAACCGAGCATCCGACGATCTCACCACGACAAGATCACATTCGCCGTGGTGGAAGCCACAGTTCCGGGCACGTGCAGGGGGCCTGTGCAGCATCATCGGGTCGATCGCCTCATCTGGCGGACCACATGCTGGGGCCACTGCACCTGCCACGATCCCTCCCCCGTCCCGATACCCCGCCACCCACGGGCCAGCCATGACCACCGCGACCAGCACCGCCGCGAGCAGCACGACCGCTTCCCTGCTCACCACAGCGACCGATGAGCACCCTTGGACGGGTTAGTCGGGCGCTGTCGCGTTGTTGGATGTGTGGGTGTCTGATGGTGTGTCGAGGCATGGTCAGGATGTGGCCGGTGGCTGTGCAGATGCCGGCTATGTACGTGAGTAGTGGGTCTGGCTCAACTTCTGTGACGGGCCGGGGGGGAAAGCCGGTCGACGGCCTCATCGCGGACGTCAAGCGGGTGGCTGCTGGGGCCGGGGCTGTGACTCAGAACGGATCGGGCGCCTGCTCGGTGCCCATTCGGCATGCCGAACGTAGCCACTTGATGCGATCATGCTGTCCGCCGACAGAGCGGGGAGAGCGTATGGCCGGCCTGACAGTGACGGTGTGTCTGCCGCCCGGAGCCGCGGACGACATTGACGGGGCCCTCACTGCGGCCCTCGCGCCGTTCGACCAGGACAGTGACAACCCCGTGGACCGCGGCATGTGGGATTCACGCCGCATCCATGGTGGAAGCAACGGTCGGGGGTTCGCGGTCGTCCGCGGATACGAGGACGATCCCAGGCTGGTTCACGACGAGCCCCGATATGACGGCATCCCCGCTCCCAACGCTCCAGGAGTCTGTGCTGGAGGACCGCGTGCCCTGCTCGACTTCTCACGGCCGCAAGCCGCTTCCGAACGAGTGACAGCCGCGTCCTGGGACCTGTGGCAGCGTGTGTCCGCCGTACACCCGCCGGCACTGCCCCTCTCGGTTTTCGTGGACCGTTGGGAAAATGATCCGCACGCGTTCCCTGGCGGCCCCTGGTCCGACGGCATGGTGGCCGCCTACCAGGCCCAGCCGCTGATCAAGGCCTACATCGATCACCCCTGGAGCCTGGGCCTGGGCTATCCAGGCCCCCCGGTCTATGCGGAGCATCCCGTCATCGGCTTCCGCGGCAGCCGTGCCGACTACATCCGTGAGTTCTCCTGGGTTCCGCAGGACACGGACGTGCTCACCGTGGATGGCTGGTGGCGAGAGAGCGACGGAAGCGCCCTTCACGCATACTGCGACCCAGATTCGTGTCCTCACGAACCCCCCGGGCCCAGCGTCTGGCCGGGCAGCGAGGCATACCTGTCGCAGCTGCCCCACGACACGATCCTGGTACGAGTGCACTGCCACTGCTGACGCCTCACAAAAGCTGTGCCAGAACCTGAGTAGTGACGTCGTTTCGACGTGAGATGGGGAGTCGCACGCTCACGCGAAGAGTTGATGTACGTGACTTCGGGCTCTGGTCCACTTCTTGTGGGCGCGTACGCAGGGTGACCGTTGATCTTCGCGTGATGCCGGTTGAGTTCGCCCGAAAATCGCCCGGCTGGACGGTGGTGTGGTCGACAGTCCTTCGCCGTGAACGAAGTGCTGCCACAGCTGGATGAGCTGTTGTTCTCCTCGGTCGAGGGCGTGTTGGTGGATTCGGTCGAGGTGACCGACACGGTCGTCCGGATCGAGGCTCGTACGACCGCAGGGCGGGCGGCCTGCCCGGGGTGCGGGTGCTGGTCGGGCCGAATACATGGCTCTTACCTGCGATTTCCGCATGACCTGCCGACAGCGGGCAAGCTCGTCGTGGTGTCGTTACGTGTGCGGCGGTTCGTCTGCGCGGACGACTGCTGCCCGCGCAAGACTTTCGCCGAGCAAGTACCCGGACTCACCCGCAGGTTCGGGCGACGAACCGAGCGGCTGCGGTCGACGCTGGTGGCGGTCGGTCTTGCGCTCGCGGGCCGGGCCGGTGCCCGGATGACGGGCGCCTTCAAGGTTCCGGTCAGTCGGAACACCCTGTTGAGGCTGATCGCCTCGCTCCCGGACCCCGCCGTCGCAGCACCCCGCGTGGTCGGCGTGGACGAGTACGCCCAGCGCAAGGGCCGTATCTACGGAACCGTGCTCGTCGACGTCGAGACACGTCGGCCGGTCGACCTCCTTCCCGACCGCGAGGCGGACACGCTCGCGGCCTGGCTCGCCGAGCGGCCTGGCATCGAGATCATCTGCCGTGACCGGGCCACATTCTTCGCCGAAGGAGCCACCCGCGGCGCCCCACAGGCCCTCCAGGTCGCCGACCGATGGCATCTCTGGCACAACCTGGGAGAAGCCGCCGAGAAGTGTGTCTACCGGCACCGCGGCTGCTTGCGCCCCACGCCGGCTCAGCCGGAGCAACCGCAGGAAGAGGCGGAGCCGACCGCGTCGTCGCCCTGGCCGACAGGGCACCGGTTCGCCGAACGCACCCGCGCCAAGCACGCCACCATCCACGCTCTCCTCGCCGCCGGTCACAGCAAGCGGTCCGTCGCCCGGCAGCTCGGCATGACCCTCAACACGATCTTGCGCTTCTCCCGCGCCACGACTCCGGAGGAGATGTTCACCGGTCAGTGGCAAAGCCGTGCGACCAGGCTCGACGACTACAAGCCTTACCTCGATCAGCGCTGGCAGGAAGGCTGCACCAACGCCTGGAAACTGTGGGAGGAGATCAAGGAACAGGGCTATCCACGCGGATACGCAAGCGTCCGCGACTACGTCAGCAGGACCCTTCGCGGCAAGCCCCAACCGGTCGGCCCCCGGCCACCATCCGCCCGCGCCGTCACCCGCTGGATCCTCACCCATCCCGACGCCCTACCTGAAAGCGACCGGATCCAGCTCAAAGCCGCCCTGGCCAACTGCCCCGAACTGACGGCACTCGCCGAACACGTGCGCTCCTTCGCCCACATGCTCACGCACCTGCACGGCGACCAGCTCCCCGAATGGATCGAAGCGGCCAGCGCCACCACCGAACTGCCCAGCCTCCGCCACTTCGCTCAGCACCTCCTGCGCGATCTCGACGCTGTCACCGCCGGCCTCACCTTGCCCTGGAACTCCGGCGTGGTGGAGGGCCATGTCAACAGGATCAAGATGCTCAAGCGTCAGATGTTTGGCCGCGCAGGATTCGAACTCCTCCGCAAGCGCGTCCTGCTCTACGCATAGATCCCAGGTCAGGAGTCGTCCTCAACGAGTCCAAAACCATTAGGGAAGCCCTCCAAGAACTCGCGGCGCGAAGGATCGGACTCCTCTGCAGCCATAGAACCGAGTAGGTCGATGAACTCGCTTCGCTGATCACTCGACAGCTGTGTCACCAGATGGGCGACACCCTCCAGGACCTTCACCGCGTCATCCGGATCCATCTGCTCGTCCGTGCACCCCTCAACGAACCAGAGGACATCGACCAAAGCCTCCGCCAGAGCGCGGGTCAGCGACGGGTACACAGGCATCGGAACGATCTCCCACAGACAGCCGATAGAGAGCGACCATCTCACCACATGCCTCTGACATCACTGTCGGTGAGCCCTCCACAGAAAGTGGACCAGAGCCCTCTCTCGGATCAGGCACATATTTCGTGAGGACGATCAAGATGGTTCGACTTCGTCACCTGAGGTGAGCGACGGCGGTCAGTCAGCCCAGCCCGCGGTGTTCGAGTGCGACTCATAGGAGTAGCGGGTGCTGCGGTTCCATTTCTCGCCGGTGATGCGTTCGTATGCATGGTCCCGTGTGTAGAGCAGGCTCTCGGCCCAGATGTGTTCGGTGACGTACGGGACAAAGCCCGCCGGGTCTCGGATGACGCCTTCGAACGCGGTGCGGCCGGCGGCGACGACCGCGCAGCGTGTAGAGAGGAAGGCGTCGCCGGACAGGCCCTGTCCGTGTTCCTTGCGGTCCAGACGGTAGAGCGTCCATGACAGCTGTTCGGCGAAGCCGGTGACCACGAACAGCGGTGACGCGGCAAGGCGGTCGGTCAATTCAGCTGCAAGCCGTTCGGCGTCAGGGTCCGGTTCCGTGGGCCTGCACTCTTCGATGAGCTGCCAGAAGGCGTCTTCGTTCATGCCGGTGAGCATGACGCACCGGTCTGACGCTACGGCTGCCGTGTCCCGCTGTTTCCTGCTGCCGTCAGGAGAACTCGCTTGCGGAGCAAAGGGAGCTTGGCTCGTCCGAACATCTGGCGCTTGATCATCTTGATGTGATTGACACGGCCTTCCACCGGACCGGAGTTCCAGCAGGTGGTCAGGCCCTGAACGACAGCGTCCCAGTCCTTCTCCAGACCATGGGTGAACGTGTGCAGGCCAGGTAGATCCTCGGTGCGGGTGGCGGCGGTCCAGTCGTTGAGGTGCTGGCCGGAGCGTGTGGTGAGGATCTCGGCGAAGGTGCGGACGTGGCCATGGAGGGCGATCAGTTCCGGGCACTGGGCGAGAACGGCGGTGAACTGTCGGCGTTCTTCGTCGCCCAGGTGCTCGGGGTGCCGCATTATCCAGCCGGTGACCTGACGGACGCCCGGAGGCGCTGGGGCGACAACGCGGATGCGTGGACGTCGCCGCGGTCGCAGATAGTCGCTGATCGTCTGGTAGCTGCCGCAGTAGCCGAGGTCCTGAAGCTCGGTGTGCAGATCGATTGCGTTGGTTGATCCTTCTGCCCAGCGTTTGTCCAGGTGAGCTTTGTAGGGGTCGAGTTGGCTGGGCCGGGGCTGATGCCGTCCGGTCAGTAATTCTTCGGGAGTCTCGGCGCGGGCGGTGCGACGCACGGTGTTGCCGCCCATGTGCAGTTCCCGGGCGATCTCGCGGATGCCGTGTCCCTGGGCCAACAGGGCGTGGACGGTCGCATGGCGTTCGCGGATACGGGTCTCGATGGGCGACATTTCCTTCCCGGCGTCCGCATGGTCGGCAACGGTGTCGTTCACAAGGCCCTCAGCACTGATGGCAGCCGCCTTCAGGCAGTTGCTGTGGCGGCGCACGTTGCGTTCGGCGGCGGTGCCGAAGTTCTGCCAGAGGTGGAAACGGTCGGCGACCTGGATCGCGTCCGGGGCACCGGTGCAGGCGCCCTGCCCCTCACCCCCGCACCAAAGTGGACGAACATCGCAATAAGGCGATATTGACACTTTAACTTCCGAGCGATGCGAGCACGAGAGATGCGACGGGCCGCTCCTCACCGACATCTATTGACATGCACGCAACATGCTTCCAACACTTAACCCCAAAGGTCCATACCTTCTCCGCAGTTGTGAATGGAAGGGGTTCACCCATGCGACGTGTTACGCGTCTTCGCTGGGGCCTGTCCGTCCTGTTAGCCCTCGGCACGTGCACTCTGGGGCTGTTGCCCGTCGACACGGCGACGGCACAACCGTCCAGGCCCCGCCCCCTCTCCCCCGGCCTGGTCACCGCCATGCAGCGGGACCTCGGCCTCACCGCGTCGCAGGCCCGCATCAGGGACGAGCGTGAAACCGCCGCCGCCGAGCTCGCGCCGCGGGCCGAACGGGCGGCGGGGCGGACGTTCGGCGGTTCCTGGTACGACCCGGCGCGCGGCACCCTCGTCGTCGGAGTCACCGACACGGGCACCGCGGCGGCCGACGCCGTACGAGCCACCGGCGCCACGGTCGTACGGGTCACGCACAGCGCCCGGACGCTGGACGCGGCCAAGGCCGCCCTCGACGACACCGCCACGTCGGACGGCGCCCCCACAGCCGTCCGCAGTTGGCATGTCGACCCCCGGACCAGCAGCCTGGTGGCCGAGGTCCGCAAGGGCGCGGAACACAGCGCCGCGGTGACGGCGTTCCTGGCGCCCGCGCGCGAGGCAGGTCTGCTCACGGTCCACACCTCCGCGACCGCGCAGACGCCGCGCACGTTCTCCGCGGGCACCGTCGGCGGCGACCCGTACTACATCAACGGCAACACCCGCTGCTCCATAGGCTTCTCCGTGGTGGGCGGCTTCGTGAGCGCCGGACACTGCGGCTCGGCCGGGAGCTCGGTGGCCGGCTGGGACGGCTCGGCGATGGGCACCTTCGCCGGATCGTCGTTCCCGGGCAACGACTACTCGTACATCCGGATCGGCAACGGCTGGTGGACCGTACCGGTGGTGCTCGGCTGGGGCACCGTCAGCGACGTGCTGGTCCGCGGCTCGGCCGTGGCCCCCGTCGGCTCGTCCATCTGCCGCTCCGGCTCCACCACCCACTGGCACTGCGGCACCGTGCTGACCCAGAACGAGACCGTCAACTACAGCCAGGGATCCGTCTACGGCCTGACCGGCACCAGCGTCTGCGCCGAACCCGGCGACTCCGGCGGCTCGTTCATCACCGGCGACCAGGCCCAGGGCGTGACCTCAGGCGGCTGGGGCAACTGCACGAGCGGCGGCCAGACCTGGTTCCAGCCCGTGAACGAGATCCTCAGTACGTACGGACTCACCCTCGTCACCGCCTGACCGCCACAGGCCGCGCGCCGCGGGCCGAGCGTTCCCCGCTCGGCCCGCGGTCGGGGAGAAACGCTCCCGCGGTCACCCGCAGGTCACTGCTGACGGAGATCCTTCACCCGGCGAAGCTTGCCCAGTGAGCGCTCCAGGGTCTCCGGGTCGACGATCGCCACCTCGACGGTGACCCCCACGCCGTCCTTGACACCCTGGGCGATCGTCTTCGCGGCCGCCTCCCGCTGCTCGGCCCCGGCCCCGGGACGCGCCTCGACGCGAACGGTCATGTGATCCATCCGGCCGCGCCGGGTCAGCTGCACCTGGAAGTGCGGGGCGACTCCGGGTGTGCGCAGCACGATCTCCTCGATCTGGCTGGGGAAGACGTTCACACCGCGCAGGATGATCATGTCGTCGGAGCGGCCGGTGATCTTCTCGATGCGGCGGAAGGCGGGGCGGGCGGTGCCGGGCAGCAGCCGGGACAGGTCGCGGGTCCGGTAACGGATGATCGGCAGGGCCTCCTTGGTGAGGGAGGTGAAGACCACCTCGCCCTCCTCGCCCTCGGGCAGCACGGCACCGGTGAACGGATCGACCACCTCGGGGTAGAAGTGGTCCTCCCACACGTGCAGCCCGTCCTTGGTCTCGACGCACTCCTGCGCCACCCCCGGACCGATCACCTCGGACAGGCCGTAGATGTCGACCGCGTGGATGTCCATGCGCTCCTCGATCTCACGGCGCATCGCCTCCGTCCACGGCTCGGCCCCGAAGATGCCCACCTGGAGGGAGGTCGTGCGCGGGTCGACACCCTGCCTCTCGAACTCGTCGAGCAGGGTGAGCATGTAGGACGGGGTGACCATGATGATCTCGGGTTCGAAGTCCTGGATGATCTGCACCTGACGGGCCGTCATGCCGCCGGAGGCGGGGATCACCGTACAGCCGGCGCGCTCGGCGCCGTAGTGCGCGCCCAGGCCGCCGGTGAACAGGCCGTAGCCGTAGGAGATGTGCACCTTGTGTCCGCGCCGGCCGCCGGCCGCACGGATGGAGCGGGCGATCATGTCGGCCCACATGGAGAGGTCGTTCTCGGTGTATCCGACGACCGTGGGGCGGCCCGTGGTGCCGCTGGAGGCGTGGATGCGCCGCACGTCCGCCATCGGGACGGCGAACATGCCGAAGGGGTACGTCTCCCGCAGATCCGCCTTGGTGGTGAAGGGGAACCGCGACAGGTCCTCCAGGGAGCGGCAGTCGTCGGGCTTGATCCCGGCCTCGTCGAACTTCCTCCGGTACAGCGCCACGTTGTCGTACGCGTGCCGCAACGTCGCCCGCAGCCGGTCGAGTTGGAGCTCCCTCAGCTGCTCGCGGGTGAGGCGCTCGCCCTCGTCCAGCAGATCCTGGGGAAGCGGCTCTCCCCGGCGGGCCGGGCGGGGTCCCGTGGCCGCGCCGGCAGTCGCTGCGGTGTTCATCGCGACTCCTTCGTCGTCGTGCCTCTGATACTGCGGCTGCGTCCGCGGAACTCCGCGATCACCTCGTCGCCGCGCAGCACGCTCACGTCGTAGATGCCGCTGCGGCCGAACCGGGTGCGCTCCCGTGCCGTGGCCACCAGGACATCACCCTCGTACGCCGGGGCGACGAAGTCGATGTCGGCCCCGGCCGCGACGGTCACGGGTCCGTGGCTGTTGCAGGCGCAGGCGAAGGCGGTGTCGGCGAGCAGGAACAGATAGCCGCCATGGGCGATCCCGTGTCCGTTCACCATCCCCGGCGTCAGGGTCATCCGGAGCACGGCGGTCCCTTCACCTTGCTCGAGAAGCTCGATGCCCAGTGCCCGGGACGCCTCGTCCGCGGCGAACATCGCCTCGGCGGGCGTCGCTCCGGCCGGTGTCACTCCTGTGGCCTGCGTCACTTTTTTCACCACCTTGTATCCCGACCGAACATTCGGTTAGCGTGCGGCACGGCTTAGTAATCCAGCATCACCACTGCCTGTCAAGAGGTGGAACGCATGCCCCAGAACCTCTCCGAGCGTCCGGACTTCTTCGCCCGTCACCGCGCCCTGCTGGAGCAGGCGGTCGCCGCCACCGCGAGCCGCGGCCACTGGACCCCGTATCCGGAGTCGCCCAGCACGTCGGCGTACGGGGAGGACGCGGCGAAGGCGGGGGAGGCGGCCTTCCATGAGCGGCTGGGCGCTCCCTTCGAGCTGCCCGGCCACCCGGCGAGCGGCCCCCGGCGCGCCGCGGGCCCCGACGCCCGGGCCGGTGCGGCGGCGGAGATCCTGGCCCGGCCGAACGCCGCGAGTTTCGATCGTGCACGCCGTGCAGCACACCACCGGCCAGGCCTCGTGAGGGCGTTCCAGGCGGGCGGACGCTCGACGCGGGAGTGCACCTGTCGGAGAACCTCACCGGCGGCGTCTTCGTGAACCAGTCCGCCGCCTTCAGCGACTTCCACGGCAGCGCCGCCAACCCGGCGGGCGGCGCCCCCCTCTCCGACCCCGCCATCGTCACCGGCCGCTTCGCCACGCTCCAGTCGCGTCGGCCCGCCACCGCCGAGCAACACACCGAGGAGTCCGCAGATGCCTGACGAGGTCTTTCTGATCGACGGCGCCCGCACCCCGCAGGGCCGGTACGGGGGCGCGCTGGCCTCCGTACGGCCGGACGACCTGGCGGCCCTGGTCGTCGGCGAGGCGGTGCGGCGCAGTGGGATCCCCGGCGAGGCCGTGGACGAGGTGATCCTCGGCGCGGCCAACCAGGCCGGTGAGGACAACCGGGACGTGGCCCGCATGGCCGTGCTGCTCGCCGGCCTCCCGCACACCGTGCCCGGTTACACCGTCAACCGGCTGTGCGCGTCCGGGCTGACGGCGGTCGCGAACGCGGCCCAGGCGATCCGGTCCGGGGAGGCCGACCTCGTCGTCGCCGGCGGCGTGGAGTCGATGACCCGCGCGCCCTGGGTGATGGCCAAGCCCGGCACCCCGTGGGCCAAGCCGGGCGAGGTGCACGACACCTCGCTGGGCTGGCGCTTCACCAACCCGCGCTTCACGGCCGCCGACCGGGCCGTGCCGGCGGGCGCGGGGCCGGAGTCGGCCAAGGTGACCCTGTCGATGGGGGAGACCGCCGAAGAGGTCGCCGCGCTCGACGGCATCACCCGCGCCGACTCCGACGCCTTCGCGCTGCGCAGCCACCAGCGGGCGGTGGCCGCGCAGGAGGCCGGCCGCTTCGACCGCGAGATCGTGCCGGTGCGGGTGAAGGACGGCGAGGTCACACGCGACGAGGGCCCGCGCCCCGGCACGACCCTGGAGAAGCTCGGCACCCTGCGGACCATCTTCCGGCCGGACGGCATCGTCACGGCCGGTTCCTCCTCGCCGCTGTCCGACGGCGCCGCCGCGCTGAGGCTGGCGAGCGCGGCGGCCGTCGAGCGGTACGGGCTCACCCCGCGCGCCCGGATCATCACCGCCGCCTCGGCCGGCGTACAGCCCAACCTGATGGGACTCGGCCCCGTCCCCGCCACCGAGAAGGCCCTTGCCCGGGCCGGTCTGGAGAGCGGCGACCTGGACGCGGTCGAGCTGAACGAGGCCTTCGCCGCGCAGGCACTCGCGGTGATGCGGCGGTTGAAGCTCGGCGAGGAGAAGGTCAACGCCGACGGCGGTGCCATCGCGCTCGGCCATCCCCTCGGCTGCTCCGGCGCCCGCATCCTGCTCACGCTGATCGGCCGACTGGAGCGCGCGGACGCCCGCCGGGGCCTGGCCACCCTGTGCGTGGGTGTCGGCCAGGGCGTCGCGATGCTCGTGGAGCGCGTCTGAGCGCCGCGGACGAGTCCCCCGCTGTTCGCCCCGAGGCCCGCGACACCATCAGCGGGCCGATGATCCGCGAACCGCACGCCGTGCCTGGTCGGACGAAGGTCCTGCCCGGCCGCACGAAAGTCTTGCCCGGCCGGAAGAAACCCGTCACACTGGAACCGAACGAATGGTCGGTAGGGAAGCTGGTATCGATGACCACGACACACTCCGCCGCCACCGGCGCCGACGGCGTCGGGCCGGCGGCCGACGAGCGGCTCCAGGAGCACTTCGACGCGACCGTCGCGCGTGACCAGCGGGTCGAGCCGCGCGACTGGATGCCCGACGGCTACCGCAAGACGCTGATCCGGCAGATCGCGCAGCACGCGCACTCGGAGATCATCGGCATGCAGCCGGAGGGCGAGTGGATCACCCGCGCGCCCTCGCTGCGCCGCAAGGCCATCCTGTTCGCGAAGGTCCAGGACGAGGCCGGGCACGGGCTGTATCTGTACTCGGCGGCCGAGACCCTGGGCGCGGACCGCGCCGACCTCACCGAGCGACTCATCGAGGGCCGCCAGAAGTACTCGTCGATCTTCAACTACCCCACCCTGAGCTTCGCCGACGTCGGCGTGATCGGCTGGTTCGTCGACGGCGCCGCGATCTGCAACCAGGTGCCGCTGTGCAGGAGTTCCTACGGCCCCTACGCGCGCGCCATGGTGCGGATCTGCAAGGAGGAGTCGTTCCACCAGCGCCAGGGGTACGAGTTGCTGCTGACCATGATGCGCGGCACCGACGCCCAGCGGGCGATGGTGCAGGACGCGGTGGACCGCTGGTGGTGGCCGTCGCTGATGATGTTCGGGCCGCCCGACGACAACTCCCCCAACTCGGCCCAGTCCATGGCCTGGAAGATCAAGCGCCACAGCAACGACGAACTGCGCCAACGCTTCGTGGACATGACCGTGCCGCAGGCCGAGAAGCTGGGCGTCGTCCTGCCCGACCCCGAGCTGCGCTGGAACGAGGAGCGCGGACGCCATGACTTCGGCACCCCGGACTGGGACGAGCTGATGCGGGTCATCAAGGGCGACGGACCGTGCAACGCCGAGCGGATCTCCCGGCGGCAAACGGCCCACGAGGAGGGCACCTGGGTCCGTGAGGCGGCCACCGCCCACGCGGCCAAGCAGAGCGAGCGAGCCCGGAAGGAAGCGGCGGCATGAACGACATCGACGGCAAGAAGGACGGCTGGCCGCTGTACGAGGTGTTCGTACGTGGCAAGCGCGGACTGAACCACGTACACGTCGGCTCGCTGCACGCCGCCGACGACACGATGGCCCTCACCCACGCCCGTGACCTGTACACACGTCGCAACGAGGGCGTCAGCATCTGGGTGGTGCGCTCGGAGTACATCGCCGCCTCCACCCGCGACGAGAAGGACCCTTTCTTCGCGCCGAGCGCCGACAAGGTCTACCGCCATCCGACCTTCTACGACATCCCCGACGACGTCCCGCACATCTGAGGAGCAGGGCATGAGTGACGACCACGTCTACCTGACCCTCGCCGAGGGACACGAGGACGACACCCGCTGGGCGTACGGCACCGGCTTCGAGGACCCCCTGCACGGGGTCGACACCACCGTGCCGGACGGCTTGGACGCCGCGGAGCTGGCGGCCTCCTGCGTCGCGCTCGCCGACGACGCGCTCGTGTGCGCCCAGCGACTGGCCGAGTGGACCACCCGTGCCCCCGAGCTGGAGGAGGAGGTGGCGCTCGCCAACATCGGCCTCGACCTGCTCGGCCAGGCCCGCCTGCTCTACGCGCGCGCCGGCCAGGTGGACGGCACGGGCCGCGACGAGGACGCCTACGCCTACTTCCGCGACGCCGACGACTTCCGCAACGTACGCCTGGCCGAACTCCCCAACGGGGACTTCGCGTTCTCCGTCGTGCGGCTCCTGGCACTGTCCAGCTGGCGGCTCGCACACTTCGAGCGCCTCGCCGCGCACCCCGACCCGGTGCTCTCCGCCATCGCCGCGAAGGGCGTCAAGGAACTGGCCTACCACCGCCAGTACGCGGCCGAGTGGGCCGTGCGCCTGGGCGACGGTACGGCGGAGTCCCACCGCAGGATGCGTACGGCGCTGGAGCGGGTCGCCCCGTACCTGGGCGAGTTGTTCACGGCCTACGACGTACGGGACGAGGTCGTCGCCGTGCTCCGCCAGGTGACCGAGGCGGGTGGACTGCCCATGCCCGTGTACCGGCCGCTGCCCGGCTCCGGACGCGCGGGCGAGCACACCGAGCATCTGGCGCCGCTGCTGGCCGAGTTGCAGAGCGTGGCCCGCGCCCACCCGGAGGCGACATGGTGAGCGTACTGACCGAGGTGCGACGGGCCCGGCACATCGCCGAACAGGTGCCCGACCCCGAGCTGCCCATGCTCACCCTCGCCGACCTGGGCGTACTGCGCGAGGTGTCGCTCGCCCCCGACGGCACGGTCGTCGCGAGCCTCACGCCGACCTACTCGGGCTGCCCGGCGATGGCGGAGATGCGCGCCGACGTGGCCGCGCGGCTGGCCGCCGCCGGGTACGAGCGCGTCGAGATCCGTACCGTCCTCGACCCGCCGTGGACCAGCGACTGGATCACCCCGGCGGGCCGCCGCAAGCTCACCGAACACGGGATCGCCCCGCCCGGCGCCGCGCCTCGGCGCCCGGCCGGTCCGGTGCCGCTCGTGCTGACCACCACTCGGCGGGCCGCCGTGCCCTGCCCGCGCTGCGGCTCGGCGGACACGGAGGAGACCTCTCGCTTCGCCGCCACGTCCTGCAAGGCGCTCTGGCGCTGCCGCGCCTGCCTGGAACCGTTCGAGTACGTCAAGGAGATCTGATGGACGACCTGATGGAGTCGGCCGCCTCCGCCCCGGCGGTACGCCCGCGTAACCGCCGTCGGCCGGCCTTCCACTCCCTGCGGGTCGCCGCCGTGCAGCCCCTGTGCGAGGACGCGGCCGCGGTCAGCTTCGACATCCCGGCGGAGCTGGCCGAGGAGTTCGCCTTCGCCCCCGGGCAGTCACTCACCCTGCGGCGCGAGGTCGACGGCCGTGACGAGCGCCGCTCGTACTCCATCTGCTCGCCGGCCGGATCGGTGCCGCGCATCGGGGTGCGGGTGGTGCCGGGTGGCCTGTTCTCCGCATGGCTGGTGCGGGAGGTGCGCCCCGGAGACATGGTCGAGGTCATGGCCCCGACCGGCGCCTTCACGCCCGACCTCGCCACCCCCGGCCATCATGTGCTGATCGCCGCGGGCTCCGGCATCACCCCCATGCTGTCCATCGCCGAGTCGGTGCTGGCCGCGGACTCCCGCTCGACGGTCACCCTCTTCTACGGCAACCGGCGCACCGACACCGTGATGTTCGCCGACGAGCTGGCCGACCTGAAGGACCTCTACCCGGCCCGGTTCCAGCTCGCCCACGTCCTGTCCCGCGAGCCCCGCGAGGCCGAGGTGCTCTCCGGCCGGCTGGACGCCGAGCGGCTGTCGGCACTCGTCGGCTCGCTGGTCGACGTGGCGGGCGCGGACCACTGGTGGCTGTGCGGCCCGCACGGCATGGTCCGCGACGCCCAGCGGGTGCTGGCCGGGCTCGACGTGCCGGCCGCCCGGATCCACCAGGAGCTGTTCTACGCCGACGACGAGCCCGTGCGGGAGGTGCACCACCAGGACACGGCCACCGTGGGCCCGGTCAGCGAGGTCACCATCACGCTCGACGGCCGCTCCACGACCGCCGCCCTGCCCCGCGGTCGCAGCATCCTCGACGGCGCCCAGAAGACCCGCCCCGACCTGCCCTTCGCCTGCAAGGGCGGCGTGTGCGGCACCTGCCGGGCCCTGGTCACCGACGGCAAGGCCGACATGCGCCGCAACTTCGCCCTCGAACCCGCCGAGGTCGACGCGGGGTATGTCCTTACCTGCCAGTCGTTCCCGGTCACGGAGACGCTCGCCGTCGACTACGACAGCTGACGCGGTCGTCCACGACCATCGCCATCACCATCGTCGGGAATGGTTGCGGCAACTCGGCGTGACATCCGTCACGCCGAGTTCCCGTATCAACGTGGTGCGGTAGTACATGGCGCCTGGGCGATATGGCCAGACTTGCCACCCGCAATCCGACATACGTACGTATGCTCCTCCGGCATACGCCAAGCGCGGTCGTGTCATGCCGCCCGTCGGGCGCGTGAAGCCTTCTGACGGATCGTCAGACCATGCCGCGCTCCGGTCAGCCGGGTCTGCACACCGATACGCCCGATTCAAGGCCGTTCGGGGTCTACGAGGCCGGGTAGTAGTGGCGCTCGTTGCCGCTTACTCACGCAGGTTTTAACAATGGCGGCCCAAAACGGCGTCACCACAGCTCAGGCACAGTGTCCGTGCGGAGCCGGCCCACCGGTGGCGCCCCCGCGACGACCGAGCGAGGCCCGCATGAGCAAGCACCGCAGGAAGACGCGCCACCGGCAGATCACCATCGCTGCCGTCGTGCTGAGCGCGCTGGCAGTACCGACCGCCGCCATGGCGTGCATGAACGACCAGAGCGCCCCGGACGCCGGGTCCTCCCGTCAGTGGCAGGGCTCGAAGCACTGGCAGAACTGGCAGAACGCGTCCCAGCAGGAGCGGCGGAAGGGCGGCGGGTGGACCGCGCGGACCCAGAAGCCGACCTCACACGCCACCACCGCGCCCTCCGCGCCCGCCGCGCCTGCCGCGCCTGAAGCGCCGGTCGCGACGACGCAGCCCGCCGCGCCCGAGGCACCCGCCTCCACGACTCCCGCGGCACCGGAGGCACCCGCCTCCACGGCGCCCGCCACACCCGAGGCGCCCGCCTCCACGGCACCCTCCGCGCCCGAGGCCACGGCCAGCGCGTCCCCGAGCACCGCGGGCACGACGGCCCCGGCGTCCGCCGCCGTGACTCGTGTGGTGGCCCTGGTCAACAGTGAGCGCGGCAAGGTCGGCTGCTCCCCGCTGACCCTCAACGCGAAGCTCTCGAAGGCCGCCCAGGATCACAGCGCGGACATGGCGAGCCACCAGAACATGTCGCACACGGGCTCCGACGGTTCGGATCCCGGTCAACGCATCACGACCGCCGGCTACACCTGGAGTGCGTACGGCGAGAACGTCGCGTTCGGATACTCCACGCCCGAGGAGGTCATGGCGGGCTGGATGTCCAGTCCCGGCCACAAGCGCAACATCCTGGACTGCGGCTTCAAGGAGATCGGCGTAGGTCTCTCACAGCCCGGCAGCTACTGGACGCAGGACTTCGGCACGGCCCGTTGACCTACGCCTCGCGGCGGCCTTCGTCAGCCTCCTCCGTTGCGGCCGCACGGCGTGAAGGAGCCGAGCGCAGCACCCGGGTCCACCGGTCCGCCGGCCCGCTCGGCGAACCGGACCCGGCTGCCTCGGGGCGGGACGGAGCCGGGGCAGCCGTCGCGACCGACCTCCGCCACCGGTTCGCGAACGGCCGAGTAGGGAACGCCCGGGCAAGGAAGGGCCGGGTCGGCAACCGCCGGGTCGCGAACTGCCAGCTCTTGGACCGCCGGGTCATCATCCGCCAAGTCGGCAACTGACGGGTCGCGCTCCGCCAAGTCGGCAACTGACGGGTCCTGCACCGCCGGAACGGCAACTGACGGGTCCTGCACCGCCGGAACGGCAACCGTCGGGTCCTGCACCGCCGGAACGGCAACCGTCGGGTCCTGCACCGCCGGAACGGCAACCGTCGGGTCCTGCACCGCCGGGACGGCAACCGTCGGGACGGCAACCGTCGGCTTGTGGAGCAGGAGCAGCGCCGCATCGTCGTGCAGTCGGCCGCCCACATGCGCCAGCAGTTCGTCATGCAGCGCGGTGAGCGTGCGCGCCGGCTCGTCGCACAGGTGGCGCGCCAGTCCCTCGGCCAGCGGGTAGAACTCACGGTGGTGGTTGCGGGCCTCGGTGACCCCGTCGGTGTAGAGCAGCAGCTGATCCCCGTCGGCGAAGGGCAGCACCTGGAGGCTGGGAGTCTCGCCCGTGAGAGCGCTCAGCCCCAGCGGCGGGGCGGGATGGGTGGGATCCACCGGCGCAACGTCTCCGGACGCACGCACCAGCAGCGGCGGCGCGTGTCCGCAGTTCACCACCTCCAGATGCCCTGTCTGCGGGTATCCGGCCACGACGGCGGTGACGAAGTCGTCGGTACCGAGGTTGCGCGCCAGGCTCCGCTCGATCCTGGCGACGACGGCGAGGAGGTCGGGCTCGTCGTAGGCGGCCTCCTGGAAGACACCCAGGACGAGTGCGGCGGTGCTCACGGCCGGCAGCCCCTTGCCGCGCACATCCCCGACGATCAGCCTGACGCCGTACGGAGTGGGCAGCAGCGCGTAGAGATCGCCGCCGATACGGGCCTCCGCCGCCGCCGCGCTGTAGCGGACCGCCACCTGAAACGGCCCGACCGTCGCCGGTACCGGCTTGAGCAGCGCGTGCTGGGCGGCCTCCGCGACCGAGCGCACGGCCGCGAGCACCCGCTCACGACGCCCCCGCAGCGCGCCGGACAGGCCACTCGCGAGAGTGACGGCCGCCAGCGCGGACAGCACGGCCACCAGTTCGCGGCCCGGCACACCGTCCCGGATCCCGAGCGCGGCACCCAGCACCGCGGCGAGGAGACCGACACACAAGACCCCGCGCGGCCCACTGGTGGTGGCGGCCAGCGCGGGCCCGGCCACGAGCAGGGAAAGCCAGATCACGCCTGCTCCGCCGACGAAGCCGACGAGCACGACACCGAGAACGATCAGCACGGGCAGGACCGGCGTACCCGAAGCCAGGTGTGCGGCGGCGCGTGTCCGGGCCGACGCCCCGGGACCGGCCACGCGGTTCCTGAACAGCCCCATGGGCCAGGGGGCACCACCACGGTCTCGGGCCTGACTCATGTTTCGTCCGCAGTCCTCACCGTGCGCCACCCGCACTCCGGAAATGTCTGTTTCATCCAGGAAACGACTTCGGGTCGGACGCGACAAGGACAGGGATTTCAGATAGTGAGCGAGAGGCTCCTGGTCACGCGGTTCGCGGTCGGCGTCAACCGCTCCAGAACCTCCTCGAGCCGGGAGAGCCGGTTCACCGGCAGCGAGACGCCGAGCGAACCGAGCGTCTCCCCGCTGTACACCGGCACCGCGACACACACCGTCCCGAGCGCGTACTCCTCCAGATCCGTGACGGCCGGAGCCATCGGCGAGGAATCCAGCCGCCGCAACAACTCCGACGGACTCGTGATCGTCCGCGGCGTGAGATCCGCCAGGGAATGCCGCGAGAGGTAGTCCTCGCGCGACTCGTCGTCCAGTTCCCGCAGCACACACTTGCCCAGCGCGGTCGCGTGCCCCGCGTCCTCCATCCCCACCCACAGATCCACCCGCGGTGTCCGGGGACCGTCGACGATCTCCGCGACCCGGATCTCACCCTCCTCGTAGAACGTGAGATACGCGGCAGCCGCGATCTCGTCACGCAACGCGGCCAGTGCGGGACGCACCCGCCCCAGCAACGCCTGCCCACGCCCCGAGCTGTGCAGCGACTGCACCTTGTCCCCCAGCACGAACCCGCCGTCGTCCAGCTTGCGCACATAGCCGTCGTGCACCATCGTCCGGAGCAGGTGATACGCCGTGGCCAGGGGCAGCCCCGTCTCCCGCGCGAGCTGCTTCGCCGGCACACCGTTCTCGTGCGCGCCCACCGCCTCCAGCAGACGAAACGCCCGCTGCACGGACGTGATCAGCGTGGGGCCGTCACGAACACCCATACGACCAGCCTGCGCCGGACACGCCACACGAGCAAGGCGGCACCGCCCCGCCGACCCCGCGCACGGATCCGACGTACGGCCGATGCCCTGGCTTGAGGGCGGAACGGCGCCGCGGGAGGCTGGAGACGACGCCCGCGATGTGCGCCCGGTTTCCCCCGGGCGCTCCTCAGGGCTCCGCCGAGGCGAGGACGAGGGTAAGGACCCATGGATAGCGAGCACGGCGCGTCCGGAGGCACGGTGCCGACGCCCGTACCGGAGGACTCCGCGGTCGTGGTCGACGCCCGGGGGTCGGTCATGGTGTGGAGTGCCGGAGCCACGCAGCTGCTCGGCTACGAACCCGAAGAGATCGTGGGCCGCCATGCCACCGACCTGCTCGCCGCCGACCTGCCCGCCTCCGCGCGGCGTCACATCGCCGACGGGCGCCAGTGGGCCACCGAGGTGGCGCTTCGGCACCGGGAGGGTGGTCGTGTCGTGGTGCGGCTGCGGGGAGCGCCGCTGGTGGACGCGGCGCGCCACAGGCTCTGGCTCGTGACCGGCGCGGCGCTGACGAACCCTGCCGGACCGTCCGACCCGAACGCGGCCGCGATGTGGGGCCGCACGCTGGCGCAGCTCCCGCTGCCGGTGGCGGTCTACGACCTCGATGCGCGGCTCGTGGCCGCCAACGAGGTCATGACGCGGGTGATGGGCAGGACCGAGGAGGAGATGCGGGGCCTGACGCTGTGGGAGATCGAGCCGAGCTGGCCCTTCGACGAGTACGACCGCCTCCAGCGGGAGGTGCTGCGCACCGGTGAGATGATCTTCCATGAGCAGCACGGCCAGGCTCCCGGCGAGACGCGGGAGCATGCGTGGTCGATGTTCTTGTCGCCGTTGAAGGACGAGAACGGCACGGTGCACGGGCTGTCGGCGGCGGTGTTCGACACCACCGAGCAGTACTGGGCCCGACAGCGCCTGGCCGTGCTCAACGACGCGAGCCTGCGCATCGGCAGCACCCTGGATGTGACCCGAACGGCCGAAGAGCTGGCCGAGGTGGCTGTGACCGGGTTCGCGGACTTCGTCACCGTGGACCTGCTGGAATCCGTGGCACAGGGCGAGGAGCCGCGGTCGGTGCCGCCCGGCGAGTCGGTCACGGTCCGCCGCACCGCGCAGCGATCGGTGCTGAGGGGATGCCCGGAGTCGGTGGTCGCCTCGGGCGGCACGAGTCTCTACCCGGCGGATTCGCTGCCGGTGCTGGCGCTGGTCAGCGGCCGGGGCACCCTGCACCGGTCGGACGATCCGGCGCTGCGGGCGTGGGTCGAATCATCCCCGGCCCGTGCCGAGACCGTGGGCAAGTACATGATCCACTCGGTGATGATGGTCCCGCTGCGGGCCCGGGGCGTGACCCTGGGCCTGGTGCACTTCCTGCGGCACCGGACGCCGGAGTCCTTCGGCGAGGACGACCTACTGCTCGCGGAGGAGATCGTCGCCAGGGCGGCGGTGAGCGTGGACAACGCTCGCCGCTACACCCATGAACGCCGCACGGCGCTGGCACTCCAACGCAGTCTGCTGCCCGAGCGGCCACCGGCTCTCACGGCGGTGGAGGTCGCCTACCGTTACCTCCCGGCAGGTTCCGGGGCCGACATCGGAGGGGACTGGCTCGACGTGATCCAGCTGTCCGGCGCGCGGGTCGCCCTGGTCGTGGGCGACGTGGTGGGCCATGGCATTCAGGCCTCGGCCACGATGGGCCGCCTGCGGACCGCCGTACGGACTCTCGCGGACATCGATCTCGCCCCCGACGAGTTGCTCACCCAACTCGACGACCTCGTCATCAGGCTCGACCGGGAAGAGGGTCCGGAGGCGCGCGGACGGGTGGAGGAGACCTCGGGTGAGGTCGGGGCCACCTGTCTGTACGCCGTGTACGACCCGGCGTCCCGCCGCTGCACCCTGGCCCGCGCCGGGCACCCGCCGCCCGCCCTGGTCACCGCGGACGGCACCGTGCGGTTTCTGGACCTGCCCGCCGGGCCGCCGCTCGGCCTCGGCGGCCTGCCGTACGAGTCCACCGAGGTGGAGCTCGGCGAGGGAAGCCTGCTCGCTCTCTACACCGACGGCCTGGTCGAGGCCGCCGACCGGGACATCGGCGTCGGGCTCGAACTGCTGCGCCGGGCGCTCAGCAGTCCGGCCGACACGCTGGAGGAGACCTGTGACCAGGTGCTGAGCACCGTGCTGACCCGCCGTCCCGCCGACGACATCGTCCTGTTCCTGGCCCGTACCTCCGCGCTCGACGCCCGGCAGATGCGGACCTGGCACCTGCCGCGGGATCCCGCGGCCGTCGCCGGGGCCCGCAAGGTGGCGGTCGAACAGGTGGCCGCGTGGGGGCTGGACGAAACGGCGTTCGCCACCGAACTGATCGTCAGCGAACTGGTCACCAACGCCATCCGCTACGGCGAGGCGCCGATCCGGCTACGCCTCATCCGCGACGCCACGCTCATCTGCGAGGTCTCCGACGGCAGCAGCACCGCCCCGCACCTGCGCCGAGCCCGGATCTTCGACGAGGGCGGGCGCGGGCTGCTGCTGGTTGCCCAGGTCGCCGAGCGCTGGGGCAGTCGCCAGACCCCCACCGGCAAGACCATCTGGGCCGAACAGCCACTGCCCGCGTGACACCAGCACGACCCCGCACCGCCACCGGCGCCGGCCGTGGTGGTGGGCTCACGGCACCGGTCGTACGTCGGGCGGGCGCCGCCGGGCGGAGTTCACCAGCCGGTCGGCGAGCGCGACGACGAGACCGCGGAGCTCGTCAGGTCGCTCGATGACGAAGGGCAGATCGAGCGACGCGAGCACCGGAGGCAACCAGTCGAGCCGTTCCACACGCAACCGGACACGCGACCAGAGCTCGCCATCACCGTCCGCACGGCCCGCTGCCCGCTGCTCCTCGACGATCGCGACGCTCGCCGGAAGCCGGACGCGGATCTGCTCGGCCGTCCCCCGGATCCTCAGGATCACTTCGTGCCGGTACGGGGCCTCGGCGAACCCCGACAGAACGCGCCGCGCCGGATCGAGTCCCGCGGGCGGCTCGAAGGAGCCGGGCAGCGACCTCGCGTCGGCGATGCGGTCGAGCCGGAACGTGCGGTCCTCGCCGCTCTCGGGCTCCGCACCGGTTACGTACCACCGGCCCGAGTGGACGACGAGCCCGTACGGGTGCACCGTGCGGGCGCTGTGCCGGCCGTCTCCGGCGGTGTACCGGATCGAGATCGGCCGGCGATGGCGGATCGCGTCGGCGATCGAGAGCAGGACCGCGCTCTGCGGTGCGGCTGTCTCGTCGGGCGAAGCGGTGAAGGCGAGGGAGTCGAGCACGGCGTCGAGTCTTCGGGCGAGGCGCTTGGGCAGGACCCGCCGGATCTTGGCCGTGGCCGTCTCCTGGGCGGTGCCCGTGCTCGTCGGCAGCCCGGCTCGGCGACCGGCGATCAGGCCGAGCAGCACGGCCAGCGCTTCGTCGTCGCCGAGCATGAGCGGAGGCATGCGGTGGCCGGGGGCGAGCCGGTACCCGCCGTAGCGGCCACGCACCGATTCGACGGGCACGTCGAGGTCGACCAGGTGGTCCACATACCGGCGCACGGTGCGTTCGTCGACGTCCAGCCGCTCGGCGAGTTCGGCGGCTGTCCTGGTGCCGCCCGACTGCAGGAGCTCCAGCAGGGTCAGCACGCGAGCTGTGGGCCTGGGCATGTTCAGAAGTGTCCCAGCAATACCGGGCGGAATGTGTCCGCTATCCCTCCTAGCCTACGTGCCTACGCATCCCACCGAACCCACCGGGAGATCATCGTGAACCTCGTCTCGATCCGCGTCATCACGGGCGATGTCGCACGCCTCGTCGACTTCTACGAGCGCGCGACCGGCACCCGGGCGAGCTGGTCCCACCAGGACTTCGCCGAGCTCAGGACGGCGTCGGCCACTCTCGCGATCGCCGGCATCCGCACCGTGCCGCTGTTCGCGCCTGACGCCGCCCGTCCGTCCGACAACCGTTCCGTGATCATCGAGTTCCTCGTCGACGACGTGGACGGCGTGTACGAGAACCTGACCGGCTTCGTGGAGGACTTCGTCAACAAGCCCACCACCATGCCTTGGGGCAACCGTTCGCTGCTGTTCCGCGACCCCGACGGCAACCTCGTCAACTTCTTCACCCCGGTCAGCCCTGACGCCGTCAGGAAGTTCGCTTCCTGACGGCGCCGAGGCGGGGCTGTCGGGCTGGGTTACGCCACGCAGGTGACCCCTCGCGCCGTGGTCATGAGCGGCGTGCGCGGCGAGACGCGTACACCGCCCCGGCACCGAGGGCGACCACCAGGGCCGCGCCGCCAGCGAGGGTGCCGACCGGCACGCTCGCACCCGTCTCCGCCAGCGGCGGCCCGCTGTCGCTGGGCGACGGCTCGGGGGTGGCGGGCGGCGTCGACGCCAGCGGGGGCACGTCCGGCGTCGTGGGAGGCGTGGTGGAGGGCTTGGGGCTGGTCGGAGGCGGGGTCGTCTCCTCGGCGGGAGGCTGTCCGCCCGCGGGGGTCGTGGGGGTGGCCGGGGTGGCGGGAGTGGCCGGGGTCGACTCCGACGGCGTCGGGGTGGGCGAGCCCGACGGGCCCGGGGTGCACGGCTGTTCGCCCCCGTTCCACGCCGCTATGAGGTGGTAGGGGGTGACGACGTTGTCGGGCTCGTAGGGCACGGGGCCGTGTCCCTCCCCCGTCTTCCCGTCGTAGGTGATGTCATCGCCGTACAGGTCGATCTGGCCGTAGCAGTCCGGCGTCTTCACGGTGAGCTTCTGCCAGGTCCGCTTCGCGTCGTTCGTACCCGCGACGTCGTCGGCGGTGAGGTAGACCGTGGCCTTGTCGACGAGGCTCTGGTGTCCGGAGACGTACCAGTTCGGCCCCTCGGTGGTGTATTCGGCGAGGGACACGGGGTACTTGCAGCCCTCCCCGACGGTCTGGCCGGGAGCCAGCCGGACCTGGACGCTCCCGGGAACGGTGTCCCATTGGTGGAAGCCGCCCTGCGAGGTCCAGTCGGCGCCCACGACGTTTCCGTCGGCGCCGACGATGCGGTACTGGACCGTGGCGGACTCGCACGCCCCGGCGGTCGTGGCACTGGCCACCCCCGCGCCGAGCAGGGGCACGGCGGAGGTGGCGAATGCGGTTGCGGCGAGCACAGCCAGAGTTCTGGAGTGTTGCGAACGCGACAAGATGAGCCTCGGTGAAATCGAAAGTGTGGGAGGTGATGACGCGCGAGTGACCGACGCGGACGGCGGAACCGGATGATCCGACGCAAGAACCGGCGGCAGGCATGCCGCCCAAGCCACTCGTGTCGCTTCGCCTACTGCAGACGCGGCGAAGCGAGCTGGATTCTTCCAACCTTTAACAACTCCCGTCAATTCTCCACTGGTTGACCACTTCCTCCACGGAACACACCCCGACGGCAGGGGACTTACGAGACCCCGGAAAACGCGAGAGGCCCCCGGATGGTTCCGGGGGCCTCACTCGTGTGGTGGGTCGTGTCAGCTGGGAACAACGACCCGTCCGCTCGCGGCGGCCTTCACCGGCTCGGGATTCAGCAACCGCTCGGCCAACTCGCCGAAGACCAGGCCGAATCCGCCCCACAGGACGGTCTGGATGGCCAGTGCGGAGAGACGGAACCGCCACAGCAGGGTGGCCGGGAAGTCCTTCGGCACCTCGTTGATGACCGGCAGGAACGCGTACGCCAGACCGATCACGACGGCGAAAGCGGCCACCGCGCCAACGGTGGCGTACCAGGTGCCGATCCTGGGTGCCAGCCGCTTGCCCAGGATGGTGGCGGCGATCGCGAGGAGCACGCTGAGCACCATCATCAGGAAGTACAGGGTGGTCCGCTTGCCGATGGTGTCGGGGTTGCCGACCGACGGCGGGTTGGCCGGATACTTCAGGAACGGCACGACGTACACGGCCAGCAACGCGCAGCCGGACAGCAGCAGTGCGGTCGCCCGCGGGCTGAAGCGGCCGACGCGGCCGAGCGCGAAGGCGAAGGCGAGCGCGGCGATACCGCCGAAGGCGACGCCGTAGACCAGGACGCCGGTGGCGAGACCGGCGGTGGACTGCAGGGAGCGGGAGACGATCTCCATCTCGTGCTCGTGGGAGTGGGCTTCCTCGAAGCTGATCGCGCTGTCGACGTTCGGCTCACCGAGGAAGTAGGCGGCAATCAGGGCGAGCAGGCCGGCACCGAGGCCGGCCAGCATGCCCCGCACGAGCAGATTTCTTACCGTTGCGGAGTTCATGGCAGTGCTGCGGGTCCCCTCGGTCAGTGGCAGGGGAAGCCGAGAAGGTGGCGGGCGTCGTGCACCCACTCGTGGACGTCCGAGCCGGAGACGACGGAGGTGGCGCCCTGTTCGGCACCGACGAAGTACAGCAGGACGAGCATCAGGATGCCGAAGAAGACCGCCCACGGAGCAATCACCTTGAGCGGCAGCTTCGCGGGAACGACGGGGGTGGTGGTTGTCGGCTGGGCGACGGTCTGCGCCATGGCAGGACCTCCTCGGGAGTTCGCGTCCCATCTCGGTGGTGCACTGGACGACGGCTACGGGTCTGACTCACGAGGGGTCCCAGCGGGCTGGAGCCTCTCGTTCACAGTGGCGCGACCGTGCCGGTTTCCCACCGGCTTCCGTCTTGCCGTCATCGATATCGCACCGACCGTACCGCGTGTCGGGTGCGGGGCCAAGACCGCGCCACCTGGCGTGATCTTCCTCTCGCACCAGGTGGCCGATCCCGAGTGAACAGCGGGTCAGCGGGGGCGGAACCCAGGTGAGTTCGCTCCCCGGCCCCGCTCTCAGACCGAAGGGGACCGGTCCGCGTCCTGGGACTCGGGCGTGTCCGTCGTACGACCGAGCTTCTGTGCCTCCTCCAGCGTGCGAGCCCCGCGGAGAGGGGAGAACGTGAGCCAGAAGGAGACGACGAGGTAGGAGATCCCGACGGCCCACAGGGCCGTGCCGGGTGACAGGGCGTCGGCCAGGGCACCCCCGACGAGGGCTCCCAGGGGCAGCGTTCCCAGGGCGACAAGGCGGTAGCTCGCGGTCACCGCGCCGATCTGGTGCTCCGGCGGAATGGCCTGTCGCAGGCTGACGGCGAACACGTTGAACAGTGCGACACCGAAGCCGTTCACCATCATGGCGACCGACGCGAGCACGGCGACGTACCCGCCGGCCCGGCTGACGGCGGGTACGAGCAGCAGACCGACCGCGGCCAGCACCGCACCCAGGGCCAGCACACCGCCGACGGCCCACCGCCTGGTGAGCCGGGTGGCGCAGAGCGAGCCGATCAGGGCCCCCACACTGCCGATGCCGGTGATCACGCCCACGACGGTGCCGCTCATGTCGAGATCACGGACGGCGAACACCAGGAAGACGGTCAGGAAGGCCTTCTCGTGCAGGTTCGACAGGCCGGCCTGAACACACAGGTCCCTGATCGGCCGCAGGGACCACGTGTAGCGGAGCCCGGAGCCGATCGCCTTCAGCGCCGACTCACGTGGCTGTTCGGGGGCCTTGACACCCCGCAGCAGCAGACCGCTCACGGCGGCACCGGCGGCGCACGCGGCGGCCACCGTCAGGGTCGGTGACACCCCCAACTGGCCGACGAGGAAGCCAGCCGCGGCGGGACCGGCGAGGGTGCTGACCGAATACGTCGCCTGGTGCAGGCCGTTGGCCGCGGCGATGGAGTTCAGCGGCAGGAGCCTGGGCAGCGTGGACTGGTAGGCGACTTCATAGAAGACGGTGGCGACACCGATCACGGCGGCGGCGACAACAAGTTGGCCGAAGTTCAGCCCGTCGGCCGCCTGGAACGCGGCGAGCACCGCAAGCGCGGCGCCCTGGGCGACACTCGCGGTGACGAGGGTGCGGCGCGGCGGATACCGGTCGACCATGACACCGGCGATCAGCGAGAGCACCACGACGGGGACGAACTGCACCGCCGAGACGAGTCCCACGCCCGTGCCGTCGGCATGGAGGTAGGTGACCGCGATCAAGGGTAGGAGAAAACTGGTCAGCTGTCCGCCGAAATGCGCCGAGGTTTCTCCGAGCCAGATGTTGCGGAAGTCTTTGTTGTCCGCGATCAGGATTCGAATATCCTTGTCGAATATGGCCACCGCAACCCCCGGTCAAGTCTTCATGAAAAAAATCACGGCAACGCTAGCATGGCGCACCGTGGTCCGCTAGCGTGCGAGTGGATGTCGCTGTTGCACCCCATTCACGGTAACAGGAGTCGCGGAATGTACGACCATTCAGGACTTACCGCCGAGGAAGTCGAACTGCTCCCGTCCGAGGAAGATGTCCGGCTTTATTCGGAGCGTGGCTGGTATTTGTCCGAGAAGCTGCTCACCGACGCCGAAGTGGACACCCTGACCGACGCGAGCGAGCGCTACTACGCTGGTCAGCGCGATCGTGAACTTCCGACACGGCCGGACCGGCTGGCCGACTGGACCCCCGCCGACGGAGATGTCCAACGCAACAACGACTACATCCACTACCAAGACGAAACGATGAGGAAAATCCTGAGGAAACCCATCGTCGGGGCGGTGGCCGCCCGCTTGGCGCAGACGCCTGGAATACGCGTCTTCCAGGCCACGCTGATCTACAAGCCGCCCATCGCCGAGGAGAAGTCGAACATTGTCTCCTGGCACTTCGACAAGTATTTCTGGCCCACCTGCTCGTCGGACGAAATGCTCACCGCCTTCATTCCGTTCCACGACTGCACCGAGGAGTCGGGCACGATCACCATGGTGAACGGAAGCCACCGCTGGCGGCAGCGGCACGGCGCCGCCCGGCCGGTCGGTGATCCGCGGGACGTGGGGCGCGACTATCTCCTGAACGGAGACGCGGAGCGAAACGGCGCCGTGGTCGAGAAGGTTCCGGTGCACATTCCCAAGGGACACATGACCTTCCATCACTGCCTTCTCTACCACGGCAGCGGCGCCAACCGCAGTCCGCGGCCACGCCGGGCCATCTCGTTCCATCTCCAGGACGGGACGAACGCCTACCGCGATCACACCCTGTCCGACGGCCGGCAGGAGCCCTACAAACACGACTTCCTGGTCCGCAGGACGCCCGCCGGTCAACCGGACTACTCCGACCCGGAGTTCTGCCCGGTGCTGTGGCCCGTCCGCGAGCCCGACGGCCCGGAGGCCTCCCTCACAGGGAAGTGACCCGGGTCAGGTCCCACTCCTGCTCGCTCATGCCGGCGCCCGCCTCCGCACGGACCGCGTCGGCGAGAGCCTGGTCCGCCACCGTGTCCCGTCGCAGTCCGGCGGGCGCGGTGGCCGGCAGGGGAACGACGGCCGCCCACAGGGGGTGCAGCGAGGCTCCCCGGTGAACCTTCGCCTTCAGGGCGGAGGGCCCGAGGTGGAGCGTGGTCATCGCGTTGCGTTCCATGTGGCGGAGCGGTTCGTAGTACACGGCATTGAAGTATTCGTAGGCGTTGCGCGTCTGCTCGTAGTCGAAGCCGGCCACCCGGGCGTAGAAGGTGTCCCGCCAGGCGAAGCACAGGCTGGCGCCGACCAGTTCCCCCTTCTCGTCGACGCAGCGGAACACGGTGCTCAGGTCGTCCAGGCAGTGTGCCTGGACGGTGAGGAACGTGTGGATCTCCGCCAGGTCGAGGGAGGCGTTGTACCGGTCCATGGTCTGGCCGACCAGTGGCGCGAACTCGTCGACGCACGCGGACAGCGGGGCCGTCTCCACGTGCAGCCCGGAGTCCGTGAAGCGCCGGATCTCGTACTCGCGCTTGCGGACGTTGCGGCCGAGCAGCTCACGGTAGGACTCGAAGGTGCCGCCGTCGTTGTGCACCACGGCCTCGGCGGCGCGCAGCTGCGCCCGCACCCCGAACCGGCCCGCGAGCAGCCGCAGACTGTCGGTGGTGAGGAAGTCGAAGAGCAGCGCGTCGCAGCCGAGCGCCGCGGCCCTCTCGGCGGCACCGGCGACCAGGGCGTCAAGTGCCTCCCCTGCCGCTCCGGGGTCCTTCGGCAGCAGAAACTCGTTGTGGTAGCCGGTACGGGTACCGAGTCTGAGCACGGCGTGGCCTTCGGACACGTCCGGCAGGGGCGGTGCGTTCTCTGCCGGGAAGTCGTAGTACGGCGTCCCGGCGAGGAGTTGGCCGTCGGCCTCGACCGTGAGGTAACCCGGGGTGGCGAACTCGGGCCGCTCCTGCCCCCGCAGCCAGGCATGGCTCTGGTAGAAGCAACTGCCCGGCGCGAGCGCGTCCCAGGCCTCCCGGTCGATGTCGTCGATCGTCTCGAAGTGCCTCACATCAGGCATGTGTCTTCCTCCCCTTGCTCACAGCAGCCAGTCGTCGGTGTTCAACCCACCCACCACGTACTGGCCGTACTCGGCGCCGAACGCCTCCGCCTCGGCCCGGTTGCGTTCACGGACCTTCGTCCGGTCCGCCGCCAACGGCCGGTCCACTCCCACGAACACGCTGTACAGGGGATGCGGCTGGGCGCCGCGCGCCAGCTTTGCCTGGAAGGTGCCAAGACCGAGGTGGATCGCCCGCACGGTGCGACCGGCGCCCGACTCGATGGGGTGGTAGAAGACCAGGTTGAAATAGTCGGCCACGTTGGGCACCGAGTAGTCGAAACCAGCCACGCGCGCGTACAGCGTGTCGCCGTGCCGGTATCGCAGCGCGAATCCGATGGGCTGCCCGGCGTCCTCGTCCAGGAGGAGCGTGCTGCGGTCGCCGAGGTGGCGGCCCTGGCGGTCGTACACCGCTGCCGCGCGCTCCTCGCCGTATGCGTGTCCGTGCTTGCGCATCAGCGCGCTGTTGAGCGGGGCGATCTCCTTGACGACCTCGGGGAGGGAGACCTCGCGGATGGTCCGCCCGCTGCGGCCGAAGTCCCTTCTCTCCCGCCGGGCCCGGGGCCGTCGGCCGGAGGGCAGCCAGGCGAAGTAGTCGTCCAGGGTCTGCCACAGGCCGACGGGAAGGACCGTCTCCACGTCGTGGTAGAGGACCACCGCCCCGTCCTCGGCATGGGCCTCGGCGACCTCCAGCGCCTCCGCCCGGGGCAGGTAGTAGTACCCGAGGACGTCCGCTTCGGTGGTTCGGGCGAAGTCGAGGGTCCGCTCGGTGAGCGCCCGCACCGCCTGCGCGCGCTCCTGTGCCGTCACTCCCTCGCGGCCCGGCAGTTGGCCGCGGAACTCCGACCATCCCGCACCGAACACCATGGGCCGGGCGGCGAGTTGGGCATGCCGCTCGTCGTCGATCAGACCGGCGAGCAGATCGGCGGGGGTGTAGAGCAGGTGCGGCGGACGGGTGAACGCGTACGCCTCGGCTGCCGCGACCGGCGTTCCCTGCGCGTCGCGCGCCAGCAGATAGCGGGCGGCGGCGCCGGGCGGCAACTCCTCCGCGCGTACGCCGGCGAAGCCGCTGCTGGAGTAGATCGTTCCGCCGATCTCCAGAGCATCCCATTCCGCCGCCGGCAGCTGGTCAACGGAGTCGTACGAGGAGACGTGCATGGGGGAAACTCCAGAAAAGGTGGATCGGATGAGTGTAGGGGGAAACGGTGCCGGGGTTCATTCCAGCAGAGATCGCACATCGCTGTCGCGCGTGTGCAGGAGCAGGATGCCGGTGTCGCCGAGCTCGTCGAACAGCCTCTGGTTGGCGAGCCGTTGGGAGTTACGGACCTGCACGGCGTACCAGAGGATGGACCGGGGACCGACGACGGTCCAGAACGTTTCCCGGACACCGCCCCAGAGTTCCTCACGGCGAATCCAGCGCCGTACGGTACGGCGCAGCAGGCGCGGCCAGGTGACACGCAGCGGCGGATCCGTCCACACCACGCAGTCGGCGCGGTGGGCGAACGCCTCGACGCTCGCGGCGAACTGACCGTCGACGACCCAGGTGTCGGCCGTCAGTTCCCGTTCGACACCGGCGAGGAAGACCTCCGTGGGCACCGGTGTCCAGGCCGGTCCCCAGAAGAGGGCGTCGAGTGTGACGGGCGGGATGCCACGCCGTTCGGCGAGGGCGCGGGCGAGGGTCGACTTGCCGCAGCCGGGACCTCCCACGATCCACACCCGGCGGGCCTCCGCAAGGGTCTTCACACGTGGCACAGACACATTCCCTCCAACCAGGCGGCCACGCCGTCGTCGTCATTGCGCGCGGTGAGGGCGTCGGCGGCCTCGCGCACGTCCGCGCTCGCGTTCGCGACGGCCACGCCGAGGCCCGCGGCGGCGAGCAGCCCCGCGTCGTTGGGCGCGTCACCGAAGGCGACGACCCGCTCCCAGCCGATGCCGAGGCCGGCGAGGACCGAGGCGACCGCGGACACCTTGTCCGCCTCCGGGGCCGACACCTCCAGCAGGCCCGGCCCCGAGGAGGTCCACCGCACCGCCCCCCGCACCCCGAGTGCCGCAGGCGGGGCGGCGGAATCGATGTGCACCATCAGGCACAGCACCGGCGAGCCGTCCGGGACGTCACCGACGCGCAGGGCCGTCCCGGCACCGCTCGCCAGGATGTCGGGCCAGCCGGGGCCGAGCAGTCGGTCGTGCTCCCGGTCCACGGCCCAGGGGCGCTCCCCCAGCGTCGCGATCTCGGCGCGGACGGTGGCGGGTGTCATCGCCCGGATCCGTCGTACGCCCCCGCCGTCCAGGTCGCTGACGACGGCGCCGTTCGACGACACCAGGAAGGCGCCCAGACCGGACGCGGCGGACAGCAGCCCGCGGGCGGACCAGGCCGGGCGGGCCGTCGCGAAGACGACGCGGGTCCCGTGTGCGGCGACCGCGCGCAGCGCCGCCACCGCGCGCTCGCTCACACGGCCGTCGGACAGCAGCAGTGTGCCGTCGAGATCGGTGACCACGACAGCCGGGCGGCTGTCCCCCCGGATGCGGGGACAGCCGCTGAGATGTGTTCCGGTCACGAAGGTCACTTCTCCCGAGCGGGCTCACGGGGCGGCGGCATGCGGTGGGCGATGGCGGCCGCGTACCGGTGGTAGTGCCACTGTTCGTAGCCCAGGTGGCTCTCGCCGCGGATGCCCAGGTCGGCGTTCTCGAACAGCTCCCAGCCGGGCCGGGTGACGATCCGCTCCATCTCCGTGGCGGTCGGGTAGTAGCCGCAACTCCGCTCGTCGTCGTTGAGCCCGATCAGGTACTCGCCGAAGAAGAGTCCGCTCGGAGCGACCATGTCCATCGCGTGGTGGACGAGGGCTTCCATCGTGTGGGCCCGGTTGGGCGGCATCGACCACAGGCCGCTGCCCAGCACCAGTTGGAAGTCGCCCTCGGCAGGCAGGGTCATGTAGTCCTGCTCCACCACGGTGCACCGGTCCTCCAGGCCCTCGGCGGCAAGCCGTTGGCGCAGGCCCACGACGTCGTGGTGGCCGTCGACGAGGTCCAGTTCACCGCCGTTGAGGAAGAGGTCGTCGCTCTCCACGCCGACGACCTGCCAGCCCGCACGCAGCAGCGGCAGGGCGAACTTGCCGTCGGAGACGCCCAGGACGCAGGCGCGCGGCTGGACGCGCCGGGCGTATTCGCCGAGCGGGATGTAGCGGGCCAGGGCGGGGAAGTAGGAGTAGTAGTCGCCCCAGTAACTCTTGCGATCGACGTCAAGCACGCGCCCTCCCAAGGCTGTTGTCGGTGCTGGTGGTCATCTGGCCGCCTCGGTCAGTGGCTCGGCCGCGCTGTTGCGGACGGTGCCCCAGCGCTCGGCCGCGGACTTGTGGATGTACCAGATGTCGTCCTCGGTGAGCAGTTGGGAGACGACTTCCGGATAGGCCTCCTCGAAGTACGTGTACGGGGGCCTGTTGTCCTTGCGCGAGTGATAGTCCAGTCGGTCCTGGCCGTGTGCGGCGGTGATCGCCGTACCCGGATGGTAGGTGAGGATGTTGGGGCTGGCCATGACGAGCAGTTCGTCGTCGATCAGCCGGCCGATCTGCTCGATCGTCTCCTCGATGGTCTCCCGGCTCTCGCCGTCCAGACCGAAGAGGACCGAGCTGCCGACCCGGATGCCGTGGCCCCGGATGATCGCGAGTGCCTCGCGCACCTTGCCCACCCAGGCCTCGGGGTTGCGGCGCAGCAGGTTCTTGCCCACGTGGGCCATCACGCTCTCGGCCATGCTCTCGATGCCGATGTAGATGTAGGTGCAGCCACTGCGGCGCATCAGTTCGAGCGCGGCGTGCACCTCGTCGGCCTTGGCACGGTTGAGCACCACGTCGACGGTGAGCTGTCCGCCCCACTCCAGGCGGGTGCCCCCGGGCAGGTCCGTGCCCTGGCGCAGCAGGTCCTGGCAGAACTCGGTGATCGCCTTCCAGTTCCCGCCCCAGAACACCGGGTCGTCGAAGAACACGGCTTCCGCGCCCCAGTCCATGAGCCGGCGGACGCGCTGTGCCACGTGCTCGGTCTCGCTCACCGCGAAGCGGGTGGGCCGCTGGGAGACCTGGATGCTCTCCGAGCAGAAGGTGCATTTGAACGGGCAGGAGTCCAGCGTCATCATGTGCGCCGTACGGCTGCCGAGGGGGTGGCTGCCCGCCTCGGTGAAGACGCCGAAGCGCGCGCGGATGGAGAACGCCTCGTACGGCGACGGGAGTTCGGCCGAGCCGAGTCGCTCGCCCCGCACCGGCACCACGACCGCCTCACCGGGGCATAAGCCCACGATCGTGCCCGAACCGCGGAGCGTCTGCTCCGCGTCGGCGACCAGCGCAAGGGCGTCGAGCACCGCCGCGTTGTCGGTCGGACCGAAGCCGGGCGTGACCGTCAGCGAGAGGGCGCGCAGCAGCAGGTCGAGCAGGGGTGCGCCGTCACCGGCGACCACGAAGTCGACGACCTGAGCCGCGCGGCCGTCGCGGACGACCTCCACGGTGCTGCTCCAGGAGAAGTCCGCCGTGCCGTCGGCGTCGCGGTACTTCATCGTTTCGTCGGCGTGCCGGCCGCCGAGGACGACGACGCAGTGGGGCGCGTGGACCTTGGCCAGCTCGGCCATCTCCAGGGCGTACCGGTGCGCCGCCGACACCGCGCTGAGCAGGAGGACCTTGGGCTGGAGCGCGCGGAGCTCGGCGATGAACCGCTCCTGGGCCACCTCGTCCCAGATGCGGGGGTCGAAGACGTGGCCGTCGGTGGTCCGGCTGTCGGCGATCAGCGTGGTCCGCGGCCCGTTCGCCGTGCGACGGTAGTCGTCGTCCGGGCGGTGCCCCCAGTCGGGGCAGACGTCGTCGAGGGACGGCTCCTCGGGCAGCCCCGCACTCAGGCGGGCGACCGAGCGTTGGATGGTGAGGGTCAGTGCCGAGTACAGGCACATCGGATCGCCTGGATAGGCGACCTCCCCGCCCCTGCTGGTCGCCACCGGGACCAGTGCCGCCATGACCGGATAGGTGAACCGGGCCTCGCCCGGGTGCGCCGTGAACAACCGGCGCCGCCGGACGACGAGTTCCGTCACTTTCCCGTCTGATGCCGCCGCGTCCGGACGGTGGGGCTTCAGCGGGGTACGAATCGTTGTCCTCACGTGTGATTCCCCGGCGCGATCAGATCGCGGCGATGAGGTTCGCGACGCCGCCGTTCGACGCCGGGCTGGTCACGAGCGAGGTGGTGTCGCCCAGCTTGCGGTAGGCGTGGGTGGCCAGGCAGGCCCGGGCCACGTCGGCGAACTCGGTGTTCGCCTTGTGCGTGGCGATCTCGTCCACGAGGGAGACATCTCCCGACTGTGCCGCGAGCCGAAGCCGCCGCTCGAAGTCGATGAGTTCGCGCGCGGCCTCCCGGCCGCCGTCCGGGGTGCCCGGGAACGCGGGCAGCGCCACGGCCTCCACCGGCGCTTCGGTGACCTTCCGGGCCAGCTCCACCTCGTTCTCGTAGAAGTGGAAGGTGCCCGACTGGTGTATGTACGGGCCGCTCGGGACGTTCAGCAGCGAAGCCGCGTACTGCTGCATCCCCATGAAGAGGAAGGCGTCGTACGGCAGGACCGTCAGCGCCTGCTGGGCTCGCATGACGGTGATCCAGGTGAGCGCGCCGTCCCGGAGGAAGAGGTGGACGCCCACGGCGCACGGGTACTCCCGCGACTGGCGGAAATTGTCCTCGGGCTGCAACACCAGGGCGAAGGCACGCCGGTGGGCGGGGTCGCGCTCGATTCGGCCGACCACTTCCTCCAACTGGTTCCCCCTGGAGGTCAGCAGCCGATGGCCGAAAGCACCACTCAGCGTGTGCTGGTCGTCCGAGTACTCATGGGCGCCGCGGCGGTAGTACGCCGGGGTGTCGACGTCGTTGCGGCCGTCCAGGGACCAGGCGAGCAGACCGAAGCAGTAGGAGAGATTGACCGGAAGGTGCGGGGTGACCGCGAGACAGGAAGTCGGGTCGGCGATACGGGTCTGATAGGCCAGGAGTTCGCGGTACGGGCGGTCGTTCTGGCCGAAACCCGAGGCTTTGGAGAGCGGATCGCGCACCGAGTCCACGTCATTGCCGTCCGCAAGTACGTCGCGCAGCCCGGCCGTGTAGGAATCCGCAAACGACTGGTAGTTGGCCATGACATCTTCCCCGTTTCTGGTGATAGACGAAAAACTCGCCACCTGCCTTCAAACCGGACAAAGCGACATCCGTGGCGAGCTGGGTTTCAATCGAGTAGAACGTTGGAGATCTTCGTTTGTCAATGACGTTTTCAATTCCCTGACGAAGGGAAATACATCCCAGTCGGGCGGCGGCGAGTCGGTGTTGACACCGACGACTCGATCTCTGCATGATGACCGGCGGCCAATGGGGCCTGCCCACACACGGGGGTGGCAGATCAAGTGACAGGCCGGATTTCGTTAAACCCTTGGCGCCTCTCTCCACGCTGGCGCATCGGGATCGGCGCGGTAATCGTCGCCATCACTTACGGGGAGTTGATTTCAGCCAAACCCGATTCCGTGCACGGCGGCGTGGGCGGTCCGGCCGCCCTCCTCGCCCTGTGCGGTTACACCCTCGGGGCGATGCTGATCGTCTCCGGCGCGGTGGCAGGGCTGCCGACGACGACCGTGGCCCTGCTGCCGGTGGCGATCACCATCAACATCGTGATGGGAAAGATCGTCTACTTCAGCGGCCTGCCGCTCCAGCTCGACTCGATCGGCACCGTGCTCGTCGGCGTCCTGGCCGGACCGGCAGCGGGCGCCGCCACCGGGGCTCTGGCCAGCATCGTCGTCGGGATGACCATCACTCCCGGGGCTCTGCCCTACGCGGTGACCGCCGCCCTGATCGGCTTCATCGCGGGAACCCTGGCGCGGGCCGGCTGGTTCCGGCGCCTGCCGACCGCCCTGCTCGCGGGGGGCGTGATCGGCGTGGCCGCCGGCATCGTCTCCGCCCCCATCACCGCCTTCGTCTTCGGCAACGCCGGCGGCACGGTGGGGCAGTCTGCCGTCATCGCGACGTTCCAGGCCTACGGAAACAGCATGCTGAAGGCCGCCAGCCTGCAAGGGCTGGTCGCGGACCCCCTGGACAAAGCGCTGACCGTCGCACTGGCCCTGACCCTGTTGGCAGGCCTGCCCTCCGGCTATGTGCACCGTTTCCCCTTTGTGCAGCAGCATCGGGTACTGGCGGTTCACCGCCTGATGCCGAGAAGGACGTGACCCGCATGGACATATCCCCGCACGCAACCGACGACTCCCCCGTGCACCGGCTGAATCCGCTCACCAAGCTGACCTTCGCGGTCACCGTCACCGTATCCGCATTCGCCCTCACCATGACCTGGTGGCCGCTGCTGCTCTTCTGCGCCACGGTACTTCCCATGGTGATAATTTCAGGAACCCTTCGTAAATTCGTGCCCATGCTTCTTGCCCTGTGGGTGCCCGTCGCGCTCACGGTTTACCTGATTCAGGGCTTTTTTTATCCGGACACTCACCGAGTGGTGGCTGAAATCGGCCCCCTGGAATTGAAATATGAGGGCCTGGTTTTTGCCACGCAGACCGCACTGCGTCTCCTGGCGCTCATGGGGGGATTCTTCCTGCTTCTCCTCACCACGCAACCCGGCGCGCTGATGAGCGCGATGACACAGCGCGGCATGTCGCCGAAGACTGTCTATGTCGTCTCGGCCGCCCTGCAGATCGCGCCCGCCCTCACCACCCGGGCCCAGGGCATCATGCACGCCCAGCAGGCGCGCGGCCTGCCGGTCACGGGGCTGGGCGGCCGGGTCCGGGCCCTGGTTCCGATGGCCGGGCCGCTGATCCTCGGTGCCCTCACAGAAGTGGGGGACCGTGCGGTGGCCATGGAGACCCGGGGTTTCGGCACCACCCGCCGCCCCACGTATCTGACCGCGGTGCCGGACACCGCGGCACAGCGGGTCGCCCGGACCGTCATGGGACTGTGCGCCCTCACCGCCGTCGTCACCAACGTACTCGGAGTGCTCCGGTGATCGAATTCAGGGACTTCTCCCTCACCTATCCGACCGGCTCCCGACCTGCCCTGGAGAACATCGATCTCGTGGTGCCGCGTGGCCAGTTCTGTGCCGTGGCCGGTGCCGACGGCGCGGGCAAGACCACCCTCGCGGGAGTCATCAGCGGCGTCGTCCCGCAGATGACCGGCGGCGAGACCACGGGATCGGCACGGGTGGGTGGACGGCTGTTGGCGCAGACGCAGCCGTCCGAACTCGTCGGAGAAGTCGGCCTGGTCATGCAGAATCCGTTCAACCAGCTGTCGGGAGCACGGTTCTCGCTGCGCGAGGAGCTCGCCTTCGGTCTGGAGAACCTCGGCGTCGAGCGGGCCGAGATGATCCGACGCGTCGATCGCGTCATGGCCGACCTGAGGCTCACCGCCCTGGCCGATCTCTCCCCGTACGAGATCTCCGGTGGGCAGCAGCAGCTTCTGGCCATCGGATCGGCGTTGGTGATGAGGCCGGCCGTCATGGTGCTCGACGAACCGACCTCACAGCTCGACGCGGCGGCGACCGGCGTGGTGTTCGAGGCGCTGGAGACCCTGCGGGCGCAGGGCGTCACCGTCATCCTGTTCGAGCACCGGCTGGAGCGGCTGGCCCGGTGCGCGGACCGCGTCCTGATCCTGGACGAGGGGCGCACCGCCGCGGACGGGCCGCCGACCGATGTCCTCACCGACCCCCGGCTCGCGGAGTGGGGAGTGGCCCCGCTGCGCTACACCACGGCCGCGCGCCGCGCCGCCGGGCGCGGCCTGTGGGAGTCGGACCGTGCGCTGCCGGTGACCCTGGAGGCGGCCACGGAAGGATTCACCGCCTCGCTCAAGAGCACGAGAACCGCCGGAGGCATGTGATGGTGCTGCGCGTCGACTCCCTCTCCCATCGCTATCCGAACGGAACGACCGCACTCGCGGACGTCTCGCTGACCGTCAGGGCCGGCGAACGTGTGGCGATCGTGGGCCCCAACGGGGCGGGCAAGAGCACGCTGGCCCGGCACCTGATCGGCATCGCCCGCCCCACGTCGGGGACGGTCACGGTGGACGGTCGCGATGCCGCCGGGCTCGAGATCGCCGAGCTGGCCCGCAGCGTGGGCTTCGTGTTCCAGAACCCGGACGACCAGCTGCACGCCGCCACGGTGGCCAGGGAAGTCGGCTTCGGCCCTCGCAACCTCGGCTTCCCCGCCGACCGTCGGACCGCCCTCACGCAGTGGGCGCTACAGGTCACCGGTCTGACCGGGGAGGCGAACAGCCATCCCCGTCATCTGTCGTTCGGCGAGCGCAAACGGGTCGCCTTCGCCTCGGTCCTCGCGATGGACACCCCGATCATCGTCCTGGACGAGCCCACCACCGGCCAGGACCACCGCTCCGTCGTCCTGCTCGAAGAACTCATCGCGGACCTGCACGAGCGGGGAAGGACGATCCTGGCCATCACCCATGACACGGACTTCTGCGCGGAGAACTTCGACCGGGTCGTCGTCCTGTCCGAAGGCCGCGTGCGGTGGGACGGTCCTGTGGAGCGCTGGCTGGAGGGAGACAGGAGTCCGTCCATGTCCGCCTTCGAACAGCCCCAGATGGCCCGGCTCGGCCGACGACTCGGCTGGCCGACCCCCGTGGCCACGGTCGACGGCTTCCTGGACCAGCTGACCGACCACGCCGCGGCTCGGTGAAGTCGCGGGCGCCGCCGGAGCGAAGTTGCGACCACCACCAGAACAGACCGCCGTAGGCCTACCCCCAACCCGGCTTCACCCGCTTGTCACCGTCCTGGCGTTCCTCTCCCGTCTGGCTCGGCCAGGTCCTCGGCGGGCACGCCCCCGAGCCCGGCCCCGGTGAGGTCCGGGTCCGTGTCACCGTGTCGGGGGTGAATCCCGGGGACACGAAGAGGCGGCGCGGATGGCTCGGCTCGTCGATGCCGTATCCGCGGGTGATTCCGCATCCGCACAGCGATGCCGCCGGGGTGGTCGACGTTGTGGGGGACGGTGTCGACGCGCGCCGGGTCGGAGATCAGGTCTGGGTCTACGGCGCCCAGTCGTACCGGCCCTTCGGCACCGCCGCCCCGTACACCGCCGTACCTGGGGACCTGGCTGTTCCCCTGCCCGACCGCCTCGGCGACGGACTCGGCGCGAGCCTGGGCATTCCCGGGATCACCGCGCACCGGACCGTGTTCAGCGACGGACCGGTGGACGGGAGGACCCTGCTGGTGCACGGAGTGCTCGGCGGGTTCGGCTCCCTGGCCGCTCAGCTCGCCCGCTGGGGCGGAGCCACCGTGCTCGCCACCGTCCGCCGCGGCGACGACCTGGACCGCGTCGACCCGGCCATCGTGTCCCACGCCGTCGCCCTCGACTCCGCGGACCCGGCGGCGGCAATCCGCACGTACACGCCCCAGGGCGTGGACCGCATCATCGAAGTGGCACTCTCCGACAACGCCGACCTGGACACCGCCGTCGCCGCGACGGACGCGGTCATCGCCGCCTACGCCACCCAACGCCGACCGGACCGAAATCCTCTTCTGGCCGCTGCTGTTCGACAACGTCACCCGGCGGCTGCTCGGCAGCGACGACTTCCCCGCCGAGGCCCGACGCCAGGCAGCCCGCGACCTCACCGCCGCGGCGGGCCACCGTCACGGGGCGGCCGGTGGGGCGGCTGACGGGACGGCCGGTCACCGAGCCGTCAGGCCGTCTTCACCGCCTTCATGGTGAAGTGTGAGGTGACGTTCTTGATCCGCGGGATGGTCATCACCCGCCCGCTGAGGAAGGTCTCGTAGGCGGCCAGGTCCGCGACCGCCACGCGCACGAAATAGTCCGGGCTGCCGAACAGCCTCCTCAGCTCGATCACCTCCTCGGCCTGCGCCATGATCTGCTCGAAGCGTTCGACCGTCTCCGCGTCCTGGGCTTCGAGGCTGAGGTCGATGAGCACCTCGAAGGAGCGGCCCACGGCGAGGGGGTCGATGACGGCCCGGTAACCGCGGATGACACCGTCGGCCTCCAGCCGCTGCACGCGCCGCAGGCAGGGCCCTGTCGTGAGCCCGACCCGCTGCGCCAGCTCGACGTTGGTCAGCCGCCCGTCCCGCTCCAGCTCGGCAATGATTGCCAGATCGATCGCATCCACGTCAGAAGATTGCACCCCAGACCGTCGAGCGCGCAATCTTCGCAACCACATGGGGCGCGTTTTCCGGGACGATAGACACATGCACCACGACGTTCCGTCCCTCGCGGCCATACCGGAAGCCGCCCCGCTCGCGGCCCGGGCTCCCGCCGAGCGGCGCCGGCAGATCACCCTGGGAGTCCGCGACTCCTTCTCCGCAGGCCTCGGGATCTTCCCCCTGGGTATCGCTCTCGGCCTGCTGATCATGCAGGCCGGCCTGCCCTGGTGGCTCGCCCCCGCCCTGTCCCTGGCCGCGTTCGCCGGCTCCCTGGAGCTGCTGCTGGTCGGCATGATGGCCACCGTCACCCCACTGGCCGCGGTCGCGCTGACCGTCCTCGTGGTCAACTTCCGGCACGTCTTCTACGCCTTCTCCTTCCCGCTCCACCTGGTCAAGCACCCCGTCGCGAAGACCTACGCCGTCTACGCCATGATCGACGAGGCATACGCCGTCAACGCCTCCCTGCCCGAGGCGGAACGCTCGGCGCCCCGGCTGCTGGCGATGCAGATCGCCTGCGAGACCTACTGGGTCGGCGGCGGTCTGGTGGGGGTCGCTCTCGGCGCCGCGCTGCCCGCGCCGATCAAGGGCCTGGAGTTCGCCCTGTGCGCCCTGTTCACCGTGCTCACCCTGGACGCGTTCCGTTCCCGCAGCGAACTCCCCTCCGTCCTGCTCGCCGGTGCGAGCGCCGCGCTCGCGCTCGTACTGACCCCGGGCCTCGCCATGTTCACCGCGCTGCTGATCTTCGTCGGCCTGCTCCTGGTGCGCCACACGCTCACCACTCGCCGACCCGCCCGGGAGACCACCGATGCCTAGCACCTCGTATCTCATCGCCGTCCTGGCGATCGTCTTCGCTCTCACCTTCGCCCTGCGCGCCCTGCCGTTCGCGGTACTGCGCACCCTGCGTGGCTCGGCGTTGGTGCGGCAGCTGTCCGTGTGGATGCCGGTCGGCATCCTCGCGATCCTCGCCGTGACGGCCCTGCACGGCACGATCACACGCGACCCGCACGGAACGGGGTACGCGCTGCTCGCGGTCGCCGTCACCATCGGCGTCCACCTGGCCTTCGGCCGCCGCACGATCCTGAGCGTGGGCATCGGCACCGCCGTCTACGTCGTCCTGCTCAATACTCTGTGATCAGCCCTGTGATCAGCCCCGCCGAGCCGCCCGAGGAGAAACGTCCGTTGAACACCGGCACCCCGGTCCCCGCCAGCTACTACGAGCGCATCGACGAGCACCGCTACAAGCCGACCGCCCACGCGGGCGGAGCCTGGGACCCCGACGAACAGCACTTCAGCCCGCTCGGCGGCCTCGTCGTCCACGCCGTCGACCGTCATCTGGCCGGGCGGCCGCACACCGGCCTGGTCCTGTCCCGGATCAGCTACGACATCCTGGGCCGACTCGACCTCGACGAGTGCGAGATCCGGGTGGAGACCATCCGCCCGGGCCGCACCATCGAGTTGCTCGAAGCCGTCGTGCTCATCGCCGACCGGCCCGTGGTCCGCGCCCGTGCCTGGCTCCTCGCCACCGTCGACACCTCCGCCGTCGCCGGGGGCCCCGACGACCGGCTCACCCCTCCCCAGGCGCTCACCCCGTGGGCGATGGCCTCGCTGTGGCCCGGCGGATACATCGCCTCTCTGGACGTCCGCCCGGTCGCACCACCCCAGGCGGGCCGTACGACCGCCTGGGTCTCCACCCGCCACGCCCTCGTGGCCGACGAGCCCAGCAGCACGCTCGCGTCCTACCTCGCCCTCGTCGACACCGCCAACGGCATCGCCGTACGGCAGCCGCCCACCGCCTGGATGTACCCCAACGTCGACCTGACGGTCCACCTCCACCGCCAACCCGAGGGCCACTGGACCGGCCTGGACACCACGGTCACCTTCGGCCCCACCGGCCAAGGCCTCACCAGCACCGTCCTGCACGACCTCAACGGCCCGGTCGGACACGCACAACAGATCCTCACCGTCCGCCCCATACCGGGCCAGTGATCACGGGCGCCGCCTGCTCGTGGCTCGGAAGCGGGGCGGTTACTTGTCGATCTGAAGTACCGCCATCATCCCCGCGTCCTCATGGTTGAGGATGTGGCAGTGCAGGACCGTCTTGCCCGGATAGTCGAGGAACCGGATACGGACGACCATGTTTCCGCGTGGAGGGACGTCGACGGTGTCCCGCAAGCCGTAGTTGACCTGCGGCTCACCGTTGATGCTCATCACCTGGAAGTCGTTGGTGTGGATGTGGAACGAGTGCACCTCGTCGCTGTCGTTCTTGATCGTCCACTCCTGGACGGTGTTGAGCTTGGCCCGGAAGTCGACGCGGTTGTGGTCGAACTGCTTGTGGTTGATGTAGAAGAGCGTGCCCGCCTTGTTCTCCGTGAAGACAACCGTCTTGCGTGCCGCGACGGCCTCCTTCGCCAGGTCGTCCACCGGGGCGAAGACTGTGGGCAAGGCCGCGGGTCGCATCGGTTCACCCTCGGACCGGACCGTGGCCAGTGTCGCCTCGGGGAACTGGTTTCCGGCCTTGCCGGAGTTGTACGGCAGGGTCCGCAGTTGCGACACGCCGGCCTTCGGGCCCTGTACGAGCACGTCGTAGCGGGCACCGGCCGGGATGACCATGGAGTCGACGGAGTAGACCCTGTTCACCGGGTAGCCGTCCTGAGCGACGATGTGGAACTTGGTGCCCGGCAGCGTCACTTTGTAGAAGATGTTGGCCCCGATGTTCGCGAGGCGCCACAACTGGGTCTCGCCGGGCCTGATCCGGATCCACGGGTTGAGCTGCCCGTTGACGGTGCGTGTCGTGGGTGCGCCCATCTTGAGATGCGAGGTCTTGATCTGGTCGCCCACGAGTTGGAAGTCCTTGAGCGCGACGGCGTGTTCCGTGATCCCGCGGAGCGGCGCGGGCAGATACGTGTCGAGGCCGTCCACCACGATCAGGCCGGACATGCCGCCGGCGGTCTGGGGGGTGGAGAGCGTGTGCGGGTGCGGGTGGTACCAGTACGTACCCGGCTCAAGGCTCTTGGGGAAGGTGTACTCGTAGGTGAAGGTCTTCCCTGGCTCGACCTTGAGGAAGACGTTGTCCGCATGGCCGGCGGGCGAGACGTGCATGCCATGGACGTGCAGATTCGTCTGATGGTCGAGCTTGTTCTCGAAGGAGATCACCATCCGGTCCCCCGGCCGCAGACGCAGCGTGGGCGGCATGTACATCCCGTTGTACGTCAGGGCCCACAGATCGCGGCCTGCCAGGCGCACCTTCTTGCGTTCGACGACGATCCTGGTCCTGAGCAGTCCGTTCCTGCTCACGATCTGCACGGGGTCGCGCAGATCCTGCGTTGCCCGCGCAGTGAGGGCCGGCGACGGGGACACGGTCTGCAGAGGACCCGTCGACACCTCCGGATGGCCGAGTGCACTCATCTCGGTGTGCGTGGTACACCCCGCAGCCAGTGCGAGTGCGGCAAGTGCGGATCCGATGACGGTCCGGGTGCGGCGGGCATGTGCGGACAAGCTGGACTCCCATGCATGGCACCTAGGGGAAACGGGCGGCCGTGAACCGTCATCATGCATCGGGAAAACAGGCGAAATCGGTCACGACCCCCGTGAACTTCGATTCGACTCAGGGACGCATGGTCAGGCGGTCAGCTCCGTCTGGGCCGGAGCCACGGTCATGGGGGCGTGGCGGATGTACCACTCGGTGGCGAACAGCCTCTCCCGTGCCTCCGGCGAAAGACCGGCGATCACCCCCGGCAGAGCTCCCCGCTCGACCTCGGAGCGGTGCGCCAGTACGGCGGCGATCTTCCGCTCCATCCAGGGGCCGACATCGACCGTCGCGGTGACCTGTTCGTCCGGAACGCTGTACACCGTCTTGCGCGCACCGATCGCGTCTCTCAGCGCCGGCACGGCCGAGTGCGGGTGCGTGGCCAGGTAGAGGGCACGCGGCTGCCAGGGGGCACCGGCATCCGGGTAGAGCTGCCCAAGCCCCGCCGCTTGGGCAGCGAGCATGGTCACCCGATGGGTGTGGACGTGGTCCGGGTGACCGGGCAGCCCGCCGTAGGCGTCATGGGTGACCATGATGTCCGGGCGGAATGCGCGGATGTGCGTCACCAACCGGCGCACCGCCTCGTCCAGCGGCGCCTCGCAGAACCGCACACAGCCCGGGGCCGACCGCGGTACACGCGCATCGGCGTAGCCGAGCATCCGCGGTGTGCCGGCGCCGAGGATCCGCAGCGCCTCGGCCAACTCCGCGGCCCGCGGGGTGTCCGCGGCCCAGGTCGCCGTGACCACCGCGGTGCGCGCGCCCGCGGCTGCATGACGGGCGAGCACCCCGCCGGCCGAGAGTGACTCGTCGTCCGGGTGCGCGAAAACCGCGAGCAGGCTCGGCACGGGCATGGGCAGACCGCCTTCCGGCGCGAAGAAGACCCGATCGTACGTCCCCCGGGGCGGCGCGCTACCGGCCTCCGGCCTGCCGCCGAGTCGCGCCGTGGGCGGCCTGGTTGAGGGCCCGTAGCGGAATCCGTGGGGCGGCGTCGGGGCTTTCGGTTTCAGTCGGCGACGGGCACGGACGGAGCACCCGGTGGCATGTTGAACGGCGTGACCACCTGGATGGCCGAGGGCAGCGAGGGTCCGTCGTCGGGGAGTGCCTTGTGGGCGCGCATGATGATCTGGCAGGCGCGACGCATGTCCTGGCGCAGGTCATGGTGGAGGACCGCGGACAGGCGGCGCTCGCGCAGCAGACGGGTGTTGTCGTGGTCGAGGTCGTGGGCGATGAACGCCTCGCACTCCCGCCCGAGCGCGTCGAAGGCGTCGAGGGTGGCGAGGTTGCCCCCGCCCACGGAGTAGACGGCGATGATGTCCTCGTCCCGCTTCAGTGCCTCCAGGACGAGATCGTGCTGGGTGGCGTCCAGGCCGTCGCTGTCGGTGACCTCCACCAGGGATCGTCTGGGGTCGGCGAGGCGCATCGCGCTGCGGAAGCCCATCTCGCGTTCCTCCTCGCCCCGGAAGGAGCCCCGGCTGATGGTGGTGAGCACGTTGCCGGGCCGCTTGCCCAGCCACTGTCCGAGGAGATAGGCGGCGGTGGCCCCGGCCGCGCGGTTGTCGATGCCGACGTACGCCAGGCGTGCGCTGTGGGGCAGGTCGGTCACCAGGGTGACGACGGGGATGCCGGCCGCGACCAGCCGACCGACCGCGGCCGCGATCTCCGGCTCGTCGGGGGCCTTGAGGATCACGCCCTGCGTACCACTCTTCGCGATCTTGTCCAGGGTGCCGATCAGCTCGGCGGGAGGGCACGTCTCCCGGAAGTGGAAGCGCGAACGTACGAGAGCGGGATGCAGAGAGGGCAGTTCGGCTTCGAGTGCGTCCCGTACCGCGGTGGAGAAGCGCTCCGGGGTCTGCATCACGATGTCGATCATGAAGGTGCGGCCACCGAGCCGGACCTGGCTCTGCTGGCGGTCCAGGTCCTTGATGGCTTCGTGCACCTCCCTGACGGTGCTCTCCGTCACGTTGCCCCGCTCATTGAGGACGCGGTCGACCGTGGCCGTACTCAGTCCGGCCTGCCGGGCGATTTCCCTGATCGGGTAGCGGTGTCGCATGACTGATCCCCAGAGCCGATGATGCATTTTTGATGTACTGACAAGCATTGAATGATGGGTTGATGGGCTCAAGACTGGCAGAAACGCACGGACTGCGAAAGGACCCGGATGTCTCCCACAGCCGCAGGAGCGCGGACTTGGCTGACCGAGGCGGACTGCGATCTCGACGCGTTCCGCTCGCTCGTGGAGCAGCGCACCGACCCCGCCGACCACCCCTCGGCCGAGCGGGTCGAACAGAACGTCCCGCTGTACGACAGCGATCGGCTCCGCTCTCTGGCGATCTCCCCGGAGGGCCGTCGGAGCGTGCAGGACGAGTTGGCCGGGGTCCTGTCGGACGGGCCGGGCATCGTGATCCTCAAGGGCGCCTTCCCGGACGCGGCCGTGGTGGACGCGGCGTCCGAGGCCTTCCGCGCACTGATCGAGAAGGAGCGTGCGAGCGGCACGGCCCGCGGCGACCACTTCGCCAAGCCCGGCGCCAACGACCGCGTCTGGAACGCCCTGGACAAGGTGGCCGTACGGGCGCCCGAGGTGTTCGCCGACTACTACGCCAACGACATCCTGGAGCTGATCGCCGAGGCCTGGCTCGGCCCCGCCTACCAGGTCACCTCACAGGTCAACGTGGTCAACCCGGGAGGCGCGGCGCAGAACGTCCACCGCGACTACCACCTCGGCTTCCTCTCCCAGGAGCGCGCCGCGGCCTACCCGGCGCATGTCCACCGGCTCTCGCCGGTGCTGACCCTGCAGGGCGCGGTGGCCCACTGCGACATGCCCGTCGAGTCCGGCCCGACCCTCTATCTGCCGCACTCGCAGAAATTCGAGCCCGGCTATCTCGCCTGGCGACTCCCGCGGTTCGTCGAGTACTTCGACGCCCACCACGTCCAACTCCCCCTGGAGAAGGGCGACGCGGTCTTCTTCAACCCGGCGCTCTTCCACGCCGCCGGGCACAACCGTTCGGCCGACATCAGGCGCATGGCCAATCTGTTGCAGATCTCCTCCGCCTTCGGCCGCGCCATGGAGTCGGTGGACCGCGAGGCGATGGCGAACGCCCTGTTCCCGGTGCTGTTGCGCCGTAAGTCCGAGGGCGTCTCGGAGGACTGGCTGCGCCGCGTGATCGCGGCCACCGCCGAGGGCTACCCCTTCCCCACCAACCTCGACCTCGACCCGCCGGTGGACGGTCTCGCCCCGCCCTCCCAGGCGGACACCGTCCGGCAGGCCGTCGCCGAGAACTGGGACCCCGAGCGGCTGCGCCAGGAGCTGCAGGCGGGCGCCAAGCGCCGCCAGAGCTGACAGCGACACGGCACTCGGGGGACTTCCCGAGGACAAGGCCGTCCTCGGAAACGGCGGGAGCCAAGGCGCTTGCGCGGGCATCGTGCGGGCCGGCGCCGGGGAAGATGCGGCCGTCGTCGGCATCGGCTCCCACCACGCCCACGGCGAGCCGCCCCGCCGGGCGCCGTACCCCGCGGCCAAGACCGCTCTCGCCGGCCTGATGCACGAACGCCACCCCTGCCCACCGCTGGGACCACATCGTCTTCAGCGGCCAGGACCGAGCCGCCCTCGGCAACCGCGGCGCGGGGCACATCCGTGCGGCGGGCGACGGCGACACGGCGTCCGCCCTGCTCACCCTGGACGACGGCACCATCGCCATCATCTACGCCCGCGGTCACGACGTGCGTCTGGAGCTGCACGGCATGAAGGACAGCATCGCGTTCACCGAAGTCGTCGCCGGCCTCCGAACCTCCCCCCTGCACGGTCGCGGACGCCATCGAGGCGAGCTCGGTCGCCGAGGCGTGCACCCTGTCCCTGCGTGAACACCGGCCCGTACGACTCGAAGAGGAGCGCAAGTGACGACGGACGAACCCCTGCGGATCGGAGTCCTGGGAGCGGCCCGGATCGCCGAGCTGTCGATCGTGCAACCGGCCCGGGCAACCGGCCACCGCCTGGTCGCGGTGGCCGCCCGCGACCGCGACCGTGCCGAGGCCTTCGCCGCCACGCACGGCGTGGAGCGGGTGGTGGACTCCTACGCCGAGCTCGTCGCCGACCCGGAGATCGAGGTCGTCTACAACCCGTTGGCCAACAGTCTCCACGGGCCGTGGAACCTGGCCGCCCTCCAGGCCGGCAAGCACGTCCTCACGGAGAAGCCGTCCGCGAGCAACACGGCGGAGGCGGCCGAGGTCCACGAGGCCGTCACCAAGGCGGGCACGGTGTTCATGGAGGGCTTCCACTACCTGTTCCACCCGGTCACCCGGCGCCTGCACGAGCTGCTGAACAGCGGGGAGTTGGGCGACCTCCGGCACGTCGAGACCATGGTCGCCATGCCCGCGCCACCGGACGACGACGTACGGTGGCAACTCCCTTTGGCGGGCGGCGCGTTGATGGACCTCGGGTGCTACAGCCTGCACGCCCAGCGCATGCTCGCGCCGTGGGCAGGCGGGGCGCCCCGGCTGGTCACCGCGCGCGGCGGGGAGAAGGCTCAGTCGGCGGGAGTCGACGAGTGGCTGGACGTCGATCTGGAGTTCCCGGGCGGCGCCACGGGCACCGCCCGCTGCCACATGGCCCACCACACATGGCAGATGAACTGCCGCGTCGTGGGCTCACGCGGCGAAGCCACGGCGGTGAACTTCGTACAGCCGCATCTGGACGACCGGGTCGTCGTCCGTACGGCCGCCGGCGAGCGCACCGAGGAACTCGGCCGCCGGTCCTCGTACACCTACCAACTCGAGGCCTTCGCCGCCCACCTGCGGCGCGGGACGCCGCCGGCACTCGACGCCGACGACGCGCTGACCACGATGCGGCTCATCGACGACTCCTACCGGGCGGCCGGGTTCCCGGTACGGCCACGTACGGTCCTGCCGGCCACGGCATGACGAAGAGCGAACGGGAGAGGGCGGTGCGGTCCGGTACCGCCCTCTCCCCTTCCCTGTGCGGCCCCCGCTAGAAGGCGGGCCGTTCGATCAACTCGGCCTCCACACGTCGCCCCTCCCGCTGGGAGAGCACGCAAGTGGCCGCCGTGACGTTCAGACGTGGGGCTTGTCGGGTGTTCCGCCGTTGGGCCATGCGATGTCGTCAACGGCGAGAAACAGCTCGCCGGCCACGGTCGCGGGGGTTGCCCCGGTGAACGCCATGACGTCACGGTGCAGGTGGGACTGGTCGGCGTAGCCGGTTTCGGCCGCGACTCGGGCCGCGCCTTCACCCGCGACCAGGCGGTGGGCGGCATGGTCGAAGCGGGCCAGCCTCACGGCGCGCTTGGGTGGCAGGCCGAGCTGCGACCGGAACCGGGACCACAGCCGCTTACGGCTCCATCCGACCTCGGCCGCGAGTCCGTCGACCCGGGCCAGGCCACGGCTGCCGATGATCCGGTGCCAGGCCCAGGCCACCTCCGGTTCTACCGGCGGCCCCGCCTCATACCGGCGGGCGAGCAGCGCGTCCGTCAACGCGAAGCGATCCTGCCACGACGGGACATTGCCCAGTTGTTCGCGAATCCGGGACGCCTCCCGGCCCCACAGGTCGCCCAAGGACACGACGGCGCCGTCGAGGTCGGCGGGCGAAGCGCCCAGAACCGCGCGGGCGATCACCGGGGACAGGCGCACCTGCACGCACTCGACGTTCTCTCCTCGCGCTCGGACCGCGCCTCCGGACCCGAGCCCGGGCCCGGCGACCATGCTTCCCCGCTGCTGCCCGGCGGCACAGTCGAGGACGGGCGAGCCGGCGCCGAACTCCAGGAGCAGGGTCACGGCCGGGTGCGGGACCATCCGGAGCGCGTCCAGCTCACGGACACGGAACCCGGCCATGGTGACACCGGCCACCCGGCTGGGACGCAGCGGGCATGCGACGTCCCACAACGCCGCACCGTGCATGAAAGTCCGCACCCGCCCATGCTACGTGAGCCGACTGAGGGGAACATTTGTCCAATCCGCCGGTGGATCCCGGCGGCGACAGTGGGCGCATGACTGTTTCTGACGACGGACCGCACATGACGGGCGGCGCCGAGGCCACCGAGGGTCCGACCCTGTCCCTGGACGACGGCGACATCCACGTGTGCCAGGACGGCCCCCGCGACGCCCCCGCACTGCTGCTCATCCACGGGACCGCATCCTCGACCCGTTCGTGGAATCCGTTGGTCGCGCTGCTGACGGGATCTCACCGCGTCATCCGGATCGACCTGCTCGGGCACGGCCGGTCGGCCAAACCGGCCGACCGCAGCTACGCGCTCCCGGACCAGGCACGCCGGGCCGGAGCGGCACTGGACCGGCTCGGCGTCGAGCACGCCGTGGTCGTCGGTCATTCCAGCGGCGGCGTGGTCGCCACCGCCCTCGCCGAACAGCGACCCGACGTTGTGACCGCGCTCGCGCTCATCAACACCGGACCCGGCCTGGAGGCCTTCATCGCACCGCAGTCCGCCGCAGTCGGACTCGCGCAGTGGCCGCCGACCGACGAACAGATCCGCCGGTTCGCGAGCACCGGTTTCAGCCGAGCGGGCTACCAGATCCCACCAGAACTCCTGGACGATGTGCGCGGTATGACCCACCACACGCTCACCGCAACGATGCAGGCCACCCGCGACTACCTGGAGCAGCAGGCACTCCCGGACCGGCTGGCGGCCCTCGGCAAGCCGCTGCTGGTGATCTTCGGCGAGGAAGACCGCAGGTGGCGATCCGCATCCGCCGCCGACTACCACGCTGTTCCGGGCGCGACAGTCGAGTTGCTGCCCGGTCTCGGACACTCACCCATACTCGAGGATCCCCCACGGACCGCCATCCCCCTGCTGGCCTTCACCACGGTCCACGCCGTACGGGAGGACTGAATGACAAGGAGGGGTGCCCTGCGGATTCTCGTCTCCGGCGCCGGCGTCGCCGGTCCGGTGCTGGCGTACTGGCTCACCAGGCACGGATTTTCCGTCACCGTCGTCGAGCGCGCGCCGACTGCGCGCAAGACCGGCGGCCACGCGGTCGACCTGTTCCGGCCCGCGATGAACATCTCGGAGAAGATGGGCGTGCTCCCGCGCATCGAGGCGCGGGCCACCGGCACCCACCGGATGACTGTCCATCGGGAGAGCGCACGGCGTCCCGTCCGGGTGGACCTCTCCAAGATCTTCAGTGCCACCTCCGACCGGCACGTAGAGATCATGCGCGACGACCTGATCGAGATCTACTACGACGCCGCGCGCGACGACGTCGAGTACGTCTTCGGCGACTCGATCACCGCGATCTCGCCCGACGGCGAGGTGCGGTTCGAGAACGCGGCGCCGCGCCGCTTCGACCTCGTCGTCGGCGCGGATGGGCTGCACTCCAACGTGCGCCGCCTCGCCTTCGGCGACGAGTCCCGCTTCAGTGCCTTCATCGGGGCCTATTTCGGGGTCCTGTCCCTGCCGAACGTCTCCGGGCTCGACGGCGAGCTCCTCATGCACGTCGGCGTCGGCCGCACTGCCGGCATGTACGGCACGCGGCACCTCGGCGACGCACGGGCGTTGTTCCTGTTCCGGAGCGAGCGCGAGCTCGCCTACCACCATCAAGACGTGCCCCGGCAGAAGGAGTTGCTGCGCAATGCGTTCGACGGCATGCACCCTGACGTGGACTGCTGGCTGAACGAGCTCGACCGCACCCCGGCGTTCTACTTCGACTCCATCACCCAGCTCCGCATGGACACCTGGTCGCAGGGGAGAGTGACGCTCGTCGGCGACGCGGGCTACTGCCCCGGCCCGGCCGTCGGCGGCAGCACCAGCCTGGCCGTCGTCGGCGCGTACGTCCTCGCCGGAGAGCTGGCACGGGCGGGCGGCGACCACGAACGCGCCTTCCCCGCCTACGAGCGCGCGATGGCGGAGCATGTGCGCGGCAGCCGCTCGGCCGCGCTCAGCGCGGCGAAGACCCTGATCCCCACCTCACGTCTCGGCGTGCAGGGACTGGCCCAGGGCGCCCGCCTGATCTCCGCTCTGCCCGCGGGGCCCAGCCGCGCCCTCCTCCGCCTCACCACCAAGACCGCACGCCTCCACAACTCCATGGCCATCGACGACTACCCGCCGTCGCCTACCACTTGAGGCGGTCCGAACGCCCCCGAGGTGGTTACGGCGAGGGGGCGCTCCGGCCCCGGCAGGCTCATGGCAGCCGAGACCAAGCGCTTCGCGTCGATCAACTTGGCGTACGCGCGTGCCTCGACCGCCCGGCAGTCCCGGGACGCACAGCTCGACTCCCTCACCGAAGCCGGGGTCGCTCACCGCGCTGGCCGCCATGTCCGGCATGGAGCGTGAGCAGATCCGCGACCGCACCCTCGAAGGCCACGAGTCCGCCCGCAAGCGCGGCAAGACCATCGGCGGCGCGGGCGTCACCGACGAGACTGCGGTGCGGTCAGAAGACGGTGCGGCGCTGGCTGCACCGCCTCAACTTCAGGTACCGACGAACTGAGGTCATCTCTCGGTTCCCTCCGTCGGCAGCTGTGACTCGCTCCCTGGCGGATGCCGAAATCACCCTTCCCCGTCGGCACTGGGCGATTCCGTCAGTCCGACTGGATGAATCCGCTTACTCGGGGCTGACGACCGTCATTCGGCAGGACTGCGGTGGCACGGTCCGGTTCCACGGCCGGCAGCCACACCCGCACCGTCGAAGGCCCGCGGTTCGCCCAGGCGTGGTAGGGGACCAGGACGATCCCCGTGCGGTCGGCGGACGGCGCGGTGGCGGTCGCGTCGAGCGGCCGGTACGGCCAGGTCTCCTCGCGCTGTGCGTCGTACGCGGTGATCTGCCCAGCGGTGACCACCGTGCCGTCCGGCCCGTCCTCCGGCGCGACGGACGGGTCCACGCCGATCACGTCGACGTCGTGTCCGTCCGGCAGGTCCACGGACTCGGCGCAGTACACCAGCGGCCCGCGCTGGACGGCCACCGTGCCCCGGACGGCGTCGACGCGCGGGTCGGCCTGGATCCAGCGCGGCCGTACGGGCAGTTCGAGCCGGATCTCGTCACCGGGCCGGAAGGCGCGGGTCACCTCGGTCATGCCCGCAGGCACGGCACGGCGGGTCCCGTCCGGGTCGACCAGCCATGCCGTGGCGCCCGCCGTCCACGCGGGGACGCGCAGCGACACGGTCCACGGGCGGTCCGACGACGACCGGTCGATGCGCACGGTCACCGTTCCGCCCGACGGATAGTCGGTACGGACGCGCAGCGCGACCCCGTGGCCGCCTTCGAGAGAGGTGGCGATCTCCGCGTCGGCGTACTGGTGCAGCTGCACGCCGTGGTCGTCGGCCGTCGCGAGGTACGCGGGCAGCTGGGCCAGCGTCCGCGCCACATTGGTCGGACAGCAGGACACCGCGAACCAGGGCGCGCGCAGGCTCGACTCGGCGCGCGGGCTCACCGCGTCCACGGCGGGCACGGCGCCCCGGTGGCGTCGGTGCAGGGTGTTGGCGTAGAAGAAGGCCCGGCCGTCCTCCGCCGGGGACGTCGCGACCACGTTGAGCAGGGTCCGCTCGGCGAGGTCGGCGAAACGCGGCTCGCCGGTGGCCAGCAGCAGCCGCCAACTGAGCATCACGGAGGCGACGCCGGCGCAGGTCTCCGAGTAGGCGCGGTCCGGTGGGAGGACGAAGTCGTCGCCGAAGGACTCGTCCCGGTGGTGCGAGCCCATGCCGCCCGTCAGATAGGTCCGTCGGGCGACCGTCGCCTCCCACTGCCGTACGACCGCGTCGAGCAGGTCGTCGTCCCCTGTCTCCACGGCCACGTCGACGGCGCCGGCCGCGAGGTAGAGGGCGCGGACGGCGTGGCCGCGCAGCACCGTGGCCTGTCGTACGGGAATGTCGTCCTGGTAGTAGGCGCGGCCGAACTCGCTGTCGGCGAGCGTGCCGTGGCCACGGCGGTCGATGAAGAGCGCGGCCTGGTCGAGATAGCGTTCTTCACCCGTCAGCCTGGCCAGTTCCACCAGGGCGGTCTCGATCTCGGGGTGGCCGCAGACGCCCTCGATGCCGCCCCGCCCGAAGGATGCGCAGACGTGGTCGGCGGCCCGTCGGGCGATCTTCGTCAGCTCGCCCTCTCCCCTGGCCCGGGCCTGCGCCACGCCCGCCTGGATCAAGAACCCGTGGCAGTAGAGCTCGTGTCCCCATTCGAGGTCGCTGTAGCGGGGCTGCTGTCCGGGGTGGCCGAAGGCGGTGTTCAGGTAGCCGTCCGGTTCCTGGGCCGGTGCGACGGCCTCGGTGAGTGCGGCGATGTCCGCATCGAGCGTGCCCGCGGCGCCGCCCTGCCAGGCCATGGCTTCCAGGAGTTTGTACAGCTCGGAGTCGGCGAACTCCCGGCCGCGCCGGTCGCGCTGGAGGCGGCCCTGTGCGGCGGCCCGGAAGTTGCCGGTCCAGCCGACGCGTTCCATCCAGTCGCGGCAGTGGCCGAGGGTGGCGCTCTCGTTGGTGTGCCGGCGACGGGCCCAGAATCCCCCGGTGATCCTGACCTCGTCGAGACCGAGCGGTCGCAGCCTGCCGCGGGTGGGCGCCACCGGCAGGACGAGTGACCCCACTGTGTTCTCCTTCACCACTTCATGCCTTCAGTTCGTCCCTTCGGTTGTCCGGTCAAGTCGTCCGCGCGTCGGGTATCGGCCATCAGCCCTTGAGTGCACCGGACATGAAGCCCCGTACGTAGTGCCGTTGCAGCAGCAGGAAGAGGAGGAGGCAGGGTACGGCGAGGACCACCACGCCCGCCTCGGTGGCGCCGTAGTCGACGGCGCCCATGCTCTGCTGCCGCAGGTTCGCGACGGCCAGGGGCAGCGGCGCCTTCGCGCTGTCGGAGATGAGGATCAGCGGTGCGATGAAGTCGTTCCAGGCCGCGAGGAACGCGAAGAGACCGACAGTGATCAGTCCCGGTCGCACCGCCGGGAGGAGGACCCGCCGCAGCGCGCCCGCCGTGCCGCAGCCGTCGACCAGCGCCGACTCCTCCAGTTCGCGCGGCACCGCCTCGAAGGAGATCCGCATCATGAAGGTGGCGAACGGCAGTTGGAACATGGCGAGCACGAGGCTCAGCCCGATCAGCGAGTTCTGCAGGTGGAGTCTGCCGAGCAGCACGTAGAGAGGGATGAGGAGGGTGGCGTAGGGGACCATGAGGATGGCCAGGGTCACCAGGAACAGCAGGTTCTTGCCGGGGAAGTCGAAGCGGGCGAAGGCGTAGCCGCCCAGCAGCGACACTCCGAGGGTCAGGGCGACGGTCAGCGCGGAGACGACGACGCTGTTGAGGAGGTAGCGCCACAGGCCCGCGTCGTAGTCGAGCAGCGTCCGGTAGTTGCCGAGGCCGTGACCGGACTCCTGTGCGGTGCCGGGCTGTCCGCTGACGGAGGCCCAGGCGTTCCACAGCAGCGGAAAGAGGAAGACGACGGCCAGACCGCCGGCGACGACATAGTGGGGCGTCCGGCCGAGGGCGCGGGTCAGCACCATGGTGTCCCTTCCCATGAGCTGCGGCTCATGACTCGTCGGCGCGGCGCAGACCGCGGAACTGGAGGGCGTTGAGCAGGAGCAGGACGGCAAGGACGGTGATCGACAGGGCCGCCGCGGTGCCCAGGTTCAGCCGCTGGAAGGCCTCGCGGTAGATCAACTGGACGACGGTGACAGTGCTGTTGTCCGGTCCGCCCTTGGTGAGGATGAAGAACTGGTCGAAGGCGAGCAGCGATCCGGTCACGCACAGCAGCAGGGTCAGGGCGAGGGAGGGCCGCAACAGCGGCAGCGTGATGGAGCGGAAGATCTGGCCGCGGCTCGCGCCGTCCATGCGGGCGGCCTCGAACACCTCCTGGGGGATGCGCTGGAGGCCCACGAGGAGGATCAGCATGTAGAAGCCGGCGAACTTCCAGACGATGAGGAAGACCGTCGACAGCAGGGCGGAGGTCGGTGTGCCGAGGAAGGACACCGGGTCGTCGACGAGGCCGAGTTTTTCCAGGATGCGGCTGAGCGGGCCGGTGGTCGGGCTGTACAGGCCCCAGAACAGCAGGGACGCCGAGGCCAGTCCCAGGGCACCGGGCAGGAAGTAGACCGTGCGGAAGAAGCCCGCTCCGGGCCGGGCCTCCTGCACCAGCAGGGCGAGGAGGAGGGCGAGGCCGAGGAGTACGACGGTGACGATCACGGTGTAGAGGAGGGTGAAGCGGACCGCGGGCCAGAACAGGGTGCTGTCGGTCGCGTCGGTGTAGTTCCCGGGGGCGTTGAGGCCCCGGTCGCCGGCGAGGAGCGGCCAGTCGCTGAGCGACATCTGCCCGACGAGCAGCAGCGGCAGCAGGAAGAACACCGTGACGAACACGGCCGTGGGGGCGGCGTAGGCGAGGCCCTTCACTTTGCGGGACCGCCACCAAGGCGGGGTGGCGCGGGACGGACGGACCCGGCGTTCCGGCCGGGTCCGGGGTTCGGCCGCCGCCGGGTCGGCTGCCTTCACCTGCATGACGCTCCTCTGCCGTGGGACGTGGGAGGGGTGCTGCGGGAGCCGGTGCCGTTCAGTCGGCCAGTGAGGCGCTGACCGCTTTGTTGTCCTTGTCGACGGACGATCCGTCGCCGAACACGGCGTCGCGCATCAGGGTCAGCCAGGGCCCGTTGGGGTCGTTGAAGGTCTGGCCGAACTTCAGGGCGTACGGGGTATGGCCGTCGGCCACGAGTTCGTTGATCGTCACCAGTCGCGGGTCCGCCTTGGAGTACTTGTTGGACGCGAGGTCGGTGCGCGCCACCACGTCCTTGTGCGCGGCGACCACGTCGACCTGCGCCTTGTCTCCCAGTGACCAGGCGAGGAAGTTCCAGGCCTGGTCGGCCGACCTGCTGGTGGCGGAGATGCCGATGGCGTCACCGCCGACGAAGGTGGACTTGCCGCCGTCGGGTCCGGGGATGGGCGCGACGCCGAGGTCGAGGTTCTTGGGCATCAGCCCCAGAGTGGTCGACGGCATGGGCATGACGCCGACCTTGCCCTTGGGGAAGACCCCGGTCCAGGTCGTGCCCGTCTCCTCGCGTGCGCCGGGAGCCACGATGCCGTCCTTCACCCACCCGCGGTAGGTGTCGTAGACCTTCTTGGCGGTGGCGGAGCCGAGTGTCGCCTCGGTGCCGTCCTTGTTGAGCACCTCGTCCCCCGCGGCCCAGATGGACGGCCACCAGGTGAAGACGCCGCAGCCGCCGCAGTTGCCGCCGAAGAAGGTGCCGTTGACGCCGCCGCCCAGTGCGTCCACGGCCCGGGCCTGCCGGTCCCACTCGCTCAGGCTGGTGGGCGGCTTGTCGGGGTCGAGCTTGGCCTTGCGGTAGAGGTCCTTGTTGTAGAAGAGCACCGACAGGTCGAGGGTGTGCGGTACGACGTACTTCTTGCCCTCGTACGTGCCGGCCTTGATGTGCGACTGGGCGAGGTACTTGGCGAAGGGCAGGGCGTCGATGCGTTCGGTGAGGTCGGCGAACAGCCCGCTGGAGGTGTAGTTCGGGACGAACACCACGTCGGAGGCGAAGAGGTCGGGCAGGTCCTTGGACCCGGCTGCCGCACCGACCTTGGCCTGGTAGTCGTCGGTGGGGACGACGGTCAGCTCGATCTTGTTCTTGTGGCTCGCGTTGTACGCCTTGACCAGCGCCTCGCTCTGCGGCCGGGTCGCCGCACGCGTCCACATCGTCAGCTTCGCACCGTCGTCGACGCCGTCGGCGCCCGCTGCCCCTTTTCCTCCCCCACCGCCCGAGCCCCCGTCCCCCGACCCGCACGCCGTGGCCAGACTCGCCGCGGCGAGCAGGGCGACGACGCCGGTGACCAGGCGGCGTACACGTCCACGTGGTCCGACCGTGCTGCCCATGTTCGCTCCCCCTCTTGTCGCGGCAGGCCGTGCGCGGCCTGCCGTCGGTGCGATGGATGCCGATGGCTCTGGTGGCGCTGGACGGTGCGGCGGAAAAGGGCCGAAAAGGTTTTCTGGAACGCTAGAACTCGACCTGGGGCTCGTCAATCCCCTTGCAGCGAGCGACTGTTGATGGATCATCGCAAGGCAGAAGGATCCACCTCCGAAACCTTTCGCGTACTGTTTTTGCGACCGACGTGTCAGCCTCGACGGCCCCGGCACGCGACACGGGACAGGAGCACCCATGGCACAGGCCACCGACCCCTCTCGTTCGGGGCCCGCCACCCTCAGCGACGTCGCCCGGTTGGCAGGCGTGTCCATCGCCACCGCGTCCAAGGCGCTCAACGGCCGCAGCCAGGTGCGCGCCGAGACCCGACAGCGGGTGATCGACGCGGCCGAGCGGCTGTCGTTCCGGCCCAACCAGCTTGCCCGCGGGCTGCTCGCCGGGCGCACCGGCACCGTCGGTCTGCTCACCAGCGACCTGGAGGGCCGCTTCAGCATCCCGATCCTGATGGGCGCCGAGGACGCCTTCGGAGCGGGTGAGGTCGCGGTCTTCCTCTGCGATGCCCGAGGCGACGCGATCCGCGAGCAGCACCACGTCCGCGCGCTGCTGGGCCGCCGGGTCGACGGCCTCATCGTGGTGGGCAGCCGGACCGACCCGCGCCCGTCCCTGGGGCGCGAGTTGCCCGTCCCGGTCGTGTACGCCTACGCGCCGTCGGAGGATCCGGCGGATCTGTCCATCGTCCCCGACAGCGTGGGCGCCGGGCGGATCGCCGTGGACCATCTGCTCGCCTGCGGCCGCAGCCGGATCGCGCACATCACCGGCGACCCCGGGTATCTCGCGGCGCAGGAGCGGGCCGAGGGCGCCCGGTCCGCGCTCGCCGACGCCGGCCTCGCGCTGGTCGGCGAACCACGGTTCGGGGTGTGGTCGGAGGGCTGGGGACGGGCGGCCACCGGGATGCTGCTCGACCGGCACCCGGACGTCGACGCGGTCCTGTGCGGCAGCGACCAGATCGCCCGCGGCGTCACGGAGGTACTGCGTGAACGGGGCCGCCGGGTGCCGGAGGACGTGGCGGTCATGGGCTTCGACAACTGGCAGATCCTCACCTCCGCCTCCCGCCCACCGCTGACCAGCGTCGACATGAACCTCGAACAGGTCGGACGGGCGGCCGCGCGCGCCCTGTTCAGCGCGATCGCCGGGGCCCGGCGCTCGGGCGTCGAGACCCTGCCCTGCCGCGTGGTGATCAGGGGGTCCACCGTGCCGCTGTCCTGATCCCCGCGGCCGGCATCCTGGGGGCCTCTCTTGACACTTCCAGGGACCGCACTTACGTTGCGAAAACCTTTTAGGTCCGTTTCAGCACCTCTCGGGGAACCGGGGGAACACTCCCCCGGCCGGTCCGGGGAACACTCCCTTACCGGTCCCCTCCCTCGCACTTCAGCGCTTCCACGTGCACAGCTTTATGTCATGAGCACTACATGAGCGACGGCAGCCGATGCCCCGTCACCATGCGCGCCCGGGTGCAGACGCTTGCTGTCGACGGGACAGGGAGCATCCGATGAGAAGACGACGGACGGCGGTCCCCTGCGGGGCCGACAGCGCGTCCCACCGGTACGACGCCGGCGCACGAGCCGACGGCAGCACGACCCGGCTCCGGCCCGACGCGGCCGCGAAGCCCGATCCCTTGTCGGGCATCCAGGAACGGCAGGCCCTCAGATGAAGCGCCTCCTCCTCGCGCTGATGCTCATCGTCTGCTCCGTCCTCACCGCGACCCCGGCCCACGCGGCGCAGACCATCGGGTTCCCCACCTTCAGCGGGCCCGCGATCCCCTCCCCGCCCGTCGGCTACACACCGGGCGACATGATGCGGAGCATCTACGACGCGGAGAGCTCGGGAACCGATTTCTGGATGGACCGCCTGCTGGCCCGCTCCGGCGACGACCCGTCCGGGCCCTGGCTGATGAGCCGTGGCCGCGCCGTCTTCATGAAGGAACACGACCCCTCCAAGCTCGGGTTCGCCGGCAAGGTCGCCTACTGGGAGAGCATCAACGACAACAGCGCCTACACCGTCGCGATCACCCCGGGCACCTTCACCGAGCAGGTCTCCCAGCGCTGGCAGGCCCCCAGCTACTGGAAGAGCGTGCACACCAGCGGCTCGGTCACGGTCAACCAGACCAAGTTCATCACCGACAACAACGTCGCCGTGACCAACCTGTCCATCAAGAACAACGGATCGAGCTCCACCACACTGCAGTTACGGGCGACCTCCCCGTACGCCACCACGGGCACCGGCAGCGAACTGACCGGGCAGGTGAACGCCTACAACAACCTCACGACCATCCGCCTGCGGCTCACCGGCGACGGCTTCGCCGTCTCCAGCGGCGGCCTCAACCGGTCGGTGACGATCGCGGCCGGAGCCACCGTGACCACCAAGGTGGTCATGGGCTTCGTCACCGACGAGATCCCCGAGTCCCTCACGGAGTACAACGCCTACGCGGGCTACTCCCCCGCGACGGCGTTCGCGACCCACGTGAGGGCCTACAACCTGTGGTGGGCGCAGAACGTGCCCTACATCGACGTGCCCGAGCCCGCGATCAAGAAGAGCATCTACTACCGCTGGTGGCTGATGCGCTTCAACAGCCTCGACGCCGACATCCCCGGGCAGACCTTCCAGTTCCCGACCTCCACCGAGGGCGTCCTCGGCTACAACAACGCCATCGCGCTCACCCAGCCCATGCACATCGACGACCTGAAATACCTGCGCAACCCGGCCTACGCGTACGGGGACTGGCTGAACGTCGGCCAGGTCTCCAAGAACGGCCGCTTCCTCGACAACCCCGGTGACCCGGAGAACTGGTCCAACAGCTACACCCAGTACATCGCCGAGGCGGCCTGGAAGAGCTACCAGATCCACGGCGGCCAGCCGGCCATCGCCGGCAACCTGGCCCACTACGCGGAGGGCGACGTCAAGGGCCAACTCGCCTACTACGACCATGACAACAACAAGCTCATCGAGTACGACTGGGGCGCCCTGACCGGCAACGACGCCGACGCGGTCTCCTTCCACTGGAAGCCCGGCACCATGGACCGCGCCGAGTCCGCCTACCAGTACAGCGGCGCGCTCGCCGCCGCCCAGGCCTACGAGGCGACCGGCAACACGGCCAAGGCCACCGAGATGCGCACGCTCGCGACACAGATCAAGGACGCGATCGTCAACGTGCTGTGGAACCCGAACAGGCAACTGTTCGAACACCGGCTCAAGTCGACCAACGAATGGGTGCCCTGGAAGGAGATCAACAACTACTACCCGTTCTCGGTCGGAGCCGTCCCCAACACCGCGACCTACAAGCAGGCCCTCCGCCTGTTCGACGACCCGGCCCAATATCCCGTCTTCCCCTTCTACACAGCCAACCAGGTCGACAAGAAAGCGGCGGCCGACGCCGGGAGCCCGGGCTCGAACAACTTCTCCACCATCAACTCCACCGTCCAGTTCCGGCTGTACTCCTCAGTGCTGCGGAACTATCCCAACTCCTGGATGAACGCTACCGACTACAAGAAGCTGCTCTACTGGAACGCCTGGGCGCAGTACGTCGGCGGCAACACCCAGTGGCCCGACGCCAACGAGTTCTGGGCCGACTGGAACGGCAGCAGCATCGATTACCGCTCCTGGATCCACCACAACATCCTGGGCAGCAGCAACTGGACCGTGATCGAGGACGTCGCCGGCCTGCGACCCCGTAACGACGCCAAGGTCGAACTCTCCCCGATCGACATCGGCTGGGACCACTTCACCATCAACAACCTCCGCTACCGGGGCGCCGACCTGTCCATCGTCTGGGACGATCCGGCCGACGGCGTGGTGCGCTACCCGGGCGTCCCGGAGGGGTACTCGATCTACGTCAACGGCAACCGGGTCGCCACCGTCAACGCGCTGGTGCCCTTCACCTGGGATCCGGCCACCGGTGACGTCACCACGAGCGGCACGGTCACCCAGCACACGGCCGTCCCCGGTCTCAAGGCCCCCAACCAGGTCGTCCAGGACAGCCCCCGGCTGGTCGACATGTTCGCCAAGGCCGGCGTCGACCTGACCGCCGACCTGACCAACCTCGCCGCCGGAGCGACGGCGACCGCCTCGTACACCGACTCCGGCAGCACCGTCGCCGGCGCGGTCGACGGCTATCCCACCAACGATCCGTTCTGGGGCGCCGGCGGCTCCGCCAACACCCAGGACTGGTACGAGCTGAACCTGGGCACCGCCCGCACGTTCAACGAGGTGCGCCTGTACTTCAAGGACAGCCGCCCGGCGAGCACCACCTACCGGGCCCCGTCCGCGTACAGCATCCAGTACTACAACGGCGGTACGTGGGTGAACGTGCCCGGCCAGACCAAGAGCCCGGCAGCGCCGCGGGCCAACTACAACCTGGTGCAGTTCCCCGCGGTCGACGCCCAACGCGTAAGAGTCCTGGCCACCAACGCCTCCGGGGCCAAGACGGGCCTCACCGAAGTGAAGATCTTCAACCGGGGCGGCGTGCAGCCACCGGCCAACCTCGCGACGTCCGCGACGGCGTCCGCGTCCTACACCTCCTCCTGGGAGAGCGTCAACGCGGTCAACGACGGCATCGACCCGCCCTCGTCCAACGACACCGTGAACCCTCGGTGGGGCACCTGGCCCGAGACCGGACAGCAATGGGCCGAACTGACCTGGCCGTCGGCCAAGACCATCAACAAGGCCGACGTGTACTTCTTCGACGACGACCAGGGCATCGACATGCCCGCCTCGTGGAAGCTCCAGTACTGGAACGGCAGCGCCTACGCCGACGTACCCGGGGCGAGCGGCTACCCCCTGGCCAAGAACCAGTACAACACCGTCACGTTCACGGCGACCAACACCACGCGCCTGCGGGTGCTGCTCACCGGCAACGGCACCAACTCCGTCGGACTCCTCGAGACAAAGGTGTACGGACCGTGACTCGTTCCAGATGCCTGTCCGCACTCGTCGCCCTGCTCACCATCGCGGTCGCCTTCCTCGTGGCGCCGCCCGCATCCGCCGCCGTCGCCTTCACCACGACGGGGGTGAACCAGAACGGCGGCAACTGCCTTGACCTTCCGGGCGGTTCGTCGACCAACGGGACACAGCTGCGCGCCTTCACGTGCAGCTCCGGCGCGAACCAGAACTTCGGCTACACCCTGGTCTCCGGGACGAGTGACACGTACACGATCACCACCCAGTCCGGTCAGTGCGTCGACGTCTACGGCGCGTCGACGGCGGACAACGCCGCGCTCATCCAGTGGCCCTGTCACGGCGGGACGAACCAGCAGTGGCGGCTCACACCGGTGTCGGTGAGCGGCACCGACAAGACCTTCCACCTGGTCTCCGTCAGCTCCGGTAAATGCGTGACGCCGAGCGGCGGTTCGTCGGCCTCGAACACCAACCTGGTGCAGTTGCCGTGCGCCACCGCGAACGGCAGGGTGTGGCGGCTGCCCGGCTTCACCGGCGGCTCCACGAGCCCGCACACCTTCACCAACCCGCTCTCCCAGCACGGGCCCGACCCCTGGCTGACGTACTACGACGGGTACTACTACCTCGCCACCACCACCTGGAACTCGACGATCACCATGCGCAAGGCCAGTACCCTCGCGGGGCTCGCCACCGCCACCGACCAGGTGATCTTCAACCTCACCCGGCCCAACGGCGCCGGCACGATGTGGGCCCCCGAGTTCCACCTGCTCGACGGCCCCAACGGAAAGCGGTGGTACTTCTACTACACGGCCGGACGGGAGCCGTACGACCTGGGCACCCAGCGGATCCATGTGCTGGAGAGCGCCGGCCTGGACCCGATGGGGCCCTACACCTTCAAGGCCGACCTGCTCGACCCGACCCAGGACAACACCTGGGAGCTGGACCCGAGCATTCTGCAACTGGACGGCAAGCTCTACCTCCTCGGCACCTTCTACAACGGCTCGCAGCCGATGTTCATCCGGCCGCTCTCCAACCCGTGGACCGCCGGCGGCACCCGGCGGGTGCTGTCCAGCCCCACCTATAGTTGGGAGACGGTGGGCGGCGCGGTCAACGAGGGCGCCGAGGTGCTCCAGCGGGGCGGCAAGACCTTCATCGTCTACTCCGCGAGCCACTGCTCCACGCCCGACTACAAGCTCGGCATGCTCACCTACAACGGCGGTGACCCGCTCAGCTCCTCCTCCTGGGTCAAGTCGCCGAACCCGGTCTTCCAGCGGTCCAACGCCAACGGCGTGTACGGGCCCGGCCACAACGGCTTCTTCAAGTCGCCCGACGGGACCGAGGACTGGATGGTCTACCACGCCAACAGTTCCGCGAGCGGCGGCTGCGACATGAACCGCAGCACCCGAGCGCAGAAGTTCACCTGGAACGCCGACGGCACACCGAACTTCGGCACGCCGGTCGCCCTCGGCACCACACTGCCCGCACCGTCAGGGGAGTAGCCCGATGAGACGACGATCTGGCCTCCTGTCCCTCTGGGCGATGGTGCTCACCGTGATGATCGGTTCGGTCCTGGGCACCGTCGCGTTCGCACCGCCCGTCCACGCCGCGACGGCGTTCACCTCCACCGCGGTCAACCAGAACGGCGGCAACTGCCTGGATCTGCCGGGCAGTTCCACCGCCGACGGCATCCAGCTCATCCAAAGGCCCTGCCACGGCGAGGCCAACCAGACCTTCACCTTCACCCCGGTCAGCGGGACCGCCGACGAGTACGGCATCGGCACGTCGACCAGCGGAAAATGCGTGGAGGTCAACGGAGCGTCCAGCGCCGACAACGCCGCGATCGTTCAGCGGACCTGCGGCACCGGGGCCCACCAGAAGTTCCGCCTGACGCCTGTGACGATCAACGGGACGGACAACGTCTTCGCCCTGCAGGCGGTCCACTCCGGCAAATGCGTCGCCCCGTCGGGCGATTCCTCGGCCGGCAACACCGGCCTCGTTCAACTGCCCTGCAGCAATGCGGCGTCACGGGCATGGCGGCTGCCCAGCTTCGCCGGCGGAGGCGGCCCGACCACGCCGCCGACCAGGACCGTCCGGGTGTACTGGCTGAAGCCCTCCGACGTTCCGTTCGACCAGCGATACCCGGACGGCATCGCCCATGTGATGCGGGAGGCGCAGCGCTACTACAAGCAGGAGCTCGGCAAGACCTTCACGCTCAACAACCCCGTGGTCGAGGTCGTCAACGGTGACCAGCCACGAAGCTGGTACGAGAACACGCCCAACGGCGGTGACCGTTACTGGTGGGCCGTCACGAACATGCAGAACGAACTCGCCAGAAAGTTCGGCCTGAACAACCCCGACAGCCGGTGGCTGAACGTCGGCGAGATCAGCGCCGAGGGAGAAGGCGCGGGCGGGGGCGCCAGCCCCGGCTGGGTCGTGCTGAGCGGGCACGACGCGGACGGCGCCGCAGGCACCAGCGGACAGTCGATGAACCGGTGGTACGGCGGAATGGTCCACGAACTCGGCCACGCCTTCGGCCTGCCGGACTCGGCCTCGACGGACGGCACACCGATGTCCGCGTCCTTCTACGACTACCCGAACACCCACTTCAACCAGAGCCAGAAGAACCAGATCCTGAACGGGCCCTACGGGAGCTTCCTGTCCTGACGCCGACCGCCGGCAGCGAGGCATCGATGCGATGCCCCGCTGCCGGTCAGAGTGAGCTGATCGCTCGGTCCACTGGGGGTCGTGGCCGGGATCCGCACCAAGCCCGGGCTAGGCACGCGCCGCCACGCCTTCGTGCTCGTCCCTCCGGAGGCCGGCCAGTGGGACCAAGAACGCGCTGGCTGCCGCTCACCCGTTCTGAAGCAGAGCCTGGCAAGCCGACAAGCCGCTTCCGCGACCCGTCGCTACAGCCACATAGGGTCAGCATGAGGCTGACCAAACCCGCCTGCAGATGGCCAGACATGAGAACGTGGCGTTGTCCGTCGACGTGTTCCCGAGGAGCGATCGCCCCTCGGGAGAACCGGGTGTCGAGCGGGGACAGCCGTGTCCCGCGAGAGGCGTGCACTAGAGCTGGAACCCCTGGTCAGCGCACCCTTCCGCGTGGTTTCAGTGATACGGGCTGGAGTTCAGGAGCGGGCAGGGGAGCCCCGTCGTACCCCACCACCTCACCGAGCCGGGAGCCCGTCATCCAGTCCGAACGGGCTTGTGCGATGTCCTCGTTGGACCGTCCGATGAAGTTCCACCACATATCACGTGTTTCACGGCTTCGTGCAGGTCAGAGACGTCTCGGACCATCGGCGGTCAGCAAACCGTCAGCATGGGTTCCAGAGGAGTCGGCGCAGCATGGCGAGCAAGAGCTTGGCCCGCGGCATGGGCACCTTCTTCAAGGACTGCGAGCATCCTCAGTCCCGGTGGTCCAAGTGCCCCCACGAGTACAAGATCCGTTACCGGAGCGCGGCCGGGAAGCAGACCGAGGAGTCCGGGTTCGCCACCCAGGACAAGGCCATCACGCGACTGACTGATGTCTACAACGCGAAGAAGGCCGCTCCGAGGAATCAGAGCAGGGCCGATCGCATCCACAAGTACGGGGGGATGCAGTTCAGGGAGTACGCCGCTGAGAGGCAGGCCGGCCAGCGGGATCTCGGCGCGGCGTCCATCAGGCACCTCAACTCGCTCCTCGAACACCACCTCTTCCCGGCGTTCCAAAGTCGCCGGATGAACACGTTCGACCACAAGGTCGTGGACGCCTTCATTCAGACGATGGAGCGCAACGGCGTAGGCCTGGCCACGCAATCCAACACCTACGACAAGCTCAAAGCGATCCTTCTCGATGCTCACCGGCTGGGGATCTTCGATCAGAACCCCCTGGGGAGTATCAAGCCTCCCCAGTACGACCCGACAGGTGCGGTCATTCCCTCAGTCACGCAGCTTCAGAAGATACGCACGGCCGATGACGACACGTTCCTTCTGATCGCCGATCTCATGAGCGGCTGCGGGATGCGCAATGGTGAAGCAGCGGCAGTCAACCTCAACAACATCGTGGCAGACGACGTCTACCGGATCAGCGAGCAGGTGAACCAGACCACCAGGGACTATGCGCGGCTCAAGCACCGCAAAGCCGGCGAGTACCGGGACGTGCCCCTTCCGGCACGGATCAAGGACACCATCGAGTGGTACGCGGAGAAACACGGCACCGTAGACGGGTACCTTCTCCGCCACCCGAAGGATCCCAGCAAGGCGTTCCCGTACTCCCGTCGCGGTTGCATCCAGCCGATCACCGAAGCGGGACACAGGCTTGGCCTGTGGCATGACGCGAGGATCGCGCTGCACTCGTGGGTGTCGACCAGGATCTGCGGCACCTTCTGTACTCGCGAAGTCCGTTAGGCCACCCACTCCTTGACGTCAGTTTTCCGGCGAAATCGGTTGCCGATACCGTAGTCAACTGACTACCCTCGGCGAGCACGGTGTCGCGGATTTCGTCGGCGAAGGGGGCGAAGGGACCAAGGGGCTGGGCGATTCCGGTCTGATGGCTCCCTCCTCGGCGACGATTCGCTGGCGGCAGCGAACCTCACCGGTTCCGCGCTCCGTGCTCGCACTGGCGTCCCGCCCTGTGCGCAACTACGAACATCGCAGCAGCGGTGGCAACGCCGGTCGCACTCACAAAGGCGCGGATTCCTATGAAGCAGCGACAGCAAGGTCCGCTGACGGTCATCACCGACGAGGAGATCGTCCGTGCGGAGGCCGAGAAGGCCGCCCGCGGGCGGGAGGCGCTGCTCGGGCCACGCATCGAGGCCGAGCAGCAGCGCGTCGCGGCCCGGAAAGCAGCGCGTAGAGACCTGTACGGCGCGGTCGAACGGCTTGTAGAGCAAGATGCGGCGGCGCGTGGCGCGGCTGAGGTCCTGCGCGCCGCGGCCGGCCAGGAGCGTGTCGACCCGGTTGCCAGCGATCGAACCAGCCGCGACGCACCACGGCTGCCCGGGACCGAGTCCTTCCGCGCCGCAGCCGGTAACGAGGAGACGTTGCTGTTCGCCTCGGACCACTACTCGTACTGGACCTACGGCAACGTGTACGGATCGAGCTTCGACGACCACGCCGCGACCGACTACGCGTTCAGCATCTTCTCCAACGACGGCGAGCCCGATAGCCCGTACGGTGCGGTCGGCTTCAACGTCGCCGTACAGACCTCCGAGCCGATCGCATTCCTCAACATCAAGCCGTTGCTGCGGTACCAGTACAAAGCGCGGCTGACATCGTCGGAGAGCTGGCTGGGCGACGGCTCCGCCAGTGGCCGCAGCTGGTTCAATATGATCGTCTGGCAGGACGGCAAAGCCGTGACAGGCTACGCCCAGTACCCACTGTGGAGCAACGCGGTCAGCGGATCGAGCCTGCCCGCCGAAGATGACGGCTGGGCCTCGGACTTCACCCTGGGTTTCGAGATGACAGCTGGCCTGCCCGTACGTGGTGGAGATCGGGCTGTGGGCCAACTGCGACTCCAGCTGCACCCTCGGCTCCTGCGGTGGTGCGAACCTTGATCAGTGGAGTCGGCTGCTGTGGGTGGCCGCCTCTGGCACCGTGACCGGCTAGCGCGCGAATTGGAATGGAGGATCCGTGGACCCCGTCACCGTGATCGTCTCGGCCCTCGCAGCTGGCGCCGTGAGCGGGCTGCGCGAGTCTGCCGTGTCAGCCGTCAAGGACACCTACGCAGTGCTGCGTAAGCTCATCGCCGACCGGTATGCCGACGTCGACGTGCAGCCGGTCGAGAGAACACCTACATCGAGCGCGAAACGCGAATCACTCGCCGAAGACCTCACTGCGGCCGGGGCCAACGGCGATGCCGAGCTACTCACGGTCGCACAGCGGCTGATCGCCGCAGTACGCAACCATGAACCCGGCGCCGGCGAGGCCATCGGTGTCGACCTCGAACGGATCGAGGCAGCGGCACTGCGCATACACGACGTACAGGCGTCCGGCACCGGCATACGAGTGCGCGACGCACAGTTCGGCGGCGACATCGACATCTCCGAGGTCCAGGCCGGGCGACCTCCAGAGCACCCTTAGTCGCGGCAGCCGAGCCCACGCCTGCCGCAGGCCCCCAGGGCACCCCTGATCGTCGCACGATCGAACTGACCAGCGTCACAAGCCACGACATCAGCATCGACCAGCGCACCATCGTCCACATCCAAACGCTAGTCCAGCAGCGCTTCCCGGCCGTGCCCTACCGGCTGGCGCCGCCGCCAGCACGCCTGGCTGGCAGGCAGAAGCTGCTTGCTGAGCTTCGCCGCCGCCTCGGTACCAAGGGACGCGCGCCCCGTGTCGTCGCACTGCACGGGCTGGGAGGTGTTGGCAAGACCAGCGTCGCGCTGGCCTACGCGCACCGTTGGAAGGTGGCACACGACGGCCTGGTGTGGCAGCTGACGGCCGAGGACGCGGCCACGCTGTCTGCCGGCTTCGGCGAGCTGGCTGCCCAACTGGGCATCCACGAGATCGTCGACACCACCAACCCGATCACCCAGGTCCACGCGGCTCTGGCGGCGCAAGACGAGCCATGGCTGTTGATCCTCGACAACGTCACCGATTACGCCTCGATCCGCGATGCCCTGCCGCCCGCCGGGGACGGCGAGGTGCTGCTGACCACGCGCTCGGCCTACTGGCCCGACGACATCGCATTCGAGGTGCCGGTACTCGATCAGCGGGTGGCTGTGGAGTTCTTGACCGAACACACCACAGGCGACTCCTCCGCCGCGGCGGATCTCGCACGGGAGCTCGGTGCACTGCCGCTCGCCCTGGACCAAGCCGCCTCCTTCCTCGACGCCACCGGCCACACGCTCGGCGAGTACCTGCGGCTGCTGCGCGAGCGCCGCGCCGAACTGCTCAGCCGCGGCCAGCCACTCGGCTATGCCGCCTCAGTCATGTCGACGTGGAACCTCGCGTTCCAACGACTGCAGACCACCCACCCGGACGCAATCACACTGCTACGGCTGCTGGCTTGCTGCGCCCCCGATACGATCCCATTCCGGCTCATGCTGATGCCGCCCTCCCCCGTCCCGGCCCCGGCCGCCCCGATTGTCGACGCTCTGCTGGGCGACCCATTCGCGATCGCCGACGCGATCACCGAACTGCGCCGCTACTCGCTCGTCAGCCGACCCGTCGGCGGTCACGTCTCGGTGCACCGCCTCGTGCAGGCCGTCACCATCGACCAACTGCCGTCCGCCGAACGCGATGTGTGGCGGACGACCGCCGCAGAGCTGGTGCAGGCCGTGCTGCCAGTCGACGCGACCGTACGGAAGTCCTGGCCCAGATATGCCCTGCTGCTGCCGCACGCCCGCACCCTGCTCAGCCCTGGCTCCCAGGGCACGATACGGATGGTGGACTACCTCGGCGCCAGCGGCGACTACGTCACAGCGAGACTCGTGCAGTCTGAGGTGTATGCCGATGCCCGGCGGCGGCTCGGCGACGAGCACCCGGACACGCTCAGCGCCCTTACAGAGCTGGCCCGCTGGACCGGCCACGCCGGCGACGCAACCCGCGCCCGTAACATGTTCGCCGAGATCCTGCCGGTCCGCCGCCGCGTCTCCGGTCCCGAGCACCCGGACACGCTGACGGTGCTCTACCAGCTGTGCGACTGGACCGGCCAGACCGGCGACGCCACCCGCGCTCGCGATATCGCCGCTGAGCTGTTGCCGATACGCCGCCGTGTCTCTGGCGACGAGCACCTTGACACTCTGCGGATCTGGACGGAGCTGGGCTTCTGGACCGGCCAGCTCGGCGACGCCGCCCGCGCTCGCGACATCTACGCAGAGCTGTTGCCGGTCCGCGAGCGGGTCTCCGGACCTGAGCACTCGGACACGCTGAGCGTAAGAGACCAGTACGCCCGCTGGATCGGCGAGGCAGGCGATCCGCTGCGGGCCAAAGAGCTGTGTGCGGCTCTACTGCCGGTGTACGAGCGTATCGCCGGCGCAGAGCATCCTGACACCCTGTGGGCGCGAACCAACTTGGCATGGTGGACCGGCGAAGCAGGCGACCGAGCCAGCGCCCGCGACCAGTACCGCGTTCTACTCCCGGTCCGCATCCGCGTCTCAGGCCCCGACCACCCGGCGACGCTAACCGCGTGGACGAACCTCGCGTGGTGGACAGCCCAAGCAGGTGACCTCGAAGCGGCGTTGCAGGAGTACCGGGAGCTGCTGCCGATACGGGAACGGGTATCAGGGACGGAACACCCGGACACGCTCCGCGTGCAGTCGCAGATCGCGCACTGGACCGCCAAGCCGACGTAGGTGAACAGGTCCACCCCCGCACAACACGGCGGTGCGGACTGTGGCCGGCGCCAGCCGCGAGTTCCAGGCCGGGCCGGGCAGCCTGTCAGGTCCGCCGAGCACGAGCATCTCGTTGCCGGCCACGGTGTTCGAGTGCGCCACCATGGTTTTGTAGTTCTTCGCGGCGCTCATGTCGTCGGGGGTGCCGATGTTTCCGGTACCGGGAGTGCCCATGACGAACACGCGCGCCTGCGGCGCACCCTGAGGGTGCCCGGCCCTCAGCCAGGAGCTCACCAACACCTACCGCGCACACCGGCAGGCCGCCGGGATTCCCTTCGCCCCGGCGGCCATCGGACGCGCGGTCAGCCCATCGCGCGGCGCAGGAGCGCCTCAGAGGCATTCATATACTGGTCCACGGTGGCCTGGGTGAGGCCTTCGGTCGGGAGGATCGGCTCGGCCTTGCTGTTGAACATGATGCCCGTCCGCCCCTCCAGGTCCTCCGTGAACAGCAGCGGCACCATCCGGCGCCCGTAGTCCTCCGGCGACTGCCCGAACAGACCGACCAACCCCTCGGCGAAGCGGTGCTTGAAGCTGCCCTCACCCAGGTAGTTCGACCGGATACCGGTCTTGATGAAGCCGGGGTTCAGGCCGAAGTACGTAGGACCGGGGAGCCGTTCGGCGCCGACGAGGGCCAGTACCTCATTGCCGACCACGGTGTTGGCGTGCGCCTTCATCGCCTTGTAGTTCTTCTCGGAATTGAAGTCCTCGGGGTCTCCGGTCATCCCGTTGCCGGGCGCTCCCATGATGAACACGCGCGGCTGCGGCGCACCCGCGGGACGGGCCGTGCCGAGCCGGGAGCTGAGCCCCTTCAGAACCGCGAAGCGGCTGAGATAGCTGATCGCCATGTCCCGTTCGATGCCTTCGGGAGTCTCCTCACGCTCCGGCGCCGCAAGGATGCCAAGGGAGAAGTACGCGACGTCGAAGGACTCGACGTCCAGCTCCTCGCCCAGGCGGACGGCCTCCCTCAGGGACGACAGATCGGCCTGCACGAACGTGAGCCGCTCCGACGGCGCATCCCGGAAGGTGCGCCCGACGACCGTCACCTGCGCGCCGCTCTCCAGCGCCTGCTGGGCAACGGCCCGGCCGAGGCCGTTGGTGCCGCCGACGACCAGGAGGCGCTTGCCCCTCAGGTCGAGACGCTCGATCGGCATCGTGTTCACGACGAGGTTCTTGTCGCGGACTCCGTTGAGCCTCTGCTTGGGCTTCTTGGGGGCCTCTGCACGGTGGGCGGAGGTGTTGTTCTGCGCGTTCATCAGTGCGTTCCTATTGCTCGTTACTTGTACTGCGGGGTCATGTATCCGGTGCGTGCTGTCGGTCGCCGTGCAGGCCCACGCCGGCCGCGGCGTTGCGGGCGAGGGGAAGCCGCGAGCGACGTTCTTGACGATGTCGACAGCCAGTCGCGACGCTCCACAACCTGCACGCCGACTTCACGCCCCGCCTCGGCCAGGTGCTCGCTCACCGACTCGGTGAGCCGGTCGGCGAGCAGCCGCGTGGACGAGGGGTTACTCAGTCCGGCCGAGACGACCGTGAGCGGGACCGGTTGCGTTGTGGTGATCACTTGGTCTCCTCCTCAGGGGTCGTGGCCGTGGCGGCTGACGGCGGCCGGGTGGGCAGGCGCGTCCCGCACCGAAGGTCAGCACCTTGTCGATGACCTCCTGCGGGCTGCCGCTGACTTTGATTGTTCGATCAGTTAATGCTCTCAAAATGCACCCCTTGCCGGATTCATCCCGAGGCATCTAGGCCCCTAATGGCGGGACTGGCACCACAGAGACCCCAAGCAGTCGTGATTCTACTGTCTAGACAACCATTGCTCGTGCAGAATCATTCCAGGTGCCTCTGATCACTCCTCCAGATCGACGAACACCTTCACCACGCCACCCGAGCCCAACCCATCGAATCCGCGCTCGGCGATGTCGCTCATCGGGATCATCGACACCCTGCGGTCCAGTGGATAGGAACCGGCCGCCATCGCATCAATGACCATCGAGCACTCCCCGCAGCACACGAGGCCGGCGTGAACATCGATCTCGCCCCTCATCAGCGGCCCGGCGTTGTTCGACGTGTTCACAGGGAACCGCCACCAGAACGGACTCACCCAGCCCTGACGGCGCCCTCCAATGCGGCGCGGAATGCCACGGGGGCACCGGCTGGATCAATGGACGCCTCGCGCTCCGGCCGCCCGTCAGGTCACGGATCGCCCCCCGGGTCGGGGACCACTATCCCCCCGAGGGACTCGGCCACGGCGCGGTGGACGGGCGCCGCGTCCGACACGAGCCCGGGCCCGCAGGGGGTTCAGAAACCTGCGCGCGAAGACCGGATCCCCAGCGCATCTGCCGAATCGACCCGGCAGACCCGACTGCAAGCATAAGATTGGCTGACCAACTACTGGTGGGCACATCGCGTTGCTCGCCGAGGAGGTCCGATGAGCTTCAACACGCCTTCCGGCACTCGTGGCACCCGGCAGCCCGGACGTGCGCTCAAGTGGTTCAACAGCTGGTCCATGCGGCGCATCCGTCGCAAGGGCGGCGCCAAGCTGATGGGAATGGACGCTCTGGTGCTGACGACCATCGGCCGCAAGAGCGGGGAGCCCCGTTCGACACCAGTGGCGTGGTTTCCGAGCGAGGACGCTGGCTGGCTGATCGTGGCCTCGGCGGCCGGGGCGGCGAAGAACCCGGCGTGGTACTACAACCTCGCCGCTCATCCCGACAAGGTGCGGGTCGAGATCGGCAGTGTCACGACGGATGTCGTCGCCGAGCAGCTCCAGGGGGAGAAACGCGAGAGGGCATGGCGCCAGATCACGACCGCCATGCCCCGCTTCGCGCAGTACCAGGTGAAGACCGACCGCGAGCTGCCGGTCATCCTGCTGACGCCCCGCTCCGCCGACTGAGCAGGGCGCCAGGTTTGTGGTGCCTGCCTCGCATCGAGCGGGGCAGGCACCCTCAGTGGCTGTTCGCGTCCGCGTCGATCTGCATCACCACTGCCTTGGGTTCGGTGAAGAACTCACGGCTGAAGTTGCCCCCTTCGCGGCCGATTCCGGAGTCGCCGGAGCCGCCGAAGGGTGCCCGCAGGTCCCGTACGAAGAAGCAGTTCACCCAGACGGTCCCCGCCCGGAGTGCCGCCGCGACCCGGTGCGCACGGTGCAGGTTCTCCGTGAACAGCATCGCGTTGAGGCCGTACGTCGAGTCGTTGGCCAGTTCGATCGCCTCGGCCTCGGTGGTGAAGGGGATCACTACGACGACGGGGCCGAAGATCTCCTCGCGGGCGTGCCGGGCCATCTGGTCCATGCCGGTGATCACCGTGGGGCGGATCGTCCAGCCGTCGCCGCGGCCACCGGTCCGCAGTGTGCCGCCCTGTTCCGAAATGGTGTCCACGTATCCGGCGACCTTGGTGTGGTGCTCCTCGGACGCGAGAGGCCCGATCTGGGTGGACTCCTCCTTCGGATCCCCGATGACCATCGCGTCCGCCGCCGCGGCGAAGCGGGTCAGGAACTCGTCGTACACCTCCTGCTGGACGTAGAGCCGGGAGCCGGCCAGGCATACCTGGCCCGAGTTGGTGAAGACCGCGCGGATCGACCAGTCGACGGCGTTGTCCAGATCGGCGTCGGCGAAGACCAAGTTGGCCCCCTTGCCACCCAGTTCGAGGCTGACCGGGATCAGGTTGCGCGCCCCGGCCGCGGCGATGATGCGGCCGGTGCCCGATTCGCCGGTGAAGGTGATGCGGTCCACGGCGGGGTTCTCGGTCAGGGCCTGGCCCGCCGAGTCGGGGCCGTATCCGTGGACGACGTTGAACACGCCCGGGGGCATGCCCGCCTCCAGGGCCAGTCTGGCAAGCAGGGTGGCCGAGACCGGGGTGTCCTCGGCGGGCTTCAGCACCACCGTATTGCCCCAGGCGAGGGCCGGTGCGACCTTCCAGGACTCCAGCATCATCGGGAAGTTCCACGGTGCGATGGCCGCGACGACCCCGGCGGGGTCGAAGCGGGTGTAGGCGTGGTGCCCCGTATCCATGGGGTACGCCTCGGACGTGGACAGCCTTGCATGGTCGGCAAAGAAGCGGAAGTTCGCCGCCGTACGGGGCACGTCGTTGCCGCGGGACTGGGTGATCGGCTTACCCATGTCCTGGGTGTCCGCCATGCCGAGCTCGTCGGCATGGGCCTCGATCAGGTCCGCGAAGCGGTGCAGGATACGGCCCCGCTCGGCCGCGCCCATCCGGGGCCAGGGGCCGGTGTCGAAGGCGCGGCGAGCCGCGGTCACCGCGCGGTCGGCGTCGGCACCGTCGCCGAGGGCGATCTCGGCCCAGGGGCGGCGGGTGTAGGGGTCGGTCGAGGTGAAGGTGGCGCCGGAGAGGGAGGCCACCTCCTCGCCGTCGATCACATGGCCGTAGAACTCCATCAGTTCGCCCCTCCCCCGGCTTCGGCTGCCGCCGCCTCCCGTTCGGCGATGGTGACGTCACCGGCCGCCCAGTGGGTCTTCGGTAGTTCCCGGACGGCGACGCGCACGCTCTGCTGCGGCACGCCCAGCGCCTTGACGACCGCGCCCGTCACCTCGTGGATCAGTGAGCGGAGCTCTTCCGGTGTACGGCCGTTGACCAGCGTGACTTCGATGAGCGGCATGTCAGCCTCCCGTGAGGTGGAGCGAACCGAGGTGGGTGAAATGCACCGCGACGGTGGCGCCGGGCGGTACGTGTACGGCGTCGGTCATGCCGCCGGTGAGCACGATCCAGCCGGGCTCGATCGCCAGGCCCCGGCGGCCGAGTTCGTTGGCGGCGAAGGCCAGTGCCTCGGCCGGATGGCCCTGTACGGCGGCGCCGGTGGCGCTGTCGACAACCTGGCCGTCGACCTCGACGAGGCAGGCCTCCATCGCCAGGTCGAGGCTCTCGGGCGGCACGCCGACCGGGCCGGTGAGGAAGCGTCCCGAGGAGGCGTTGTCCGCGACCGTGTCGGGCAGCTTGAAGCGGAAGTCGAGGTAGCGGCTGTCGATCACCTCGATGCCGCCGTGCACCGAGCCGACGGCGGCCAGCGCGGTGGCGGCGGTGACGCCGGGACCGGCCAGCCGGTCCTTCATCACGAAGACGATCTCCGGTTCGGCACGCGGATGGATCAGCTTGTCCTGCGGGACCGAATCGCCGGCGGGCAGCACCATCGCGTCGGTGAGCCAGGCCGTCAGCGGTACGTCGATGCCCATGCGCTGCTGCTTGGCCCGCGAGGTCAGGCCGAGCTTGATGCCGACGATGTTCTCGCCCCGGTTGAGCCTGCGCTGCAGCGTCTCGTCCTGGACAGCGTAGGCGGTGTCCAGGTCGAGGTCGGGCCAGTCATCGGTGATCGGGCCGCGGCCGGTGCGGTTGTCCTCCGCTGCCAAGAGAGCCGTGGCGGCCGTGTCGAGATCCCAGGTCATCGCGCGGCCTCCGCCTTCTCGCGCTCCTCGGCGAGCCGCAGCGCGATGTCGATGATCATGTCCTCCTGGCCGCCGACGTACCCGGCCTCGCCGACCTGCTGGAGGATTTCGTGGGCGGGGACGCCGTAGCGTTCCGAGGCCCGTTCGGCGTGCAGCAGGAAGCTGGAGTACACGCCCGCGTAGCCCTGGACGATCGAGGATCGGTCCATGTACGGCAGTCGCGGGATGAACGGCTTGACCACGTCCTGCGCGGCGGCCAGGGCCAGGTCGACGTCGACTCCGGTGGGGATGCCCATGCGCTCGAAGGTCGCCGCGAGCACCTCGGTCGGCGAGTTTCCGGCGCCTGCGCCGAGCGCGCACAGGGCGCCGTCGATCTGCTGGGCCCCGCCTTGGTAAGCGAGGACGGAATTGGCGACGCCGAGGGAGAGGTTCTGGTGACCGTGGAAGCCGACCTGGGCCTCCTGCCCGATCTCGTTCACCAGGGCCTGGACCCGGGCCTGGGCGTCGGTGAGCACCAGGGCGCCGGCCGAGTCGACGACGTACACACACTGGGCGCCGGCGTCGACCATGAGCCGCGCCTGCTTGGCCAGTTCGTCCGGGCCGATGCGGTGCGAGAGCATCAGGAAGCCGACCGTCTCCATGCCCAACTCCCGCGCGGCGGCGAAGTGTTGGACGGAGGTGTCCGCCTCGGTGCAGTGGGTGGCGATACGGGCCACACTCGCGCCGACCGCATGGGCGCGCTTCAGCTCGGTGACCGTGCCGACGCCGGGCAGCATCAGTACGGCGATCTTCGCTCGGGTGGCCTCGTCGACGGCGGCCCCGATCAGCTGGATCTCGTCCACCTTGGAGAAGCCGTAGTTGAAGCTGGAGCCGCCGAGGCCGTCGCCGTGGGCGACCTCGATGACTTCGACGCCCGCCTTGTCGAGGGCGTGTACGACGCCGCGCACCTGCTCCTCGGTGAACTGGTGCCGCATGGCGTGCGAGCCGTCCCGCAGGGTGGAGTCGGTGATGCGCAACTTGCGCGGCTCAGGGCTTTGGGGAGTCATCGGGTCACCGCCGTGTTCTTCGCGCCCGCCAGCAGCTCGCCGACGCGAGCGGCCGCGGCCGTCATGATGTCCAGGTTTCCTGCCCAGGGCGGCAGGTAGTCGCCCCGGCCGCGCACCTCGAGGAAGACGGCCACCCGGGCCTGGTCCTTCCACTCGGGGCGCGGGTCGTCGAACTGCGGGTCGGCGCGCAGTGTGTAGCCGGGCACGTACTCGGCCACCTCCGCGACCATGCGGACGACCGACTCGGTGATCGCGTCGCGGTCGGCACCTTCAGGGATCGCGCAGAAGACCGTGTCGCGCATGATCATCGGCGGCTCGACCGGGTTCATGATGATCACGGCCTTGCCCTTGCGGGCGCCGCCGACCTGCTCGATGGCCTGCGAGGTCGTCTCGGTGAACTCGTCGATGTTCGCGCGGGTTCCGGGTCCCGCCGAGCGGGAGGCGATCGACGCGACGATCTCCGCGTACTCAACCGGCACCACGCGGGAGACCGCGTGCACGATGGGGATGGTGGCCTGTCCTCCGCAGGTGATCATGTTGATGTTGGGGGCGTCCAGGTGCTCCCTCAGGTTCACCGGCGGGCAGACGAGCGGGCCGATCGCCGCGGGCGTCAGGTCGATCGCCTGGATGCCCGCTTCGGCGTACCGCTTCGCGTTGGCGATGTGCGCCTTCGCGGAGGTCGCCTCGAACACCAAGTCGGGCAGCTCGTCCCGGGACAGCAGCCAGTCCACTCCGGCCGCGGACGTCTCCAGGCCGAGCTTGGCCGCCCGGGCGAGTCCGTCCGAGGCCGGGTCGACGCCGACCATGTAGCGCACGTCGACGGTCTGGCTGTGTCGCAGTTTGGCGAGCAGGTCGGTTCCGATGTTGCCGGGGCCGACGATGGCCGCGGTCACCTTGCTCATGAACTCTCCTCGGTGAAACGTGCCGTGACGCTGCCGAGTCCGGCATAGGCCGCGGTGACGGTGTCTCCGGCGGCAACCGGCACGGAAGCGGTGATGGAGCCGGGCAGGACGACGTGCCCGGCCTCCAGGACCACGCCCCGCGAGCCGACGGTGTTGGCCAGCCACACCAGAGAGGTCAGCGGCGAGCCGAGTACGGCGCCGCTCGCGCCGGTGCCGACGAGTTCGCCGTTGCGGTGCAGCGTGCAGCCGGCGAGGCGGAGGTCGACGTCGTCGAGGCGAGCCGGGGTGCTGCCCAGGACAACCCCGCCGGAGGAGGCGTTGTCGGCGATCGTGTCGACGATGCCGATGCGCCACTCGCGAATGCGCGAGTCGATCAGTTCCAGGGCCGGCAGCACGAAGTCCACGGCCGCGGCGGCCTCGGCGACCGTGACTCCCGGGCCGGACAGCGGTCGCTTGAGGACGAACGCGATCTCCGGCTCGACCCGCGGCTGCAGGAACCGCGACGCCGGGATGGGCGCGTTCTCCAGCCAGAACATGTCGTCGAGCAGGTGGCCGTAGTCGGGCTGGTTCACGCCCATCTGGCGCTGCATGGCGGGCGAGGACAGTCCGACCTTGTGGCCCTTGATCCGGGCCCCGGCAGCCACCTTGCGGCGGATCTGCAGGAGCTGGATCTCGTAGGCGTCGGCGAGCGTCAGGTCCTGGTACTTGTCCACCAGCGGTTCGATCGGAACCCGGGTTTCGTAGGCGCCGAGGAGGGCGTCCGCCGCCTCGGCCAGGGTCACGGCGGTCATGACGGCACCCCCTCGTCCTGCTCCACCGGGCGTGCGATCAAGTCCGTCATGGCGATCTCCGATCGGGTCGGTCGAGTGCGCGCCGTGCCTCGTCCGGGCAGGCGCTCCACCCCCAAACTGTGTGCACTTTCGCAGATCGAAGTCAACCCTTGGTCGACCTATTGACTGCGGCTGAAACTGTATGCACTGTTACTCCAGAGCCGCCCGCCAAGGCATTGCCGCCAACTCTGCCGAATAGTAGGACGGCCAATAATCGAGCTCGGGAGTTCGAATGTCCGTATGGAGTCTGGTGACCTGCCGACCCGAGGACGAGGGAGCCGCCTCGTTCGTCGCCGTCGCCGACAGCGAGGGGCGTGTACGACGCCACCCGGTCCTGGCGCGCTATGCCGACGTGAGTGCGGCGCTGCGGGACTGGGCGGACCTGGAGCCGGTCCTGCGCGACTGGCAGCCCACCGAGGGTGAGCCCCTGGAAGGCGTACGGCTGCTGGCGCCCGTCCCCTCGCCCGGCAAGCTGGTCTTCGCCGGCGCCAACTACCACGATCACCTGCGGGAGATGGGCGTCGGGGACGTACCGGACGGCATGGAGCCGTACTTCTTCCTGCTGCCGCCGACCACGATCGTCGGCCCGGACGACACCATCGCCATCCCGGGCGACCCCGGTGCCCGGGTCGACTGGGAGGCCGAACTCGGCGTGGTGATCGGGCGACGCGTCCACGACGTACCGGTGGAAGAAGCGCTGAACGCGGTCGCGGGCTACACGATCGTCAACGACATCTCCGCCCGCGGTCTGCACGCCCGGTCCAACCCGCTGGCCCCGCCGTTCGCGTACGACTGGCTCGCGTCGAAGGGCCGCGACACGTTCAGCCCGATCGGTCCCGGCGTGACGCCGTCCTGGTTCGTGCCCGACCCGCAGGCGCTGCCGGTGCGGCTGTGGCGCAACGGGGTGCTGGAACAGGACGGAAACACCAAGGACATGATCTTCGGCGTGGCCCAACTCATCTCCGCGGCCAGCGCGTTGATGACGCTGGAGCCGGGCGACGTCCTCGCCACCGGCACCCCGGCCGGCGTAGGTGTCGCCAAGGGGATCGCGCTCGAGGCCGGCGATCAGCTGCGCATCGAGATCGAACCGCTGGGCGCACTGGCCAACGACGTGCGGCGAGCCGATCAGCCCACCGCCCTCGCTGACCGGAACACCTTGGAGCAGCGATGACCTCCACCACGAACGCGAGCCCCGCCACCAACTCGGCCGATCTCGCGCCGCTGTTCACCCCGTTGAACCTCGGCACACGCAGCGCCCGCAACCGGATCATGCAGGCCCCCATGTCGGTCGGCTACGCCAACCCGGACGGCACCGTGACCGACCGGGAGATCGAGCACTACGCCCGGCGCGCCCAGGGCGGCGTCGGCGTCGTGGTCACGGAGAACTTCGCGATCAGCGTCGCGGGACGGCAGATGCCACTTCAGACGCTGGTGAGCGACGAGGAGCAGCTGCCGGGGCTGCGCCGGCTGGCCGCCGAAATCCGCCGGCACGGCGCCCTGGCGATCGTCCAGATCGTGCACGCCGGGCGGTACGCGGGTCCTTGGGAGGAGTACGAGAAGCGGCCCCGGCTGGCCCCTTCCGCCATCCCGTTCGAGCTCACCCCGGGCCGGGTGGTCACCCCGCAGGAGATCACCCCGGCGGAGATCGAGGAGGTCGTCGAGGAGTTCGTGCGCGCCGCCCAGCTGTGCGAGCGCGCCGGGTTCGACGGCGTCGGCGTGCACATCGCGCAGGGCTTCCTCCTCTCCGGTTTCCTCTCGCCGCGCTCCAACCGGCGCACCGACGAATGGGGCGGCGACTTCGAGGGACGCACGCGGCTTCCCCTGGAGGTGGTGCGGCGCGTCGTCGCGGCCACCGGTCCGGACTTCGTGGTCGGCGTGCACCTGCTCAGCGACGAGCGCGTGGAGGACGGCTGGAGCCTCGACGACGCCGTCCGGCTCGCCCCGCTGCTGGAGGAGGAGGGAGCCGCCTTCCTGTTCGCCGTCCCGGCCACGTTCGAGACCATGCGACTGCCGCGGAACGCGGGCATGCTCAACAAGCCGGGGTACTCGCTCGACGACACGGCGGCGCTCCAGCGCGTAGTGACCATCCCCGTGGTGGCCAACGGCGGCCTGGGCGATCCCCAGGAGGCGGTGCGGGTCCTCGCATCGCACCAGGCGCAGGCAGTGGGCCTGGCCCGGCCGCTCTTCGTCGATCCCGACTGGCCGCGCAAGGTGGAGTCCGGCGCCGCCGAAACCGTCCACACCTGTGCCTGCGACACCGGCCTCTGCCTGCGGACCCAGCTGACCGGTTCGCTCTGCGAGAGCTGGCCCGAGAGTGCCCGCTCGCGCGGCTACCTCGGTTACGACGAAGGAGCCACCCCGTGATCACCCTGACGGACATCGCCTATGTACGCTCGGGCGTCGAGGACCTCGACGGCGCCGTCCGGTTCGCCCGTGACATCGTCGGCCTCGAAGTGGTCGACTCCGACGAGCCCGGTGTGGCGCATCTGCGCGCCGACCAGCGGGGCCACTGCCTCACCCTCGTCGAGGGGCCCTCCGGGGTGATCTCCTCCGGCTTCACGGTCGCCGGCCCCGGAGCTCTGGCCGAGGCGGAGACCGAGCTGGAGAAGCAGGGTCTGCGCGTCGAACGCGGCGACCGGGCCGGGGCGCGGTCCCGCGGGGTGTCGGAGTACATCGCCTTCGACGACCCGTTCGGCAACCATGTCGAGCTGGCCGCGGCGCAGTTCCGCTGCGCCGATCCGGTACGGCTGGGCCGGGGGTCCGGGATCACCGAGTTCGGGCATCTGTGCCTGGACGCCCCCGACGTGCACGAGGCGTACCGCTTCTGGTCCACGCACTTCAACGCCAAGGTGTCGGACTGGGTCGGCGACGGCGCCTGTCTGATGCGTATCGACCAGGTCCACCACAAACTCGCCGTGTTCCGCGGCGAGGAGGCCGCGCTCTGTCACATCAACTTCCAGGTCGAGTCCCTGGACGACCTGATGCGCAACTGGCACTTCCTGGTCGAAGAGGGCGTGGAGATCGTCATGGGGCCGGGGCGGCACCCCACCTCCGGCTCGGTGTTCCTCTACTTCAAGGGCCCCGAGAACCTCACCTACGAGTACGCCGTCGGCGGCGACCTCATCGAGGACGACACCGCGTGGACCCCGCGGGTGTTCGACCTCGGGCAGCCCTCGTCCATCGACATGTGGCGCGGCCCGGTGGCGCCCACGACCCGGCAGCGCCAGCTCCCCCAGCCGGCGCCCGCCCCGGCGTCGTAGCCGGCCCGGTACCGCATACCGCCCAAACGAGGTCGGCAGTGTCGCCGACCGAAGGAGGATCGAATGATCTTCGTGACCCACGTGATCCCCGTCAACGAACCGGGGCAGCCCCGGCTCGACCGCGCCGCCGTCTGGGAGGGTCTGGTCCTCAAGGCCGACAACGCCCTGCCGTTCGTGCCCGCGATGAGCGACTGCAAGGTCGTCGAGCGCTACGGCGAGGCCCGCTTCGACCGTGACATCCGCATCCGGGGCGACGCCTTCCGTGAGCGGATCACCCTCGAAGAACCCCATCGGGTGGTGTTCACCCGCCTCTCCGGCCCGATCCTCGGCACGATCGCCAACGAGATCGAGGGCGAGGGCGACGACATACGACTGCGCTTCAGCTTCGCCCTGGTTCTCACCGGCACCCCGGGGAACTCGGAGGCTGAGGAGCAGTACGCCAAGACCATGACCGGCGACTACATCCAGGCGCTCACCGCCACCCTCAACGCCATGCGCCGCATAGCCGTCAACGACGCGGCCTGAAAGTCACCTCGTGACCTGACCGGTCGCGCCCCCTACTACTGAGGTCGCGACCCCTACTCAGATCGCAGCTCTTACCGAGTACGGACGAAAGGGACAAAGATGTCTGACGTGTCCGCCTGGATCGACTCCTTCTACGCCGACATCGACGCACAGCTGACGGAGCGCGTCCTCGAGCGCTTTGCCCCCGACGGGGAGCTGGTCTTCGGCAACAACCCACCCGCCATCGGCCACGACGCGATGCGCGAAGTGCTGGACAACCTGCGCCACGCGCTCGCCGGCCTGCAGCACGAGTGGTGCAACCGCTGGACGGTCGACCAGGGAACGCTGGTCCTTGAGGCCCGCGTCCACTACACCACGCGCGGCGGCGCCGAGGTGATCCTGCCCTGCGTCACGATCATCGACCGCGCCCCCTCGGGCCTGGTCACCTCGCTGCGCGTGCACATCGACGCCGCTCCGCTGTTCGCGGTCCTCGACGCCGAGTCCGTGGCCTCGCACGAGGTGGCGGGATGAGCTGTCGGCGTGCCGTCCGAACGGCGCCCCGGCCATGAGCGGGCACGCCACGACCGAGACGGTGGCGGACCGCACGTCCATAGCCGGGGAGGTGGTGGCGGACCGTACGGCCCTCGCCGAGGAAGTGGTCGCCGCGGCCCGTACGTTGGCGGCGCTCGGCCTGGTGGCGGCGTTCGGGCATGTGTCGGCGCGACGCGGCGACCGAATGCTGATCACACCCGCGATCGACCTCGGTCAGGCCACCGAGGAAACGCTCCGGGAGGTCCCTCTGGACGCGACGGCGCTCCCGGCGGGCACACCGGGCGAGGCATGGATCCACCTGGCGGTCTACCAGGCACGGCCGGACGTCCACGCCGTCGCCCGCGCCATCCCGGAGTCCGCCTTCGCGGCCGGCGCGGTCGCCTCCCGCAGCATCCGGCCCCTGCACGGGCAGGGCGCCATGCTCGGCGAGACGGTGCCCGTCCACGACGACGCACGCCTGATGCGCTCGGCCGACATCGCCGAACCGGCCGCCCGCACGCTCGGCCACGCCGACGCGCTCGTACTGCGGGGCAACGGTGCGGTGACCACCGGCAGCTCACCCGGCCATGCCGTCGCCCGTATGTGGCTCCTCGACACCACCTGCCGACTCCACCTGGCGGCACGACAGGCCGGAGCGGTCCGAACCCTCACCTCCGAGGAGATCGCCGGCTGGCGGGCAGCGGCACCGCCCCTGCTCGACCGGCTCTGGGCGCACCTGCGAAGACCCGACGGTGCCTGAGCCGTGCCCGCCGCCACCGTGACCGACGAGTGACGTAACCGTCCGCCCCGCATCCCGGGGAGGACCGACCGACGAAGGAAAGCACCATGCGCGTCAGCGGCCTTCTGCACTACGGCCTTCAACTGCCCGACCTGGCCCAGGGCAAGGACTTCTACACCGACTTCGGCCTGACCGTCGACGAACGCGACGACCGGCTGGTCGTCCGCTGCGACGGCCGGGACCAGGACCAGACGCTGCTCGTCGAGGGACGCGAAAAGCGCCTGCATCACGTCGCGTTCGCGACGCCGGACGGCTCACTGCCCGAGCTGCAGCGCCACCTCGAATCCCTCGGCATCGCCCTTCAGGACGCACCGGCGGGCGGCTCCGAGGGCGGCCTGTGGTTCCGCGACCCGGACGGCAACGCGATCAATGTGCGCGAGCAGGAACTGGCCCCGCCGCGCGCCGCAACACCCTTCAAGCAGAACCTGGCCGGTGACTACCAGCGGATCGACGAGGCCCGCTGGCCGACCGCGAACACCGCGCCGCGCCCGAACCGACTGGGCCACATGCTGATCTTCTCCGCGGACGTGAACCGCTCGCAGGATTTCTACGAGCGCACCCTCGGCCTCAGGCTGTCCGACCGGATCACCGGCAAGGCCGTGTTCATGAACTCCGGACCCGGCGACCACCATGTGTTCGGGTTCATCCAGAGCAGCCACCCGGGCCTGCACCACTCCAGCTGGGAGGTCGACAACGTCGACCAACTGGCGATGGGCGCGCAGATCATGGCCGACAAGGGACACACCGTCGGCTGGGGTCTGGGCCGGCACACGCTGGGCTCGAACCTGTTCCACTACATGCGGGACCCGTGGGGCAGCTGGATCGAGTACTTCTCCGACATCGACCAGATCAGCGAGGACTGGAAGGGCCAGGACTGGGACGTCCCGCCCGCGGTGTGGTGCCCGCTGATGCCGGACGAGTTCCTGCAGAACTTCGAGTCGAAGCCTGAATGACACGCCCGCTCGGGCCACGGCCGACCGCCTGCGCGACCTGACGCGGGCCGACGGCGTACGACGGCCGGGACAGCGACGGACTCGTCCCGGCCTGCATCCACCTGCCGAAAAGAGGACGAGATGGCAACATCCGAGCAGTTCGCCGGGCGCGTCGCGATGGTGACCGGCGCCGGATCGGGCATCGGGAGGGCTTCAGCCCTGGCGTTCGCGGCCCGCGGGGCGGCGGTCGGCGTGTGCGACATCAACGACGAGGGCGGCAAGGAAACCGTCTCCCTCATCGAGGGCGCCGGCGGCAAGGCCCTCTTCCTGCACACCGACGTGGCGTCCGGCGACGCGGTCCGGGAGGCCGTCGACACCATCGTGGCGACGTACGGCGGACTGCACTACGCCCACAACAACGCAGGCACGTTCTCGATGGCGGTCACCGGTGAACTGTCGGAGGAGGACTTCACCCGTGTGGTGAAAGTCAACCTGCTCGGCACCTTCCTGTGCATGCACCACCAGATCCCCAGGATCCTCGAAGCCGGCGGCGGCGCGATCGTCAACACCGCCTCGATCTGGGCCCACACCGGCATGCCGACCCAGTCGGCCTACGTGGCCAGCAAGCACGGCGTCGCGGGGCTGACCAAGACGGCGGCCGTCGAGTACGCCTCGCAGGGCCTCCGGGTCAATGCGGTGTCCCCCGGCTACATCGAGACGCCGATGACGGCGGCCAACCCGCCCGACGCCGTGGCCGCCATCCTGTCCCGCCAGCCCATCGGCCGAGCGGGGCGGCCGGAAGAGGTCGCGGAAGCGGCGGCCTGGCTGTGCAGCGACGAGGCTTCGCTGATCACCGGAGCGATTCTCAACGTCGACGGCGGCTATCTGGCGCACTGACCGGCCCCCTGTCGACGGCGGACCACGACAACCACTCTTCCACGGAGGCACATCGCATGGCGGACTCTGCGAACGTCACGACGATCAAACGTTTCTACGACATAGCCGATGGGAGAATCACGGGCAATCCCACCGAATTGTTCACCGAGGACGTCAAGATCTACACGCCCAAGTTCGGTGTCGCCGCCGGACTCGACGCGATGGTCGCCGCCGGCAAGGGCCGCGCGATGTTCCGGCGCATGGAGCACCACCTCGACGAGTTCGACATCGTCGAGCAGGGCGACCGAGTCATCGTCGAGGGCACCACCGAGGGTGAGACCGTCACGGGCCGGACGTGGGACGGGCGCAAGACCGTCCCCGGGCATTTCTGCGCCGTCTTCGACTTCCGTGACGGGCGTATCTGCAGGATGCACGTCTACTTCGATCCCGACCTCGGCCACGAGGACGCGGACCGCTATCCGTGGTGGCAACGGCAGTCCGCCTCACCGGCCGACGCCTGACCGCGCCGGTCCCCACGCCATCAAGTACCCGCCGGGCCGGGTGACTTCGCCCGCCCGACGGCACTTCACCTCACAAAATGAAAGACGGGACAACCATGCCTGAGAACGTGGACGGGACCATCCGGCACACCCTCGAATTCAACGAGGTGGAGTTCGCGCGGCACTTCGACGCACCGCTGGAGCAGCTGTGGCGCTTCGTCTCCGAGCCGGAGCTGCTCGCTAAGTGGCTGGGCGGCCCGGTCGACAAGCTCGAACCGGTCAAGGGCGGCGAGGTCGTCATCCAGATCGCACCGAAGATGGGCGCGACGGTCTACGGCAAGGTCCTCGAGTACGTGCCGCAGCAGGTCCTGGCGTTGACCTGGGAGGTTCCCGCCTGGGGCCACACCCCCGACCTCATGGGTACGAAGATGCGGTGGGCGGTCGAGGCGGACGGGGACGGGTCGAAGCTCACGCTGACCCACTCCCTGCCCCACTCCGCCTTCCGCGAGCACCTGTTGAGCGCCGCCTGGCACCTGCACATGGACCAGCTGGGCCAGCTGCTCGCGGGCCACGACGAGCACTACACCATCCAGCAGCCCGAGATCTACGCCCTCGTCCTGGCCTACCTCGACAAGGACCAGGCCGAGAAGCGGGCGTACTACGAGCACCTGCTCGGCATCAAGGCGTCCGCGGCCTGACCTCCCCGCACGAGAGGGGGCGCCTCCGACACGGGACGCGCCCCCTCCCCCACCCCCCACACGACGAGGCAGACCAAGAGTGCCCTTCTTACCGACACCCGACAGACCACCGTACGAAGGAGAGCCGGCATGGCTTCCGGCACGAACGAAGCACAGACAACCAAGAGGGTCGCCGTCGTCACGGGCGGCGCCGCGGGCATCGGCCAGGGCTACGCCCTCCGGCTCGCACGCAACGGCCACACCGTTGCCATCGCCGACCTCGGCCCGGCCGACGAAACCGAGAAGCTGATCCGTGAGGCGGGCGGCGAGGTGTTCTCCGCCCGCTGCGACGTGTCCGACGCCGACAGTGTGGCGGGGTTCGCGGCAGCCGTCACCGAGCGCTTCGGAGCCGTCGACATCCTCGTCCACAACGCGGGCATCTACCCCATCGTCCCCTTCGAGGACACGGACTGGGCGACCTGGCGCCGCATCATGGACGTCAACCTCGACTCCCTCTTCCACCTCACCAAGGCGTTCCTGCCCGGCATGAAGCAGCACGGCTGGGGACGCATCGTGGTCATGGCCTCGGCGACCTTCCACTCCGGGCCGCCCGGCATGGTCGCCTACACGGCGAGCAAAGGCGGAGTGATCGGCTTTGTCCGCACGCTGGCCGCAGAGGTCGGCGAACACGGGGTCACCGTCAACGCAATCGCGCCGGGCCTGGTCCGTACGCCCGGCACCCTCTCCGGGCCGCAACAGGAGCTGGGTCTGTTCGACGCGCTTTCCGCCCACCAGGCGATCAAGCGCACCGGTGTGCCGGAGGATCTGGCGGGCGCGGTCTCGTTCCTGACCTCCGACGATGCCTCCTTCATCACCGGCCAGACGCTGGTCGTGGACGGCGGCTTCGCCCGGGCCTGAGCCCCTCCAAATCCGACCAGCATCACACGTGGCACAACCACGGGGATCCACAGCGCACCACCAAGGGACGACCGGCCTCAAGGGAGAGACCATGACCCAGACCCAACTGCACACCGCACAGATCGTCGGCGAGACGCCCGCCTGGGTGGCCAAGATCTACTCGTCCTTCGACAGCCTGGACGTCGAGGCGGTCCTCGCCCACTTCAGCGACGACTGCCGTGTCCGCTTCGGAAACGGTGAACCGACGGTCGGCCATGAAGAGTTCCTCGCCGGGGCGACGGCATTCCTGCAGTCGGTACGCGGGATGTCCCACCGGTTCCGTGAGGTGTGGCAGTGCGGGGACTCGGCCGTGCTCGTTGCCGATGTCGACTACATCCGCCACAACGGCAGCCGGCTGTGCCTGCCGGCCGTCACGATGCTGCATCGCCGAGCGGACGGCCTGATCGACGACATGCAGGTCGTCCTCGACCTCGCGCCGCTCTTTGCGGTGTGAACCCGCGCGGCAGTGAATCCGGTCAGGCGTCCATGCCGAAGCTGAAGATCTTCTCCGGGTGGATGCGGATCGTCTCCGCGCTGAAGCCCGCACTCAAGGCGCTTGCGCCTTCGAGGAGTTCGGCGGTACCACGGATCTCCAGGTACCGGGCGCGCCACGGGCTGAAGCTGACGACGTCATCGACGACGAAGGCGAGCTTGGGGTTGGCCTTGAGGTTGCGCCACTTCTTCGAACCGCCCATGTTGTGGCCACCGATGAGGAGGGTACCGTCCGGCTGGAAGACGTACATGACCGGGTTGTTCTGCGGCTGCCCCTTCGGGTCTACGGTGGCCAGCCGGCCGAGTCGCTGACTGGACAGGTATGCGCGCTGAGCGTCGGTGAATTCAGCCATGAGTGCACCTTCCCATCGGGTGGCTGCGGATGCCTGGTGGGCGCCTCCGGCCGGGCGACCGGCCGGAGGCGCGGGGGTCCTGCGACCGGGTGTCAGTCGAGGGTGGGGTAGTCGGTGTAGCCGGTGTGGTCGCCGCCGAAGGAGGTGGCGCGGTCGGGGGTGTTGAAGGGGCCGCCGGCGGCGAGGCGCTTGGGCAGGTCGGGGTTGGCGAGGAAGAGGCCGCCGTAGGCGAGGAGGTCGGCGGTGCCGTCCTCGATCAGGTCCAGCTCCTTGTGACCGGTGGGCTCCATGCCGGTGAAGGGGTTGAGGATGAAGGTGGTCGGCCAGGCCTTGCGCAGGCGCAGGGTCAGGTCGCGGACCTCGGGCGCCTCCATCTGGTGCAGATAGGCCAGGTTGAGGGGTGCGAGGGCGTCGACGAGGGCGGTATAGGTGGCGTCGACGTCGGTGCGGTCGCTCTCGTCGATGTCGTTGTACGGGTTGGCGGGCGAGATGCGGAAGCCGGTCTTGTCGGCACCGATGGCGTCGGCGACGGCTTTGGCAGTCTCGACGGCGAACCGGATGCGCTTCTCCGGGCTGCCGCCCCAGGCGTCGGTACGGGTGTTGGAGTTCGGGGCGAGGAACTGGTGGATGAGGTAGCCGTTGGCGCCGTGCAGTTCCACGCCGTCGAAGCCGGCCTCGACCGCGTTGCGGGCGGCGGTGGCGTAGTCAGCGATCGTCTGCCGGATCTCGTCCTCAGTGAGCTCCTTGGGCGTGACGAAGTCCTGCGGGCCTTCGTGCGTGTAGACCTGCCCCTTGGCCACTACGGCGGAGGGGCCGACCGGGGTGAGGCCCGTCAGGGAGGGGTGGCCGACGCGGCCGGTGTGCATCAGCTGGAGGTAGATCACGCCGCCCTTGGCGTGGACGGCGTCGGTGACCGTGCGCCACGCGGGGATCTGCTCGTCGGAGTGGATGCCGGGGGTGTCGGGGTAACCCTGGCCGATCGGCGACGGCTGGGTGCCCTCCGTGATGATCAGGCCGGCGCCTGCGCGCTGGGCGTAGTACTCGGCCATCAGCTCGGTCGGGGACTGGCCGGGGCCGTAGGCGCGGCTGCGGGTCATCGGTGCCATCACGATGCGGTTCGCCAGGCTCTTGCCACTCAGCTCGGTCGCTTCGAAGGCCTTCGACATGATCATCATCCTTGCTTACGAAAGGCGGCCGCGTAACGGGGCAGCCCCTTACTGGCAGATCCCGGTGCTGCCGCACCTGAGCTGTTCACTGTCCGAACAAGTAAACCTCATGAATCCATTCCGCCCGACACGTGACCCGCCCCCCAAGACCAGGAACCCCCGGCCCGGGGCGAGGCGGCCAGCCACACCCAACACCCCGCGGCGCTGTACCCTTTACCTGTTCAAGCAACTGCACAGGTCACACGAGGAGCCCATGAGCCAGCCGGAGCCCGCAGACACCCATCCGTCGACCGCAGCCGACACCACGGGGCCGACGGACGTGTGCATGCCGGATTCCGTCGCGGCCGGCGCCTTCAATCACGCGATCCTCCGGGTGGCCCGCCTGCACCGGATGCTGGCCGGCCAGCTACTCCGCCGCGTCGGGCTTCACCCCAGCCAGGAACTGGTCATGATGCAGCTGTGGGATCGCGGCCCCCAGCGGCAGACCGACCTCGTCCGCCTGCTCGGCTCCGACGCCGCCACCATGACCCGCACCATCAGGCGCCTGGAGAACGCGGGCTTCGTCCGCCGCCACCCCTCCCCCACCGACAAGCGGGTCACCATCGTCGAACCCACCGCGGCCAGCAACGCCCTGCGCAAGGAGGTGGAACAGGTCTGGATGGACCTCGAAACCAGCGTCACCGACGGCATGACCCCGACCCAGCAGGCCGAGGCCATCGAAGTCCTGGCCCGGATCGAGGAAGGCCTCGCCCGCGCCACGTCACACGACACCTGAGCCTGGCCGAGGCTCCTGCCGGGAGTGATCGGTGCGTCGACCACGAACTTCGCCGCGGTGGACATCTCCTCGAACGGCCTTCTAGGCGAGCGGGCCGACGATCCGGTTGGGCTCGTCGGATGCGCAGCTGATCAACAGCTGTGCCGTATGGGCGATGTGTTCGCGGATCAGCGCGACGGCGCGGTCGGCGTCCCGCTCGACGACGGCGTCCAGGATGGTGCGATGCTCGCCGACCAGGTCACGGTCGGGCTCGTTGCCGAACGACACCGACCACTGCAGGTACAGCTCGGCTTCGTGGCGCAGGGCGCGGGCCGTGGCCAGCAGCCGCTGATTGCGGCACCCGGACAGCAGCGCGCTGTGAAACGCGGCGTGAGCGGCTGACCACTCGTCACTGGGACGGTCAGGGTCGTCGGGCCTGCGGAACGCCGTCCGTTCCAGGACGTGGTGGGCGGCGACCGCGCCGGCCTCCCACTGCATGTCGCCGTCCTGCACGGCCAGACGCAGCACCATCGACTCGATCTCGACACGGGCCTGGGTGAGCTCGGCGAGGTCTTCGTGGGACAGCGGCCGGACGACGTAGCCCTGGTGGGGCTTGGTGACCACGAAGCCCTCGGCCGCCAGCTTGGTCAGCGCTTCCCGCGCGACGCCGACGCTGGTGTCGTACCGCGTGCACAGTTCGGGGAACTTGAGCCGCTCTCCGGGCACCAGCCGCCCGCCGAGGATGTCGGCGCGCAGCACCTGGTAGACGCCGTCCGTTCGGGTGGACCCACCTGTCCTCGCCATGCGAGCACCGTAGCAACTTACGACTAATAAGCAAACTTTCGAATCTCCATTGACCTGTCGAACCTGAGTGACTACACAGGAACCATCCGCCCGGCGATGTGCCGGGCGACGAGTGCGAGGGAAGACCCGCATGAGAGTGGCCAATGTGTCCGGGCGGCTTAGCCTGGTGACCGGTCCTGGTGAAGTCGTCGATGTGCGGCGGGCCAGCGCCGGCCTGTTCGACAGCGACGTCCAGGCCGCTTACGAACGGTGGGACGAGCTGGTCGAGTTCGCCGCCGGTCTGCCCAAGGAGACGCCCGGAGTGGTCGAAGCTCCGGTCGAGGCGTTCGGCAACCCGGTCCCGGCACCCCGGCAGGTGTTCGCGATCGGCCTGAACTACGCCGACCACGCTGACGAGTCGTCGTTCGCGGTACCCGACGAGCCGCCGGTGTTCACCAAGTTCGCCACTTCGCTGTCCGGCCCGTACGGCGAGATCGCCCTGCCGCCGGGCACCGTGGACTGGGAGGTGGAGCTGGTCGTGGTGGTGGGTCGGCGCGGTCACCGGGTGGCGGCCGAGGACGCGTGGTCGTATGTGGCGGGCGTCTCGGTGGGCCAGGACCTGTCCGAGCGCGGGTTGCAACGGGTCGGCCCCGCACCCCAGTTCAGCCTGGCGAAGTCGTACCCGGGATTCGGACCGGTCGGACCGGTCGTGGTCACCCCCGACGAGCTGCCGAACCGGGACAACCTGGAGCTGGGCTGCCTGATCAACGGGGAGCAGATGCAGAAGGGCCACACCTCGGACATGGTCTTCGGCGTGCCTGAACTGATCGCACGGCTCTCGGCGGTGACGCCGCTGCTGCCCGGCGACCTGATCTTCACGGGCACCCCCGCCGGCGTGGGACTGGGACGCACTCCGGAGCGCTACCTCGCACCCGGAGACGAGCTCGTCAGCTATGTGCGCGGGGTCGGAGAGATGCGGCACCGCATGGTCGCCGGTCACTAGGGGGTCGCGATGCCACTGCATGGCTTGCTGTCGGTCACGGTCGGCGTGCCCAACGTCGCCGCGACCCGGAACTACTACACCGATTTCGGCCTGTCGCCCCACGACGACGGATGGCTGGCCACCCGGGACGGCGGCCGCCAGCTGCGACTGGTGCCTTCGGCCACCCGCCGCCTGGTCGAGCTCGTCGTACGGGCCGAGCACCCGGACGACCTCGGTGTGATCGCCGGCCGGCTGACCCGGCTCGGAATCGCCGTCCGTCGAGAGGCCGACGCGGTCACGGCGGCCGAACCCGTCGCCGGCTTCCGCGTGGTGGTCCGCATCGCCGAACCACTCGTCCAGGAACCGGCACCGGTGTCACCCTCGAACGGGCCCGGCCGCGTCGAGCGCGCCACGGATCGAGCACCAGGGGTGCTGCGCACCGGTCCCGTCCGCCCCCGCAAACTCGGCCACGTGGTCGTCGGCTCCGTCGACCAGGGAGCCACTCGGCGGTTCTTCACCGACGGGCTGGGGTTCAAGGCCAGCGACGAGATCGCCGGCAGGGCCGCCTTCTTGCGCTGCTCGACGGACCACCACAACGTGCTCGTGATGTCGGCCCCGGTCAACTTTCTCCACCACAGCTCCTGGCAGGTCGACGACATCGACGAGGTCGGCCGCGGCGCGACGAGCATGCTCGAGGACCACCCGGAGCGGCACGTGTGGGGCCTGGGCCGCCACCACGCCGGGTCCAACTTCTTCTGGTACCTGAAGGATCCGGCCGGGAACTTCTCCGAGTACTACTCCGACATGGACTGCATCGTCGACGACCGGCTGTGGACGCCGGAGGCCGTCGAAGGCGCCAAGGGTCTCTTCAGCTGGGGTCCGCCGCCACCGCCGTCGTTCCTCGAACCGGAGGACCTCGCCGGGCTGATGACCGGCGCGCACCGGGGGGATGACCGCGCCGCGCCATGACGCCCCACCTCCCGGACCACCAGTCATGAGAGAGGCAACAGACGATGCGAGCGCTGCGGTACCACGACCTGGGTGACCTGCGGATCGAGGACATCGCGGAGCCCGCCCCGGCGCCAGGGCAGGTCAAGCTGCGGGTGACGTACAACGGATTCTGTGGCAGCGATCTGCACGAGTGCTACGACGGCCCGGTCATGGTGCCCACCTCGGCATCGCACCCGGTGACGGGGGTCCAGGCTCCCGTCGTGCTCGGCCACGAATGCGGTGGCACCGTCGTCGCCGTGGGCGCGGGCGTGGACGACATCGCCCCGGGCGCCCTCGTGACGGTCGAGCCGATCGAGCGCTGCGGCAGCTGCCCGGACTGCGTGTCCGGCCGCTACAAACTCTGCTCTTCATGGGCATTCACAGCTATACGACCGGTCACGGGGCTTGGCGGAGAACACCGTCGTGGACAGGGCGATGGTGCATCCGCTGCCCGCCGGGCTCTCGGCCCGGCAGTCGGCGCTGATCGAGCCGCTGGCCGTCGCGTACCACGCGGTGCGGCGGGCGCGGCGCCGAGGCATCGATCGACGCCGCCGGTGCGGCATCGGCGTTCCAGGCGGCGCTGGCGAGCACGGCCAAGCAGGGCCGCGTCGTGCTCGTCGCCGACCACTACGAACCGCTGCGGCTGTCCGCCTCGCACCTGCTGACGGGAGAGATCGACGTACGCGCCAGCATGACGTATCGCGGCGAGTTCCCCCTGGTCATCGAGGCGATGGCGGCCGGCGCCTACCCGCTGGGCGGCTGGGTGTCGACCATCCCGCTCAGCGACGTCATCGAGCGCGGCTTCGAAGTGTTGCGGGCCGGGGGCGCGGTGAAGGTCCTCCGTCGATCCTTCTACGTGACCACACCTCCGAGCACCCGATCCGTCCCGCCACCGGCGCGCGAACCGGAAGGAGCACGGCGTGCCCGGGGTCGGCGGCGGCTCAGCGCCGTAGCAGCACAGGCAGGATGAACGCATCCATGCAGCCGACGAGGTAAGCGATGTCCGCCTCCGCGTCCTCGGTCGCCAACCGGCCGTACGCGGCTCCGATGATGAGGTCCGGTACGAAGTCGAGAGCGGGATTGTCCGGCGCCACCTCGCCGCGCCGGACGGCCCGCTCGACCAAGCGACGCAGCGTCTCGGGCTCGACCCGATGTCCCTGCACGCCGACAATTCGCGCGATCTCGTGCAGGTCACGCCGCAGGGAGCCGGTGTCGACCGGCATCAAGTGGTCGCAGTCACAGTGGTGCACTTTAACGTGTCGTCAGACCGACGCAACGCCGAAGAGGACCGGCACCGCCGACACGGCGACAAAGATGACCGGGAAAGCGGCCCCCTTGCTGTCCTTGACGCGCAGGTGTGCGCCGACCGCTCCGAGGAAGAACAGCACGACTCCAAGGGCGGCAGCGATACCGAGGGGCCGGTAGGCAATGCCGATCAGAAGGCCGAACGCACCCGCGAACTTCACCGCGGCCAGCGGCAGGCGCCAGGTGTCCGGCACCTTGACGGTGTTGAGGGAGGCCATCACTCGTTCGTCCTTGACGATCATGCCGCGCCCTGAGAAAGCCAGCATCACCGCGACCAGGACGGCAGCGACCACGTATCCGACGAACATCTACGACTCCAGATAGTAAAGTGAAACAAATGATGGACGAGCCTCAATGATTGAGGGAGATACACGATATAGCAACTGTTATCGTTAATACATGACAACGGACAGGACTCAAGGACCGATGGACCGCCTCGGATTCCTGCTGGCCTGGCACGGCAGAATCACGGACGCCTTCATCCGCCGCGCACTGGGCACCACCGGCCTCACCCCCCGGCACGCCATGACGCTGATGCACCTGGACACGGGCGCGATGAGCCAGCAGTCCCTGATCGACAGACTGGAAGTCGACCCCAGCGTGCTGGTGGCCATCCTCAACGACCTCGAGGGCGGAGACCTGGTCCACCGCCGGCGCGATCCCGCGGACCGGCGGCGTCACATCGTGGAGATCACACCCGAGGGCTCAGTAACCATCAGCACCCTGGACACCGCGCTGACAAAGGTCGAGAACGAGCTCTTCGCCGACCTGTCTGCACAGGAGCGGGCAACCCTCCAAGATCTACTGAACCGCGTCGCCTCCGTCCCCAGGGACTACGAGTGCTGAGCCACTGACCGATCGCTCGTCAACCCGGATTCGGCCGCCCGGGCCCGTCAATCGTTTCGCCGCCCCGGCCCATTACAGCGGCATGCAACGCACCCGGCTCCCGGCGCACCTACATGCTAGCATTTAATTGGCTGACCAATGAACGACCGAAAGGACGTACGCCATGCCCACCGACCACACCAAGGGAAGCGTCCTTGTGCTGGGTGCGACAGGCAATCAGGGGGGCGCCGTCACCCAGGAACTGCTGCGCCGGGGCTGGCCTGTGCGCGCGCTCACCCGCGATCCGAAGTCGGCGAAGGCCCGGGCGCTGACCGAGGCGGGCACCGAGGTGGTGGCGGGCGATCTCGACGACCCGCAGTCGCTCGACGCCGCCCTGAGCGGCGTGTACGGCATCTACAGCGTACAGACGTTCATGGGACCGGAGGGCGTCGAGGGCGAGGAGCGGCAGGGCCGTGCCGTCGCCGACGCCGCAGCGCGGGCCAAGGTGCAGCACTTCGTCTACGGCTCGGTGGGCGGCGCCGACCGCGACAGCGGCGTCCCGCACTTCGACAGCAAGGGCCGGATCGAGAAGTACATCGCCGAGCTCGGACTGCCGGCGACCGTGCTGCGCCCGGCGTTCTTCATCAACAACTTCGCGTTCGTCGGCCCCCAGCCCGCCGGTGACGGACTGGTCCTCGCGCTGGGCCTGAAGCCCGAGACCAAGTTGCAGATGTTCGCCTCGGAGAACATCGGCCTGTTCGCCGCGGACGCCTTCGACAACCCTGCCGAGTACATCGGCCGCCAGCTGGAGCTCGCCACCGACGAGCTGACAGGTCCGCAGATGGCCGAGGTGTTCGAGAAGGTGTCGGGCCTGCCCACCGCCTTCCAGGAGCTGCCCATCGAGCAGGTGCGGCAGTTCAACGAGGAGATGGGCGTCATGTTCGGCTGGTTCAACGACGAGGGCTTCAGCGCGGATCTTCCCGCTCTGCGGGCCCAGCACCCCGAGCTGATCACCCTGGAGGTCTGGGCGCACCGCAACTGGACGGCTCCCGCCGCCCAGTAACCGCTCCCGCGCTCGGGCGCCCGTGCTGAAGGACCCCTCTACTCCCCGAGGAGGATCCTTCGGTACGGGCATGAAATCACCCTGCACGCTTGCCGGTTCACGCCTCCCAGGGCGACGGGCCCGCGTTGACCAGACTCATCGCGTTGGGCACGGCCACCGGTACATAGTCGGGGGCGTGATCCTGCAGCACTCTCAACGCCGTCCGCTCCAGGTGGTGGGCCAGGCACGACACCGCTGTCTCGCGGTCGCCCGCGACGACCGCGTCCAGGATCGCGGGGTGCTCGACATTGCCGGGTTCGGCCCAGCTCTTCGGGTCGAAGAGCTGAGTGATGCGGATGTAGCGAACGCTGCGGTCGGACAGAGCCCGCAGTTGACGCTGCAGGGCCGCGCCCGCACCGGCGGTGAGGAGGCGGTGATACTCGCCGTGCGCCGCGAACCAGCCCTCGGTGTCCTTCGCTCGAGAGGCCTGGCGCATCGCCGCCACCTGTGCCTTGGCCTCGCGTCTCGCGCGGGCGCCGAACCCGTCCAGCGTCATGGTCATCGCCAGGGTCTCCAGCATGATGCGCATCGCGTAGTCGCCGTCCAGCTCGGTCGGGTCGAAACCGGTGACCCGCATCCGCTGATTGGGCTCAGCCTCGACGAAGCCCTCCTCCTGGAGCATGCGCAGCGCCTCGCGCACCGGCGTGCGGCTCACTCCCAGCTGCCGGCCCAGTGCCACCTGGGACAGTACGGTGCCCGGCGCCAGCCGACCGTCGAGGATGCATTCGCGCAGGAGCGCGTGCAGCGGGGCGATCGACTGCCGGGCACCGGGCAGATCAAGCGGCTCGATGCCGTCGATGAGGATGGTCGGCTGAGGCATGCCGTCCATTATGGCGTATCTGCATACACATTTAGTTGCGGCCAGGTGAAACTCTGAGGGGAAGTCGCACTTGGAAGCGTGTGTCACCGGGGACGGACTCCGCCTGGAGGCTCCCGTGGTGCTTGTTCACCACGATCCGCCAGGAGATGTCGAGGCCGAGCCCGGTGCCCTCCCCCACCGGCTTGGTGGTGAAGAACGGATCGAAGATGCGGCCACGGATCTCGGAGTCGATGCCGGGCCCGGTGTCACCGAACTCCACGAGCAGTTGTTCTCCGTCGAGCGAGGTGCGCACCGTCAGTTTTCCCTCGCCGTCCATCGCCGCTACTGCGTTGTCGATGAGGTTCGTCCAGACCTGGTTCAACTCCCCTGGGTACGCGGGGATTTTGGGCAGCGTGCTGTCGTACTCCTTGATGACCTCGATGCCGGAACCGATCTTCCCGGCGAGCATCACCAGCGTGCTGTCGAGCAGTTCGTGCACGTCGGTGATCTGGTAGGGGGCCCGGTCGAGGTTCGAGTACTGCTTCGCAGCGCCGACGAGATGCGAGATGCGGTGGGTGGAGTCCTCGATCTCGTTGAGCAGCAGCTCGGTCTCCACGGTGTACTCGAGCCAGCTGATCGTGCCGTCCAGGCTCCGCTCGTCCACGGTCGCCGCCACCTCGTCGAGCCAGTCGGTGTCGAGTCCGGCCTGGACGAACGTCGCCGCGAGGTCCCAGCTGCCGGCGATGCCGTGGTCGTCGAGCCAGTCGGCGAGCGCGTCCTCCCTATCGGATGCTTCGAGCGGGCTGAGGAGTGTTGTCTTCGAGACCCGCTCGGCGGTGCGCTCCTGAAGGTGGACGAGTGCCAGGGTGTGGCGTGCGTACGGGCCGACGGCGATGGCCGCGAGCTTGTGCCGCAGACCGGCCATCCGCTCTCGGAGTGCCGACGTGGCCCGTACGGCCGCAGCCGCGGGGTTGTTGAGCTCATGGGTCAGGCCGGCGGACAGCGAGCCGAGGGCCAGCAGCCGCTCACGCTGATTGATGGTCTGCTGCGTGGTCTGGGTGCCGAAGAACATCCCCTCCAGGAGGTGGACGGACATCGGGAACCAGTCCCGCATGATCGTAGCGAAGGTCTCGGCGCGCAGCACGAAGAACCGCGAGGGTTCCGTCACCCGCAGGGAGCTGCGGTAGCGCTCGTCCTCGAAGCCCTGTACGTACGCCTGCAAGGCACCCGCGTACGTCCCCCGGTGCGAGGTGCGGTTGATCTCCACGTCGTCCTCACCGACCCGGCGGGTCAGCACAAGCGTGCCTTCGAGGAGGACGAAGAAGCAGCTGGCAGGGTCGCCTTCCTGGTACACGGGGCCGGGCTCGAACCTCTCCACCCGGCCCTCGCGGCACAACCGTGCCAGTTGCTCCTCGGTCAGGTTCTCGAACAGGAAGAGCGTGCTCAGCTCCTCCACTTCGCAGGGGATGGGCTGTGTGGTCATGACTGCTCCAGGTAGCGGTGGACGAGCATCACGGCCATGGCTCCCTCGCCGGCGGCGGAAGCGACGCGCTTGGCCGACTCGGCGCGTACGTCGCCCGCCACGAACACCCCCGGGATGCTGGTCTCCAGGTGGTACGGCGGCCGGGTCGGTTCCCAGTCCCGCAGAGGCTGTCCGTCCACGGTCAGGTCGGGGCCGGTGAGGATGTAGCCGCGGTCGTCCCGCGCCACGGTTCCGTCCAGCCAGTCGGTGTGCGGGGCGGCCCCGATGAACACGAACAGCCAATGGGTGTCGACGAGTTCGTCGCGCCCGGTCACGGTGTCGCGCAGGGTCAGCTGCTCTAGATGGTCCGTGCCGTGCGCGCTCTCGACGACCGTGCCGGTGCGGACGGTGATGTTGGAGGTCTGCTCGATCTGCTGGATCAGGTAGTGCGACATCGAAGCGGCCAGGGATGGTCCGCGCACCAACAGGCTGACCGACTTCGCGGTCTTGGACAGATGCATCGCGGCCTGGCCCGCGGAGTTGGCGCCGCCGACGATGTACACGTCGTGGCCCGAGATCGCGGAGGTCTCGGTGAGCGCGGAGCCGTAGAAGACTCCGCGCCCGGTCAGCTCGGCCAGTCCCGGCGCGTTCAACTGCCGATAGGAAACGCCGGTGGCCAGCAGGACGCTGTGGGCGGCGATCGCGGAGCCGTCCGAGAACCGAACGGTGCGGGCCGCTCCGTCGGCCTCCAGTCCCGTCACCTCGCGGGTGGTCAGTATCTCGGCGCCGAACTTCGTGGCCTGTCGGCGTGCCCGGTCGGTGAGTTGGGCGCCGGAGACGCCGTCCGGGAAGCCGAGGTAGTTCTCGATGCGCGAGCTCTGCCCGGCCTGACCTCCGGTGGCCGAGCGTTCCACGAGTACCGTACGCAGCCCTTCAGAGGCCCCGTACACGGCCGCGGCGAGCCCGGCCGGGCCGCCGCCGATCACGACCAGGTCGTAGAAGTCGTCCGCCGGTGTCGTCGCGAGGCCCACGCGCGTCGCGAGTTCACGGTCGTCGGGCTCCACCAGGGGCGTGCCGTCGGGGGTGATCACCAGCGGGAGCCGTTCGGCGTCGTGCCCGGCGGCGACCAGCAGACGCCGGCCCTCCGGTTCGTCGGCCGAGTACCAGCGGTAGGGGACGTGGTTGCGGGCCAGGAACTCCCGCACCTGGGACGACCGCGCCGACCAGCGGTGACCGACGACCTTGACGCTGGGGGCCGGCCGGTGGTCGGTGGCCCGCCAGGCGGCCAGCAGGTCGTCCAGGACCGGGTAGAGCTTCTCCTCCGGCGGGTCCCACGGCTTGAGCAGGTAGTGGTCGAGATCGACCAGGTTGATCGCGTCGATCGCCGCGCTCGTGTCCGCGTACGCGGTCAGCAGGACCCGCCGTGCGCCGGGGTGGATGTCCATGGCCTGTTCGAGGAACTCGATGCCGTTCATCATCGGCATGCGGTAGTCGGCGAGGATCACCGCCACCTGGTCGCCGCGGAGCTTGAGCTCCCGGAGGGTGTCCAGGGCGGACACCCCGGACTCCGCCCGCACGATCCGGTGCGTGCCGCCGTAGCGGCGTCTCAGATCGCGGGCGACAGCCCGGGACACCCCCGGGTCGTCGTCCACGGTCAGGATGACGGTCCGCCCCGAACTCTCCGACTGTGCTGCCATGCCTCTCCCCTGTTCGGTCATCTCGCTCCGCTCCCCCACGCCTTCGCCCGCTACTCGGGCCGCAGAGCGGCCAGTTGCTCCGCGAAGGGCACGACGTCCGTGTCGTCGGCCGCCCCGCCGCCTCCGGGGAGGTCGCGCAGGAGAGCGGCCAGTTCCCGGCCCGCACGCGCGATCCGGCGGGGCAGCGTGTCGGTGAGGGCGTCGCCGTTGCCGCCCCAGTCCTCCGACGCCGCGTACACGGCGGTGGGTACGACCACCGCGCGCAGGTAGGCGAACAGGGGGCGCAGCGCGTGCTCCAGGGCGAGGGAGTGGCGTGCGGTGCCACCGGTCGCGGCCGCCAGGACGGCCTTGCCGGTGAGGGCGTCATTGTCGATGACGTCGAAGAACGACTTGAACAGACCGCTGTAGGAGGCGGTGAACACCGGCGTGACGGCGATCAGACCGTCGGCCGAGGTGACCGTCTCGATCGCTTCGGACAGCTCCGGCGAGGGGAAGCCGGAGGCGAAGTTCTTGGCGATGTCGACGCCCAGATCGCGCAGTTCGATGATCCGGACCTCGACCTCGCGATCGGCTGCGGCCAGTTCCGTGCGGACCGTCTCGGTGAGCCGGTCGGCGAGCAGCCGCGTGGAGGACGGAACGCTGAGGCCGGCCGAGACGACGGCGAGGCGCAGGGGGTTGCGCGTGCTCACTTGGCCGCCTCCTCGGAGCCCTCGGGGGCCAGGGAGACCAGCGCCTGCCGGTCGGCGAGCAGGGACGCGTGGGTGGGCGCCTCCGGAACGTTGCCGGGCCGCCCGGCGGCGACCTCCTTGCGCAGAACGGGGATGACCTCCTCGCCGAGCAGGTCGAGCGTCTCCAGGACCGACTTCAGCGGCATGCCACCGGTGTCGATGGCGAAGAGCTGGCGCTGGTAGTCGCCGTAGTGCTCGCGGAAGGTCAGCGCCTTGTCGATGACCTGCTGCGGGCTGCCGACAATGAGCGGCGTCTGCTCCATGTACTCCTCCATCGTCGGACCGTGCCCGGACATGGGTGAGTTGTCGAAGTACGGGCGGTACTCGCGTACGGCGTCCTGGGAGTTGCGGCGGACGAAGACGAGCCCGCCGGCGCCGACGATCGCCTGTTCCGCGGTGCCGTGGCCGTAGTGGGCGTAGCGCTCGCGGTAGATGCCGATCAGGCGGCGGAAATGGTCCTTGGGCATGAAGAGGTTGTTCACGAAGAAGCCGTCGCCGTAGTAGGCGGCCTGCTCGGCGATCTCCGGGCTGCGCACGGAGCCGTGCCAGACAAACGGCGGAATGCCCTCCAGCGGCCGCGGGACCGAGGTGAAGGACTGCAGCGGAGTGCGGAAGCGGCCCTCCCAGTCGACGTACTCCTCGCGCCAGAGCTGGTGCAGCAGCGCGTAGTTCTCGATGGCGAGCGGAATGCCGTGCCGGACGTCCTTGCCGAACCAGGGGTAGACGGGACCGGTGTTGCCGCGGCCCAGCATCAGGTCGACGCGGCCGTCCGCGAGGTGCTGGAGCACCGCGTAGTCCTCGGCGACCTTGACCGGGTCGTTGGTGGTGATCAGCGTGGTCGAGGTGGAGAGGATGATCCGGCTGGTCTTCGCAGCTATGTGGGACAGCAAGGTGGTCGGCGAGGAGGAGACAAAGGGCGGGTTGTGGTGCTCGCCGGTCGCGAAGACGTCGAGCCCGACCTCCTCGGCCTTGACCGCGATCGCGACCATCGCCTTCAGCCGCTCCTGCTCGGTCGGCGACCTGCCGGTGGTGGGGTTGGGCGTGACATCGCCGATGGAGAACGTACCGAACTGCACTGGGGGCTCCGGGAGTTGGGATGACGAAAGGTTCTTGGGCGAGCGGCGGACCAGGGCCGCAAGCGCAGGGCCAGATGCGAGGCCGCGAAGCGCCCCGGAGAGGGGCGGGCCCATCGCCCGCCCCCGGCTCCGCAAGGTCACTGCTGGGGCATGAGTCCCATGACGAAGGGGATGATCTTGCCGCCGCGGTCGCTGGTCCAGTTCCCGGCCAGTTCGGCCATGAGCTGGATTGAGGAGGTGATGGTGGCGCCGGCGTTCTCCATGCGGCGGATGGAGATGTCGTCGGCCATCTTGGTGGGGGAGCCGCCCGCGTCGGCGACGACCTGGACCTCGTAACCCAACTGCAGGGCCGTCAGGGTGGGGTAGACGGTGCACACGTCGTTGGTGACGCCCGCGATGATCAGCTTCTTGCGTCCGGTCTCCCGCACCGCGGCGGCGAAGTTCTCGTCGTCCATGGCGTTGACGACGCCGAGGCGCTTGATGCGTGCCTCGAACTCCTTGGGGGCGATCTCGGCGAGTTCGGCGAGCAGCGGGCCCTGGGCGTACTCCTCCATGGAGGAGGTGAGCACCAGCGGGATGTCGACCGCCTTGGCCGTGTTGGCCAGCGCCAGGGCGTTGGCCTTCATCTGCTCGAAGGGGATGGAGCGGACCCACCCCATGGTGCCCACCTGGTGGTCGATGAGCAGCATCGCCGTGTTGTCGGCGGTGAAGGACTGTGCAGACATGAGGGGAACCTCTCTGAACGGGGGGTCAGTCGTGCCGACTGAGCCCCGGAATGGTCGGAGTTGTGATTAGTTTGCCGACCAACTGTTGCGTTCAGCGTACGCCAGGCGACATCTATTCCCCGCGGGAGAAAACATTTGAAATCAACCCCGCAGGCCTGCGCTCAGGGCGTCGCGAGGGCCTGCCGGGCGGCCGGGACCACCTCGTGGGCGAAGACGCTCAGCTGGCGCTCGTGATCCCTGTCCGGCCAGTAGGTGAACCCGTTCATGCCGTGGTCGCGGCACACCTGGGTGATCTGCTCGACCCACTGATCGACCGGGCCGTGAAAGTCGCCGCTGGAGGTCGGTTCGATGATGCCGTTGAGGTTGTAGACCTTGCGGATCGAGCCGGGATCGCGGCCCGCCCGCGCCGCAGCGTCGTCGATACGGGCCGAGGCGTCACCG
>NZ_JBIWFN010000020.1:0-108446 GCF_044763085.1 Streptomyces sp. NPDC096311
CCGCCTCGGCATCCCCGAAGACATCCCCGCCTGGCACGAAGTCCTCAACACCGACGCCGCCCGCTACGGCGGCAGCAACATCCACAACCCCCACCCCGTCAAACCCGAGCCCCACCCCGCCCACGCCCACCCCACCAGCCTCCGCCTGACCCTGCCTCCCCTGGCCACGATCTGGCTGCGCCCCGCCTGACGCCTTCAGCGGCCACGACGAGGGCGGGGCGCAGGAGCGTGAACTCCTCGCCCCGCCCGGTGGTCAGACCGTCGCCGCCCGCAGCGCCTGAGGCAGCTCGCCCTCGTACACGATCCCGAGCGCCTGCGTCGCCCGCGTCAGCGCCACGTACAGGTCGCTCGTGCCGTACCGCGCCGGTTCGACCACGAGGACGGAGTCGAATTCCAGCCCCTTGGCCTGCCGGGGGTCGAGGAGGACGACCGTCCGGGTCAGGTCGGGCTCCTCCCCCGCCGTCACGTCCTCCAGCCGGGCCGCGAGCGAGGTGTGCAGTTCGCGGGGCGCGATCACCGCGAGCCGTCCCTCGGCGGGGGTCAGTTCTGCGACGGCCTTCGCGACGGTGCCGGGCAGGTCGTCCCCGGCGGCGCGCGCCCACGGCCGTACGCCCGTCGAGCGCACCGAACGCGGCGGCGCGAAGTCCGGGTGCCGCGCGCGCAGTACGCCCGCCGCCACGTCCATGATCTCGGACGGGGTGCGGTAGTTGACGGCGAGGCGCTTGTGCTCCCAGCGGTCCTCGACATAGGGGCTGAGGATCTCCGACCAGGAGCCCACTCCGGCCGCTTCCGCGGTCTGCGCGGGGTCGCCGACCAGGGTCATCGAGCGGGTCGGGCTGCGTCGCATCAGCAGGCGCCAGGCCATCGGCGAGAGCTCCTGCGCCTCGTCGACGATGATGTGGCCGAACGCCCAGGTCCGGTCGGCCGCCGCGCGTTCGGCGGCACTGCGGTGATCATCCTCCTCGTGCCGCTCGGCCATCCGCTCGGCGTCGATGATGTTGTGCGCGGACAGGACCTCGGAGTCCTCCTCGTCCTTGTCCTCGAACTCGTAGGTGCGGGAGGCGTAGGACACGTCCAGCACGCCCTGCGCGTACGCCACCTGGGCGCGGCGTTCCTGGTCGGCGAGGGCGCGGGCCACGCGGTCGTCCTCGCCGAGCAGTTCGGCGGCCTCGTCGAGGAGGGGGACGTCGGCGGTGGTCCAGGCCCGGGTGACCGGGCGGCGGATCGCGGCCGCGTCCTCGTCCGGGACGTATCCCTCGGGGTCCGCGAGGAAGTCGGCGACCAGGCGCTGCGGGGTCAGCCGCGGCCACAGCTGGTCGATGGCCGACCAGACCTCGGGGTTCTCGGCGAGGTCGTCGCGGATCTGGGTGATGTCGCTCGGGTCGAGCAGGTTCGAACCGTCGAAGGGGTCGGTGCCGATGCGCTCGGCCAGCATGTCGGTGAGCGTGTTGAGGATGTGGCCCTCGAAGTACTCGCGGGCCACGTTGTGCGGCAGCCGCGCCTCGCGGGTGCGCTCGCGGGCGACCTGGACGAGCCCGGCGTCGAGCATCAGGATGTCCCGGTCGTGCTCGATCGCGATGACCGGGTCGGGTAGCGCCTGGCGGCTGTGGACCACCGCGGCGAGCACCTCGGCCATGTCGGCACGGCCCTTCACGGCGGCGGCCCGCGGGGCGTCGGTGGCGGTCGCCCGGACGCCGGGGAACAGTTCGCCGACGGTCGCGAGCAGCACGCCCGTCTCGCCGAGCGAGGGCAGTACCTCGCCGATGTAGCCGAGGAAGGCGGGGTTCGGTCCGACGATCAGGACGGCGCGCTTCGCCAGCAGTTCCCGGTACTCGTACAACAGGTACGCGGCCCTGTGCAGCGCCACGGCCGTCTTTCCGGTGCCGGGGCCGCCCTCGACGACCAGCACGCCCTTGTGCGGGGCGCGGATGATCCGGTCCTGTTCGGCCTGGATGGTCTGCACGATGTCGCTCATGCGGCCGGTGCGCGCCGAGTTCAGCGCGGCCAGCAGTACGGCGTCGCCGGTCGGGTCCTCGTGGCCGGTGCGTTCGTGGTCACCGAGGTCGAGGATCTCGTCGTGCAGGTCGGTCACCCGGCGGCCGTCGGTGGTGATGTGCCGGCGGCGGCGCAGGTCCATCGGCGTGTGGCCGGTGGCGAGGTAGAAGGGGCGGGCGACCGGGGCCCGCCAGTCGATGAGGATGGGGGTGTGCTCGGTGTCGTCGGCGCGGACGCCGATACGGCCGATGTGATGGCTGACGCCGGAGGTGAGGTCGATCCGGCCGAAGCAGAGCGAGCCGTCCACGGCGTTCAGCGCGGCCAGCAGGCCCGAGCGCTCGGCGACCAGCACGTCCCGTTCGAGCCTGGCCTGCATGGGTGTGTTGCCCTGCGCGAGCGCGTCGCCGACGGAGGCCTCGGTGTCGCCCCGCAGCACGTCCACGCGTGCGTACAACCCGTCGATGAATTCCTGCTCGTGCAGCAATTCATCGTCGGGAAATCCTGTGGTGCCCTCTGCGTTTGCGCCCCTGTTTGACAATTCCGCTCCCGGCCGGATATACTGTGCCCAGTGAACTTCTCCGCGACTCAATTCTTCTGAAGTCGCGAATCATTCAATATACGCAGGGAAATCCCCCGAGCGCAATTGCTCGGGGGATTTCTTGTAGTTCTGCTGTATATCGGCGAGGCCGGAGCACGCCGGAGGGTCAGAGCACGTCGGACAGCTCCTCCAGCAGCCGGCGCTTCGGCCGGGCGCCCACCATCGACTTCACCGGCTCGCCACCGCGGAACACCATGAACGTGGGCATCGACAGCACCCGGTAGGCGTTCGTCGTCAGCGGGTTGGTGTCCACGTCCAGCTGGACCACCTTGAGCCGCTCGCCCTCCTCGGCCGCCAGGGCACTGAGCACCGGCCCCATCTGCCGGCACGGCGGGCACCAGTCGGCCGTGAACTCCACCAGCACCGGGAGCTCGGCGCCGATCACCTCCGTCTCGAAGTCCGCGTCCGTCACCGAAGCCACGCCTGCCACCTTGATCACCGTGTCCGCCCTTCCAGTTCGCATACGGGTTCCGGGCCGCCCGGAACCTCCGCCTCGGCCGCCAGCTCGTCACGCGCCCGCTCGGCCCGCGCCAGCTGCGCGCCGACCTCGGCCCGTACGGCCTGCAACTCGTCGATCAGCGAGTCGAGCTCGCCCAGCTTGCGCCGGTAGACCGCGAGCGAGGCCGGACAGGAGTCGCCCTCCGGGTGCCCCGCCCGCAGACACTCCACGAAGGGCCGGGTCTCCTCCAGGTCGAACCCGAAGTCCTGCAGCGTCCTGATCTGCCGCAGCAGCCGCAGGTCGTGCTCGTCGTACGTCCGGTACCCGTTCTCGCCCCGTCGCGCGGGCAGCAGCCCCCGCGACTCGTAGTACCGAAGAGTCCGCGTGGTGGTCCCGGCCCGCGCCGCCAGCTCGCCGATTCGCATGCCCCGACGGTATTCCTTGACCCCGACGTCAACGCAAGGGCAGCAGTGGCTTACGCGGCACCGGTGAGGACAGGACGATCGAGGTCGTCGTGCGCCCCAGTGCGGAGGTCTGTTCCAGGACGTCCTCCAGGTGGAGTGTGTCCGCGACGGCGACCTTGAGGATCCAGCAGTCCTCGCCGACGACGTGGTGGACCTCGATGATCTCCGGGCGGGAGATCAGCTCCAGGGTCCTGGGGTGGCGCAGGGTGTAGCCGCCGTGCGGGTCGACGCGGACGAAGGCCTGGATGCCGTAGCCGAGGAGGGGCGGTGAGACATGGGCGCCGTAACCGGTGACGGCTCCCGTGGACTCCAGCCGGCGCACGCGTTCGGCGACGGCCGCCGGGCTCAGCCGGACGCGCCGACCCAGCTCGCTGAGCCTGATCCGGCCGTCGCTCTGCAGCAGTTCCAGGATCTGCCGGTCCACCGCGTCGAAGGCCGCCGATGTTTCGTCGGCGGTGGCGCGCGGTTGCCGTGGTTCCTTCGGTGCAGCGGTCGGATCTCCCATGTCTCCCCCTTCAGACGTGGCGCGTACGCCGGGAGAATTATGACCACAGAGGCCCGGTGGGTGCGGGAAGTGCGAGGGGGAGGAACGCCGTGCGCGAGATACGCGAGATAGGTGTCATTGGCGGAAACCGCTATTTCGGAAAGCGGCTGATTGCCCGACTGCTGGCCGCCGGAGACCACGTCACCGTCATCAATCGCGGTTCCTGCGCACCGCCCGCCGGGGCGGTCCATCTCGTCGCGGACCGCAATGACGGGAATTCCCTGGAGAAGGCGCTGGGTTCACGCACCTTCGATGTCGTGGTCGACCAGGTCTGCTACACACCGCGGCAGGCGGAGATCGCCCGACGGATCTTCGCGGGACGCACCCGGCGGTACGTCATGACCTCCACCGTCGAGGTGTACGAGTACGAGGACTCGGCGGATCTCGTACGGGAGGACGCTGTGGACCCCCGTACCGTGCCCGTCGACCTCGGACTCCCCTGGGACGAGCCGGAGTTCCTCGAGGGCCACTACGGGGAGGGCAAGCGCCAGGCCGAGGCGGTGTTCGCGGCCGACCCCGCGTTCCCGTACACGGCCGTCCGGGTGGCCCACGTCCTGGGCGGGGACGACGACTTCACCGGCCGCCTCCAGCACTACGCGGAGCGCATCCGCACGGGCGAGGCGATCGCCGTACCGCCCGTGAACCGCCCGGCGACGTACATCCACGTCGAGGAGATCGCCGACTTCCTGTTCTGGGCGGCGGGCGAGGACTTCACGGGCCCGGTCAACGCGGCCTCCCACGGGCCGCTGACCACGCGGGAGCTGTGTGAGGCGATCGCCGCGCACCTCCCGGACGGCAAGACCCTCCTGCGGCCCGTCGAGGTCGGCGCGCTCTCCCCCTTCTCCTTCAGCCGTTCCTACGGCATGGACAACTCCCGGGCCGCCCTGCTCGGGTTCACCTTCGGCGACGCACGGGCGTGGCTGCCGCGCGCCGTGGCCGAGACCCTGGGCTCCGACCGCCCGTAGCCGCGGGCGCTGACGCCGTGCGGGGCGTCAGGCGTGCGCGGCCATGCCCGCCGACTCCTCGACCTCCAGCAGCGACGCGCTGTGCCGCTCCTCCTCGAACGCCTTGCGTCCGCCGCGCAGCCCGAAGAGGCGTTTGGCGAGGGCGATGTAGAGGACGGCGAGGATGTTGAGGACCAGGGTGGCGATCTTCAGGTAGCTGACGTGCTCGGTGAGTTCGTAGATCTCCAGGGGCAGGAAGGCGGCGGTGGCGACCACCGTCAGATACTCCGCCCAGCGCTTGGCGTACCAGAGGCCACCCGCCTCGACGAGCTCGATCAGCGCGTACGCGAGGAGCAATACGGCGACGAGAACGAGCGTCGAGTGCTTGTAGCCGAACGTCTTCTGGACGGAGCCGACCACGGGCGAGTGGTCGAGGTCGTAGTGGAAATGCCTGAACACCGGCCGGAAGACATTGAGGTACTCGTTGAAGAGACGGCGGACCGCGTCCTGGCTGTTGCTGAATTTCCATACCGCTACGGCCACGAGCACGATGAACACCCCGCGCACGGCCCGTTCGATCGCCAGGAAGCGCAGGATGAACAGATCGCGCAGCACCTTGCCGCGCGGCACCAGAGGAGCTTCCTCGGCGGGGCCCGAGCCATGTGGTTCGCCCAGCACGAAGTCGCCGCAGCGCAGACAGCGCCAGGCCTCGCCGAGGCTCGTCTCGGCGCGCAGCCGCCGGCGCAGTTCCGGCTCGCCGGGCGCGTACGTCACATGACCTTTGCGCGCGCACGTCCGCCGGTCCCAGTCGATCTTCATACTCCGTGTCCTCCGCAGAACATGCCGTGCCGTGCCGGTCAGTCCGGCACGGCACGGTAGTGCATGTTCTACGAGACGGCGGCCCGACGGTCACGGTTCCGAGGCGGGCGGGGGTGGGCTCAGCGCGTCGCCGCGCCGGTGAGTTCCGGCTGTTCCTCCGCCGCCTGCTCCGGGGCCCCCTCCGGGTGCGCGCCCCCCTTCCGGGGCAGCAGGACGGCGACCAGCACGGTGCCCACGCCCAGGATCACCGCACCGATCAGGCTGGTGTGCGCCACCGCGTCCGAGAAGGACGAACCGACGGCGTCCGCCATCCGCTGCGCCCCGTGGGCGAGCTGGTCGGCCTGTGCCTTCAGCTGCGCGGCCTTCTCGGCGTTCCCGGCGTGGCCCGCCCGCGCGGCCTGCTCGCCGAGTTGCCGGGCCTTGTCACCGATGCCCTGAGCGACCGCGTAGCCCGCGCCGACCGAGTCCTGCGCCGTGGACAGGGCGCCCGCCGGGAGCTTGCTGCCCGCGGTGGCGTCCGAGAGGTGCGCGGAGTACGAACTCGCCAGCACGGAACCGAGGATCGCGATGCCGAGCGAGCCACCGAGCTCGAGCGAGGTGTCGTTGACGGCTCCGCCGACGCCGAGTTCGGCCTCGGGGAACGCGCCCATGATGGCGTCCGTGCAGGGCGAGAGCGCGAGCCCGATCGCCAGACCCAGGAGGGTGAGGGGCAGCACGAGATCGCCGTAGGAGGATGCCGCGTCGACCCGGGTGAGCAGCGCGAGCGCCGCCGTGCCGCCGACCATGCCCGCGGTCACCGTGATCTTCATGCCGATGCGCGGGGTGAGGTAGCCGGTGAGCGCCGAGCCGACGAACACGGCCCCGGCGAGCGGCAGCATCCGCACCCCGGTGTCCAGCGCGTCGTAGCCGAGGACGAACTGGAGGTGCTGGGTGAGGTAGTAGAAGGCGCCGAAGACGGCCAGGAAGAAGAGGGCGACGGCGAGGTTGGAGCCCGCGAACCGGCGGTGGGCGAAGCGGCGTACGTCGACGACCGGGCGCGGGTGGCGCAGTTCCCACACCACGAAGGCCACCAGGCCGGCACCCGCGACGACCGCGGCGGTCACGGCTTTGACGCCCCATCCGAAGTGCGGCCCCTCGATGATCATGTAGACCAGTGAGCCGATCCAGACCACGGAGAGCAGGCCGCCGACATGGTCGATGCGGTGGTGGTGCGCGGCCCGGGACGGCGGTACGAGGACGAGGGCGCCGACGATCGCGAGCGCGGCGATGGGGACGTTGATCAGGAACGTGGACGACCAGCCGTGGTGCTCCAGCAGCGCACCGGCGACCAGGGGCCCGGCCGCGATGGCGAGTCCGGCGGTGGCGGTCCACAGGGTGATCGCCTTCGCCCGCTCCTCGCGCGGGAAGGTCGCGGCGAGCAGGGAGAGCGTCGCGGGCATGATCAGGGCGGCGCCGACGCCCATCACGGCACGGGCCGCGATGACCCCGGTGGAGCTGTCGACGAGCGAGCCCGCGACCGCGCCCCCGCCGAACACGACGAGCCCCAGGATGAGCGCCCCGCGGCGGCTGTACTTGTCGCCGATCGCGCCGAGCAGCAGCATCAGCGCGGCGTACGGGACGGTGTAGCCGTCGATGACCCACTGCAGGTCCGCGCTGGACAGGCCCAGGTCCTGGGTCATGTCCGGGGCCGCGACGGTGAGGGCGGTGTTCGCCATCACGATGATCAGCAGGCTCAGGCAGAGCACCAGCAGCGCCCACCAGCGCCGGGCGTAGGGCCGGTCCATCCCCTCGACCGGTTCGTTCATGACGAGACGCATGACTACGGTCGCCCTCTCTCTCGTTCCTCTTGCACACTGATGTGCAATTGCTCAACCATGTGCAATGTACGTCTATGCACAGCACTGTGCAAATGGAGGAGGTGGAGCCCTTGTGGAGGGCACGAGTGATCACCTCGCGCGGATCCGGGGGCGTGCAGAATGGCAGCCATGACCACGGGTAGCGCCAGCCGCGCGGACGCGAACCGCCGCCGCATCCTCGACGTCGCGCTCGCCGAGCTGCTGCGCGACCCCGACGCGTCCATGGACCAGATCGCACGGGCCGCGGGCGTCGTACGGCGCACGGTGTACGGGCACTTCCCCAGCCGCGAGGTGCTGATCAGCACGTTGACCGACGGCGCGGTGGAGGCGGTGGCCGCGGCGCACGCGGCGGGCCGGGAGAGCGGCCGGGACCCGGCGGAATCACTGGTCCGCTCGACGCTCGCCGTCTGGGAGATCGCCGACCGCTACCGGCTGCTGGTCGCCCTCGCCCAGCGCAGCGTCACGGTCCAGGGCATCCGCGAGCGGCTCACGCCGGTGCGCGAGGCCTGCACGGAGCTGCTGCGGCGCGGCCTCGACCAGGGCGTGTTCGAGTCTCCGCTGCCGGCGCCCGCGCTGGCGTACGTGCACGAGCAGATGCTGTTCGCCCTCATGGAGGCGGTGAACGACGGCCTGCTGGCACCGGAAGAGGCGGGCCGCTCCGCCGCGATCACCATGCTGACCGCGGCGGGCGTACCCGCCTCCAGAGCCACCGAACTGGTGACCAAGCTGAGCGAATGAGCTTGTCCTGCACATACACCGAGCGGCCAGGTCTACGGGGGGAGAACCTGGCCGCCCGGCGGCTCGGGGCCCCCGAAGGGGCGCGGGGCTGTGTCATCATGCGGCTCCGCCGCGTGGGCGCGACCAGCCACAACGGATCCGCAGCTCCCAACGGCGCTTACGCCTTGGCGAGCTCCTTCTCCCCACCCTGCTCCGGCACCTCCGCGGCAACGACCTCGTCCTCGTCGCTGTCCAGCAGGGTCGTCTCGTCGAACGGCAGCTCCCCGGCGAGAACCCGGTTCACCCGCTCCTTGTCGACCTCACCGGTCCACGTACCGATGAGCAGCGTGGCGACCGCGTTGCCCGCGAAGTTGGTGACCGCGCGCGCCTCGCTCATGAAGCGGTCGATACCGATGATCAGGCCGACACCGTCCACCAGAGCGGGCTTGTGCGACTGCAGACCACTGGCCAGGACGGCGATACCGGAGCCGGAGACACCCGCCGCGCCCTTCGAGGCGACCATCATGAAGAGCAGCAGGCCGATCTGCTGGCCGATGCTCATCGGCTGGTCCATCGCGTCGGCGATGAACAGCGACGCCATGGTCAGGTAGATCATCGTGCCGTCGAGGTTGAAGGAGTAGCCGGTCGGCACGGTGATGCCGACGACCGGGCGGCTGACACCCAGGTGCTCCATCTTGGCGATGAGCCGCGGCAGCGCGGACTCGGACGACGAGGTGGAGACGATCAGCAGGAACTCCCGGCCGAGGTACTTCAGCAGCTGGAAGAGGCTGACCTTGGCGACGAGCTTCGTCAGCGTGCCGAGCACGATGAAGATGAAGAGCGCACAGGTGATGTAGAAGCCGAGCATGATCGTGCCCAGCGCCTTCAGCGCGTCCATGCCGGTCTCGCCGATGACGGCCGCCATGGCACCGAAGGCACCGACGGGCGCGGCCCACATGATCATGCCCAGGATGCGGAAGACCAGCTTCTGGATGTGCTCGACACCCTTCAGCACCGGCTGCCCCGCACGGCCCATGGCCTGCAGCGCGAAGCCCACGAGGAGGGCGATCAGCAGGGTCTGGAGCACCTGGCCCTCGGTGAAGGCCGAGACGAAGGTGGTCGGGATGATCCCGAGGATGAAGTCGACGGGGCCCTCGGCGGCGGCCTCGGCCTGCGTGTGCCCGACGCCCTTCACGGCCTCGGTCAAATGCATCCCGCTGCCCGGGTGGATGATGTTGCCGACGACCAGGCCGATGGCCAGCGCCACGAAGGACATGCAGATGAAGTAGCCGAGCGCGAGACCGCCGACCTTGCCGACCTTGGCGGCCTTGCGTACCGAGCCGACGCCGAGCACGATCGTGCAGAAGATGATCGGGGAGATCATCATCTTGATCAGGCTCACGAAGCCCGTGCCGATCGGCTTGAGCTCCTTGGCGAAGTCCGGCGCGGCGAACCCGACGGCGATGCCGAGCACAACCGCGATGATCACCGCGATGTACAGATAGTGGGTGCGGTCCCGCTTGGCGGCGGGTGCGGCAGGTGCCGTGTGGGTGCTGGCCACGGCTGCCCTCCTTGACGACGTCATCGGCATCATCCGGCGTGCGGCTCACGTCCGGCGGAACCCGGGGTGCGGCATGCTCCGCGGGATCCCGGAATACGGCTCACTCGGGGGATCCCGGGGTGCGGCTCGCTCCGGGGGATGCGGTGACTATCTCCCGCCCTGTGAGGGCGGTCACCCTTCCGTTCATTTAGTTCACACTTATATGGAGAGGCAGACTGAACGACATGCGCTTCCTCCCCGTCCCGCGACCCCGCAGCCTGGCCGGCCAGCTCTTCGCCATGCAGGCCGTGCTCATCGCGGTGCTCGTCGCGGGGTACGCGCTGTTCAGCTACGTCAGCGACCGCAGCCAGGCCGAGGACGCGGCGGGCCGCCAGGCCATGGCCGTGGCCCGTTCGATCGCCGACGCACCCTCCGTCCGGGACGCCATCCGCACCACGAACCCCACCAAGGACCTCCAGCCGTACGCGCTCCAGGTACAGCGGGACACCGGCGTGGACTTCGTGACGATCATGAACCCGCAGGGCATCCGCTGGACCCACCCCGACGAGACGCTGATCGGCAAGCACTTCCTCGGGCACATCGGGCCCGCCCTGCACGGCAAGTCCTTCACGGAGACGTACACGGGCAGCCTCGGGGCGTCCGTCCGTGCCGTCACCCCGGTCCTGGACAACGGCCACATCGTCGGCCTGGTCAGCGCGGGCATCAGGGTCGAGGCGATCACCCAGCGCGTGCAGGACCAGGTGACCGCCCTCATCGGCGTCGCGGGCAGCGCACTCGTGCTCGGCGGCATCGGCACCTACGTCATCAACGCCCGGCTGCGCCGCTCCACGCACGGCATGAACGCGGCCGAGCTGAGCCGGATGCACGACTACCACCAGGCCGCGCTGCACGCCGTGCGCGAGGGGCTGCTGATGCTGGACGGGCAGTACAGGGTGGCGCTGATGAACGACGGCGGGCGGGAGCTGCTGGGGGTGACGGACGAGGTCGTCGGACACTCCGTGGCCGAACTCGGGCTGCCCGCACCGCTCACGGGCGCCCTGCTGTCGGCGGCGCCGCGGGTGGACGAGGTGCATCTGACGGCGTCGCGCGTGCTGGTCGTGAACACCTCCCCGGTGTCCGGCGGCGAGCAGCGCGGCACGGTGGTCACCCTGCGCGATGTGACCGAACTCCAGTCCCTGATGGGCGAGTTGGACTCCGAGCGCGGCTTCACCCAGGCGTTGCGCTCGCAGGCGCACGAGGCCGCGAACCGGCTGCACACGGTGGTCTCGCTGATCGAGCTCGGGCGTGCCGAGGAGGCCGTCGAGTTCGCCACCGCCGAGCTCGAACTCGCCCAGACGCTCACCGACGAGGTGATCTCGGCGGTCAGCGAGCCGGTCGTCGCCGCCCTGCTGCTGGGCAAGGCGGCCCAGGCGAACGAGCGGGGCGTGGAGCTGGTGGTGTCGCAGGAGAGCGGTATCGACGACGGGCTGCTCCAGACCGGTCTGCCGGCCCGTGACCTGGTCACCGTGCTGGGCAATCTGATCGACAACGCGATGGACGCGGCGCAGGGGACGGTGGGGGCGCGGGTGACCGTCACGGCCTTCACGGGCGACTCCGGCCTGGTCCTGCGGGTCGCCGACACGGGCGCGGGAGTCGACCCCGCCCACGCGGAGGCGGTCTTCCAGCGCGGCTGGTCCACCAAACCGGCGGGGCCCGGCGGCCGGGGCCTCGGGCTGGCCCTCGTACGCCAGGCGGTGAGCCGGCACAACGGCACGCTGACGGTGGCGGAGGCGCCCGGGGGCGGGGCGGAGTTCGAGGCGCGGCTGCCGTTGCCTACGGTGGCCCCGGGCGCCCTTGCCGCACCCGTGCCGGGGGCCGCCGGAGAACCGGCCCCGGCCACCGCCGAAAGGGCCACCACCGAAGGGGCCACCGCCGAGCCCGAGTCCGCCCAGCACGCCCTGCCTGGAGGCGACGCATGACCGCCGACCCCATCCGCGTCCTCGTCGTCGAGGACGACCCGGTCGCCGCCGACGCGCACGTCATGTACGTGGGCCGGGTGCCCGGCTTCACCGCCGTCGGCAAGGCGCACACGGGCGCGGAGGCGCGGCGCGCGCTGGACCGTACGCCGGTGGACCTGCTGCTGCTCGACCTGCACCTGCCGGACGTGCACGGACTCCAGCTCGCCCGCTCCCTGCGTGCCGCCGGCTATCACGCGGACGTGATCGCGGTGACGTCCGCGCGGGACCTCGCGGTCGTCAGGGAAGGGGTCTCGCTCGGGGTCGTCCAGTACGTCCTGAAGCCCTTCACCTTCGCCACCCTGCGCGACCGCCTCGTGCGGTACGCCGAGTTCCACGCGGCGGTGGGCGAGGCGAGCGGCCAGGACGAGGTGGACCGCGCCCTGGCCACCCTGCGCGCCCCCGGCCCGGCCGCCCTCCCCAAGGGCCTCAGCGCGCCGACACTGGAACGGGTCACCCGGACGCTGCGGGACAGCGCCGAGGGCCTGACGGCTGCCGGGGCAGCGGAGTCGGTCGGCATCTCCCGGATCACGGCCCGGCGCTATCTGGAGCACCTGGTGGAGGCGGGACGGGCGGCGCGGGCTCCGCAGTACGGGCAGGTGGGGCGGCCGGAGTTGCAGTACCGGTGGGTCAAGGGCTGAACGCGCGGGTCGTCAGCCGTTCGGCGGGACATGTGACCTGGTGAGACTTATGTCCCACCGGGACATCACACGCGGCCCCGTCTCCGTGAGCCGCCGCAAGGTCGCGAGCCGCTGCAAGGTCATTGACGTGGACTAGTCCACGCTCTTACGTTCACCAGGCAGACAACTCGGCCACCAATGACGTCGGCCAGTAGGAGGTCGTGCCCGTGCGCCCCACCGCCGCCCCGCTGCTCCTCGCCACTCTGCTCACCGCGACCGCGCTCAGCGCCTGCGGATCGGGCTCCGGAAGCGATCCGGACACCGTGAAGATCTCCTTCAAGCAGTCCACGGACAACTCGATCCGCGTCATGGACACCTACTTGGGGGAGATGAAGAAGGAGTTCGAGAAGGCCAACCCCGGCAAGAAGGTCGAACTCGTCCCGATCAAGGCCCCGGACTCCGAGTACTACACCAAGCTCCAGCAGATGCTGAGATCCCCCAAGACGGCCCCCGACCTGGTCTACGAGGACACCTTCCTCATCAACTCGGACATCACGAGCGGGTACTTGAAGCCCCTGGACCCCTACCTCGACAAGTGGCCGGACTGGAACCAGTTCATCGACACGGCGAAGTCGGCCGCGAAGGCGCAGGACGGGAAGACGTACGGCGTCCCGGACGGCACGGACACCCGGGGCCTCTGGTTCGACAAGGGCATCTTCAAGAAAGCGGGCCTGCCCGCCGACTGGCAGCCGCAGACGTGGGACGAGGTGCTGGCCGCCGCACGCACCATCAAGGCGAAGGTCCCCGGCGTCACCCCGCTCAACGTCTACACGGGCAAGCCGGCGGGCGAGGCGGCCACCATGCAGGGCTTCGAGATGCTGCTGTACGGGACGGGTGACGGCACGTCGGACCCCCTGTACGACACGGCGTCGAAGAAGTGGATCGCGGGCAGCCAGGCCTTCAAGGACGCGCTCACCTTCGTGCACACGGTCTACAAGGAGAAGCTGGGCCCCGATGTCTCGGACGCCCTGGACCCGAACTTCCCCACGACGGTCCGCGGCGAACTGATGCCCAAGGGCAAGCTCGGCATCAACCTGGACGGCAGCTGGCTGCCGCAGGACTGGCTGAAGGGCGCGGGGCACGAGTGGCCCGAGTGGTCGCAGAAACTCGGACTCGCGTACATGCCGACGCAGACCGGCCAGGCTCCCGGCAAGGTGAGCATGTCCGGCGGCTGGACCTGGTCGATCCCCGCCAAGGCGTCCAACCCGGACCTCGCCTTCAAGTTCATCGAGACGATGCAGACCAAGGCGAACGCGCAGAAGTGGTACATCGCCAACTCCGGCATCGCGGTGCGGGGGGACGTGGCCTCGGACCCCGGATATGTGAAGGCGCAGCCCGGCATCAAGTTCTTCACGGACCTGGTCGCGAGCACGCACTACCGCCCCGCGTACCCGGCCTATCCCAAGGTCTCGACGGCCATCCAGGAGGCCATGGAGGGCGTGACGACGGGTGACAGTTCGGTCGACAAGGCGGCGAGCGGGTACGACGAGGAGCTGAAGACGGCCACCGACGACCAGGTGATCAGGAAGTGAGGCTGCGCCGCACTCTGACCCGCGCCCTCCCCGTCACCCCCGCCGTCGCCCTCCTGCTCCTCTTCCTGGCGGGCCCGATCGCGTACTGCGCGTACATCGCCTTCACCGACCTCCAGCTCACCGGCCAGGCGCACTCGTCCTTCGTCGGCTTCGAGAACTTCCGGGCGGCGTTCAAGGACGACGCGTTCCTGAACGCGGTCTGGCTGACGCTGGTGTTCACGGTCCTGTCGTCACTGGTCGGCCAGAACACGCTGGGCCTGGCGCTGGCTTCGCTGATGCAGCGGGCGTCGAAGCCGGTGCGGACGGTCGTGGGCGGGATCGTGGTCACGGCGTGGGTGCTGCCGGAGGTGGTGGCGGGGTTCCTGCTGTACGCGTTCTTCCGACGGGAAGGCACGCTGAACGCGATCCTGGACTGGCTCCACCTGCCCACCCAGAACTGGCTGTTCACGCTGCCGATCCTGGCGGTGTCGTTCGCGAACGTCTGGCGGGGGACGGCCTTCTCCATGCTGGTGTACTCGGCGGCCCTGAACGAGATACCGAAGGAGATCACCGAGGCGGCGGAGGTGGACGGGGCGGGTGGCTGGCGCCGTATGTGGCACATCACGCTGCCGATGATCCGCCGCTCCATCGGCACGAACCTGATGCTCAACACCCTTCAGACGCTGTCGGTGTTCGGGCTGATCTGGGTGATGACGAGGGGCGGCCCGGGGAACAGGAGCCAGACGCTGCCGCTCTTCATGTACGAGCAGGCCTTCCAGAAGAGCATGATCGGATACGGCACCGCGGTGGCGCTGCTCCTGCTGGTGGTCGGCTCGCTGTTCTCGCTGGTGTACATGCGGCTGCTGCGGACGGAGGTCTGAGATGCCACGCACGCTCGGCTCCCGCCGCAGCGGCCGCCGCCTGGCTGCCGACGCGGGCCTGCTGGTGGTGGCGGCCGCCTTCAGCCTCCCCCTGGCCTGGGTGGTCCTGTCCGCCCTCGACCCGCACGCGGGCCTCAGGGTGCAGGTCCCGGACGGTCTCACGCTGGACAACTTCGACGCGGTCCTGAAACCGGACATCACCTACACACCGCTGCTCAACAGCCTGATCCTGTGCGGGGGCGGGACGCTGCTCACGGTGGTGTGCGCGGCGCTGGCCGCGTATCCGCTGTCGCGGTTCCGCTCGCGACTGAACCGTCCCTTTCTCCTGACGATCCTCTTCGCGACGTGCCTGCCGATCACGGCGATCATGGTTCCGGTGTACGCGTTGTTCGTACGGGTGAACCTCATCGACACCGTGCAGGGCACGATCTTCTTCTTCGCCGCATCCCAACTCCCCTTCGCCATCTGGCTGATGAAGAACTTCATGGACGGCGTGCCGAAGGAACTGGAGGAGGCGGCGTGGACGGACGGGGCGTCGTCGCTCCAGTCCCTGGTACGGATCGTGCTGCCGCTGATGGGTCCGGGGGTGGCGGTGGTGACGGTCTTCTCGTTCGTGATGATGTGGGGGAACTTCTTCGTCCCGTTCATGCTCCTGCTGACACCGGACCAGATGCCGGCGTCCGTGAGCATCAACGACTTCTTCGGAAATCGGGGAACGGTGGTCTACGGACAGCTGGCCGCGTTCTCGGTCATCTACTCGACACCGGTGATCCTGCTGTACGTGCTGGTGGCCAGGCGACTGGGCGGGGGGTTCGCGTTGGGCGGCGCGGTCAAGGGGTGACGGCCGGGCGCCCTACCCGCCGAGGCCGAGGCCCACTCCCTCCTCAAGCTCCAGCACCCCCACCGTCTCATCCCCGCTCGTCTCTCCGGTCGGCTTGAATCCCAGCCCGAGATAGAAGCCCTCCGGGCCGCTCTCGCCGGGGTGCCAGGTGACCGTGAGACGGGTGCCGCCACGGCGCCTGATCTCGGCGGCCACGGCCTCGACCGCGAAGCGGCCGTACCCCCTGCCCTGTTCCCCGGCCGCGATGTTCAGCCGCCACAGCCCGGAGCGGAGGTCGGCGCCCGCCTCGCCCCCGTCCCAGTCGATGTCGAAGAAGGCCATCAGGAACCCGACGGTCCGCTCCCCGTCCATGACGAGGCGGGGCCAGGCGACACCAGGATGCACATACGCCTCGGCCAGCGACTTCACCACCGGCGCGACCAAATGCTCCTGATCGGCACGGACCTTCAACCCGATCGCGGTGTCGAAATTGCCGGGGGTGATCTTCTCAAGGCGCGGTGCGATCGTCATGTCTTCACCCTAGGTGACCGAATCAAGGGGCAGTGAGGGCAGAGCCGTATGTTCGTACGATCCGTGATTGTGGCCGAACAGACCGTAGTCACCACCGCCCCGGCCCCATATTTTGTGCGCGTGCAGCGACCGCAGGCCCAGCAGCCCACCCCGCCCTTCAACGCTCCGGCCGCCCGCAGACTGCGGGCTGCCCTCGGCATGGGCCCCGAGCACGTCGCGTACGGGATGAGAGCCTCCTACGGGCTGCCGTACGTCACTCCCGACCTCGTCCTGGCCTGGGAGAGAGGGACGACCACCCCCGGCGGGCCCGAACTCACGGCGCTCGCGGGCGTGTTGTGGTGCTCACCGGGTGAACTCATCGGCGCGCCACGGACGTTGCGCGAGCACCGCGTGTCACGCGGGCTGGCCCAGGAGGACGTCGCCCGTACCGTCGGCCTCGAACTCCTCGCCTACCAGCGGATGGAGGAGGCCGACGAGTGGCGCGGCAACGACCGGCAGTCGGTCGCCCTCGCCGACACCCTCGAACTGTCGCTGCGGGACTTCATCACCGTCACGGGACGCGACGGCAAGCTGGCCGACCTGTTGCGCAGCGCGGTGACCACGCGCTGGCAGGCGTACGTCCGTCCGCTCGGGAAGATGATCCCGCTGGACCGACGCCTCCTGGAGGACGTCCTCCAGGAGATGCACACGGAGTACCAGGGGCAGATGGTGGTCACGCTCAGCTGGAGCGGCGGACCGGCAGCCACCGACGCCGACGATTCCGGCCGTGACTTCCTCGACCGGATCGTCGATCACTTCTGGGCGATGGTCCAGAGAACCACGTACTGAGTCCGCTCGGACCGAGCTCGCACGACTCCAGGCCGTGCGACCCGGCCCGTACGACCTAGAACACCGACTCCGCCTCGTCCATCCGGTCCTTCGGCACCGTCTTCAGCTCCGTGACCGCCTGCGCCAGCGGCACCATCAGCACGTCCGTCCCCCGCAGCGCCGTCATCCGCCCGAAGTCACCCCGGTGCGCGGCCTCCACCGCGTGCCAGCCGAACCGCGTGGCGAGCACCCGGTCGTACGCGGTCGGGGTGCCGCCCCGCTGCACATGGCCGAGGATGACCGGCTTGGCCTCCTTGCCGAGGCGCCGCTCCAGCTCGTACGCCAGCGCCGTACCGATGCCCTGGAAGCGCTCGTGGCCGAACTGGTCGATGGCGCCGTGGCCGTAGTCCATGGTGCCCTCGACGGGGTGGGCACCCTCGGCGACGCAGATGACCGCGAACTTCTTGCCGCGGGCGAAGCGCTCCTCGACCATCGCCATCACGTTGGACGGGTCGAAGGGGCGCTCGGGCAGGCAGATCCCGTGCGCGCCGGCCGCCATGCCGGACTCCAGGGCGATCCAGCCCGCGTGCCGGCCCATGACCTCGACGACCATCACACGCTGGTGGGACTCGGCCGTGGTCTTCAGGCGGTCCATGGCCTCCGTGGCCACACCCACCGCCGTGTCGAAGCCGAAGGTCCGGTCGGTCGACGAGATGTCGTTGTCGATCGTCTTGGGGACACCGACCACCGGCAGCCCCGCGTCCGACAGCATCCGGGCGGCCGTCAGCGTGCCCTCGCCGCCGATCGGGATCAGCACGTCGATGCCGAACTCGCGGGCCATGTCCTGCGCGTTCTCGCAGGCCTCGCGGAGCCGGTCGCGCTGCAGTCGCGAGGAGCCGAGAATCGTGCCGCCGCGGGCGAGGATGCCGCTGACCGCGTTGAGGTCGAGGGTGCGGTAGCGGCCGTCGAGCAAGCCCGCGTAGCCGTCCTCGAAGCCGATGACCTCGTCCCCGAAATTGGTGACCGCTCGGTGCACGACCGACCGGATCACGGCGTTCAGGCCCGGGCAGTCGCCGCCTGCGGTGAGAACTCCGATACGCATCGTGCTGTGTCTCCTGCTCGCTGCTGGTACGTGTGAGCCGGTCCGATTGTTTCATGAGACGAAGGGCACCGACGATTCCCTCCTTCCCACCAGGACGTTTGTCCTGGCGGGCGCCCTAGCTACCCTCAGAGGTATTGTCAAGAGGGTTCCGCTCACCCCAGTGGGCCATTTTTCCGAGCCCCGAAACCACCCAGCGCCGCAACGGATGGAGAGCACGCGTGACCCGCAGCGTCTACGTGACCGGGATCGACCGCGGCGACGGCCGCCAGGTCGTCGAGCTGGGGGTCATGGAGCTCCTGACTCGCCAGGTCGACCGGGTGGGCGTCTTCCGTCCACTCGTCCACGACGGCCCGGACCGGCTCTTCGAGCTGCTGCGCGCCCGCTACCGGCTGACCCAGGACCCGGCGAGCGTGTACGGCATGGACTACCACGAGGCGTCCACGCTCCAGGCCGAGCAGGGCGCGGACGAACTGGTCTCCTCCCTCGTCGACCGGTTCCACCTCGTCGCCCGCGACTACGAAGTCGTCCTCGTCCTGGGCACCGACTACGCCGACACCCAGTTCCCGGACGAGCTGGCGCTGAACGCACGGCTCGCGAACGAGTTCGGCGCCTCCGTGATCCCCGTGGTCGGCGGACGCGGGCAGACCGCCGAGTCCGTGCGCGCCGAGACACGCAACGCCTACCGCGCGTACGACGGTCTGGGCTGCGACGTCCTCGCCATGGTCGTGAACCGGGTGGCGCCGGCCGACCGCGCCGACATCAGCGAGCGGATCGACCACCGTCTGCCCGTCCCCTGTTACGTGCTGCCCGACGAGCCCGCCCTCTCCGCGCCCACCGTCGCGCAGATCACCCACGCCCTCGGCGGCACGGTGCTCCTCGGCGACGACGCGGGCCTCGCCCGGGACGCGCTCGACTTCGTCTTCGGCGGCGCCATGCTGCCGAACTTCCTGAACGCCCTGACCCCGGGATGCCTCGTGGTCACCCCGGGCGATCGCGCCGACCTGGTCGTGGGCTCGCTCGCCGCGCACAGCGCCGGCACCCCGCCCATAGCCGGCGTGCTCCTCACCCTGAACGAGCGGCCCAGCGCCGAGGTCCTCACCCTCGCCGCCCGTCTCGCCCCCGGCACCCCGGTGATCTCGGTGGCCGGCAACTCCTTCCCCACCGCGGCCGAACTCTTCTCCCTGGAGGGGAAGTTGAACGCCGCCACCCCCCGCAAGGCGGAGACCGCCCTCGGCCTCTTCGAGCGGTACGTCGACACCAGCGATCTCCTCAGGCGCGTCTCCGCGCCGAGCAGCGACCGCCTCACCCCGATGATGTTCGAGCACAAGCTCCTCGAACAGGCCCGCTCCGACAAGCGCCGCGTCGTGCTCCCCGAGGGCACCGAGGCCCGCGTCCTGCACGCCGCGGAGGTGCTGCTGCGCCGGGGGGTGTGCGACCTGACGCTGCTCGGTCCGGTCGACCAGATCCGCAAGAAGGCCGCCGACCTCGGCATCGACCTCGGCGGCACCCAGCTGATCGACCCGGTCACCTCCGAGCTGCGCGAGCGCTTCGCCGAGAAGTACGCCGCCCTGCGCGCCCACAAGGGCGTCACCGTCGAGCTGGCCTACGACGTCGTCGCCGACGTGAACTACTTCGGGACGCTGATGGTGCAGGAGGGACTCGCCGACGGCATGGTCTCCGGCTCCGTGCACTCCACCGCCGCGACCATCCGGCCCGCCTTCGAGATCATCAAGACCAAGCCGGACACCAAGATCGTCTCGTCCGTCTTCTTCATGTGCCTCGCCGACAAGGTCCTGGTCTACGGCGACTGCGCGGTGAACCCCGACCCGAACGCCGAGCAGCTCTGCGACATCGCCATCCAGTCGGCCGTCACCGCCGAACAGTTCGGCGTCGAGCCCCGGATCGCGATGCTGTCGTACTCGACGGGGACGTCCGGGTCGGGCGCCGACGTCGACAAGGTGCGCGAGGCCACCGACCTGGTGCGGCTGCGCCGCGACGACCTGAAGATCGAGGGGCCGATCCAGTACGACGCCGCGGTCGAGCCGACCGTCGCGGCGACCAAGCTGCCGGACTCGGAGGTCGCCGGGCAGGCGTCCGTGCTGATCTTCCCCGACCTGAACACCGGCAACAACACCTACAAGGCCGTACAGCGCTCGGCCGGCGCGATCGCCGTCGGCCCGGTCCTGCAGGGCCTGCGCAAGCCCGTCAACGACCTGTCCCGCGGGGCGCTGGTACAGGACATTGTCAACACGGTCGTGATCACGGCGATCCAGGCCCAGACTTCGAGCAGGGCATGACCACCACCATCCTCGACCCAGAAGGCACCCCCGCAGTGACCGCCACCCGCGTCCTCGTCCTCAACTCCGGCTCCTCGTCGGTGAAGTACCAGCTGCTCGACATGCGCGACAGCAGCCGTCTCGCCATGGGTCTCGTCGAGCGCATCGGCGAGGGCACCTCCCGGCTGAAGCACACGGCGCTCACCACGGGCGAGACCCGCGAGACGACCGGCGCCATCGCCGACCACGCCGCCGCGCTCAAGGCCCTCGCCGAGGAGCTGGCCAAGGACGGCCTCGGCCTCGACTCCCCCGAGCTGGCCGCGATCGGCCACCGGGTGGTGCACGGCGGACAGCAGTTCACCGCGCCCACGGTCATCGACGAGGCCGTGCTCGCCGAGATCGAGCGGCTGATCCCGGTCGCCCCGCTGCACAACCCGGCGAACCTGATCGGTATCCGTACGGCCCAGGCGCTGCGCCCCGACCTGCCCCAGGTCGCCGTCTTCGACACCGCCTTCCACACGACGATGCCGGAGTCGGCGGCGCGCTACGCGATCGACGTGAAGACCGCCGACGAGTACCGCATCCGGCGCTACGGCTTCCACGGCACCTCGCACGCGTATGTGTCCCGGGCGACGGCCGAGCTCCTGGGCAAGGCCCCCGAGGACGTGAACGTCATCGTGCTGCACCTCGGCAACGGCGCGTCCGCCTCCGCCGTACGGGGCGGCCGCTGCGTGGACACCTCCATGGGGCTCACGCCGCTGGAGGGACTGGTCATGGGCACGCGGTCGGGCGACATGGACCCCGCGGTCATCTTCCATTTGATGCGCGTTGGCGGGATGTCCACGGACGAGATCGACACTTTGCTGAACAAGAAGAGCGGCCTGATCGGTCTGTGCGGCGACAACGACATGCGGGAGATCCGTCGCCGTGTCGACGAGGGTGACGAGCAGGCGCGGCTCGCCTTCGACATCTACATCCACCGCCTGAAGAAGTACATCGGCGCCTACTACGCGGTACTGGGCCGGGTGGACGCGATCGCCTTCACCGCCGGAGTGGGCGAGAACGCCGCTCCGGTGCGCGAGGCCGCGGTGGCCGGCCTGGAGGAACTCGGCCTGGCGGTCGACGCCAACCTGAACGCGGCTCGAGGGGACGGGCCCAGACTCGTCTCCCCCGAGGGCGCACGGGTCGCGGTCGCCGTGGTGCCGACCGACGAGGAACTGGAGATCGCCACGCAGACCTACGCACTCGTGGGCGCGTCCCACGACCTCGTCTGAGCGGCACCACGCCACCTCGAACGGGGGGCAGGTGCCACCTCAGCTGAGCGGCAGCGCGCCCCTTTGTATCTTCCGCCAGACGGAATATTCCGTAGCGAAACAAACCGATAGGATCGCCCTATGCGCCGTTCGAAAATCGTCTGTACTCTCGGCCCCGCGGTCGACTCCCACGAGCAGCTCGTCGCGCTGATCGAAGCCGGCATGAACGTGGCCCGCTTCAACTTCAGCCACGGCACGCAGGCCGAGCACCAGAGCCGCTACGACCGGGTCCGGGCCGCCGCGGCCGAGACCGGCAAGGCCATCGGTGTCCTCGCCGACCTTCAGGGCCCGAAGATCCGTCTGGAGACCTTCGCCGAGGGTCCCGTCGAGCTGGTGCGCGGTGACGAGTTCACCATCACCATCGAGGACGTGCCCGGCGACAAGCACATCTGCGGCACGACCTACAAGGGCCTGCCCGGTGACGTCTCCAAGGGCGACCCGGTCCTCATCAACGACGGCAACGTCGAGCTGAAGGTCGTCGAGGTCGACGGTTCCCGCGTCAAGACGGTCGTCATCGAGGGCGGTGTGATCTCGGACCACAAGGGCATCAACCTGCCCGGCACGGCCGTGAACGTGCCGGCGCTGTCCGAGAAGGACGTCGAGGACCTGCGGTTCGCGCTGCGGATGGGCTGCGACATGGTCGCCCTGTCCTTCGTGCGTGACGCAGGCGACGTGAACGACGTCCACAAGGTGATGGACGAGGAGGGCCGCCGGGTCCCCGTCATCGCCAAGGTCGAGAAGCCGCAGGCGGTCGAGAACATGGAGGCCGTCGTCGCGGCGTTCGACGCCGTCATGGTGGCCCGTGGCGACCTGGCCGTCGAGTACCCGCTCGAGAAGGTCCCGATGGTGCAGAAGCGCCTCGTGGAGCTGTGCCGCCGCAACGCCAAGCCGGTGATCGTCGCGACCCAGATGATGGAGTCGATGATCACCAACTCCCGCCCGACCCGCGCCGAGGCCTCCGACGTCGCCAACGCGATCCTCGACGGCGCCGACGCGGTCATGCTCTCGGCCGAGTCGAGCGTGGGCGCGTACCCCATCGAGACGGTCAAGACGATGTCGAAGATCGTCGTGGCGGCCGAGGAAGAGCTCCTCTCCAAGGGTCTGCAGCCCCTGGTCCCCGGCAAGAAGCCGCGCACGCAGGGTGGTTCGGTCGCCCGTGCCGCCTGCGAGATCGCCGACTTCCTCGGCGGCAAGGGCCTGGTCGCCTTCACCAAGTCCGGTGACACCGCCCGCCGGCTCTCCCGCTATCGCGCGGCCCAGCCGATCCTGGCCTTCACCACCGACGAGGGCACCCGCAACCAGCTCGCGCTGAGCTGGGGCGTCGAGTCGCATGTCGTGCCGTTCGTGAAGAGCACCGACGAGATGGTCGACCTCGTCGACCACGAGCTCCAGAAGCTCAAGCGGTTCAACGACGGCGACATCGTCGTGATGACCGCCGGCTCGCCTCCCGGCGTCCCCGGCACCACCAACATGGTCCGGGTGCACCACCTGGGCGAGAGCGGCCGCACCGCCTGACCCGCGGCCCCGTACGCCACTGAGGGCGCCTCCTGTGACAGGGGGCGCCCTCGGTGTTCGACGATCACAGGCGGTTTACGGCAGCGCGCCGGCCAACCGCTGATACGCCTCGAACTCGCCCCACCGCGGGTGATCCGCAAGGAGCGGGGCCAGAGCGCGCGGGGGCGCGAGCAGCTGCCGGATCATCCGGAGCGAGCGCGTCTGCGCAGGCTCCAGCTCACGCCACCGCGGGGCGAGCTCGGCTGCCTCCCCCGGGCTCATCGGCATGGCGTCCAGCGCTCGTTCGAGCACGGGGCCGGGATCGAACAGGGGGACGTCCGCACGCGGCCCCACCCTCTCCAGCAGCCAGGACCTGAGCCACAGGTCGCGCAACAGCCATTCGTTGCGCTGCGTGCCGGTCGCGCGCTCGGCGGCCGCCAGCAGGGCCGGCCAGGCCTCGGCGATCGCCCGCCACTGCTCGTGCCTCACCCCGGCCGGGTCCGCCTGGATGCGGGCCGCGAACTGCTGGGCAGCGGCCATCCACTGGCTCACGTCCCCGTGGGCGGCGTCCGTGCCCGCCGCCGACCAACGACGCGCGTGCGCGTCCAGGTCGAGCCGGCCCAGCCCGTCGAAGAGGCCACTCATCAGCACATCACCCCCGCTGCCGCACACGTTTCCCTGCCGAGCTGTTCCGTTCCGCTCCGGTCAGGACTGTGGCCCGGCTCTCCGCGTGAGCGGAGGAACCGGGCCACCGTCCTGTGCGGCTCCCGAACGGGTCTTGGTCGTGACCGGCCGTCAGCCGGTCTCGTACTGGTGCAGCCCGGGGATGGTCAGCGTGCCGCCGAACTGACCGGCCTGGACGACCTTCACCTTGGTGAAGTAGATCAGCGGTATGTTCAGCGGCGGCGGGTTGTCCGGGCTGAACGTGATCGGGATCAGGCCGAGCAGGTTGCCGGAGATGCTTTCGGTGTACATCACCGTCTTGCCGTTACGGATGGTGGACGTCGTACCGCTGCCGGCCTGCACGTGGTACGTCTTGCCGGACTGCTTGTCGTTCACCGTCTGGTGCAGGTCACCGATGTCGGTGCCGTCGGAGATGACGTACTTCAGGACCTTCTTGACGGTGCCGTTGGCGGTCTTCACCTTCACGATGCCCTGGTAGTCCGCGCCCTTGAGGAGCAGCGAACTGGCGTTCAGGTACCAGGGGTCGTCGGGCAGGGTCACCGGGTTGTCGACGCCGCCCTCGGCGTCGGTGGCGACCGGGCAGTCCGCCGCGTCGGTGGTGGAGCTCGCGGACGGGCTGGGGGACGAGGTGACCGCGTCGGTCGTGTCCTTGACCGCCTTGGTGGTGTCCTCGACCGCCTTGGTGGCCGTGTCGGTCGTGTCCTTCACGGTGTTCTTGACCGTGTCGGCGACCTTGCCGGTGGTGTCCTTGAGCGTGTCGGACGTGGTCTTGTCGCCGGTGTCCTTGGTCGCGCTCGCCGAGGCGGACGCGGAAGCCGACGGCGTGGGGCTAGCGGTGGCGCTCGACGTGGAGTCGCTGCCGCCGGTGAAGATGCCCGTGATCGCGTCGCCGATGGTGCCCAGCAGGTCGCCCCCGCTGCTCGCGGAGGCCGACGGGGTCGCCGTCGAAGCGCTGCCACCGCCACTGCTCTGCGCCGACTTGCTCGCGGACGGCGTCGGCGTGGACCCGGCCTTGTCGTCGGAACCTGAATCCGACGAAGAGGTCTTGTCCGGCGACGAGGACGTGCTGGCCGAGGGGGTCGGCGTGGGCTTGTCGGCGGACGCGGAGGCGCTCGCCGAGGAAGAGGAGGACGCCGAAGCGGAGGGGGTCGGGCTGGCCGACGTGTCCTTGCCGTCCACGGCCTCGACGCACTTCTGGTACTCGTCTGCGGTCAGGCTCTTGGCGGGCGAGTGGTCGTCGGCCCGGGCGAGTGTCGGCGTGAACCCCATCCCCATGAGAACCGCGGTCGGCATCGCCGCGATGGCGACGGCCTTGCCCGCGGGCACGTGGAACCTGGTGAACAGCGGCTTCCTCGGGGCCGCGTGGCGCGGCCCGGTTCTCACCCGGGACTCGTCCACCTCGGTCCCGCGGGTCACCTCGTCAGCCGGCACTGTGCCTCCCGTTCGCCCCGTGAGCGGAGCTCATTCCTGACAGGTCCCTCGGCTCGCCCGACTCGTCGGCGACCGCGGGGCCCGCGCTGTCGGCACCGTGCTGGATGCCCGTGGACTCCGGGCTCTGCGGCAGGTGCGGGGTGTTCGGGGTGGTGTCGGGGGCGCCCGGGGCGCCGCCCTCGCTCTTGTGCACCGGCGCGCGCTGCTCCTCGCCGGGCTCTCCGGGAACCCAGGAGACCGCCATCGCGCCGCCGGTCATGGCGAAGAGGAAGCCGATGAGGAAGCCACCGAGGTTGGACACCGGGATGGAGACCAGCGCGAGCAGGATCGCCGCGACTCCGGCGAAGGTCCGTACGTGCTTCTGGAACCAGAGACTGATGCCCAGGACCCAGAGCAGCACGCCGATGATCAGGGAGCCGGCGCCGGCGGTGGTGGACATCGCCAGCGTCAGATGGCCGATCTGGAGGTTCGCATACGGGAAGTAGGCGATGGGGAAGCCGCCGAGCAGGATGAACAAGCCGGCCCAGAACGGGCGGTCGCCCCTCCAGGTACGGAAGTTCCGCCGGAAGACTTGGAGATAGTGCTCGCTCTGCCCGGGTGACTCGGCGCTCATGGAAACGGCTCCCTGGAACGGCTTTACTGTGTGGCGTACGCGCTTGAGTAGTTCACGTACTGCGGGAAAAGGTGGGGCGGGCGGGGCAGCTGCCGGCTCCCCCGCCCGCCCCTGGAGTGCCTAGTAGCACTCCTTGACGCCCTTGGACAGCGACATCTTCAGGCCGCTGAGCTTGAACGTACCGGCGGTGGTCGCCCACGCCGTCTGCTTCACATCAGTCAGGTCGGCCGAGTCGGCCTGCTGGGCGAATCCGTAGGGGTTCGCCTGGTCACCCTTGCCAATGCCCGGACCCTTGCTGGCGTCCTTGGCCGCAACACCGATGTCGATGTTGTGGAACACCGCGTCGGCCTGCAGGTCCTCGACGTCGATGTACAGGTTCTCGGCCTGTACCGGCGTGCCACCGCCGCCCGCCTTCAGGACCAGACTGACCGATCCGAGCAGCGGGATGTTCGGGGTGACCACGGACTGGCACATGTTGGTGATCGACGCGGACTTGAACGCCGAGACCGCGACGGGGTGAGCCGTCTTCTGGCCGTCGAGGGTGTACCCCGAGTCGATGGCTCCGTACTGCGAGAAGCCTTCACCGTGGAGCGAGTCCGCCGTCACCTTGAACGACTGACCCGACACACTGAACGACGCGGCGAGAGCGCCCTGCGCGAGGGCGACACCTATCGCTGCCGTGGCGGCCACGCTGGGCACCATCACGACCGCGAACCGCTTCCATCTGGTCCCGCCACGCACCTGGGACTCCATATTTCCTCCTTCTCGGACGTACATCTCCTGGCCCTGACTGACCCATGTCGGCGGCTCAGCCGGGCAGGGATGGGAGAAGTGCTACGTCCTCGGGAAGGAGAGCGCCCGTACTCGTCGAGCGCCAACTGCGCCCGACATCACCGGCGATCACCCCCGAGCGACAACCACTGGTCGCGCCTGACACGCATCACGCACAACCTGCTGGACAGGCTCCGCCGAACGGCAGAGACCCCCCTGTCCAAGGGCCGGCGCCACTGCCGCCGCCCCTACTCGGTGGGGACCCAGAAAACCCCTTGACCCGATTGGCTGTCGGGGTAGGGGGAATGGACCGAGCGTCGCCGATCGTGGTGCATTCTGGCCGCCCGCACAAGGGGGTTCGTTACTGGCTAGTAACGGCCGGATAACCGAACAACGACCCGGCGGTATCGGTCGGCAACTCTGGGTGGCACCAAGGGTGACGTCAAAACAGTTGATCCGCGGACAGAATCCGACAGAACAACGCCCCTGACTTACTCCCAGTAACAGCGGCCGCGTTTACCAAGTTTTGGTAAAGCGCGGCCACCTGCCGCTCTCTCGGCAAATCTTTCACCTGGGCAACACAGGCCCTGGCGTTTAGGAACAGGTCAGCACACCGGGCGGAACCCGGTCCCGGAGTCGATCAGAACAGCGCCCGCGCCAGCGCCCGGCGCGCCGCGATCACCCGCGGATCGTCGCCGCCCACGACCTCGAAGAGCTCCAACAGCCTCAGCCGTACGGCATCCCGGTCGTCGCCCGCCGTGCGCTGCACCGTGTCGATGAGCCGCCCGAACGCGTCTTCGACGTGCCCGCCCACCAGGTCGAGGTCCGCGGCAGCGATCTGCGCCGGTACGTCCTTGGGCTTCTCGGCGGCGTCCTTGCGCACCTGGAGCGGGTCGGCGCCCTGCACGCGCTGCAGCAACTCGGCCTGCGCGAGGCCGAGCCTGGCCTCCGTGTTGCCAGGGTCGTCGCTCAGCACGTTCTTGTACGCCTGTACGGCGCCGCCGAAGTCACCCGCGTCCAGGGCCTGCACAGCGGCCTCCAGGAGCGCGTCGTAGGGCCCTGCCGGCACCTCGTGCACCGCCGGTGCGCTGTCGGGCTCGGCGTCGGGGTCGACCGTCAGGCCGGTCAGGCCGAAGCGCTGCTCGGCGACCTCGACGAGCTGGTCGAGGGTCCCGCGGATCTGCGCCTCTCCCGCCGCACCCTGGAAGAGCGGCAGCGCCTGCCCCGCCACGACGGCGAACACGGCCGGGATCCCCTGGATCCCGAACTGCTGCATCAACATCTGGTTGGCGTCGACGTCGATCTTGGCAAGGACGAAGCGTCCGTTGTACTCGACGGCCAGCCGTTCGAGTACCGGGCTCAACTGCTTGCAGGGCTCGCACCACTCGGCCCAGAAGTCGATGACGACCGGAACCTCGGTGGACCGCTGAAGGACATCGTGCTCGAATCCCGCCTCGTCGACATCGATGACGAGGCCTGCGGGAGACACGGCCCCGCCTCCGCCGCCCTGCCTGGCCGCTTCGGCGCGCGCCTGCTCCGCCTTCGCCTTGGCCTCCTGGGCCGCCTTCACCGCGGCGAGGTCGACGACTCCGCTCATGGACATGTTCCGTGGCTGCATGAGTACATCCTCCCCCTTCCTCGCGCACGTGTGAAAAGCGCTGTGAAAGCCGGGCCGCTTTACGACGCGACCCGACTCGATCCGTGCTGTCGGGCGCCGGGTCCCCACCTGGCGCCCATGGTTGTCGCCCGCCCACGAGTCACCGTGTACGAGCTTTCGCTACGGCTCGTAGCGTAACTGTCCCGCGGCTCCCCTGTCCGCCATACACCGGTGATCTCCCTCACGACTTCACACAACCGCCTGATTTGGCCGGCCGGGGCGGCGGATAAGGTCCTGACATGCACAGTCGCGCCACCACCCCCCGCACGGGACGCCCGCGCAGCGCTGCCGCGGACGCCGCGATCCTGCAGGCGACGCGCGCGGCGCTGGTCGAACTGGGCTGGTCCAAGCTGACGTTGGGGGACGTGGCGAGCCGGGCCGGGGTCGCCAAGACGACCCTCTACCGCCGCTGGGCGGGCAAGAACGAGCTCGTGGTCGACGCGGTGGCCGTCCTCTTCGACGAACTGGAGCTCCCCGACCGGGGGAGCCTCGCCGCCGACATCGAGGGCGTGGTGCTCCAGTTCGCGGCGCTCCTGAACCGGCCCGAGACCGCGACGGCCCTGATGGCGGTGGTGGCCGAGTCGACCCGTGACGAGCCGCTGCGCGAACGCATCCGTACGTCCATCGTCGACCGTCAGAAGCGGCTCGTCGTGGAGGGGCGGGCCCGGGCCACCGCGCGCGGCGAACTCCCTCCGGAGTCCGACCCCGAGGTCGCCGCGCGTACGGCGGACCTCATCTTCGACGTGGTCGCGGGGGCGGTGGTGCATCGCACACTCGTCAGCGCGGAGCCGGCGGACGAGGAGTGGGTCCGCGCGTTCACCCAAATGCTCCTCCTGGGCCTGACCGGCACGACACCCACCACCTGACCCAAGCGGGCCGGGGTGGGTGGGCCACGGTCACCGACCCCGCCCTCAAACACCGGCCGGCCCAAGGCCTTTGGGGGCGCGGGGAACCGCGCGCCCCGCCCCACGCACCCGCGGTCGAAGAAGGGCGCCCGGGGTCTGGGGCTGAGCCCCTGGAGGTCAGAAGCCCGCCGGTTCCGTGTACACCCCCCACTCGTCCCGGAGCACGTCACAGATCTCGCCGAGCGTGGCCTCGGCCCGCACCGCCTCCAGCATGGGCACGATCATGTTCGACCCGTCCCGCGCAGCGGCGAGCATCGCGTCCAGCGAGGCCCGTACGCGCGCGTCGTCGCGCCCACCCCGCCGCACCCCCAACTCCCGTACCTGCTCCCGCTCCACTTCGTGACTGACCCGCAGGATCTCCAGATCCCCGGTCACGGACCCGTGGTGGACGTTCACGCCCACCACCCGCTTGTCACCCTTCTCCAACGCCCGCTGGTACTGGAAGGCCGACTCGGCGATCTCCCCGGTGAACCAGCCGTCCTCGATGCCCCGGAGGATGCCGGAGGTGATGGGACCGATCGGGTGCTGCCCGTCGGGATGCGCCCGCAGCCCCCGCTCCTTGATCTGCTCGAAGATCTTCTCCGCGTCGGCCTCGATCCGGTCGGTGAGCTGCTCGACGTACCAGGAACCGCCCAGCGGGTCGGCGACGTTGGCGACGCCCGTCTCCTCCATCAGCACCTGCTGCGTCCGCAGGGCGATCTCGGCGGCCTGCTCGGACGGCAGCGCGAGCGTCTCGTCCAGCGCGTTGGTGTGGAGGGAGTTCGTGCCGCCCAGAACGGCCGCGAGCGCCTCCACCGCCGTACGGACGACGTTGTTGTAGGGCTGCTGCGCCGTCAGCGAGACACCCGCGGTCTGCGTGTGGAAGCGCAGCCACTGCGCCTTCTCCGACTTCGCCCCGTACACGTCCCGCATCCACCGCGCCCAGATCCGCCGCGCCGCCCGGAACTTGGCGATCTCCTCGAAGAAGTCGAGGTGCGCGTCGAAGAAGAAGGAGAGGCCGGGGGCGAAGACGTCCACGTCGAGGCCGCGCGAGAGCCCCAGCTCGACGTAGCCGAACCCGTCCGCCAGTGTGTACGCCAGCTCCTGCGCGGCCGTGGAGCCGGCCTCCCGGATGTGGTAGCCGGAGACGGACAGCGGCTTGTACGCGGGGATCTTCGCGGCGCAGTGCTCCATCAGGTCGCCGATGAGGCGCAGGTGCGGCTCGGGCTGGAAGAGCCATTCCTTCTGGGCGATGTACTCCTTGAAGATGTCGGTCTGGAGGGTGCCGTTCAGGACGGACGGGTCGATCCCCTGCCGTTCCGCCGCGACCAGGTACATGCAGAAAACGGGTACGGCCGGTCCGCTGATCGTCATCGACGTCGTGACGTCACCCAGCGGGATGTCCTTGAACAGGACCTCCATGTCGGCCGCCGAGTCGATCGCGACCCCACAGTGCCCGACCTCGCCGAGGGAGCGCGGATCGTCGGAGTCGCGCCCCATGAGCGTCGGCATGTCGAAGGCGACCGACAGTCCGCCGCCGCCCGCGGCGAGGATCATCTTGTAGCGCTCGTTCGTCTGCTCCGCGTTCCCGAACCCGGCGAACTGTCGGATCGTCCACGTACGCCCTCGGTAGCCGGTCGGGTACAGGCCGCGGGTGAAGGGGTACTCGCCGGGCCAGCCGATCCGCTCGAAGCCGTCGTACCTGTCCCCCGGCCGTGGCCCGTACACCGGCTCCACCGGGTCACCGGAGAGCGTGGTGAAGTCGGCCTCACGCTTGCGCGAGGTGTCGTACCGGGCCTGCCAGCGGCGGCGGCCCTCTTCGATGGCGTCAGCGTCCATGCTTCGAATTTACTAGGACGTCCTAGTAAATGTCGATGGGGAACCGCCACGGACCACTCCCGTGGCGGTAAGGGTTACGCCTTGACGACCGCCGGAGAGTCCTCCGCGATCTTCGACTCCAGCTCCTGGGTGACCTTCCGCTCCACGAAGAACGCGGCCGTCGGAATGGTCCCCGCGAGCAGCACCCACAGCTGCTTGCCCACCGGCCACTTCGCCTTGGCGCCCAGGTCGAAGGCGAAGACCAGGTAGACGACGTACAGCCAGCCGTGCGCGATGGCGACGACGCGGGTGAAGTCCACGGCACCGTTCATGTCGAGCACGTACTTGGCGATCACACCGAGGGTCAGCAGGACCAGCAGCACACCGGTGACGTAGGCCATCACGCGGTAGCGGGTCAGCACGCTCTTCTTCATGGGGATGAGCGTAACGACCCCTTTTGCGCGATCTACGAGCACCCCCGCCCCGGCGCGCCCGGGTACCTCTGCTCGCCTCTTTCCCTGTTCCTCGTCTAGTCCTCGTCGAAGTCGCTCGCGGCGATGCGCAGGGGCCGCAGCATCGCGAAGATCTCCGCGCACTCCTCGGAGTCGTAGGCCCCGAGCCCGAAGTCCATCGCCATCAGGTCGCGGGTCGCCGCGTCGCAGGCCTCACGGCCCTTCTCGGTGATGGAGGCGAGCGTGCCGCGCCCGTCGTTGGGGTTGGGCCGCTTGTCGACGAGCCCGGACTTCACCAGCCGGTCCACGGTGTTCGTGACGGAGGTCGGGTGCACCATGAGGCGCTCTCCGATCTTGGACATCGGGAGCTCGCCGGCCTTGGAGAAGGTGAGCAGGACCAGTGCCTCGTAGCGCGCGAAGGTGAGCCCGTACGGCTTGACGACCGCGTCGACCTCGGCGAGCAGGATCTGGTGCGCGCGCATGATCGAGGTGATCGCGGCCATGGACGGCACGGATCCCCAGCGCTGCTTCCAGAGTTCGTCGGCGCGGGCGATGGGATCGAAGGCAAGGCTGAGCGGCTTCGGCACGGCATAAGACCTTACCCGCCGGTCATATGCTGGTCAGCCCCGTCTCGCCTTTCGGTCCCGGACCCCTCCACGACGGGGGTCGCGGCCCCCTCCGTACGCCGCGCCTCCACCGCCAGCAGTACGCAGCAGACGGTGCCGAGCACCCCCGCGCCCGCGACGGTCGCCCGCACTCCGGCGAACTCCGCCGCCACCCCCGACAGCGCCATCCCCACCCCCTGGACGGTCATCAGACCGGCGGTGTTCAGCGTCATCGCCCGTCCTCGCAGCTCCTCGGGCACGGCCCGCACGAACCACTGGTCCAGGCCGAGCGAGTACGCGGATCCGGTGCCCGCGAGCAGCAGCAGGGCCAGCGACCAGCCGAGGTCCGGCCGCAGGACGTAGCCGACGTACGGCAGCAGGGTGACGCAGACGAGCGGGAGGGCGAGCCGGGTGCGGGTGGCGGGCCGCAGCCTGGAACCCGCGAACAGCTCCCCCGCGATCGTGCCGACGGGCAGGGCGCACATCAGCAGGCCGAGCCCGGCCGATCCGGCGCCGAGCCCGTCGGCGTAGGGCGCGGCCAGCGCCTCCGGCGCGACGGCGAACATCGGCGGCACCCAGAACAGCAGGAGCAGGGCCCGTACCCGCCGATCGGCGAGGATCCGGCGGGTTCCGTGGAGCGAGTCCCGCACCAGCGCGCCTGCGTGACGGGCCCGCGCGGGCCGTCGCCGGGTGCCGAAGCGCAGCAGCACGGCGGAGGTCAGGAAGGTGCACACCGTGATGAGCAGCGCGCCGCGCGGTGACACGACGGTGAGCAGCACGCCGCCGAGCCCGAACCCGGCGAGCAGCGCGCCCTGCGAGACGATCCGCAGCAGGGAGCGGCCCAGTACGAACAGATCGCCGTCGCCGAGGACGTCGGTCAGCGTCGCCGTCCGCGCCCCCTGGAAGAGCGGTGAGACGACGGCGAGCGCGCAGCGCATGGCCAGCAGTACGGCGATGGGCGCGCCCGGCACCACCATGACGGCCACGCAGCCCGCGCACACCAGGTCGCACACCACGAGGACCCGGCGGGCCGGGAAGCGGTCCGCGGCGCCGGCGAGGAGGGTGCCGCCGACGAGGTACGGGAGGAAGCCGAGCGCGAACGTCAAGGCGCTCATCAGGGGCGAGCCCGTCAGGTCGTAGACCAGGACGGACAGGGCGAGCTCGCTGACCACGAGCCCGAGCAGCGAGAACGCGTGGGCGGCGAATACCGCGCGGAACTCGCGTACGGCGAAGACTCGGCCGTAGCCCGTGGCTTCGGGGGCGTTCGGTGGGGTGGGCGGCATCGTTGTGGTCTTCGTCTCCGCCATCTCTGCTTCCGGCATGGGCAACAGCGTGCGCACCCGGCGGGCCGGCCCGTAGAGTTTCGGCTCCAGCCGAATCTTCCGTTCTTCAGGAGTGCCGTTCCTTGCCTTCCCTTCTGCACTTCGGGGAGGACGACCTCCTCAACTGCCGTTTCGCGGTGTCGCCCCTGTGGGAGACGCAGGAGGCGGTTCGCACGCTCAACCGTCCCGCGCGGCACGGCTACCACGCGCACTGGTTGCGCCGTATCCGCGCGGCCGCCGCCGGACTCGACCTCGCGACGCTGTGGCTGCTGATGCCGCAACGCGGCTACTGCCCCGACTGGCTCTGCCCGCCCCCGATCGGTCCTGCGGCCACCTTCGAGGAGGAGATCGCGGCGGTCCGAGCGGCCGACCCCGAGGCGGCCCGAGAGGAGACCGCGAGGTCACTCGCGGACACTCCGGGCGCCCTCGAATCGCCTCGATGCCGGTCGCTGCTGAAGGACCCGACGCGCATGGTCCAGGAGCTGGCCGACCTGATGGAGACGGCCTGGCACACGCTCGTCGAGCCGGACTGGCCGCGGCTGCGCGCCCTGCTGGAGGCGGACATCGCGTTCCACTCGCGGCGGCTCGCGGAGGTCGGTCTGGGCGGGCTGCTGCCGGAGATCGACCGCCGGTTCGGCTGGCGCTCCCACACGCTGACCATCGAGTGGAAGGGCCGCCACGAGCGGGACCTCGCGGGCCAGGGCCTGATGCTGGTGCCCAGTGTCTTCATCTGGCCGGAGGTGGTCAGTTCCTTCGATCCCCCCTGGCAGCCCACGCTCGCCTACCCCGCCCGCGGCATCGGCGGCCTGTGGGCCGAACCGACGGACCACACCCCCGACGCCCTCGTACGACTCCTGGGACGGGGCAGGGCCACTGTCCTCACGGCCCTGGACGAACCCACCACCACCACAGCCCTCGCCCACCGCCTCCGCCTCGCCCCGTCGTCCGTCTCCGCCCACCTCACGGTCCTGCGCGCCGGAGGCCTGCTCACCTCACGCCGTTACGGTCACCAGGTCCTGTACGAACGCACCCCCCTGGGCATGGCGCTGGCGTCGGGTCCGGAGCAGTAGCCCACCCCGCGCCGCGCCGGTCAGCCGCGCGTGGTGCGGCGCAGGTGGTGGCGGATGGCTCGTTGGGCGACCGGGCCGAGGGTGTCGAGGGCGGCGACCAGGGCGGCCAGTTGTTCCAGGGCGTCGAGGGCGGCCCGGGAACCCTCGGGGTCGACCCCCTCGTACAGCTCGATGCCGACGAAGGACGCGGCGACGGCACGCGCCAGCCCGGCCGGATCTGCGAACTCGCCCAGCGGGGTCGGCGCGAGGACCCGGACCAGGACCCGCTCGATCTCGGTGATCCACAGATCGAGCCCCGCCGAGGTCGCGGGCGCCAGACGCGCGTCCGCCTGCGCCCCGGCGAGCAGCTGCCCCAGGACGGCGACGTGCCCCTCGGCCCGCTCCACCTCGTGCATCTCGCGCCCGAACGCCAGGAGTTCCGCCAGCGACCCGACCTCGGCGAGCCGTTCCCGGTAGTGCGCGACCCGCTGCTCCGCCCCGTGGCGGACCGCGGCCGACAGCAACTCGTCCACGGACCCGAAGTGGTAGAAGACGAGGGCCTGGTTGACCCCGGCGGTCGCCGCGATCGTACGGGCCGAGGCCTTCGCGATCCCCTGCTCGGTGAGCGTCCGCAGGGCGCCCTCCAGCAGTTTCGCCCGGGTCGCCTCGCTCACGCGCGCGCCTCCTCGCGGACGGGCCGCAGCCCGGGCCGCACCCCGCGGGTACGCACGTCGGTGTACGTCGCCCGGAAACTGCCCTCGTAACCGAAGAGCGGACCGAAGTGGCGGTTCACGACCCGGACCCGGATGTGGAAGCGGCCCGTGGAGTCGTCGAAGGACTCGCGTACCTCCGCGTCGGCGCCGATGAGTCCGGGGACGCGGACGTCCACCGGGCCCTCCCGGAAGCGGTGTTCACCGGAGCGGATCAGCAGGGAACCGTCGGGCTCGGCGCGCAGGTGCAGTTCGCTGGCGAGGTGCTGATGCGTGCCGAGGTAGTCGAGGACGCGGTCGCCCTTGGGGCTCAGTACCATCTGGGCGTCGAAGCGGCGGGAGCGGCCGGGCAGGTCGAAGGTGCGCACGAAGCTCACCGTCTCACGGCCGAAGGTGTCGGCGTAGGGCACGTTCTCGATCATGAAGGGGACGTTCCGGCCCGCACGCGGGACGAGGATGTTGCGGGTGCCGCCGAGGGCCAGGAACGGCTTCACGAAGCCCCTCCCGTGCCAGACGCGGTCCATGACGCCGTGGCCGGTGCACGCCTCGCCGCCGGCCAGGCCCACGGAGAAGCGTCGCCGCAGCTCGGGGTGGAGGCGGTCGAAGTCGGCGCCCATCGCGGTGCGGAAGAGGGAGGGGGTCACCGCTGCTCCAGGGTGGCGAGGACGCGCGGCGCACGGGCCTGCGCGATCGGGGTGCGCAGGCAGCGGCGGGCGGCCGGGGTGCCGGGCAGCGGGGGCGCGAAGAGTGCCAGGAGGGCGGCGACGACGGCCAGTACGGGGGTCGAGTAGAGGGCGAGCGGCGCCAGCGGGCCCGCCGCGTCCACGAGCGCGCCGTACACCGTGCCCGAGCAGGCGGCCAGAAGGACGAAGCCGCGCACGGCGCACTCGGCGAGCCAGTGGCGCAGCGCCCGCTCCGGTGTGATGCCCCGCTCCAGCCAGATCCGCAGCCGGTCGAAGGACCAGGCCGTGGCCCAGCCGATGAGGGGGCGGAAGAGGAGCCGGTCGGCCACGGCCCCGAAGCGGCCCCAGCGCGGGCGGTAGTCGTACCCGGTGAGGAAGCGGACGCCGTCGGCGTCGGGGACGTAGCGCCAGTAGCCGCTGCCCTCGGCGAGGAGGGAGAGCGGGTGCGGGGAGGCGAAGCGCAGGGCGGAGGTGCGGGTGCCGTCGGGGCGCTCCTTCTCCCCGGCGCAGGCGCCCGTCCCGGCGACGGTCAGGAAGGGCAGCACCCGGGTGGCGTACCGGAAGCGCTGCGGCTCGCCCTCGATGCGCGGGAGGTAGTCGATGGAGGTGAACCTCAGGTCCCAGCGCTGGTGCTGCGCGGGGTCCTGCGTCCGTGCCCACAGGTCGTCGAGATCGCCTCGTACATGTGCCTCTACGTAGAGCCCCATTGACCGAACCCCCAGATCAGTGACCACTTTTGAGCGATCGCTCAATCGATCGCGCCTTGAGATTACCGGGATTTGAGCGATCGCTCAAACAATCGGGCGCGAAAAACCCCGGCCCACTGGACCGGGGTTTCGGGTCTTCCCGCCGGACGCCCTACGCGGACAGATGCCGCTCCACCGTCTGCACCTTGGAGGTCAGACCGTCCGTCACACCGGGGCGGATGTCCGCCTTCAGGACGACGGAGACGCGCGGCGCCCGTGCCTCGACGGCGGCGACGGCGCGCTTCACCACGTCCATCACCTCGTCCCACTCCCCCTCGATGGAGGTGAACATGGCGTCGGTGCGGTTCGGCAGCCCCGATTCACGCACGACCCGGACGGCGTCGGCGACGTACTCCCCCACGTCCTCGCCGACGCCCAGGGGCGTCACGGAGAAGGCGACGATCATGAGGACTCCACGACTCCCTCACGGCGGGCACGGGAGGCGATGACCGCGTCCTCGCTCTCGCGCCGCAGCTTGCGCTCGGCGAAGAAACCGCCGGTGGGCAGCACGGAGAGGACGAAGTAGAAAGCCGCCGTCTTCTTGCTCCACTTGGCGCGGTTCCAGGCGTCCGCCCAGAAGATCACGTACAGGATGAAGAGGATCCCGTGGAGGGAGCCCATGACGGGCACCCCGTTGAAGTCCGTGGTCCGCTTCAGCACCGAGCAGAGGAGCAGCAGCAGGAAGGAGACGGCCTCGGGGGCCGAGACCAGGCGCAGGCGGCGGAGGGCGGTGGCGGTCTTTATGTCCACGGGTCACCTTCGGTGGGAGATTCGCTTTCGGCGGGGAGCCGCTTTGTGAACGTAAGCACAAGCGTCCACCATTGTGGCACCCGAGCCGGGGCACCCCCGCCCCGGGGTGCGGGCCGGTGATGTCCGCTTGGCCCCTAAGGGTCCGCTCAGGGGTGAGATCCACCCGTGGGCCCTGTCCGCGTTCCCGCCCTGCCGCTACCTTCACCACGTGGCGATGTTCCGACTTCAAGGCAGCAAGGTGCTGGCCGTCGACATGACCGGGGACGCCGTGAAGGCGAAGAACGGCTCGATGGTCGCGTACGACGGTCAGATGGCGTTCAAGAAGCTGAGCGGCGGTGGGGAGGGGATCCGCGGGATGGTGACCCGGCGCATCACCGGTGAGCAGATGACGGTGATGGAGGTGAAGGGGCAAGGGACCTGCTGGTTCGCGGACCGGGCCTCCGAGATCAACCTGGTGAACCTCCAGGGGGACAAGCTGTACGTCGAGTCGAGCAACCTGCTCGCGACCGACGCGGGCCTGCGGACGGGCACGTCCTTCACGGGCCTCAGAGGCGCCTCCCAGGGCAACGGGCTGTTCACGACCACCGTCGAGGGCCACGGCCAGGCGGCGATCACTTCCGACGGCCCGGCGGTGGTGCTGCGTGTCAGCTCCCAGTACCCGCTGACGGTCGACCCGGGGGCGTATATCGCGCACCAGGGCAATGTCCGGCAGTCCTTCCAGGCCGGCGTGACCTTCCGCACGTTCATGGGCGAGGGCGGCGGCGAGGCCTTCCAGATCCGCTTCGAGGGCGACGGACTGGTCTACGTACAGCCCAGTGAGCGCAACACGATCGCGGGGGACCTGTGACATGCCGTTCCGCGAAGTGAACTCCAAGATGATCGAGGCGACGGTCCTGCCCGGCCAGCGCCTGTTCAGTCAGCGCGGCGCGATGCTCGCCTACAAGGGCGAGGTCTCCTTCACACCCAACGTCCAGGGCGGCCAGGGCGGGATCATGTCGATGATCGGCCGCAGGGTCGCCAATGAGGCCACCCCGCTGATGACCGTCGAGGGCAGCGGCACGGTCTTCTTCGGGCACGGCGGCCATCACATCCAGGTGATCAACCTCGCGGGCGACACCCTGTACGTCGAGGCGGACCGGCTGCTGGCCTTCGACGGCACCCTCCAGCAGGGCACGATGTTCCTCGGCTCGCAGGGCGGGGTCATGGGCATGGTCCGCGGCCAGGTGACGGGCCAGGGGCTCTTCACGACCACGCTCAAGGGGCACGGCGCGGTGGCCGTGATGGCCCACGGGGGCGTGATCGAGGTCCCCATCTCCCCCCAGCGCCCCATCCATGTCGACCCCCAGGCGTACGTGGCGCACCACGGTGACGTACGCAACAAGCTGTCCACGGCGCTCGGCTGGCGCGACATGGTGGGCCGCGGCTCGGGCGAGGCGTTCCAGCTGGAGCTGAGCGGCAGTGGTGCGGTGTACGTCCAGGCCTCGGAGGAGAAGCTGTGAGCGCGTACGGGACTCCGGGCGGCCCGGTGATCTACGACCCGATGACGCTGCCGGTCGACGACAACGTCAACAAGTACACCTTCTGCGTGGAGCTCAAGGGGAGCCAGTGGTTCCTGCAGAAGGGCAAGATGATCGCCTACTACGGGTCGATGGATTTCAACGGCATCGGGCACGGCCGGCTGGACCGTCTCGTGCGCACATCTTTCCATTCGCCTCTGCACGCGAGCGACTGGGTGGTGGCGGAGGGCTCGGGCAAGATGCTCCTCGCCGACCGGGCCTTCGACGTGAATTCGTATGACTTGGACGAGGGCAACCTGACCATTCGCTCTGGCAACCTGCTCGCTTTTCAGCCAAGTCTCGCGCTCAAGCAGTCGATCGTGCCGGGCTTTTTGACGCTGATCGGAACCGGCAAGTTCGTGGCGGCCTCTAACGGTCCGGTGGTGTTCATGGAGCCTCCCATCCGGGTGGATCCGCAAGCGCTTGTCGGCTGGGCCGACTGCCCGTCCCCGTGCCATCACTACGACCACGGGTACATGACAGGCCTCATGGGCGGTCTACGTGCACTGACAGGCCTCGGCGGGGCCTCTGGAGAGGAGCACCAGTTCGAGTTCGTAGGGGCCGGAACGGTCCTGCTGCAGTCCACGGAGGTCCTCATGGCCGAGCAGGCCACGGGAGCCGTTCCGCATGAGCCGGGCGTGCCCGGCGGTGGCGGGGTACCTGGTCACCAGGGGCAGCACGGTCAGCAAGCCGGCACACCGCGTCTTCCCGGACAGCTCGGGGACCTCCAGCGTCGCTTCGGTCTGTGAGCGGTAGTCTGCGGAGTGTGACGTCGAACGCGTGCGCGTAGTCACACCACCCTCACTAGTTCGCCTTTCAACATTTTAGGTAGACTTCATTTATGGAGACCGAGACGGCCACGCGCTGGCTGACCGATGCGGAGCAGTGCGCCTGGCGCACCCACCTGGAGGTCAACAGGCTGTTGACGTACCAGCTCGAAAGGGATCTGCAGCCGTTCGGGCTGACGATGAACGACTACGAGATCCTGGTCAATCTCTCCGAGTCGGAGGGCTACCGGCTGCGGATGAGCGACCTCGCGGCCGCCACCCTCCAGTCCAAGAGCCGGCTCTCGCACCAGATCACCCGCATGGAGAACGCGGACCTGGTCCGGCGCGAGAACTGCGAGTCCGACCGCCGGGGACTGTTCGCCGTCCTCACCGAGCACGGCATGGAGACGATGAAGAAGGTCGCCCCGCACCACGTGGCGTCCGTACGCAGGCACTTCATGGATCTGCTGTCCCCGGAGGCCCTGGAGGAGCTGCACAAGTCGTTGCGGCCGATCGCGGAGCATTTGCGGGGGCAGCGAGGCAAGCCGTAACGCTCCGCCGAGTGCGTGACAGGCGGCGGGCCGCCGATGGGTCGTCCTACCCGTGACGGCTGCTGCTCTGCGCGTGCGGGCCGATCTGCGACTGCGGGCCGTCCTGGGCTGGTCGCGCGGTTCCCCGCGCCCCTCTGGGGCGCGGGCCCGCCCGGCGCACGGAGAGGAGTCCCGCCGCCACCGCCACCGTCCCCGACAGGGCAAAGCAGAGGCCCAGGGGCAGGTGGCCCACCAGAAGGCCTGCTCCCGCGGTGCCGCTCGCGCTCCCGGCGTTCACCGCGGTGTTGACCCAGGCTCCGGCCTGGGTACGGCGGCCCGGCGAGGCCGCCTCGTCGGCGATCAGGTAAGACGTCGTGAGAGCCGGGGCGACGAAGAATCCGGCGCAGGCCACGGCGACGGTCAGGGTGCCGAGGCCGGGAGCGAGGCCCGCGGCCGCCAGGGCGAGGCCCAGGCCGCCCGCCAGCAGCGGCAGCCGCGCCCGTGCGGGCTTACGCCAGTCGACGGCGCCGTTCAGGAGGCCGCCCAGGGCGCTGCCCAGCGACAGTGCGGCGAGCACCCAGGCCACCACGTCGTTCCCGTGATGGTGCCGGGTGGCGTAGGCCATCACGAGAAGGTCGACGGCTCCCACGGACAGACCGACGCCCGCCGCGACGACGACGGGCTGCACGAGCGCGCGCCCGTCGCGGAAACGGCGCCCTGCACGTGCGACGGGCTTTGTGACGGCCGGACGTACGCCCGCCACGGCCGGCGACAGGACGAAGGCGAGGGTTCCGGCCCACACCAGCAGGGCGCAGAGCGCGAGCGCGGCGGCCGGGGGTGCGAACTGGACGACCGCGCCCACCAGCAGCGGACCCGAGACGAAGAGGATCTCCTCGGCGATCCCGTCCAGGCTGTACGCCCGCTGCAGGACCCGGTCGTCCTCGATGACCTCGCCCCACAGGGCGCGCACCGTGGGGCCGAGGGGCGGCGTGCAGGCGCCCGCGGCGACGGCGAGGGCGCCGAGGGCGGGTGCGGGTGTTCCGGGCCGCCAGGCCGCTGCCGCGAGGGTCGCGAGCAGGGTGGCGTAGAGCGAGGCCATCGGGATGAGGGCGCGGCGGGGGCCGTGGCGGTCGATCAGGGCCGCCCTCACGGGTGACAGGAGCACGCTTGCGGCGCCGAACAGTGCCATGACCGTGCCGGCGGCGGCGTACGAGCCGGTGGCCTCGGTCACGCTGAGCATCACGGCCAGCGAGACCATGCCGTAGGAGAGTCTGCCGATGAGGGCGGCGGTGAAGGTGTGGCGGGTGTGGGGGATGTGGAAGAACGCGGCGTACGAGGGCCGCGGCGCGGGCGCAGACATGTAGGGGTTCCTCGGCCTGGAGGCGGAAAGGGGTCGCCTGAGTGCCGCGACGGCTCACCCACCGGTGTTCGTCGCGGGCCTGGGCGGGCCCTATGCCAAGAGGAGGAACATGCGCCTTAACGTAACAGCGAGCGCCGGAAGTCGACAGGCAGCCGTTTCCTCGCCCCCGCCGCCCCTACCCGTCCCATCCCAGGGGCTCCGCCCCTTCGACCCCACCGGGGGCTACGCCCCCGAACCCCCGCATCGCCCTGACCGGCCTCGTCCTCAAGCGCCGGACAGGCTGAAGATGCGCGCCAGCGCCCTTCAGGGGCGCGGGGAACTGCGCGACCAGCCCCCACCGGCCCGCAGCCAAACGAAGACGCGCAAACCAGGATCCGGGGCGAAGCCCCGACCCAGGGGGCGCGGGGAACTGCGCGACCAGCCCCCACCGGCCCGCAGGCGAGGAACGCGCCCGGGGGTGAGGAACCCCCGGCTCAGGCCTCCGTCAGGCCCTCCACCAATGAGTCCGCCGCCCGGTAGGGATCCAGCTCGCCCGCCACGATCCGCTCCGCGAGCGCACTGAGACGGCGATCACCGTGAAGGTCACCGATACGCCGGCGCAGCGCCGTGACGGCGATCGTCTCGACCTCCTGGGACGCCCGGGCGAGGCGGCGCTCGCCGAGGACACCGTGCTCCTCCATCCAGGCGTGGTGCTTCTCCAGGGCCTCGACGACCTCGTCGATGCCCTCGCCCCGCGCCGCGACCGTCTTGACGATCGGCGGCCGCCAGTCCCCGGGGCCCCGGGACTCGCCGAGCCCGAGCATGTGGTTCAGCTCACGCGCGGTCGCGTCGGCACCGTCCCGGTCGGCCTTGTTCACCACGTACACGTCGCCGATCTCCAGGATTCCGGCCTTCGCCGCCTGGATGCCGTCACCCATGCCGGGGGCGAGCAGGACCACCGAGGTGTCGGCCTGGGACGCGATCTCCACCTCCGACTGGCCCACACCGACCGTCTCCACCAGGATCACGTCACAGCCCGCCGCGTCCAGGACGCGGATGGCCTGGGGGGCCGCCCAGGCCAGCCCGCCCAGATGGCCTCGCGTGGCCATCGAGCGGATGTAGACGCCGGGGTCGGAGGCATGCTCGGACATGCGCACACGGTCGCCGAGCAGGGCGCCTCCGGAGAACGGCGAGGACGGGTCGACGGCCAGGACCCCCACCCGCTTGCCCTGCCGCCGGTACGCGGTCACCAGCGCCGAGGTCGAGGTCGACTTGCCCACGCCCGGAGAGCCGGTGAGCCCGACGACGTACGCGTTGCCGGTCAGCGGGGCCAGCGCTGCCATGACCTCGCGCAACTGCGGGGACGCCCCCTCCACCAGGGAGATCAGCCGGGCCACGGCCCGCGGCCTGCCTTCCCTGGCCTGGGCCACCAGCGAGGAGACGTCCTGCATCACAGCTCCGTTCAGATCCGTTCAGGAAAGAGACAACGGCTTCAGGCCTTGGGTACCCGCACGATCAGCGCGTCACCCTGCCCGCCGCCACCGCACAGCGCCGCCGCGCCGACCCCGCCGCCGCGCCGCTTGAGCTCCAGGGCGAGGTGCAGCACGAGACGGGCGCCGGACATCCCGATCGGGTGACCGAGGGCGATGGCACCACCGTTGACGTTCACCTTTTCCGTGGATACGCCGAGGTCCTTCATTGACTGCACGGCGACCGCGGCGAACGCCTCGTTGATCTCGATCAGGTCGAGGTCGGAGACGTCGAGGCCCTCCTTCTTCAGGGCGTGCAGGATCGCGTTCGAGGGCTGGGACTGGAGGGAGTTGTCCGGACCCGCGACGTTCCCGTGCGCGCCGATCTCGGCGATCCACTGGAGGCCGAGCTCCTGAGCCTTGGTCTTGCTCATCACGACCACGGCCGCGGCGCCGTCGGAGATCTGCGAGGAGGTGCCCGCCGTGATCGTGCCGTCCCGGGTGAAGGCGGGGCGCAGCTTGGCCAGCGACTCCGCCGTCGTCTCGGCGCGGATGCCCTCGTCCTTGCTGAAGACGACGGGCTCGCCCTTGCGCTGCGGAATCTCCACGGGCGTGATCTCCGCCTCGAAGATGCCGTTCTTCTGGGCGGTGGCCGCACGCTGGTGGGAGAGGGCCGCGATCTCGTCCTGCTCCGGGCGGGCGATGCCCAGGCGTGTGTTGTGCTTCTCCGTCGACTCGCCCATCGCGATGTTCTCGAAGGCGTCGGTGAGACCGTCGTACGCCATCGCGTCGAGCATCTCGATCGCGCCGTACTTGAAGCCCTCGCGGGACTTGGGGAGCAGGTGGGGCGCGTTCGTCATGGACTCCTGGCCGCCCGCGACCACGATGTCGAATTCACCCGCGCGGATCAGCTGGTCCGCGAGCGCGATGGCGTCGAGGCCGGACAGACACACCTTGTTGATCGTGAGCGCCGGGACGCTCATCGGGATGCCCGCCTTGACCGCGGCCTGGCGCGCCGGGATCTGGCCCGCCCCGGCCTGCAGCACCTGACCCATGATCACGTACTGCACCTGGTCGCCGCCGATCCCCGCACGGTCGAGGGCGGCCTTGATCGCGAAGCCTCCGAGGTCGGCCCCGGAGAAGGACTTCAGCGAGCCCAGCAACCGTCCCATGGGCGTTCGGGCGCCCGCGACGATCACCGAGGTACTGCTGTTCGTTCCAGACATGAGGTGCGATCCCCTTACCGGCTGCACAGCCGAGGAGTGAACGAGGGTTTACTTGAATGTACTGAGCGGTAGGCCACCCGTCATCCGGCAGTCAGTGTGATCGCGCGCACGTTGCGTAACCGCCGTATGAGCGCTGCACTGACTCCATGCTGACGCGAATCGACCACATCGGTATCGCCTGCTTCGACCTCGACGCGACTGTCGAGTTCTACCGGGCGACGTACGGCTTCGAGGTCTTCCACTCCGAGGTCAACGAGGAGCAGGGCGTCCGCGAGGCCATGCTCAAGATCAATGAGACGTCCGACGGCGGCGCCTCCTACCTCCAGCTCCTGGAGCCGACCCGCGAGGACTCGGCCGTCGGGAAGTGGCTGGCGAAGAACGGCGAAGGTGTCCATCACATCGCGTTCGGTACGGCGGACGTCGACGCCGATGCCGCCGATATCAGGGAGAAAGGCGTACGAGTGCTCTACGACGAGCCCCGACGCGGCTCCATGGGGTCACGAATCACGTTCCTTCACCCAAAGGATTGCCATGGTGTCCTGACAGAACTGGTCACTTCGGCGGCTGTTGAGTCACCTGAGCACTGACCTCCGTATATCTGGGCCGGTAGGGTTGGGGGTGGCCGCTGCCGTTTCGGGGCGGCTCAGGGCCCGTCCGGCGACGGGCCCTGAGGTCATGCCGTCCTCAGGACGGCGTGGTCAAGGGCCGGGGTCCAGGTTTCGGGGGACGAGCGTCGGGGCGGCAGCCCGTGCTCCGCTGTTGATCTGACACCATTCCCCGGGGGCCCCGTTCGGCGGATGGACGGGGTTCGTTTGGAGAGACTTGCGACCAGGGGACGGATGGGACCGCGCAGTGCGGGGCTACGAACGCCAGGAGCGAGAGCCGGCGGCTGACGTCGACCACCTCTCTCGGTTCGAGGCCGAGATGGAACGGCTGAAGACCGAGCGGGAGAAGGCCGTCCAGCACGCCGAGGACCTCGGCTATCAGGTCGAGGTGCTGCGCGCCAAGCTGCACGAGGCGCGCCGCAGTCTGGCGACCCGGCCTGCCTACGACAGCGGCGGCGACCTCGGCTATCAGGCCGAGCAGTTGCTCCGTAATGCCCAGATCCAGGCCGATCAGCTGCGCGCCGACGCCGAGCGCGAGATGAGCCAGGCCCGGGCGCAGACGCAGCGCATCCTCCAGGAGCACGCTGAGCAGGCCGCCCGGTTGCAGGCCGAGCTGCACCAGGAGGCGGTGGCGCGCCGCCAGCAGCTCGATCAGGAGCTGGCCGAGCGCCGTCAGACCGTCGAGTCGCACGTCAACGAGAACGTGGCGTGGGCCGAGCAGCTGCGGGCCCGCAGCGAGCAGCAGGCCCGCCGGCTCCTGGAGGAGTCGCGCGCGGAGGCGGACCAGGCGCTGAGTGCCGCCCGTGCGGAGGCCGAGCGGACCGCCGCCGAGGCCCGCCAGCGGCTGACGAACGACGCCGAGTCGGCCCGCGCGGAGGCCGAGGCGCTGCTGCGCCGGGCCCGTACGGACGCCGAGCGGCTGCTGAACGCCGCGTCGACGCAGGCCCAGGAGGCCACCGACCACGCCGAGCAGTTGCGCAGCTCCACGGCGAACGAGTCGGACAGCGCCCGCCGCCAGGCCACCGAGCTCAGCCGGGCCGCCGAGCAGCGCATGACGGAGGCCGAGTCGGCGCTGCGCGAGGCGCGGACCGAGGCGGACAAGGTCGTCGCCGAGGCGAAGGAGACCGCGGCCAAGGCCCTGGCGAGCGCCGAGTCGGCGAACGAGCAGCGCACGCGGACGGCGAAGGAACAGGTCGCCCGGCTGGTCAGCGAGGCCACCAAGGAGGCCGAGACCACCAAGTCCGACGCCGAGCAGGCCGTCGCGGACGCCAAGACCAAGGCCGAGAAGATCGTCGCGGAGGCCGAGGAGACCGCGCGGAGCCTCACCGCCGAGGAGACCGCCTCCCAGCTCTCCAAGGCGGCCCGTACCGCCGAGGACGTCCTGAACAAGGCGTCCGAGGACGCCAAGGCGACCAGGAAGGCGGCGGCCGAGGAGGCCGAGCGGATCCGCACCGAGGCGGAGTCCGAGGCGGACCGGCTGCGTGCCGAGGCGCACGACATCGCCGAGCAGCTCAAGGGCACGGCGAAGGACGACACCAAGGAGTACCGCGCCAAGACGGTCGAGCTGCAGGAGGAGGCGCGCCGGCTGCGCGGCGAGGCCGAGCAGCTGCGCTCCGACGCCAACGCCGAGGGCGAGCGGATCCGCTCCGAGGCCCGGCGCGAGGCCGTCCAGCAGATCGAGGAGGCGGCCAAGACCGCCGAAGAGCTGCTCGCGAAGGCCAAGGCGGACGCGGACGAGCTGCGGAACACGGCCACCGGCGACAGCGAGCGGGTGCGCACCGAGGCCATCGAGCGCGCCACGACGCTGCGCCGCCAGGCCGAGGAGACCCTGGAGCGCACGCGCAAGGAGGCCGAGCGCAACCGCGAGGAGGCCGTCGAGCTCTCCGACACGATCAAGGCGGAGGCCGAGCGGGCCGCCGAGGCGCTGCGCGAGGAGACCGAGCGAGCCATAGCGGCCCGTCGGACGGAAGCCGCCGAAGAGCTGACCCGGCTGCACACCGAGACCGAGCAGCGGCTCGCCTCGGCCGAGCAGGCGCTGAGCGACGCACGGGCGGACGCCGAGCGGATCCGCCGCGAGGCCGCCGAGGAGAGCGACCGGCTGCGTTCGGAGGCCGCCGAGCGGATCCGTACGCTCCAGGCGCAGGCCGAGGCGGAGGCGGAGCGGCTGCGCGACGAGGCCGCCGCGGACGCCTCCGCGTCGCGCGCCGAGGGCGAGAACATCGCCGTACGACTGCGGTCGGAGGCCGCGGCGGAGGCCGAGCGGCTGAAGTCGGAGGCCCAGGACAGCGCCGACCGGGTACGGGCCGAGGCGCAGGCCGCGGCCGAGCGGCTGGCCACCGAGGGCGCGGAGACACTGGCCGCCGCCCAGGAGGAGGCCGCCCGGCGCCGCCGCGAGGCCGACGAACTCCTCGGTTCCGCGCGCCAGGAGGCCGACCAGGAGCGCGAGCGGGCCCGCGAGCAGAGCGAGGAGCTCCTCGCCTCCGCGCGCAACCGTGTCGACGAGGCCCAGGCCGAGGCCGTACGGCTGGTCGAGGAGGCCGACCGGCGCGCGACCGAGATGGTCTCCAGCGCCGAGCAGACCGCGCAGCAGGTGCGCGACGCCGTGGCGGGGCTGCACGAGCAGGCCCAGGAGGAGATCACCGGCCTGCGCAGCGCCGCCGAGCACGCGGCGGACCGGACCAGGACCGAGGCGCAGGAGGAGGCGGACCGGGTCCGCGCCGACGCGTACGCGGAGCGGGAGCGGGCCTCCGAGGACGCGAGCCGTATCCGGCGCGAGGCGGCCGAGGAGACGGACGCCGCCAAGTCGCTCGCGGAGCGTACGGTTTCGGAGGCGATCGCCGAGTCCGAGCGGCTGCGTTCGGAAGCCGCCGAGCACGCCCAGCGGGTGCGCACCGAGGCCTCCGACACCATCGCGAACGCCGAGCAGGACGCTTCGCGCAGCCGTGCCGAGGCCCGGGAGGACGCGAACCGGATCCGTTCGGACGCGGCCACGCAGGTCGACACGCTCATCACTGAGGCGCGCTCCGAGGCGGAGCGGCTGACGAACGAGACGAACGCCGAGGCCGAGCGCGTGCGCGCGGAGTCCGTGGCCAAGGCCGAGCGGCTGGTCTCGGACGCGACCGGGGACGCGGAGCGGCTGCGGGCCGAGGCTGCCGAGACGGTCGGTTCCGCGCAGCAGCACGCCGAGCGGATCCGCAGCGAGTCCGAGCGGGTCAAGGCCGAGGCGGCGGCGGAGGCCGAGCGGCTCACCTCCGGTGCCCGCGAGGAGGCCGACCGGACGCTGGACGCGGCACGCCGGGAGGCCAACAAGCGGCGCTCCGAGGCGGCCGAGCAGGTCGACACCCTCATCTCGGAGACGGCGTCCGAGGCGGACAAGCTGCTCGCCGAGGCGCAGCAGAGCGCGCAGAAGACCACGGCGGACGCCGAGTCGCAGGCCGACACGATGGTGGGCGCGGCACGCAACGAGGCCGAGCGGCTGGTCTCCGAGGCGACCGTCGAGGGCAACACCCTGGTGGAGCGGTCCCGTGCGGACGCGGACGAGCTGCTGGTCGGCGCGCGCCGGGACGCGACCGCCATAAGGGAGCGGGCGGAGGAGCTGCGCGACCGCGTCACCACCGAGATCGAGGAACTGCACGAGCGGGCCAGGCGTGAGTCGGCCGAGGCGATGAAGACGGCCGGCGAGCGCTGCGACGCGCTGGTGCGGGCCGCCGAGGACCAGCTCGCCGAGGCCGAGGCGAAGGCGAAGGACCTGGTCTCGGAGGCCAACTCCGAGGCGAGCAAGGTCCGTATCGCCGCGGTCAAGAAGGCCGAGGGGCTCCTCAAGGAGGCCGAGCAGAAGAAGAGCTCGCTCATCGCGGAGGCGACGGAGATCAAGGCCGAGGCCATCCGCGAGGCGCGGGCCGCGGTCGAGGAGGGCAAGCGCGAGCTGGAGGTGCTGATCCGCCGGCGCGAGGACATCAACGCCGAGATCTCCCGTGTCCAGGATGTCCTGGAGGCGTTGGAGTCCTTTGAGGCCCCGTCCGCAGGCAAGGACGGTGGGGTCAAAGCGGGCGCTGCCGCCGGCGCAACTCGTTCGAGTGGCAAGTCGTCAGAAGGCTAGCCATAACCGCCCATTCCGTGCTTTGTGCGGACCTTTGCCACAGGTTCTGGCAAGCCGTCTGACAGTTAGCCACCCAAAAGGAGTCTCATTCTCCAGATCAAACACGCATCCGCTCGATGACACACCGCTTTGGCCCCTAGGATTCCCCCTATCACCTCACCGGTCTCATTCGACAGGAACCCCATGAGCGACACTTCCCCCTACGGCTTCGAGCTTGTGCGGCGTGGGTACGACCGCGCTCAGGTGGACGAACGCATTTCGAAGCTCGTCTCCGACCGTGACAGCGCTCTGGCCCGTATCACTGCTCTCGAAAAGCGCATCGAGGAACTCCACCTCGAGACGCAGAACGCCCAGGCCCAGGTCACCGACGCCGAGCCGTCGTACGCGGGTCTCGGCGCGCGTGTCGAGAAGATCCTCCGCCTCGCCGAGGAGGAGGCGAAGGATCTGCGCGAGGAGGCCCGTCGCGCGTCCGAGCAGCACCGTGAGCTCGCCGAGTCGGCCGCCCAGCAGGTCCGCAACGACGCAGAATCGTTCGCTGCAGACCGCAAGTCCAAGGCCGAGGACGAGGGCGTCCGGATCGTCGAGAAGGCCAAGAGCGACGCCTCCCAGCTGCGCCAGGAGGCGCAGAAGGACGCGCAGTCCAAGCGCGAGGAGGCGGACGCCCTCTTCGAGGAGACCCGTGCCAAGGCCGCGCAGGCCGCCGCCGACTTCGAGACGAACCTCGCCAAGCGCCGCGAGCAGTCCGAGCGTGACCTCGCGTCGCGTCAGGCCAAGGCCGAGAAGCGCCTCGCGGAGATCGAGCACCGCGCGGAGCAGCTCCGCCTGGAGGCCGAGAAGCTGCGCACGGACGCCGAGCGCCGCGCCCGCCAGACGGTGGAGACGGCCCAGCGCCAGGCCGAGGACATCGTGGCCGACGCGAACGCCAAGGCCGACCGCATCCGCTCGGAATCCGAGCGCGAGCTGGCGGCGCTGACGAACCGTCGCGACTCGATCAACGCTCAGCTCACGAACGTCCGCGAGATGCTCGCGACGCTCACGGGCGCCGCGGTGGCCGCCGCCACCACGCCGGCCGAGGACGAGCCGATCTCCCGCGGGGTTCCGGCCCAGCAGTCCCGGTAGGTTCCGGCAGTTTCCGGCAGCACTCCGGCCCGCGCTCTCTTCTCGGGAGCGCGGGCCGTTGGCGTGCCCCGTGAGGGGCGCGCGGCTGTGACATGGTGCGGCTCCGCCGCGTGGGCTCGACAAGCCACGATGGGGCGGCAGTCGGAGACGGTGAACATGCGGCAAACACACGGCCGCCCAAGTGGCACGGCCCCAGAGCGCGTCCTACCGTGTGCGCATGATCGAGCTAGAGGGGCTGACCAAGCGGTACGGCGAGAAGGTGGCGGTCAATCATCTGACCTTCACCGTCAGACCCGGTATCGTCACGGGGTTCCTCGGTCCGAACGGCGCGGGCAAGTCCACGACGATGCGGATGATGCTCGGCCTCGACCGCCCCACCGCGGGCGACGTACGCATCGACGGTCAGCACTACGACCACCTCAAGGACCCGCTGAAGTACATCGGCGCCCTGCTGGACGCCAAGGCCATGCACGGCGGCCGCAGCGCCTTCAACCACCTCCTCTGTCTCGCCCAGAGCAACGGCATCCCCAAGGCGCGGGTGGACGAGGTCCTCGACACCGTGGGTCTCACCTCGGTGGCCAGGAAGAAGGCCAAGGGCTTCTCGCTCGGCATGGGCCAACGACTCGGCATCGCGGGCGCGCTGCTCGGCGACCCGCGGATCCTGATGTTCGACGAGCCGGTCAACGGCCTCGACCCCGAGGGCATCCACTGGATCCGCAACCTGATGAAGTCGCTGGCCGGCCAGGGCCGTACGGTCTTCGTGTCGAGTCACCTCATGAGCGAGATGGCGCTGACCGCGGAGCACCTCGTCGTCATCGGCCAGGGCCGCCTCCTCGCGGACACCTCCATGGCCGACTTCATCGCGCAGAACTCGCGGTCGTACGTCCGTATCCGCTCCCCCCAGCGTGAACGGCTGCTCGATGTCCTGCACGGGGCGGGGATCACCGTCGTCGAGAGCGGCAGCGGGGCGCTGGAGGTGGACGGCGCGAAGTCGGAGCAGATCGGTGAGCTGGCCGCGCAGCACCAGATCGTGCTGCACGAGCTGAGCCCCCAGCAGGCCTCCCTGGAGGAGGCGTTCATGCAGCTGACCGCGGAGTCGGTGGAGTACCACGCGCACACCGATGCCCCACCCCGGCAGTGGGGCGGCGGCTGGAACAAGGAGACCTGAGCATGGCGGCGACCCAGGTCCTCAAGTCCGAGTGGACCAAGATCCGGTCCGTCGCGTCCACCGTCTGGACGCTCAGTCTCGCCGCGGTGGTCACGATCGCGCTGGGCATCCTGATCTCGCTGCTGTCGAACAACGAGTTCGACAAGATGGGCGACAAGGACCGGCTCTCCTTCGACCCGACGTTCATCAGCTTCGCGGGGATGACCCTCGGTCAGCTCGCGATGATCGTGTTCGGGGTGCTCGTGATCGGCAACGAGTACAGCACCGGGATGATCCGCACCTCGCTGGCCGCGGTCCCGCAGCGCGGCACGTTCCTCTTCGGCAAGATCGCGGTGGCGACGGGCCTCGCCCTCGCCGTCGGCATGATCACCAGCTTCATCGCCTTCTTCCTGGGACAGGCGGCGCTCGGCACGCACAGCGCGTCGATCAGCGACTCCGGGGTGCTGCGCGCGGTGATCGGCGGCGGCCTCTACATGACGCTGATCGCGGTCTTCTCGATGGGCGTCGCGACGATGCTGCGCAGCCCGATGCTCTCGCTCGGCATCCTCATGCCGTTCTTCTTCCTGATCTCCAACATCCTCGGCGCGGTGTCCGCGACCAAGAAGATCGGCCGCTATCTGCCCGACCAGGCCGGCAGCAAGATCATGCGGGTGGTGACCCCGATCGGCGACGACACCCCGTACGGACCCTGGGGCGGCCTGGCGATCATGGTCCTGTGGGTGGTCGCGGCGCTCCTCGGGGGCTATCTGCTGCTGAAGAGGCGGGACGCCTAGGGCCTGGGGTCCTCTCCGTTCGGGTGGGGTTCCAGGGCGTCGAAGTCCGTCCAGCCCTCCCAGCGCCACACGTCCTTGTCCAGGTCCGGCTGGAGCGGCACGAAGCGGCCGAGTTCGAAGTCGCCCGCCTCCAGGTCGAACCAGCGCTCGTCGGCGACCTCGGTGCCCAGGCCCACGGTCCGCGCCGTCAGCCGGACGAGGAGCTTGACGCCGTGAGAGCCGGACAGCTCCTTGCCCTGGATACGCCGGAACGGCAGTTCGGCCACCGGTGCCTCGACCGGTATCCACACGGTGAACGGCGCCCCGCGCTCGACCGCGAGCCAGTACCGCTCGTCGGCCGGTTCGCCCTGCGCGTCCAGTACCTTCAGCCACTGCTTGTAGATGACCAGGCTGCCGTCGTGCGGGGAGCGCTCCAGGTAGCGCAGATGGGCCCGGGCACGCAGATCCACGACGGACAGGTTGTCGAAGCGGTTGTAGAAGCGGACGGCGATGATCGCGTCCTCACTGTCGGCGTGGCGCCTCGAGTAGCCGGGGAAGTCCGCGGTCCAGGCGTGCGAGACGCTGGCCCGCTGCCGCCAGACGAACGGCCGCAGCGCGAACATCTTGATCAGGACGATGCCCAGCAGCACCGCGGGCACCAGGGAGCCCGTGACGGAGGCGACCGTGGCGAGCAGCTGGTGCGCGGTGCTGTCCGGCTCGGGGCTGAGATTGTCCGTACCGACACTCGCCCGCAGCACCGCGAGGCTGAGGTCGAGGAGCCGCTCCCCGTTCGAGAACCGCTGCGCCATCGACCTCGACGAGTGCTCGGTCAGCGTCCACGCGGTCGCGATGACGACGGAGAGCCCGGCCAGCGCGCCCAGCGTCATCAGGAGGAGGGCGTGGACGGTACGTCCGGCGATCCACCAGCGAACGGACGTACGGAAGCGCGGATGGGCCCGTCCCCGCCCCGAGGACCCCACCCGACTCCACCCGCGTCTCATCAACCTCAACTCACGTCCCCCGTAACCCACTTCGCCCCCACTCGTACAATGGGACGGCATGATTCCCGGTGTCCGTTCCGGCCAACCCCGCCCAGACGGGGAGACCAGGCCCCGTCCCGGGTACAACTCGCGTGGAACGCTGTTGCCGGTATCGCGCGACCACCCCCGAAGGGCGTCACCGTGACGACGAAGGACCGAAGCCTGCAGGCGCTGGGCCTGGACGACGTGCCCGCGAAGCAGCCGCTCACCTATCCCGGCCGTCCCACCACCGAGCCCTCGCTGCTCACCGGCGGCGAACTGCTCCAGCTCGACGTGCGGCCACTGCGGCTCGGCGAGTGGTACGTGGAGGAGCGCCAGGAGCAGCAGCGGCTCGACGAGGCGCTCGCCGACCTCGGCCAGGTCGGCACCGGGCACCGCCACCCGGTGATCGCCGTCGGCTCCAACGCCTCCCCCGGCCAGGTCGCCCACAAGCTGGCCCGGCTCGGCATCCCGGCGGCGGTGCCGATGGTGCCGGTGCGGGTGCACGGCATCGGGGTGGGCTGCTCGGGACACATCAGTCCGGCGGGGTACGTGGCGGGGACGCCGTACGTCGACCCGCGCGCCGAGACCATGCTCGTCGTCACCTGGCTGGACTCGACGCAGCTGAAGGCGGTCGACGACACCGAGTTCCCGGACTACCGACGGGCGATACTCCCGGGCGACGCGTTCGCGATGACGATGCCCTCCGGGGAGCGGCTCGGCGGCGCGTACATCTACTTCAGCGCGCACGGAGTGCTCGCCGATCCGGCCACCGGGCAGCCGCGTCCGGGCGGCGGCGACCAGGCGCAGCTGCTCGCCGCGCTGCTGGCCGACTCCGCCCGGCTGCGCGAACTGCTCGGCCCCGACCCGGCCACCTGGGTACGGCGCGCAGGAGCCGACCGCGCGCTGCGCGAGCGGGGCACGCTGGTCTTCGGTGAGGAGGGCTGGGTACTGCCGCAGACGGACTTCCTGCCGTACGTCGACGACGCGTCCGAGCTGCGACTGTACGACGATCTGCCGCCGCTGGACGACTCGCTGCCCCGTCGGGCGTGAGGCGTGTTCGGTATCGGGTGCGGAGGTTCCGTTTCCAGCCTGACCAGGCGGGACGGGTACCTGACAAAGGTAGGGTGCGGGTAAGGCCCCAGGTAAGAGCGTTCTCCCGCCCGTCCCCCGCGTGACCTGCACATTTTTACTTCCTCTTGAGTGGAACCGTCAGCGCCCCGCTATCCTCCTAACCCTTACGGGGGCGTGCGCCCCGACGTCCTGAACCTTTCGATGGGTGCGGAGCATGATCGAGGCAGTCGGCCTGACGAAGCGCTACGGCGCCAAGACGGCCGTGTACAACCTTTCCTTCCAGGTGCGGCCGGGTGCCGTCACCGGCTTCCTCGGGCCCAACGGCTCGGGCAAGTCGACGACGATGCGGATGATCCTCGGCCTCGACAACCCCTCCTCGGGGCAGGTCACCATCGGTGGCTTCCCCTACCGCAAGCTGCCCAACGCCCCCCGTCAGGTCGGCGCGCTCCTCGACGCCAAGGCCGTGCACGGCGGCCGGCACGCCCGCAACCACCTGCTCTGCCTCGCCCAGCTGTCGGGCATCCCGGCCCGCCGGGTCGACGAGGTGCTCGGCGTGGTCGGGCTGCAGGACGTGGCCAAGAAGCGCTCCAAGGGCTTCTCGCTCGGCATGGGACAGCGGCTCGGCATCGCCGCCGCGCTCCTCGGCGACCCTCAGGTGCTGCTCTTCGACGAGCCGGTCAACGGCCTCGACCCCGAGGGCATCCTGTGGGTCCGCAACCTGATGAAGGCGCTCGCGGCGGAGGGCCGCACCGTCTTCGTCTCCTCGCACCTGATGAGCGAGATGGCGCTGACCGCCGACCACCTGATCGTGATCGGCCGCGGTCAGCTGCTCGCCGACCAGAGCATCAAGGACTTCATCTCGCACAACTCGGCCGACTTCGCCCGGGTCCGCACCCCGGAGACCGAGCCGCAGCAGCGCGAGAAGCTCACCGCGGCGCTGACCGAGGCCGGCGGCCAGGTGCTGCCCGAGCAGGACGGCGCCCTGCGCGTGATGGGACTGCCGCTGCCCCGCATCAGCGACCTCGCGCACTCCGCCGACGTACGCCTGTGGGAGTTGTCGCCGCACCAGGCCTCGCTGGAGGAGGCGTACATGCGGATGACACAGGGCGCCGTCGACTACCGCTCGACCATCGACCAGAAGGCCGGGCTCCAGCAGGAGCTGCCGCCGGGTGCCATGCCGCCGCCGCAGCTGCCGGTCGCGGGACAGGGCCAGCCGGGCTGGTACGCACCGCCGCCACCCCAGCAGGGCGGGCAGCCGTTCGCGATGCCCCAGGGCACCCCGCAGGCGGGTCCCTACGGCGCTCCGGGCATCCCGGGTGCGCCGGGCGCCGCGGACGTCAACCCGTACGCCCAGCCCGCTCCCCAGACCCCCGCGCAGCCGCCCGTCGCGCCCCCGGCGCCGGCCGCTGCCGCCACCCCCGACCTGACCAAGCCCGAGGACGCCCGATGAGCACGCCCCCGCCCCCGATGCCGCAGCAGGCCGCCGCTGCCCCCACCTGGCAGGCGGCGCCCGGCACTTCGTACAGCTCGCCGATCCCGGTCACCCGCACCCACCTCGGCCACGCGCTCACTTCCGAGTGGACGAAGATCAAGTCCGTGCGCTCGACGCTCTGGACGCTCGGCATCTTCCTGCTCCTGGTGGTCGGCATCGGCTTCCTGGTCGCCGCGCAGACCCAAGACTCCGACTTCACCGACGTGCCGTACACGATCCCGGCCTTCTTCGGGCTGATCCTGGGCCAGATCTGCCTGATCACGCTGGGCGTCCTGGTCGTCTCCTCCGAGTACGGCACGGGCATGATCCGCACGACGTTCACGGCCTCGCCGCAGCGCCACCGGGTGCTCACCGCCAAGTTGATCATCTTCTTCGCGGTGGCGTTCGCCGTCTCGGTGTTCTCCATCGGCCTGGTCGGCCTCATGACCTCGGCCATGCACAGCGGCTCCTCGAACGTCTCGTGGGGCGGCACGGTCGTCAAGGGCGCGCTGTACGTCTCGCTCCTGGGCGTCTTGTCCCTCGCGGTGGGCTCGATGCTGCGGCACTCGGCGGGCGCGATCACCACGATGCTCGGCGTCGTGCTGGTGCCCGCGATCCTGCCCGCGTTCCTGATGATGTCGCAGAGCATGCGCACGATCGGCGAGAAGATGCAGGAGTACGCCGCTCCCAACGCCCTCGCCAGGATGTTCGCGCTGGACAACGAGAGCAGCGGCGGCGGCGCGCAGCTCGGCCTGCTCGCCGGGGTGACGGCGGCCGCGATCGCCGGCGCGTACCTGCTGCTGGAGCGCCGGGACGTGTGAGTCCGCTCCGGCCCGAAGTGGCCTAGAACCTGGGCGCGTTACGGGACCGCTGCACCCTTGAGGTGCGGCGGTCCTTCGCGTTCCAGCAGGCCTTGTGCCAGTGGCGGCGCTCGTCGACGCCCGAGTGCTCCGGCCAGGCCACCACGTGCGGGACGCCGGAGGGGATCATCTGGTCGCAGCCCGGGCAGCGGTAGGTCTTGCCCTCGGCGCTGGCGCCCGCCACATGACGCACGCTCCACTCCTCGCCCTGCCAGCTCTCCGTGGACTGCCAGCCGCCGTACCGCGCGGAGCGGTCGTCCTCCGCGCTCCGGTCGGAGGGGTCGGAACCCTTGGGACGGTTGCGACGCGGGGACACAGGACACCTCACGGAGCTATACAGGAAGCAGGGTCTGCTCCAGCCTACGCGGAGCGGACAGGGGTAGCCGTACCCCACCAACCCCCTCAGATCGCCCTCCCGTCGGCTCATTCTGCAGACAATCCGCAAATCCCTCCGACAGGCCGTGTCCTCGGCACGTGTCGGGCGGTTATGCCGGTGGGGGAGCTCCGCGTCGGAGCCGAGGAAGCAGGAAAGCACCATGCACGTTGGAAGTTTTGTACTGGCAGCCCAGTTCCCGGGCCAGGGCCAGGGGGAGGCCCTGCACCGCGCGGTGCGCACGGCCGAGGTCGCCGAAGAGGCCGGGCTCGACGCGGTGTGGCTGGCCGAGCACCACTTCGTGCCGTACGGGACGTGCCCGTCGGCGGTCACCCTGGCCGCCCTGCTGCTGGGCCGCACCAGCCGCATCCGCGTGGGTACGGCGGTGAGCGTACTGCCCACCGTCCACCCCGTCGCCCTCGGTGAGCAGGCCGCGCTGCTGCACGTGACGTCCGGCGGCCGTTTCATGCTGGGCGTGGGGCGGGGCGGGCCCTGGGTGGACCTGGAGGTCTTCGGCGCGGGCCTGGAGGCATACGAGAAGGGGTTCCCGGAATCACTCGATCTGCTGGTGCGCTGGCTGCGCGAGCCGTCCGTGGAAGGGCGGGGCGAGCGGTTCAGGTTCCGCGAAGTGCCCGTCGTGCCCCGGCCGTCGGAGTCACTGAGCGGCTCCCCCGGCCCCGAGGTCGTCGTCGCGTGCACCTCGCCGGCGAGCGTGCGGCTCGCCGCCGAGCGGGGGCTGCCGATGCTCCTCGGTATGCACGTCGGTGACGAGGAGAAGGCCGAAATGGTATCCCTGTGGCGACAGTTGGCGCGTGTGGCGGGCCATTCGACGGACGAGATCCTCGGGGCGGCCCATGTGTCGGCCGGCGTCTGCCAGATCGCGGACCGGCGCACCGACGCCGTCGAGACACTCCTCAAGGCGATGCCGGGCTGGCTGAGGCAGGGGCTGGACGCGCATGTGACGGTCGACGGCCGCGCCCGCGCGATGCGGGACCCGCTGGCGTACACGGAACTCCTGTGCGGGCTGCACCCGGTGGGCACGCCGCGCCTGTGCGCCGACCGTCTCGCGGCCACCTCGGAGCGCACCGGCATCTCCCGCTTCGCCCTCCTCGTCGAGGGCTCCGGGGACCTGGCGGCGACAGAGGAGAACGTCCAACGACTCGGCTCCGAGGTACTCCCCCACCTCGGCTGAGACAGGTCACCGCGGACGGCGTGGGCCCGGGAGAGGGTGCGGGCGCCCTGGGCCCACCAAGGGTCTCCAGGGCCCCACAACCGGCTTTGTCCCGCCCCGCGGCCCGGACAAAACCCGGTCTCCCTGACCCGACGCACACACCCACCCACCCACGATCCGCGTCCCGCCGTCGGCCAGGGGACCCGGGGACCCGGGGGAGCCTGCCGCCCCGTACAGATGCACCTCCCGCGTACAGAGCGGCAAGCAATGCGGCATCAAGGCGTCACGTCAGCAGTCTCGGAACTCCGGCGACTGATTCAGCAGCTGACTGCGCACCGAGGTGAAGCGTGCCAGTGTGTCGTCCACTGAGGTGTCCAGTGGGAACACCGCCACCCGATGGCAGTTCTGGAAGGCCAGCCGCACACCGAAGTGCCGCTGCAGCGCGCCGCGTATCGCGTCACTCGCGAGCGCACGCAGCAGCTGGCCACGCGCCTGCTCGTCCGGCGGAGGCGTCTGGTTGTCGGCGAAGTTGCCGCCGTCCACCTTCAGCTGAGCCACCAGGGAGCTGATCATCTCCCATGCGTAGGGCAGGGAGGTCCGGACGCAGTCGACGAATTCTGCTTCGTCGACCTCGCCTCGCTCGGCCTTCTCGAGTAGGGCCGGTGAGACGTCGAGCGACATGGGTTCTCCTCTCGCACCCCCAGACCTCGGGGGTTGCCGGACAGGTAAGGGACATTCGCGATGTCGAACACTCTGAGTACACGCATCGCGACCTCCCGTTTATACGGTAAGCAACGTACGGTGACGGCACCAGGAGAATGCGCACATAGCGAACTCCCAGTAGGCCCACAATCAGCCACGACCGAACAGGCGTCTTCCAGGGCGAATCGCGTGGACCTCTGCCCGTCGAGTAGCGTTGCGGACCATGCGTCTCGTCATTGCCCGCTGCTCCGTTGACTACGCGGGCCGGCTCACCGCCCATCTCCCGTCGGCCCCCCGTCTCATCCTGGTGAAGGCGGACGGCAGCGTCTCGATCCACGCTGACGACCGGGCCTACAAGCCCCTCAACTGGATGTCGCCGCCCTGCACCCTGAAGGAGGGCTCGGGCGACGAGGAGGGCGTCTGGACCGTCATCAACAAGGCGGGCGAGAAGCTCATCATCACGATGGAGGAAGTCCTCCACGACTCCTCGCACGAACTCGGCGTGGACCCCGGCCTGATCAAGGACGGCGTGGAAGCGCACCTCCAGGAGCTCCTCGCGGACCGCATCGAAACGCTCGGCGAGGGCTACACGCTCATCCGCCGCGAGTACATGACGGCCATCGGCCCCGTCGACATCCTGTGCCGCGACGGCGAGGGCCGGACCGTCGCCATCGAGATCAAGCGCCGCGGCGAGATCGACGGCGTGGAGCAGCTCACCCGCTACCTGGAGCTGCTCAACCGCGACCCGCACCTCGCGCCGGTCCGTGGCGTCTTCGCCGCGCAGGAGATCAAGCCGCAGGCCCGCGTCCTCGCCACCGACCGCGGCATCGGCTGCACGGTCCTGGACTACGACGCGTTGCGGGGCATCGAGGACGACAAGCTGCGGTTGTTCTGATTCGAACGACTTTGACTCAATCGGCCATGTAGTTCACCGGTCAGAAGTGAGGGCCGGGTCCGAAATCGGACCCGGCCCTCACTGTTGTCGTGGTGCTCAGATCACCGAACCGTTCGGCGACCCGGCGGCGCCGCTGCTCGCCGGAACGCTCACAGAACTGCCTTGCGGAGCGCTGGCAGTGGTGCTCGCGGGGACGCTGGAGGCGGGGCCGCTGGCGGTGTTCGAGGTGGACGGTGGCGTCGTCGGGGTGGTGGCGGTCGCGGAGGGCGACGTCGACGGCGAGGGATCCGTCGAAACCGACGGCGAAGGGCTCGTCGACGGCTTCGGCGAGGTCGACGGCTTGGACGTCGGCGGCTTGGACGTCGACTTGGACGGCGACGTCGACGTACCGCCCCCGCTGTGCGTCCCACTCGGACTGCTCGAAGGCCGCCCGCTCGTGCTCGTCGGCGGCGTCGGGTCGTCCGAGGTCCCGTACGTGCCGTCGGGGCCCGGATCCGTCGGCGTGGTCACCACGCCCGCGTCACCGCTGTCCCCGCCGCCCTTCTTCGCCTTGTCGGCGCCGAGGCTGTCGTCCTGGCCGCCCTGGCTGGCCGAGGGGTTGACCCCGACCTTCTCGGACGGGTTGTCGGTGTTGTTGTTCGAGGTCGCGCCGAGCGTCACCACGGTGCCGAGCACCGCGACGAGCAGCGCGCCCGCGCCCGCGGCCACCAGGTTGCGCCGGGTGCCGGCCACCAGACGACTGCCCACGCCCACGCGCTTCGACGCCGGACCCGGTTCGGCCCGGTAGGTGACCAGCGTCGAGGGCTCCCCGACCGGAGCGGAGAGCACGAACGCGGCCGGTACGCCGCCGGGCGGCGATGCCGACTCCTCGTGCCGCGCGTCGGGTACCTCCTCGCCCGCCGCCGTGCGCCCGCCGGGCAGTACGGCTCCGGAGCGGTCGGCGACCAGCGCGAGGGCCCGGCGGCCCGCGACGGTGCCACGCTTGTCGGCGAGGGCACCGCGCAGCCCGATGGAGGACTCCAGCTCGGCGCGGGCCCGGTCCAGCTGACCGCCGCAGAGCGCGAGGATGCCCAACTCGTGGTGGAAGTAGGCCTGTTCGCCGACCTCGCCGGCGAGCCGGGAGGCCTCCGCGCCGGAGCGCAGCGCGCGCTCCCAGGCGTTCCAGTTCAGTCCCGCGGCGAAGGCGGGCGCGGCCGTGCGGGCCAGCTGCACGACGACGCTCTCGTCCTGCTCGTCGGCCGGGGCCGTGGTGAGCGGGACCAGGACGGTGAGAGCGGCGAGCACGGCGTCGGCCTCGGCGCAGACCCTCTCCGGGGTGACCGAGGGATGTCCGGCCCACCAGGTGTAGTGCTGGGCCGCGATGCGGGCCTGCTCCTCCAGCCCGTCGGCGTATCCGGCGGCCTCCAGCTGGGCCCGCACACCGGCGGCGAGCCGGTAGCGGGAGCCGACCGGGGAGACCAGCGCGCAGCCCGCCAGTTCGGCGAGCGCGGCGTCGGCGTGGGTGTCGTCCACGAGGGCGGGCAGATGCGTCTGGTGCGGCACCTCACCGCCGAGCGCGATGGCGAAGCGCAGGGTGGCGCGGGCCGACCCGCTGAGGCGGGAGGCGAGCAGCGCGGCGGGCGCGGCCCCCTCGGCGAGCGAGGGCAGCGGTACGTCGTGGCCGTCGGCGGCCTCGAACGGCGCGTCGACCGGCAGATCGACCGGGGCGTCCTGGAAGACGCCGAAGTCGTCGAAGGCGTTCTCCTTGGCCTGCAAGTTGTCGCGCTGTCGCAGCAGGGCGCCGGCCTGCATGAAGCGCAGCGGCAGACCCTCGGACTCGAACCAGAGGTCGCCCGCCCAGTTCGCCTCCTCCTCGGTCAGCACGCGTCCGACGGTCCGCTCCAGGAGCTCGAGGCCGCCGCTGCGGTCGAGTCCGCCGAGGAAGACCTCTTCGAGGAGGGAGTCGGTGGAAGGCGCGGGGACGTCGGGAGTCGCGGCGATGGCGAAGGCGCACTCGGGGGTGGCGTCGAGGAGTTCGTCGAGCGCGGTGCCGCCGATCTCCACGTCGTCGAGGACGACGACGGCGCCGATCCCGTGGACGAGTTCGAGCAGTTCGTCCCGTTCGGGGCGGTACAGGGGCGCGTTGTAGACGGCGGCGAACAGGTCGTGCAGCAGGTCGGTCGCCGTGCGCCGGTATCCGCAGAGGCGGACGACGCCGTCGGGGGCGAGGTCCGCGCAGTCGTCGGCGACGGCGTCGAGCAGGCTGGTGCGGCCGGAGCCGGCGGGGCCGGTGAGGCGTACGGAGCGCCCGCGCGCCAGCAGGCGGACGAGCCGCTCGCGCTCCTCCTGGCGCTCCAGGAGCGGCAGTCGGGGCTGGGCGGGGCCCGGCGGTACGGGCGGCAGGGCGGCGCGGGCCAGATCGGCTCGCTCGGCGGCGCTGAACTTCGTGGGCCGCTGCGGTCGCTCTCCCGGCGGGCAGACCTCTATCTCGCTGCCGTCGACGGGGTTGACCGTGAGCAGGAAGTCGCCCGAGACGAGTTGGACGGTACGGGCGAGTGCGGGTGTGTGCTGACCCAGGTCGGCGGTGAGCGCATCACGCGGTGGGCGCGAGCGAGGCGCCTGGCCGTCGTCGTCATGGCCGTACTCTTCGGGTCCCCGGTTGATCGGGTCCATGTTCCAAGCCCCCCAAAAGCGTCGTGTGCGGATCTTGTCGCCGGGAGTCCGGTGACAAGGACCCAGGCCCCTCCCGGCCTTGCTGCACACCGCGCTGTCGCTTCTGGTCCGGTGCCCGCTCGTAGGGTTTCGGGTGGCGGGCAGCCGAACCCTAAACCTTCGCACAGTATCTCCGACAGGCCGGGGTACCGCGCCGTCCGAGACGTCACAGTCTCGTGAGGATTGTGCGCGAGATGCGGTGCGTACGCCGCTCAGGAGGCGTACGCCGGGTCACACCCGGGGCAGTGACTCGACTCCGATGCCGCCCTCGATCGCGAGGATCCGGTGCAGCCGGGTGGCCACCAGCAGGCGCTGCATCTGCGGTGGCACGCGGCGCAGCACGAGCCGCCGGCCGCACCGCCCGGCCCTTCGGTGGGCCCCCATGATGACACCGAGGCCGGTGGCGTCCCAGGAGTCCAGCTCGGACAGGTCCAGCACCAGGTCGCCGACTCCGTCGTCGACGGCCGAGTGCAGGACCGTACGGGCGTCCGCCGCGCTGCGTACGTCGAGGCGGCCCCCGACGACCAGCTCGGCGTGGTCGCCCCTGATGTACATATGCGCTCCCCGAGAGTGCGTCTCGTACTCTGCGTCAGTCTCTCTGCGTCAGTGTCGGTGTCGGTCCGCGTTGTGCGTGTGCACCGTCTGACTGGCTTGAGGCCGCAGAGGTTGCCGTCTGTAAGCGAACCGATACCGAATTCACCTCATGGGGTGACACCCCAGAGGCACGTGCGGTTTCCGTGACGGGTGATGCTGGATGACTCGCTTGATTCAGTGCTTGTAGAAGCCCTGCCCGCTCTTGCGCCCGATGTCACCGGCGTCAACCATCCGGCGCATCAGCTCCGGCGGGGCGAACTTCTCGTCCTGGGTCTCGGTGTAGATGTTGCCGGTGGCGTGCAGGAGGATGTCGACGCCTGTGAGGTCGGCCGTGGCGAGCGGGCCCATGGCGTGGCCGAAGCCCAGTTTGCAGGCGAGGTCGATGTCCTCGGCGGTGGCCACGCCGGACTCGTACAGCTTGGTGGCCTCGACGACGAGCGCCGAGATGAGACGGGTCGTCACGAAGCCGGCCACGTCACGGTTGACGACGATGCAGGTCTTGCCGACGGACTCGGCGAACTCCCGTGCGGTGGCGAGGGTTTCGTCGCTCGTCTTGTAGCCGCGCACCAGTTCGCACAGCTGCATCATCGGTACGGGCGAGAAGAAGTGGACGCCGACGACCCGCTCCGGGCGCTCGGTGGCCGCGGCGATCTTGGTGATCGGGATGGCGGAGGTGTTCGAGGCGAGCACGGTGTCGTCCCGCACGATCTTGTCGAGCGCGCGGAAGATGTCGTGCTTGACCTCGAGCTTCTCGAAGACGGCCTCGACGACGATGTCCGCGTCCGCGGCGGCGTCGAGATCGGTGGTCGCGGTGATCCGGCCGAGCGCGGCATCGGCGTCGTGCGCCTCCAGCCTGCCCTTGCTCACGAACTTGTCGTAGGAGGCCTTGATGCCGTCGAGGCCTCGCGTGAGCGCCTCGTCGGTGACATCCCGCAGAACGACGTCCCAGCCCGCCTGCGCGGACACCTGGGCGATACCGGACCCCATGAGCCCGGCTCCGATGACGGCGAGCTTCCCTGCCACTGTGCGACTCCCCTGACGCGGTGTATATGTCTGCCTCTCGGGCGGACACTAGCGCTCGTGAGGGCCTGTGTGACGAGTTAGTAATGCGTGTCACGGTCTCACGCCGTGAGACGGTCGTCACGTCTCAACCGACGGACTTGGCGATCCTCCCCCGACCGAAGTCAAGGGGATTCCGACCTAGGCGGTCGGTGCGTTAATTCCTTGCGGTTTCACGCTGGTTGGCGCTTCACGGACCGGCTGACGCCGAGGTCTCCACGGCCTGTGACCCGCATGCCCGCGGGCCGGTGTGTCCTTCGCGCCGACCGTGTCAGCGTGCTCCTCGTGACCGCAGGCGGTGCACACGAACCTCGCTCGACTCTTGCGATTGTCCGGATGCACATGCCCACGGACAGGGCACGTCGTTGACGTACGAGCGGGATTCACCGTGCGCACCGTGGCGCCGGTACGTCGGGCACGGTTGCGGACCGCCAACTCGAAGGAATGCCAGCCTTTGTCCAGGATGGCAGGGTTGAGTCCGTACTTCTGCCGAACTCTGACACCGGGCTCCGCCACGGATCCCCTGGCAGTGGCGGTCATGGCCGCGATGTTGAGGTCTTCGAGGACCACGAGGGCATTGCCGTCCACCATCTGACGGGCGCTCTGCGCATGGAAGTCCTGGCGCCGGTCACGGACCCCGCGCATGATGACCCGCATCTTCGCCCGGCAGGCCCTTCGCCTCTCGGATCCCTTCCGCGTGCGGGCAAGCCGCTGCTGGAGGCGCCGGTACCGTGCGGCCTCACCAGGAGAGACGAAGCCACGGTCAAGGAATTGGCCGTCACTGGTGGCGGCCGGAGTGACGACTCCCCGGTCTCCACCCCTCCGGCGGCGCTCCAGCGACACGGCGGGTGCCTTGACGCCGTCCTCCACCAGAAAGCTGACGTACCAGTGTTTGCCGTCGCGGGTCACGGTGGCTGATTTCACCGCGCCGCCGAGCGAGCGGGACCACCGAAAGGTCACCCACCCCGAGGGCTGCCATCGCTGCTTGGACTTCCCTCGCCCGCGGAATGTGCCATGCCTGCGGCACGCTGTGTCCACGTCCCGGAGCGTCTGCTGAAGAATGTGGGACGGCGCGGCCTTCGGCCAGGAGTGCTCGACCTTCGCCTCGGCCACCGCACGCGCCTGCCGCACAGAGCCGACCCACGCACCTCGGCGTCGGTACCCGCGGCGCTGCTCGAGCCCGGTGTTCCCTACCGCCCGGCGGATATTGCCGAACTCCTCCTGAACACAGGCGCCGAAACAGTGCGCAGTCACACATCGGCTCCCCTCGCGAGACCGTCTAAATTGGCCCCATGGTCAATCTGACGCGCATCTACACCAGGACCGGCGACCAGGGCACCACCGCTCTCGGGGACATGAGCCGGGTCGCCAAGACCGATCCCCGGATCTCGGCCTATGCGGACGCCAACGAGGCGAACGCGGTCCTCGGGACGGCGATCGCACTGGGCGGCCTCGACGAGGAGGTCGTCGCGGTCCTCACCCGGGTGCAGAACGACCTCTTCGACGTCGGCGCGGACCTGTCGACCCCGGTGGTCGAGGACCCGAAGTTCCCGCCCCTGCGTGTCGAGCAGTTCTACATCGACAAGCTGGAGGCGGACTGCGACCGCTTCAACGACGAGCTGGAGAAGCTGCGCTCCTTCATCCTGCCCGGCGGCACCCCGGGCGCGGCGCTGCTGCACCAGACGTGCACGGTCGTACGCCGCGCCGAGCGGTCGACATGGGCGGCGCTGGAGGTCCACGGCGACATCATGAACCCGCTGACCGCCACCTATCTGAACCGGCTCTCCGACCTGCTGTTCATCCTGGCCCGCACCGCGAACAAGGAGACCGGGGACGTGCTGTGGGTCCCGGGCGGCGAGCGCTAGGTCCCGTCGGAATGCGACGACAGGCCCTGGCCGCCGGACCGGCCCTGGGTGACCGGGGCCCGTTTGGGCCGGAGCAGATACGTCAGGGCGATCAGGCCGTGGAGCCCCACCGCCCGTAGCGCCACCCACTGGAAGGCGCGCAGCGACGAGGTGTCGCCGGCCCCCACGAACCAGACCGCGCCCTGGAGGAGGGCGCACGCGACGGTCGCCGCGAGGAGGGTGCGCAGCCAGAGGCGGCCCTCGTGGGCGGCCCGGGGCAGGCCGAAGCGCGGGGGCTTCGGCGGGGGCGGGCCACCGGCCAGGCGGTGGGCGGCGTGGCCGTCCAACCAGCGGATGGTGTAGTGGCCGTACGCGACGGTGAAGCCGATGTAGAGCGCGGCCAGGCCGTGTTCCCAGCTCGGCTCGGCGCCGTTTCTGAGGTCGATCGCCGTCACCACGAAGAGCACCACCTCCAGCAGCGGCTCGCACAGCAGCAGGGCCACACTCGTGCGGCGCAGCCCCAGCAGATAGCGGACGGCGAGGCCCGCGGCCAGCAACAGCCAGAAACCGGCCTCGCACGCGACGATCAACCCGACGATCACGGTTCGCTCCTCTCGGTCACCCCTCCAGGCTCGCGTCCGGGGCGGCTCGGATCGTCATCGGCGGTGACGAAGTCCCGGTACATCGAAAGATGCAGTTCCGGACCCTTCCCGGGCATCAGGCGGTGAGCCGGTGCGCCGTGTTGGATGGGGTCATGGCCATGCGACTCCCCCGCCCGCACCGCGACGACGTACGCATCGCGGTCGGTGGACTCCTCGGCGGACTCCTCCTGTGGGGCCTCGGCCTGTTTCCCCGGCGACCGGACGACGCGCTCGTCCTCTGGTCCGGGAACGGGAACGCCCTGGTGCCTCTCGTGGTCGCGGCGGCCTGCGAGCTGCTGCGGCGTACCCGGCCCCGCCCGGCCCTGCTGATCGGCACCGCCGCGCTGACGGTCGACACCATCACGCGGGGCAACGTGGCCACCGTCGTGATGTTCACGGACCTGGTGTACGCGGCCGTCCTGTACGGCACCCCCGCCTCCGCCCGGCGCATCCCCTGGATCACCGGGCTGCTCACGGTGGCCGGTGCGGTGGTGCCCGCCGCGCTCTGGCGCGTTCCCGGGGCCCTGCTGATCGGCGTCGGTATCGGCGTCGTGGCTCTGGCGCCCGCAGCCACCGGCTGGGTGGTCCGTAACCACCGCGACACCGCCGTCGCCGAACGACTGCGCGCCGAACAGACCGCCCTGCTCGCCGAGATGGACCGCGCCCAGGCCGTCGCCGCCTGGGGGTACCCCCTGCTCGAAGAGCTTGGGGGAGGGCGCGGATGGCGCGGGAGTTGCACGACATGGTGGCCAACCATCTCTCCGCGATCGCGATCCACTCCACGGCCGCTCTCTCCATCGGCGACCCGAACACGTCCAAGGACGCGCTCACCGTCATCCGTGAGAACAGCGTCGAGGGGCTCGCCGAGATGCGCCGGCTGATCGGGATGCTGCGCGACGGCAGCGGTGACCGCGAGCCGTCCGCCGCCCCCACCCTCGACGGCCTCGGCTCCCTGGTGGCCGGCGCCCGCACCAACGGACTCGACGTCACGCTCACCACCGCGCACGGCAAGGTGCCCGCCCCGGTCGAACTCGCCGCGTACCGGATCGTCCAGGAGTCGCTGACCAACGCCCTCAAGCACGCGCCCGAGGGCCGTGTCACGGTGACGCTCACCCAGCGCGGCGGCCGGCTCGCCATCGCGGTGACCAGTCCGTACGGCGGTCCGAGCGGCCCCCGCGCCCCCGGTTCCGGCGCCGGTCTGGTGGGGATGCGGGAGCGGGCCGACCTGCTGGGCGGCAGCTTCGAGGCGGGGCCCGAGCCCTCCCCCGAGAGCGGGAACGTCAAGAACGGCAAGGGTGGCAAAGGCGGCAAGGACGGTGCGATCTGGGCCGTACGCGCCACTCTGCCCCTCGTCCAGGGAGAACCCGAATGATCCGCGTGCTCGTCGCCGAGGACCAGTCCGCCGTACGGGCCGGGCTCGTCCTCATCCTGCGCAGCGCGCCCGACATCGAGGTGGTCGGCGAGGCCGCGGACGGCGAGCAGGCGGTCGCACTCGCCCGCGAACTCCGCCCGGACCTGGTGCTGATGGATGTGCAGATGCCCCGGCTCGACGGGGTGTCCGCCACCCGTCAGGTCGTCGCCGAACAGCTCGCCGATGTGCTCGTGCTCACCACCTTCGACCTCGACGAGTACGTCTTCGGGGCGCTGCGCGCGGGCGCCTGCGGGTTTCTGCTGAAGAACACGGAGGCGAGGGACCTGCTGGTGGCGGTGCGGACGGTGGCGAGCGGCGAGGGGCTGATCGCCCCGGCCGTGACGCGTCGGCTGATCGCCGAGTTCGCCGCGAAGCCGGTACGGGAGCCGAGCGCCGACCCGGCCGTGCTCGACGCACTGACGCGCCGGGAGCGGGAAGTGCTGTCCTGCCTGGGTGAGGGGCTCTCCAACGCGGAGATCGCGGGGCGGCTGGACATGGCGGAGGCGACGGTGAAGACGCACGTCAGCCGTCTGCTGGGGAAGCTGGAGCTGCGGAGTCGGGTCCAAGCGGCCGTACTGGCCCAGGAGTTGGGGGCCTGACTCACCTCGCGGGCGCACTGGTCCAGACCTATTGACCTATGGTCCAGACCTTTCTATTCTCGCCGCACTGCGCTTGGTCATGCCCCCGACACCTCCCCCACCGCAGGGGCGCGCCGGTGGCGAACAAACAAAGAAGGAGGCGCAGCATGCGCTTCAGAACCAGAGTCCGACAGCGAACCGTGGCAGGACTCACCACCCTGCTGCTTCCGCTCGCCGCCCTCGTCGGGCTCGCGAGCCCCGCCTCGGCAGCCACCTCCGCCACCGCCACGTACACCAAGACCCAGGACTGGGGTACGGGCTTCGAAGGCAAGTGGACGGTCACCAACACCGGTACCACCAGCATCAGTTCCTGGACGATCGACTGGGACTTCCCCTCCGGTACGTCCGTCACCTCGGCCTGGGACGCGGACGTCACCTCCTCCGGCACCCACTGGACCGCCAAGAACAAGTCCTACAACGGCACCCTCGCCGCGGGCGCCTCCGTCTCCTTCGGCTTCAACGGCGCCGGCACCGGATCTCCGTCCAACTGCACGCTCAACGGCGGCAGTTGTGACGGTGGCACCACCGTCCCCGGTGACAACCCGCCGAGCGCGCCCGGCACCCCCACCGCCTCCGCGATCACCGACACCTCGGTGAAACTCTCCTGGAGCGCGGCCACCGACGACAAGGGCATCAAGAACTACGACGTCCTGCGCGGCGGCACCAAGGTCGCCACCGTGACCACGGCCTCGTACACGGACACCGGTCTGACCGCCGGCACCGACTACTCCTACACCGTCCAGGCCCGTGACACCGCCGACCAGACCGGTCCGGTCAGCGGCGCGGTCGCCGTGCACACCACCGGTGGCGGCACCACCCCGCCGCCCACCGGCAACGCCGTCAAGCTCGGCTACTTCACCGAGTGGGGCATCTACGGCCGCAACTACAACGTCAAGAACCTGGTGACGTCCGGCTCGGCCGCCAAGATCACGCACATCAACTACGCCTTCGGCAACGTCACCAACGGCCAGTGCGCGATCGGCGACTCCTACGCCGACTACGACAAGGCCTTCACCGCCGACCAGTCGGTCAGCGGCGTCGCCGACACCTGGGACCAACCGCTGCGCGGCAACTTCAACCAGCTGCGCGAGCTGAAGGCCAAGTACCCGAACATCAAGATCCTCTGGTCCTTCGGCGGCTGGACCTGGTCCGGCGGCTTCGCGCAGGCCGCGGCCAACCCGGCTGCCTTCGCCCAGTCCTGCTACAACCTGGTCGAGGACCCGCGCTGGGCCGACGTCTTCGACGGCATCGACATCGACTGGGAGTACCCGAACGCCTGCGGTCTGTCCTGTGACACCAGCGGTGCCGCGGCCTACAAGAACCTGATGCAGGCCCTGCGCGCCAAGTTCGGCACGGGCAACCTGGTCACCGCGGCCACCACGGCCGACGGCACCTCCGGCGGCAAGATCGACGCCGCCGACTACGCGGGCGCCTCGCAGTACGTCGACTGGTACAACGTGATGTCGTACGACTTCTTCGGAGCGTTCAACGCACAGGGCCCGACCGCCCCGCACTCCCCGCTCACCTCGTACAGCGGCATCCCGACGCCCGGCTTCACCACGGCCGACGCGATCGCCAAGTTCAAGGCGAAGGGCGTGCCCGCGAGCAAGCTGCTGATCGGCATCGGCTTCTACGGCCGCGGCTGGACGGGCGTCACCCAGGACGCGCCGGGCGGCACGGCCACGGGGCCGGCGCCGGGAACGTACGAGCAGGGCATCGAGGACTACAAGGTGCTGAAGACGTCCTGCCCGGCCACCGGCACGATCGCCGGAACGGCGTACGCGCACTGCGGCAGCAACTGGTGGTCCTACGACACCCCGGCGACCATCGGCACGAAGATGGCCTGGGCCAAGAGCCAGGGCCTGGGCGGCGCGTTCTTCTGGGAGTTCAGCGGAGACACCAGCAACGGCGAACTGGTGAGCGCCCTCACCGGCGGGCTCGGATAGCCGCCAGGCGGCGTTGACGCTCCCCCAGACTTCGTCCGGGGGTCCCCACCCAGCGAGTGAGTGCGGCCTTCAGGCCACATTCACTCGCTGTCCGGGCGGGGCCGCCTCCAGCCACGCGAGGAAACCGGTCAGCGCGTCCTCGCTCATCGCCAGTTCCAGTCGGGTGCCCCGGTGCACACAGGCCAGGATGATCGCGTCGGACAGCAGGGCGAGCTCCTCCTCGCCGTCCGGGGTGCGGCGGCCGGCCACCTCGATCGCCGAGCGTTCCAGGACGCGGCGCGGGCGGGGGGAGTACGAGAAGACGCGGTACCACTCGATGCGGTCGCCGTTGTAGCGGGCGACGCCGTAGCCCCAGCCTTTTCCGTTGGGGTCGCTCTTCTCCGGGACGTCCCAGCGCAGGCTGCAGTCGAAGGTGCCCCCGGAGCGCTGGATCAGCCGGCGGCGGAGGCCGAAGACGAACAGCCCCACCACCACGAGCGCCACTACCAATCCGCACACAGTCAGAGCGAGGACCATCGACACCGACCTCCTCGTCTCCTAGGTAACGGAAAAGAAAAAACCTCCGCATTCGCCTCAGCCGCGGCGGGGTCCGGAGTGATCCGGTCCCCGCCGCGGCTGAGGCAAAGCATCACACAGCGCGGCGACTCAGCGCGCCGACACCGCCCGCAGACGGACGTCCGCGCGGCGCTCGGCGGAGGCATCGCCCTCCGCCTTCGCGCGCTCGAGCTCCCGCTCCACGCGCTGGACGTCGATCTCGTCCGACAGCTCGGCGATCTCGGCCAGCAGGGACAGCTTGTTGTCGGCGAACGAGACGAAACCGCCGTGCACCGCGGCGACGACCGTTCCACCATCACTCGTACGGATGGTCACCGGGCCCGACTCCAGCACACCGAGCAGCGGCTGGTGACCGGGCATGACGCCGATGTCGCCGGACGCGGTACGCGCGACGACCAGGGTGGCCTCGCCGGACCAGACACTGCGGTCCGCGGCGACGAGCTCGACGTGCAGCTCAGCAGCCAAGGTGGGCTCCTCGGGTCACCACCCGGCATGGCCGCCGGGTGTTGGGTCAAAGTCTAATGGGCGTACGGAGGGGGACGGGACGCGCCCCGCGAGGTGCGGTCCCGTCCCCCTCCCTTACGAACACGAGTTCCTCAGGAACCGGAGTCCCTCAGGTACGCGAGGTTCAGGAGACGCCGAGCTCCTTGGCGTTGGCCTTGAGGTCCTCAATGCCACCGCACAGGAAGAACGCCTGCTCCGGGAAGTGGTCGTACTCACCGTCGATGATCGCGTTGAAGGCCACGATCGACTCGTCCAGCGGGACGTCCGACCCGTCGACGCCGGTGAACTGCTTGGCGACGTGGGTGTTCTGGGACAGGAAGCGCTCCACGCGACGGGCACGGTGGACAGTGAGCTTGTCCTCCTCGCCCAGCTCGTCGATACCGAGGATCGCGATGATGTCCTGAAGGTCCTTGTACTTCTGAAGAACCGACTTGACGCGCATCGCGGCCGCGTAGTGGTCCGCCGCGATGTAGCGGGGGTCCAGGATGCGGGACGTGGAGTCCAGCGGGTCCACGGCCGGGTAGATGCCCTTCTCGGAGATCGGACGGGAGAGCACCGTCGTCGCGTCGAGGTGGGCGAACGTGGTGGCCGGGGCCGGGTCGGTCAGGTCGTCCGCGGGGACGTAGATCGCCTGCATCGAGGTGATCGAGTGACCACGGGTCGAGGTGATGCGCTCCTGGAGGAGACCCATCTCGTCGGCCAGGTTCGGCTGGTAGCCCACCGCGGAGGGCATACGGCCGAGCAGGGTCGAGACCTCGGAACCGGCCTGCGTGAAGCGGAAGATGTTGTCGATGAAGAACAGCACGTCCTGGTTCTGGACGTCACGGAAGTACTCCGCCATCGTCAGACCCGCGAGAGCCACGCGCAGACGGGTGCCCGGGGGCTCGTCCATCTGACCGAAGACAAGCGCGGTCTTGTCGATGACGCCCGAGTCCGCCATCTCCTCGATGAGGTCGTTGCCCTCACGAGTGCGCTCACCGACACCGGCGAACACGGAGACACCGTCGTGGTTGTTGGCGACGCGGTAGATCATCTCCTGGATGAGCACCGTCTTGCCGACACCGGCACCACCGAACAGGCCGATCTTTCCACCCTTGACGTACGGGGTGAGAAGGTCGATGACCTTGACGCCGGTCTCGAACATCTCGGTCTTCGACTCGAGCTCGTCGAAGCGCGGGGCCTTGCGGTGGATGGACCAGCGCTCGCCCTCGTACTTCTCGTCGGAGTTCAGCACCTCACCGAGGGTGTTGAACACCTTGCCCTTGGTGAAGTCACCGACCGGGACGGTGATGCCCGTGCCGGTGTCGGTGACCGCGGCCTGGCGGACCAGACCGTCGGTGGGCTGCATGGAGATCGTGCGGACCAGGCCGTCACCCAGGTGCTGGGCGACCTCCAGGGTCAGCGTCTTCTTCTCGCCGTCCTTGGCCGGGTCGGCCACCTCGACGTGAAGGGCGTTGTAGATGTCCGGCATCGCGTCGACGGGGAACTCCACGTCGACGACCGGGCCGATGACCCGGGCGACGCGGCCCGTGGCAACGGCCGTCTCAGAAGTCGTCGTCATTACTTGTCACTCCCCGCGGTCGCGTCGGCAAGGGCTGCGGAGCCACCGACGATCTCGCTGATTTCCTGGGTGATTTCGGCCTGGCGGGCCGCATTGGCAAGACGGGAGAGCGTGGTGATCAGGTCTCCCGCGTTGTCGGTCGCCGACTTCATCGCGCGGCGGGTGGCGGCGTGCTTGGAGGCAGCCGACTGGAGCAGCGCGTTGTAGATACGGCTCTCGACGTACCGAGGCAGCAGGGCGTCGAGGACGTCCTCCGCCGACGGCTCGAACTCGTACAGCGGAAGGATCTCGCCCTTGGGCGCCTCTTCCGCGACCTCTTCGAGGCGCAGTGGCAGCAGGCGGCCGTCGACCGCCGTCTGCGTCATCATCGACACGAACTCGGTGTAGACGATGTGGAGTTCATCCACGCCGCCGTCCGCCGTCGCCGTTTCGATGGCCTCGATGAGCGGCGCCGCAACCTTCTTGGCGTCCGCGTAGGTGGGCTCGTCGGTGAAACCCGACCACGACTCCACGACCTTGCGCTCGCGGAAGTGGTAGTGGGCCAGACCGCGGCGGCCGACGATGAACGTGTCGACCTCCTTGCCCTCCGCCTCGAGACGGGCGGTCAACAGCTCCGCCGCCTTGATGGCGTTGGAGTTGAAGGCGCCGGCCAGTCCGCGGTCGCTCGTGAGGAGCAGCACCGCGGAACGGGTCGCCGTCTCCGCCTCCGTGGTCAGCGGGTGCTTGGTGTTCGAGCCGGTGCCGACCGCCGTGACCGCGCGGGTGAGCTCGGTCGCGTACGGCGCGGAGGCCGCCACCTTGCGCTGCGCCTTGACGACGCGCGAGGCGGCGATCATCTCCATCGCCTTGGTGATCTTCTTGGTCGCGGTGACGGATCGGATGCGACGCTTGTAGACCCGGAGCTGGGCTCCCATGAGTCAGGTCCCTTCCTTACGTCACTTGGCCGCGGCCGGAACGTCTTCGCCGAGAAGCTTGCCGTCCGAGGTCTCGAACTGCTTCTTGAAGTCCGCGATGGCGTCCGCGATGGCGGTGAGGGTGTCGTCCGACATCTTGCCGCCCTCCTTGATGGAGGTCATGAGTCCCTGCTCCTTGCGGTGCAGGTACTCCAGGAGCTCCTTCTCGAAGCGGCGGATGTCGGCGACCGGTACCTCGTCCATCTTGCCGGTGGTACCGGCCCAGACGGAGACGACCTGGTCCTCGGTGGCCATCGGCTGGTACTGAGCCTGCTTGAGCAGCTCGACCAACCGCTGACCGCGCTCCAGCTGGGACTTCGACGCGGCGTCCAGGTCGGAACCGAAGGCGGCGAACGCCTCCAGCTCGCGGTACTGGGCGAGGTCCAGACGGAGTCGGCCGGACACCTGCTTCATCGCCTTGTGCTGGGCGGAGCCACCGACGCGGGAGACCGAGATACCGACGTTCAGGGCCGGACGCTGGCCGGCGTTGAACAGGTCGGACTCCAGGAAGCACTGGCCGTCGGTGATGGAGATGACGTTGGTCGGGATGAACGCCGACACGTCGTTCGCCTTGGTCTCGACGATCGGCAGACCCGTCATCGAACCGGCGCCCAGCTCGTCGGAGAGCTTCGCGCAGCGCTCCAGCAGACGGGAGTGCAGGTAGAAGACGTCACCGGGGTAGGCCTCGCGCCCCGGCGGACGACGGAGCAGCAGCGACACGGCGCGGTAGGCGTCGGCCTGCTTCGAGAGGTCGTCGAAGATGATGAGGACGTGCTTGCCCTCGTACATCCACTGCTGGCCGATGGCCGAACCGGTGTACGGCGCCAGGTACTTGAAGCCGGCCGGGTCGGACGCCGGGGCGGCGACGATGGTCGTGTACTCCAGCGCGCCGGCCTCTTCGAGGGCGCCACGCACGGAGGCGATGGTCGAACCCTTCTGACCGATGGCGACGTAGATGCAGCGGACCTGCTTCTTGGTGTCGCCCGAGCGCCAGTTGTCGCGCTGGTTGATGATCGTGTCGACAGCCAGCGCGGTCTTGCCGGTCTGACGGTCGCCGATGACCAGCTGACGCTGGCCACGGCCGATCGGGGTCATCGCGTCGACGGCCTTGTAGCCGGTCTCCATCGGCTCGTGCACCGACTTGCGGACCATGACGCCCGGGGCCTGCAGCTCGAGGGCGCGGCGGCCGGTGGTCTCGATCTCGCCGAGGCCGTCGATCGGGTTGCCGAGCGGGTCGACGACGCGGCCGAGGTAGCCCTCGCCCACGGCGACGGACAGCACCTCACCGGTGCGCTGCACCGGCTGGCCCTCCTCGATACCACTGAACTCGCCGAGGACGACCGCACCGATCTCGCGCTCTTCCAGGTTCAGCGCGAGACCGAGGGTTCCGTCCTCGAACTTCAGCAGCTCGTTCGCCATCGCCGAGGGAAGGCCCTCGATCTTGGCGATACCGTCGCCGGCGACGGTGACCGTACCGACCTCCTCGCGCGAGGCCGCGTCCGGCTTGTACGACTGGACAAAGTTCTCCAGCGCGTCCCGGATCTCCTCCGGCCGGATCGTGAGCTCCGCCATCTGGGTTCCCTGCTCTCCTTGTTGGGCCCGAAGTTTTCTTGGGGGGTCTGGGGTCAGCCCCCAGGAATCCTCTGCACGGCCCAACCAGGGCCGTAAGTACTACGTGGTTACGCGTATTGAGTTGCTACTGGCCGACGATGCGGCGGCGCGCGTCCTCGAGTCGGTCCGCGACGGCACCGTCGATGATCTCGTCGCCGACCTGCACCCGGATCCCGCCGACGACCTCGGGGTCCACGTCGAGGTTGAGGTGCATCGGGTGGCCGTAGAGCTTCGCCAGAGCGGCGCCGAGGCGCTGCTTCTGTCCGTCACTCAGCGGGACCGCCGAGGTGACGACGGCGACCATGCGGTTGCGGCGCTCGGCGGCGAGCTTGGACAGGAAGTCGAGTCCCGCCTCCAGGCTACGTCCCCGGGGCGCGGCCACAAGGCGCGTCACCAGGCGTTCGGTGGTCGGCTTGGCCCGGCCGCCGAGCAGGCTGTGCAGCAGCTCGCTCTTGGCCGCCTTCGAGGCGGTGCGGTCGGTCAGCGCGGAGCGCAGCTCGGTGTTCGAAGAGACGATCCGACCGAAGCGGAACAGTTCGTCCTCGACGTCGTCGAGCGCGTTCGCCCGCTGGGCGGCCGTGAGGTCGGCGATGCTCGCCAGCTCCTCCAGCGTGTCCACCAGGTCACGCGGCTGCGACCAGCGCGAGCGCACCAGGCCGACCACCAGGTCCGCGGTCGACCCGCCGACCTGGCCGCCGAGCAGGCGCTGGGCCAGCTCGGCCTTGGCCTCGCCCGGCTGCGCCGGGTCCGTCAGGACTCGACGCAGCGACACCTCGCGGTTGAGCAGCGCGGTGACGGCGGCCAGCTCGTCGGCGAGCCGGACCGCGTCCACGGACGTCGAGTCCGTCAGCGCATCGAGACGCTCACGGGCTGCAGCGAGGGCCTCGCGGCTTGCTCCGTGTGCGGTCATCGAGTCGCCTCGGCCTTCTCCTCGAGCTCGTCGAGGAAGCGGTCGATGACGCGGCTCTGCCGGGCGTGGTCCTCGAGGGACTCACCGACGAGCTTGCCGGCCAGGTCGGTGGCGAGCTTGCCCACGTCCTGACGCAGCGCCTGCGAGGCGGCCTTGCGGTCGGCCTCGAGCTGCGAGTGACCGGCGGCGATGATCTCCTCGCGCTGCCGCTGGCCTTCCGCACGCATGTCGGCGATGAGCGTGGCGCCCTGCTCCTGCGCCTCCTGGCGCAGCCGCGCGGCCTCGTGCCGTGCCTCGGCGAGCTGGGCCTTGTACTGCTCCAGCACGCTTTGGGCTTCGACCTTCATGGCGTCGGCCTCTTCGATACCGCCTTCGATCGCCGCGCGGCGCTCTTCCAGAACCTTGTTGATGTTCGGGAGGAGCTTCTTCCAGAAGAAGAAGAACACGATGGCGAAGGCGATGGCGCCGACGAGCAGCTCGGGGCCGGCCGGGATGAGCGGGTTCTGCTTCTCCTCGGCCGCCAGCTGTACCAGGTTGGCGATCACATCAGTGCCTTTCGTCGATTCGTGTCAGTAAGGGGTGAATTACTGACCGAAAACGAACGGCATGACGATGCCGATGAGGGCGAGCGCCTCACAGAAGGCGAAGCCGAGGATCTGGTTGGCGCGGATCAGGCCGGCAGCTTCGGGCTGACGGGCCAGGGCCTGGGTGCCGTTACCGAAGATGATGCCGACGCCGACGCCGGGGCCGATGGCGGCGAGGCCGTAGCCGACGGAACCGATCGAACCGGAGACAGCGGCGAGGGTCTCAGTGGCAGCCATGCTGATTCTTCCTTCTCTTTCTTGGACCGGCGGGGGTTGGCCACCGGACGTTCTGGGGCTTTCGGGGGGGGCGGTGACTCAGTGGTGCTCGGCGAGCGCGCCCTGGAGGTACGAGCAGGCCAGCAGTACGAAGACGTACGCCTGGACGGCCTGCACGAAAAGCTCGAAGAGGATCATGATGACGGTCATCACGAACGAGACGCCGGCCGCGGGGATCATGTAGCTGTTCAGCAGGTACCAGGAGGCGACCGTGAACATGACCAGCATCAGGTGGCCGGCGAACATGTTGGCGAAGAGTCGGACCGCGTGCGTGAAGGGCCGGACGATCAGGTTCGAGAAGAACTCGATGACCATGACGAGGGGCAGCACGCCGCCGAGCGTCTTGTCATAGCCGGTGATGTTCTTGAAGAAGCCGACGAAGCCGTGGCGCTTGAACGTGACCGAGACCCACATGATCCAGACGATCGCGGCGAGCACCACCGGGAAGGCGAAGACCGACGAGACCGGGAACTGCGCCAGCGGGATCACGGACCAGATGTTCATGATCCAGATGAAGAAGAACAGCGAGACCATGATCGGGACGTACTTCTCGCCCTCGCGCTTGCCGAGCGTCTCGTAGACGATGCCGCGGCGCACGAAGTCGTAACCGGCCTCACCGACCATCTGCAGCTTGCCCGGGATCACCTTGGCCTTGCCGAAGGCCGCCCAGAAGAAGGCGACGACAAGGATGGAGGTGAGGAGGGCGAGCAGCATGACCTTGTTGAACTCGAACCCCCCGACCGTGGCGATCGGCTTGAAGAGGAACGAGTGCAGGCCCGGAGCCGGAAAGCCACACCCGTTGTCGGCCATGATCCGACAGCTCCAGTCAAAGGCGAGCTGGGTCTGGTCAGCACTCACCACGGGCTCCTTCGGCGTGACGCATAGGTACGGCAACCTCGTTGTGTCGGCGCGGCGCGCAGCCGCGGTTCGGCACTGGACTGGTGTTACGAATGTGGGGGCGGCTGTGGGGCATCAAGCCTCGCGATTGAGCAGGCGTCAGCTCAGATGCCCGCGCCCGCGATGCCGCAGTTGGCACCGGACGATAGCAGGATCTCCCACATGGCCTTATCCCACCCCTACCCCTCACGACGAGGACCCTGATTTCTCGGGCTTCTCGCTCTTCTCGGGCTCGGGGTCGACATAGAAGATCTTGGCCTTCATGTGCGCCCGCGCCTGCGCCGCCATCCACACGACGGTCGCGAGGACGAGGCCGACCGCGAACGCCTTGGGGTTGAACAGAGACGTGTTTTTGAAGAGTGCCACGAAGATCAGGAGCAGCAGGAGCTGGGCGACGTAGAGCATCAGGCCCATGGCCTGGAACAGCTGCGGGAGCGTTTTTGCCGTCCACTGCAGGACGTAGAGGCCGATCCCCATGAAGAGGATGGCCAGCAGTGTGCCGATGCCCGCGCCGAGCGCGCCTTTGCCACCCGCGACCACGCCACTGACGGCGACGGCGATCGCGCCGACAGCCGCTGTGGGGACAGCGGTGTGCAGTAGGTTCCGGGCGTCATTGGACGGCATGGCGGCAACTCCGCTTGCTTCGGGGGCAGGGTGTCGTCATGGACGAGCGTAGTCCCGGGCTGAGAGAGAACCTCACGCCAAGGGGCCGTCTCACTACGGTCCTTCGGCTCTATCCCGGGTTCTCGTGAACCGTATCACAAACTATTTGATGCGGTCTTTACCTAGAAGGTGTGCTCGCTGTCACACATGAGAGTGAACCTGCGCGTTTGTGCAATATCGAGGGCAACTTGTCTGGTATTGACGCGGTTTGCCGTTGATCCCTCTTGCAGAATTCTTACTTTGCATCAGCGTGAAGATTCGGCTTTGCGCCCCTCCAGGAAGCGCGCACGGGGCCCAATTGCCGTCGCTCCGTTGACTCCTGAGACACCCGTGGTGACCGGCGAACGGTGTTCGCGGACGCCCTCTTCGCGCTCCTGGGCCGCCTTCTCGTGGGACGCCGGCTCCTCGTACGCGACGGAGGCCATCGCCGCCTCCGCCTCGGCCGCCAGGGCGACCCTGCGACGGCGGCGGTAGCGCGGCGGCACCAGGTGCTCGGCCCAGCGCGGGGCACGCGGCGTGAAGCGCGGCAGCAGGAGCAGTACGAGACCCACCGCGCTGAGCGCCGCGATGCCGAGCACGATCCACATGGACGCCGAGTTCACCGAGAAGGCGAGCGCTCCGAAGGCGATCAGTGCCGACCAGAAGTACATGATCAGGACGGCCCTGCTGTGCGAGTGGCCGACCTCCAGGAGGCGGTGGTGCAGGTGGCCGCGGTCGGCGGCGAAGGGCGACTGACCACGCCAGGTGCGCCGCACGATGGCGAGCACCAGGTCGGCGGCCGGGACCGCGATGATCGTCAGCGGCAGCAGCAGCGGGATGTACACCGGCACCGTCTGGTGCACGGTGTTGCGCTCCGAACCGGAGAACAGGTTCATCGCGTCCGGGTCGATCTGCCCGGTGATGGAGATCGCGCCGGCGGCCAGCACCAGGCCGATCAGCATCGAGCCGGAGTCACCCATGAAGATCCGGGCGGGGTGCATGTTGTGCGGCAGGAAGCCCAGACACATGCCCATGAGGATCGACGCGAAGAGGGTCGCCGGAGCGGCGGCCTCGATGCCGTAGCTGTACCAGATGCGGTACGCGTACAGGAAGAACGCGGCGGAGGCGATGCACACCATGCCGGCGGCGAGACCGTCGAGGCCGTCGACGAAGTTCACCGCGTTGATGGTGATGACGACCAGCGCCACGGTGAGCAGGGTGCCCTGCCACTGGGTCAGCGCGACCAGGCCGACGCCGGGGATGGGCAGCCACAGGATCGTCAGACCCTGCATGACCATCACGCCCGCGGCGATCATCTGGCCGCCCAGCTTGATGAGGGCGTCGATCTCGAACTTGTCGTCCAGGACACCGATCAGCCAGATCAGCGCGGCGCCGGAGAGCAGTGCGCGAGGCTCGTTGGAGTCCGAGAAGACCGCGTTGAGGTTCCGCAGATGGTCGGCGACCAGCAGACCGGCACACAGACCGAAGAACATCGCGATGCCGCCGAGCCGCGGCGTGGGTTCCCGGTGCACGTCGCGTGCCCGGATCTGCGGCATGGCTCCGGCCACGATCGCGAACTTCCGTACCGGCCCTGTCAGCAGATACGTCACCGCGGCCGTGATGCAGAGCGTCAGCAGATATTCACGCACGGGCTTCCCCACAGGTCTCGCTGGCCATCTCAGCCCCACACCCTAGCGATGCGCGCATATGGTTGGGGACTTCCGGGTAGCGACGATGGTTGCACGAGTGGCTGTGCACACGTGTGCGTGTACCCCTCACTCGTCCGGATAGGGCGGAAATCTCCCGGCCAGATCCTTTACTTCTTCACGTGCCCGCTTGCTGTCGGCCTCGTCCCGCAGCACCGCCGCGAACAACTTCGCGACCTGCGACATCTCCGCCTCGCCCATCCCCTGCGTGGTCAGCGCGGCCGTGCCCAGGCGCAGGCCGCGGGCGTCGCCGTGGGGCAGCGCACAGGTGTCGAGGACCATTCCGGCGGCGGCCAGACGGCCGCGCGCGCTGCGTCCGTCGAGACCGAGCGGAGCGGTGTCCGCGGTGAGCATGTGGGTGTCGGTCCCCCCGGTGGTGAGGGCGAGCCCCTCCGCGGCCAGCCCCTCGGCCAGCACCTGGGCATTGGCGACCACCTGATGCGCGTACGCCGCGAACGCGGGAGTCGCGGCCTCGCCGAACGCGACGGCCTTGGCGGCGATCGTGTGCATCTGGGCGCCGCCCTGGGTGAAGGGGAAGACGGCCCGGTCGACCCGCTCGGCCAGCTCGCCGCCACAGAGGATCATGCCGCCGCGCGGGCCGCGCAGGACCTTGTGCGTGGTGGCGCAGACGACATCGGCGTACGGCACCGGACTGGGCGCCGCTCCCCCGGCGACCAGTCCGATGGGGTGGGCGGCGTCGGCGATGAGATAGGCGCCGACCTCGTCGGCGATCGCCCGGAAGAGCGCGTAGTCGATGTGCCGGGGGTAGGAGATCGCCCCGCAGACGATGGCCTTCGGCCGGTGCGTACGGGCCAGCGCGCGCACCTGCTCGTAGTCGATGAGCCCGCTCTCCGCCTCCACCCCGTACCCGACGAAGTCGAACCAGCGGCCGGAGAAGTTCGCGGGCGACCCGTGCGTGAGGTGGCCGCCGAACGGCAGCCCCATGGCCAGGACGGTGTCTCCCGGCCGCAGCAGGGCGGCGTACGTGGCGAGGACGGCCGAGGATCCGGAGTGGGACTGCACGTTGGCGTGCTCGGCGCCGAAGAGGGCCTTGGCGCGCTCGACGGCCAGGCGCTCGGCGACGTCGACGATCTCGCAGCCGCCGTGGTGGCGGGCGCCGGGATATCCCTCGGCGTACTTGTTCGCCAGCGGCGACCCGAGGGCGGTCAGCACCGCCTTCGAGGTGAAGTTCTCGGCCGCGATCAGCTGGAGCGTCGTCGACTGCCGCGCCAGCTCCCCCATCAGGATCTCGGCGAGCTCCGGGTCCTGCAGACGCAGAACATCCGCTTCCAGCGTTTGTGTGACCGGCATGGTGGACTCCGGGCCTCGGCGGGGTGCGCTACGTCCAATGTAGAACCGGGACCGGTGGGACGCCCGGTATTACGGCCTATCGGGCGCTCCACGAGAAAACGCCCACAACGACCTACGCGCGCCCGCACCCCCGTCAGCGCCGGCCCGTCCCCGACGCGCCCCTCGCACCGCGGGGCGGATCAGGCTCCCGCGCGCACCCCCGTCAGCGCCGTCACCACCGGATCCAGTGCCTCGTTGATCTCGTCGCCGATCGAGCGGAAGAACGGCAGCGGCGCGCCGTACGGGTCGAAGACCTCGTCCGCCTCCGCCGTCGGAGCCAGCAGCCACCCGCGTAGAGCGGCGGCAGCCCGCACCAGGGCACGGGCACGCTCCACCACACCGTCCTCCAGGGGCGGGAGGGTCGCCGGGTCTATGGCGCGGACCAGCCTGGTGAACTCCTTCAGGGTGAAGGTGCGCAGGCCCGCGGAGTGGCCCATGGAGATGACCTGGGCGCGATGGTCGCGGGTCGCGGTGAGGACCAGGTCGGCCCTGATGACATGGTCGTCGAGGAGCTCGCGGCCGACGAAGCCCGAGGGGTCCGCGCCGAAGTCCGCGAGGACCGTCTCGGCGTTGGCCTCCATGGGGGCGCCCTCATGCCCCCAGGTGCCGGCGCTCTCGACGATGAGTCCGCCCCACAGGGGGTCGCCCAGCCGGTCCGCGAGGGCATGGCGGGTCAGCCGCTCGGTGATCGGCGAGCGGCACACGTTGCCGGTGCTGACGTGGAGGATGCGGAAGGACCCCCTGGGGGACCCATTGGTCCCCGTGATCCCCGTGCCTATGCCACGCCCCGCGTCAGGGGCTGTCAATTCGCCACCTCGAGGTCGGGTACGACCTTCCGGAGCTCCTCCGCCGACAGGGCACCCGCACGCAGCAGGACCGGCACCTTGCCGGTGACGTCGACGATCGAGGAGGGAACGTTGCCGGGGGTCGGACCGCCGTCCAGGTAAACGGAGACGGAGTCGCCGAGCATCTCCTGCGCGGCGTCACAGTCCTCCGGCGCCGGGTGGCCCGTGAGGTTCGCGGAGGAGACGGCCATCGGGCCGACCTCCGTCAGCAGTTCGATGGCGACCGGGTGCAGCGGCATACGGATGGCCACCGTGCCCCGGGTGTCCCCCAAGTCCCACTGCAGGGACGGCTGGTGCTTGGCGACGAGGGTGAGCGCACCCGGCCAGAACGCGTCGACGAGCTCCCAGGCCATCTCGGAGAAGTCCGTGACGAGACCGTGCAGGGTGTTCGGGGAGCCGATGAGGACAGGGGTGGGCATGTTGCGGCCCCGGCCCTTGGCCTCAAGGAGGTCGGCGACGGCTTCCGAGGTGAACGCGTCGGCGCCGATGCCGTACACCGTGTCCGTCGGGAGGACCACCAGCTCGCCACGGCGGACGGCGGACGCGGCCTCACGCAGACCGGTGATGCGGTCGGTCGCGTCGTTGGTGTCGTATCGCCGTGCCATTTAGCGGGCCTCCTCGTACACGTACTGCTGGCTGGGGGTCACGATGCGCGCGCTCACGGCATCGCCTTGCGGGCGGTCGCGAACCGCGGCCGGTTGTTGAGGTCCGGGTGATCGGCCGCGTCGGCCCAGCCCCGCTCCTCGGTGAAGATCCACGGCACCTGCCCGCCCTGGGTGTCGGCGTGCTCGATGACGACGACACCGCCGGGGCGCAGCAGCCGGTGCGCGGTGCGCTCGATGCCACGGATGAGGTCCAGTCCGTCCTCGCCCGAGAACAGGGCGAGTTCGGGATCGTAGTCCCGGGCCTCCGGCGCCACGTACTCCCATTCCGTGAGCGGGATGTACGGCGGGTTGGAGATCACCAGGTCCACCTGGCCGTCGAGGTCCCTGAAGGCCTCCAGGGCGTCTCCCTGACGCAGGTCGACCCTGGACCCCTCGACGTTCTTGCGCGTCCACTGGAGGGCGTCCTCGGACAGCTCCACGGCGTGTACACGGGAGCGCGGGACCTCCTGCGCGAGCGCGAGCGCGATGGCGCCCGAGCCGGTGCACAGGTCGACGATCAGCGGCTCGACGACATCCATCGCGCGGACGGCGTCTATGGCCCAGCCGACGACGGACTCCGTCTCCGGACGCGGGACGAACACCCCTGGGCCCACCTGGAGTTCCAGATAGCGGAAGTAGGCGTGGCCGGTGATGTGCTGGAGCGGCTCGCGGGCCTCGCGGCGCGCGGTCACCTCCCAGTAGCGGGCGTCGAAGTCCACGTCCTTGACGGTGTGCAGCTCGCCCCGCTTCACGCCGTGCACGAAGGCGGCGAGCTCCTCCGCGTCGTTGCGCGGCGAGGGCACGCCGGCGTCGGCCAGCCGCTGGGTGGCCTGGGCCACTTCCGCGAGCAGCAGGTTCACGCTGGTCCTCCGGGGCTGAGCTGTTGTCGTACGGCTTGACGAGCAGGGCTTACAGGTACGGCCTCACAAAGCTGCGGCCGGCCGTCCGGCCGTTGCGCCGTTCGGCCGTCCGCCGTTCCGCCTTACGCGGCCGCGAGCTTCGCGGCCGAGTCGGCGTCGACGCACGCCTGGATCATCGCGTCGAGGTCCCCGTCGAGCACCTGGTCCAAGTTGTACGCCTTGAATCCGACGCGGTGGTCCGAGATGCGGTTCTCCGGGAAGTTGTACGTACGGATCTTCTCGGAGCGGTCGACGGTGCGGACCTGGCTGCGGCGGGCGTCCGCGGCCTCACGCTCCGCTTCCTCCTGCGCCGCGGCGAGGAGCCTGGAGCGCAGGATACGCATCGCCTGCTCCTTGTTCTGCAGTTGGCTCTTCTCGTTCTGACAGGAGGCGACGACTCCGGTCGGAATGTGCGTGATGCGCACCGCGGAGTCGGTCGTGTTGACGGACTGGCCGCCGGGGCCCGACGAGCGGTAGACGTCGATGCGCAGGTCGTTCGCGTGGATCTCGACGTCGACCTCCTCGGCCTCGGGCGTGACCAGCACACCGGCCGCGGAGGTGTGGATACGGCCCTGCGACTCGGTCGAGGGCACCCGCTGCACGCGGTGCACCCCGCCCTCGTACTTCAGGCGCGCCCAGACACCCTGACCAGGCTCGGTGGCACCCTGGCCGCCCTTGGTCTTCACGGCGACCTGGACGTCCTTGTAGCCGCCGAGCTCGGACTCGGTGGAGTCGATGATCTCGGTCTTCCAGCCGACGCGCTCGGCGTAGCGCAGATACATGCGCAGCAGGTCGCCGGCGAACAGGGCCGACTCGTCGCCGCCCGCGCCCGCCTTGATCTCGAGGATGACGTCCTTGTCGTCGCTGGGGTCGCGCGGGACCAGCAGCAGGCGGAGCTTCTCGGTGAGCTCCTCGCGCTGCTTCTCCAGCTCCTTGACCTCGGCCGCGAAGTCGGGGTCGTCGGCGGCGAACTCCTTCGCCGTGCCGATGTCGTCCCCGGTCTGCTTCCAGGAGCGGTACGTCGCGACGATCGGGGTCAGCTCGGCGTAGCGCTTGTTCAGCTTGCGCGCGTTGGCCTGGTCGGCGTGGACCGACGGGTCAGCGAGCTTCTTCTCCAGATCGGCGTGCTCGCCGATGAGTTCCTCGACCGCCTCGAACATCTCCGGCTCCAATGGACTGTCCCCAGCTCCATCATGGGCTCAGGGACGTAGGTAAGACGAATGTGGGGGCTGCACCGCAAAGCGCCGGTCCCGGCGCCCCCGTGCCGGGGACGCCGAAGACCGGCGCTGTGGGCTCGCTACTTCTTGGCAGCGGCAGCCTTGCCGAAGCGGGCCTCGAAGCGGGCCACGCGGCCACCGGTGTCGAGGATCTTCTGCTTGCCCGTGTAGAACGGGTGGCACTCGGAGCAGACCTCGGCGCGGATGGAGCCGCTGGAGATCGTGCTACGGGTGGTGAACGACGCGCCACAGGTGCAGCTGACCTGCGTCTCGACGTACTCGGGGTGGATGTCGCGCTTCAAGGTGTCTCCTAGTTTCGGGAGGGCGCCGGGTCGCCACCGCGGGATGCGGGTGCGTGAACCGGAGCCGACGTACCAGTCTGCCAGGACTGGCGCCATCCCCCAAAACCGGGGGCTTGGGCGATCTATTCCCGAGCCTGCGTACGGGGCTCGTACGGGCCCCCGCGGGGCCTGGGTACCGGCTCAGCTCGAACTGACGACGCCCTTCGCGGTGCCCGTGGCCGTGCCCTTCGTGGCCGCCTTCGGGATCGTCCGGTCGTTCTTCAGGGCGGTCCACACCAGCTTCGCCTTGGCCTTGTCGACGAGGACGCGGTTGGCGTCCGCGCTGTCGTACTGGACCGGCATCGTCACCATGTTCATGTTCGACGAGCTGATGCCCTTGAGGCCGTTGGCGAAGGACGCGAGGTTCTTGACCGTGCCGAGGTCGGAGTCGGTCGTGACGGTCTTGGTCGCGGTGTCGGCGAGGTCGTACAGCTTGGTGGGGCTGGACAGCACGCCGATGTGCTTGACCTGGTTGACCAGGGCCTTGATGAACGCCTGCTGGAGCTGGATGCGGCCGAGGTCGGAGCCGTCGCCGACGCCGTGCCGGGTGCGGACGAGGCCGAGCGCCTGCTGTCCGTCGAGGGTGTGCGTGCCGGCGGTCAGGTTCAGATGACTGTCGGGGTCCTTGATGTTCTTGGTGGTGGTCACCCGAACACCGCCGAGGTCGTCGATGAGCTTCTGGAAGCCGCTGAAGTCGACCTCGATGTAGTGGTCCATGCGGATACCGGACATGGATTCGACGGTCTTCACCGCGCAGGCGGCCCCGCCGGTGGAGTACGCGGAGTTGAACATCACGCTGGTCGCGGCGTCGTGGGTGACGCCCTTGGCGTCGGTGCAGGAGGGGCGCGGGACGAGGGTGTCGCGGGGTATGGAGACCACGCTGGCCTTCTTGTGGCCCTCGTATATGTGCACGATCATCGCCGTGTCCGAGCGGGCGCTGCCGTCGTCGGTGCCGCCGCCGAGGTCCTTGTTGCTGCCGGAGCGGGTGTCGGAGCCCAGGACCAGGATGTTCTCGGAGCCGTTGTCGACCTTCAGCGGCCGGTCGGTACCGAGGGCCTGGTTGATGTCGACGGTCTTGATGTTGCCGTTGAGCTTGAAGTACACGTACCCGGCGCCGGCGCCCCCCAGCACCACGATGCCCGCGGCGGTCCAGGCCGTGATGAACAGGGCCTTGCTTCGCGTGCTGCGCGGCTTGCGGCGGCTGCCCTTCGCGCGGCGAAGCGGGGCGCTCGTTCCGGGATCACCCGGGGTGCCGGGTTCCGGCATGCTCTCGGCAGGCATGTGCTCCTCTTGTCCTCGTTGCGGTCGGTTACCCCCTGTTTTCAGGGCCAATCCCGGGCCGGTGCGCCATGTGGTGCCTCATGGTCGCTCCGTACGGTCAGACGGGGAAACTCGGGCAAGGGTTGCACAACGCACTGCGCCCACCGCGTGGCGCGATGGGCACAGTGCGTGACGGGCGAGTTCGGGGAAACCCCGCTCACCTGCGGCTTCAGCCGAAGATGTCGTACTGCTTGAAATCAGTGCCGATCTTGATGGCTGTGGCAAAGATCTCACTGGTCGCCTTGCCGGTACCGGGGTAGAGGTAGAGCGTGCCGGCGGGCGTACGAGCCAGGAAGTCGGCCTTGCCGTCACCGGTCACGTCGCCCACCGCGTCGAAGGCGTTGTAGCCGGCCCAGGTGCGCACCTTGATCCGGCTGGAGAACGCGCCGGAGCCCGCCTTGCCGGTGCCCTTGAAGAGGTAGACGTACGAGCCGGTCTTGCTGCGCGCGATCAGGTCGGCCTTGCCGTCGCCGGTGAAGTCGCCGTGGGCGCGCAGGGAGTTGTACTGGTTCCAGCCGGAGCTCACCTTGACGCGGGCCGAGAAGGTGCCGTTGCCCTTGCCCGGGTAGATCCACAGGACGCCGCCGGAGTCGACCGAGAGCAGATCGGGCAGGGCGTCACCGGTGACGTCGCCCGGGGCGACGACGCGGGTGCGGGTCTTCCAGTCGCTGAAGAGCTTGGTGTCGGCCCACTTGCCCGTGGACGGCAGGTAGTGCCACCAGTGGATGTCGCCGTTGGAGGTGCGGCGCTCGACGACGTCCTGGTAGCCGTCCCGGTCGAGGTCGCTCTGCAGGACGACGTTCGACGTGCTCCAGCCGCCCCACGACTGCCGGGCCCCGAACGAGGTGCCGTTGGAGTCCTTCTCGTACAGCGTCTTGGTGGACGAGTTGCGGACGAACAGGTCGGCCTTGTGGTCACCGCTCAGGTTCGTGTCGTCGACGCGCGGGTAGGCGGCACCGACGTACGAGCTGACCTTGGTGAAGACGCTGTACGCGCCCTTCTCCACGCAGTCCACCACGCCCCAGGAGACGACGCCCACGATGCGGCCGCCCACGATCAGCGGGCCGCCGGAGTCGCCGTTGCAGGCCGAGGTGGTGCCGGTGTCGCTGCCGGTCGCCGGGTTGCCCGCGCAGACCATGTGGCCCTTGATGAACTCGCCGCCGTAGTAGCCGCCGCACGTGGCGTCCGACTTGATGGGCAGCGTGGCCGTCTTCAGGGTCTCGGAGATGTCCTGGGTGGCGGAGGAGGTGCGGCCCCAGCCGTAGAGCGTCGCCTTGGTGCCGGAGGCGTACGAGGCGGTGTCGCCCGACGTCGTCATCCGGATCGACTTGGCCTTGACGGGCCCGTCCAGCGTGAGGACCGCGATGTCGTTGTTAATGGTCGACGCGTTGTAGGAGGGGTGGTTCCACTGCCGCAGGACGGGGGTGGCGGTGCCGCCGTGCAGATCGGTTCCGCCTGCCGAGGGAAGCTGCGAGGTGCCGGTCACGACGGCGCCGTGGGCCTTCCAGTCGTAGCCCTTGACGCAGTGCGCGGCGGTGAGGATCTTCGTCGGCGAGACGACGGAGCCGGCGCAGAAGAAGCCGACGTCGTCGCTGGTGCTGCTGGTGCCCTTGTCGTCGGAGTACAAGAGCTGGGCCATCCACGGGGCGGTGGTGATGGTGGTCGTGGTGCCGCCGATGATCTTCGGATCGACGGAGGCGCTGCTCGTGTTCGCGCTCGTGCTCGTGCTCGTGCTCGTGCCGACGGTCGCGGTCTTGCCCGTACCCGTACCCGTACCTGCACCTGTACCCGTACCCGTGCTCGCGTCGATGCTCGTGCTCGTGCTCGGAGAGGACTTCGTCGTCGACTGTCCGGCCGTGCCGTCACTCGCGATGGCCCTGGCGATCCGCTTCTCCAGCGTGGCCAGACTCGGCGAGGTGCCGGTCGTCCTGGCGAGCGGAGCCGACTGCGCGGTGGCGGCGTTCGCCGACGACATCAGGAGCGCACCCCCGACGGCCGCCGCCAGGGTGGCCGCCGCGACGGGCACGGCGATGCGTATCCGGCGTCTGTGACGACCGCGCCCGGACATGGACGTATCCACTCAAGTCCCCCCTGAGACTCATACGTTGAAAGAGAGCGCGATCGTACATGTGTCCCAGGCAGCACAAAGGGCCGCCCCCGTCACCGGGAGCGGCCCTCAGCTGTGCGGATGTCGTCAGTCGTTGCCCGGCATCGGCGTCGTCTTCTGGATCTGCAGCAGGAACTCGGCGTTCGACTTCGTCTGCTTCATCTTGTCGAGCAGCAGCTCGATCGCCTGCTGCTGGTCGAGCGCGTGCAGCACGCGACGCAGCTTCCAGGTGATGGCGAGCTCGTCGCTGCCGAGCAGGATCTCTTCCTTACGGGTACCGGACGCGTCGACGTCCACCGCCGGGAAGATGCGCTTGTCGGCGAGCTTCCGGTCGAGCTTGAGTTCGGCGTTGCCGGTGCCCTTGAACTCCTCGAAGATCACCTCGTCCATGCGGGACCCGGTGTCGACGAGCGCGGTCGCGAGGATGGTCAGCGAACCGCCGTCCTCGATGTTGCGCGCGGCACCGAAGAAGCGCTTCGGCGGGTAGAGGGCCGTCGAGTCGACACCACCGGACAGGATGCGGCCGGAGGCCGGGGCGGCGAGGTTGTACGCACGGCCCAGACGCGTGATCGAGTCGAGCAGGACGACGACGTCGTGGCCCAGCTCCACGAGGCGCTTGGCACGCTCGATGGCGAGCTCGGCGACCGTGGTGTGGTCCTCGGCCGGGCGGTCGAAGGTCGAGGAGATGACCTCGCCCTTCACCGACCGCTGCATGTCGGTGACCTCTTCCGGACGCTCGTCGACCAGGACGACCATCAGGTGGCACTCGGGGTTGTTGTGTGTGATCGCGTTGGCGATCGCCTGCATGATCATGGTCTTGCCGGTCTTCGGCGGGGCCACGATCAGACCACGCTGGCCCTTGCCGATCGGCGCGACGAGGTCGATGATGCGGGTCGTCAGCACGCCCGGGTCCGTCTCCAGACGGAGGCGGTCCTGCGGGTAAAGGGGCGTCAGCTTGTTGAACTCCGGTCGCCCGCGCCCGGAGTCGGGGGCCATGCCGTTGGTCGAGTCCAGGCGCACCAGCGCGTTGAACTTCTCGCGGCGCTCGCCGTCCTTGGGCTGACGGACCGCGCCCGTGACGTGGTCACCCTTGCGCAGGCCGTTCTTGCGGACCTGGGCGAGGGAGACGTACACGTCGTTCGGGCCCGGCAGGTAGCCGGACGTACGGATGAACGCGTAGTTGTCGAGGATGTCCAGGATGCCCGCGACGGGGATCAGGACGTCGTCGTCGGCGAGCTGCGGCTCGTTGGCGGCGAACTCGTCGCGGCCACGACGGCCCCGACGGTCGCGGTAGCGCCCGCGACGGCCGCGGCGGCCGCCCTCGAAGTCGTCGTCGTCCTGCGGGCCGTTGTCACGCTGCTGGCGGTCCTGGCGGTCCTGACGGCCGCCGCCCTGCTGCTGACGGTCCTGCCGGTCCTGGCGCTGCTGGCCGGCGCCGCCCTGGCCCTGGCCCTGCCCCTGGCCCTGCTGCTCGTCGCCCTTGCCACCGCGGCGGTCACGGTCACGGCCGCCCCGCTCGCGGTCGCCACGCTCGCCGCGGTCACGGCGGTCCCGGCGGCCCTGCCGACCGTCGACGCCGTCACCGGCATCGGTCCTGGTCTCGGCGGGGGCCTCGACGACGGCGGCCTTCGGCTCGCTCTTCGCCTCGGCGGTGACCGTCTCGGGGCTGCCGGCCTCGGCCACGGCACGGCGACGGCGGCGCTCACCCGCGGGGGCGTCGTCGCTGGCCGGCTGGCCGGGGATCTCGATCTGCTGCTGGGCCACGGCCTTCTCGGCCGCGGGCTTCTCGGCGGCCTTCTTCTCGGCGGCCGGAGCAGCGTCGTCGCCGGTACGGGCCTTGGAGGTGGCCCGGCGCTTCGGCTTGGTCTCGGTGGCGGCCTCGGCGGTCTTCGCCGGGGCACCCCCGCCCGCCTGCGCCTCCTTGATGACCTCGATCAGCTGGCTCTTGCGCATCCGCGCGGTGCCCCTGATACCGAGGCCGGACGCGACCTGCTGCAGCTCGGCCAGCACCATGCCCTCGAGGCCGGTACCGCGGCGCCGCCGGGAGCCGGCACCGGAGGCAGGCGCGGCAGAGGCGTCCGTGGCGGGCGCGGCAGCGGTCTCCTCGACACGTGCGCCCATCAGATCGGTGGTGTCGCTCACGAAGGGTCCTTCCCTGGAGCGGACGTCGGCCTGTCTGGCTCGGCGACCGGTTGTGCTGTCCGGCATTGGTCCTTGCTGTGTGGACCGTGCCGGGGCGGTGGTCCGCCAAAGAGGCGGAAGACATATCTGGTGATGACGATTCCGGAGCCGTGGCACTGAATTGCGGTGTCATCGGCACGGTCACGCCGGTTCCGGAGCGTGCTCAGCACTGCTCAGCGCATAGCACCCAATGCATGGCACAAAGCAGTTTGGGAGGCTCCCGGAAGAATGGTTGTCCCGGACGGGGACACGAAGCACCTCGCCATGGTGGGGTCGGGTGCAGACTTGAGGTTAACACTACCGGATCCAACAAACATTCCCCCTCTCCAAATCCGGCAACCGCGCGCTGTCAATGGACGCCCGCCGGGGCGAGCGGCAGGACGCACGCCCCCGCCTCGTCGAGGTCCAGCCGATTGGCGGCCCAGCCCTGACCTGCGAGATGAGCGACCTTGTCGGCGGATTCCTCGTCGGCCAGCGCGAGGACAGTGGGGCCCGCGCCGGAGATCACCGCGGGGATGCCGTCGGCCCGCAGCCGCTCCACCAGCGCCGCGCTCTCCGGCATGGCCGGGGCGCGGTACTCCTGGTGCAGCCGGTCCTCGGTGGCGGGCAGCAGCAGCTCGGGGCGCCGGCTGAGGGCCTCGACGAGCAGTGCGGCCCGGCCCGCGTTGGCGGCGGCGTCGACGTGCGGAACGGTGCGCGGCAGCAGACCACGCGCGGTCTCGGTGAGAACCGGTTTTCCGGGAACGAAAACCACCGGAACGATGGAATCGGCGGGGTCCATCCTGATCGCCCGCGCGGCTCCGGCCTCCATCCAGGAGAGCGTGAATCCACCCAGCAGACATGCCGCGACATTGTCGGGATGGCCCTCGATCTCGGTGGCGAGTTCAAGAAGCGCGGTGTCGTCGAGTTTGCTGTCGCCGCCTATGGTCACGGCGCGCGCGGCGACGATTCCGGCGCAGATGGCGGCCGAGGAGGAGCCGAGACCCCGTCCGTGCGGAATGCGATTGGCGCAGACGATCTCGAGGCCGCGCGGTTGTCCGCCCAGCAGATCGAAGGCGGTGCGCAGGGAGCGTACGAGGAGGTGGTTCTCGTCGCGGGGCAGCGTCTCGCTGCCCTCACCTGCGATGTCGATGTGCAGCCCGGAGTCGGCCACCCGGACGACCACATCGTCGTACAGCCCCAGTGACAGGCCGAAGGCGTCGAAGCCCGGCCCGAGGTTGGCGCTGGTGGCGGGGACGCGCACCCGGACGGCGGCGGCGCGGAACGCTGGACCGGCCATCGCTCGATGACTCTCCTTGAGCTGCGTGATGTACGAGATTTTCGATGTGCTGCGAGAGGAACTGAGTGTTTCGGATGAACTCTGATGAACTGCGAGAGGGACTGCGATACGTACGGAAGACCCGGAGACCGCAGTGACTGTCCTGACTGCACTGACGGCGCGGCACCGCGGCATATGCGGCGGGCGGGTTCGGTACAGCCTATCGAAGGAAGGTTCTGTGGCGACATAGGGCGCACAGGAGGCGCACGATGCGTGTCGTAAGCCCCCCGTGCACCCCCTGTCGGGTTGCGGTAGGGGTGACCTTGGCGGCGGCCGGATTTCGCCAACTTCTGGCGAAATTCGCCCGCCGCTGATGGCCTCTGACAGGCCCCGACGGCTTTTGGCGGATGTGCGCCAGGCGGCTTTACGCCAGTCCGAGCCGCTCCGCTTTACGCCAGTCCGAGCCGCTCCGCCGCCGCGGCCGCGTCCACAGGAACGGTAACCGGCTGCGGGGCGCCCGCAACGGCCCAATCCGGATCCTTGAGCCCGTTTCCAGTGACCGTGCAGACGATCCGCTGGCCGGGGTCGACCTTGCCCTGCTCGGCGGCCTTCAGCAGACCGGCGACCGACGCGGCGGACGCGGGCTCGACGAAAACACCCTCCTGCGCGGCCAACAGCCGGTAGGCGCGCAGGATCTCACGGTCCGTCACCTCGTCGATGAAGCCGCCGGACTCGTCCCGCGCGGCCAGCGCGAACTTCCACGAGGCCGGGTTGCCGATGCGGATCGCCGTGGCGATCGTCGACGGGTCCTTGACGACCTCGCCGCGCACGATGGGCGCGGAACCGGAGGCCTGGAAGCCCCACATGCGCGGGGTGTGCCCGGCGATGCCGTCGGCGGCGTACTCCGTGTAGCCCTTCCAGTACGCGGTGATGTTGCCCGCGTTGCCCACCGGCAGGACGTGGATGTCGGGCGCGTCGCCGAGCATGTCCACGATCTCGAAGGCGGCGGTCTTCTGCCCCTCGATGCGCACCGGGTTGACCGAATTGACCAGCGCCACCGGGTAGTTGTCGGACAGCGAGCGCGCGAGCGTCAGGCAGTCGTCGAAGTTGCCGTCGACCTGGAGGATCTTCGCCCCGTGCACGAGGGCCTGACCCATCTTGCCGATGGCGATCTTGCCCTGCGGGACGAGCACGGCACACACCATGCCCGCACGCACGGCGTACGCGGCGGCGGAGGCGGACGTATTGCCGGTGGAGGCGCAGATGACAGCCTTCGCGCCCTCCTCCTTGGCCCGGGTGATGGCCATGGTCATACCGCGGTCCTTGAAGGACCCGGTCGGATTGGCGCCCTCCACCTTCAGGTGGACCTCGCAGCCCGTGCGCTCGGAGAGCACCTGCGCGGGCACGAGCGGCGTACCGCCCTCACGGAGCGTCACGACCGGCGTGCTGTCGGACACCGGAAGCCGGTCCCGGTACTCCTCGATGATTCCGCGCCACTGGTGGGTCATTGCTGGTTACTCTCCTTCAACCCGCATGATGCTGGCGACACCCCGCACGGTGTCGAGGCTGCGCAGCGCCTGCACGGTCCCGTTCAGGGACGCGTCGGACGCTCGATGGGTGACGACGACGAGAGAGGCCTCGCCGCCTCCGTCTTGTCGTCCTTGCTGGCGCACCGTATCGATCGATACGCCGTGCTCGGCGAAAACGGTGGCCACCTGGGCGAGAACACCAGGTTTGTCCGCCACGTCGAGGCTGATGTGGTAGCGCGTCACGACCTCGCCCATGGGCGAGACGGGCAACTGGGTGTACGCGGAGTCGCCGGGCCCGGTCGCACCGCTGAGCTTGTTGCGGCAGACGGCGACGAGGTCACCGAGCACGGCGGAAGCGGTCGGGGCGCCGCCGGCGCCCGGCCCGTAGAACATGAGCTGCCCGGCGGCATCCGACTCGACGAACACCGCGTTGTACGCGCCGCGCACGGAGGCGAGGGGGTGGCTCAGCGGAATCATCGCCGGATGCACACGCGCCGTCACCGATCCCCCATCCGCCGCCCGCTCACAGATGGCGAGCAGCTTGATGGTGCAGCCCATCTCCTTCGCCGAGGCGAAGTCGGCGGCGGTGACCTCGGTCATGCCCTCGCGGTACACGTCGTCGAGGCGCACACGCGTGTGGAAGGCGATTCCGGCGAGGATGGCGGCCTTGGCGGCCGCGTCGAACGCCTCGACGTCGGCGGTCGGGTCGGCTTCGGCGTACCCGAGCGCGGTGGCCTCGTCGAGGGCTTCCTGATAGCCGGCCCCGGTGGAGTCCATCTTGTCGAGGATGAAGTTCGTCGTCCCGTTGACGATCCCCATCACGCGGTTGATCTTGTCACCGGCGAGGGACTCGCGCAGCGGCCGGATCAGCGGGATGGCGCCGGCGACGGCGGCCTCGTAGTAGAGGTCCCGGTTGTTCGCCTCCGCCGCCGCGTGCAGGGCTGCCCCGTCCTGGGCGAGGAGCGCCTTGTTGGCGGAGACGACGGAGGCGCCGTGCTCGAAGGCGGTGGTGATGAGGGAGCGGGCGGGCTCGATACCGCCGATGACCTCGACGACGACGTCGATGTCCCCGCGTTTGACGAGGGCGGTGGCGTCGGTGGTGACGAGTTCGGGATCGATGCCCTCGCGCACCTTGGAGGGCCGGCGGACGGCCACGCCCGCCAGCTCGACGGGGGCCCCGATCCTGGCCGCAAGGTCGTCGGCGTGCGTCGTCATGATGCGCGCCACCTCTGAGCCGACAACCCCACAGCCCAGCAGCGCCACCTTCAGCGGACGCGTACGCATCATCCGACCTCGTTTCCTCATACCGTCTACGGTTGGACCAGTCTCACTCACCGGACGGGAGTTTCTATCCCTGGTCCGGATCGTGAGACATCTATTTCATTTTTCCGACAGTCGGCGACAGGAGATCTTCCACCTGCGCCGACCGTCCCTTCCGACCTCGCCCAGCCGGTCGTCCCGGCCTCGACCACCCGGTCGTCCCGACCTCGACCAGCCTCGGTCATTCCTCCCTCGACCGGCCGGTCATCCCACGTCGAGACGCAGGAGGTCCTCCTCCGTCTCCCGGCGCACGATCACCCGTGCCTCACCGTCGCGCACGGCGACGACCGGCGGGCGCAGGGCGTGGTTGTAGTTGCTGGCCATGGACCGGCAGTAGGCACCCGTGGCGGGTACGGCGATGAGATCGCCGGGGGCCAGGTCGGAGGGCAGGAAGGCGTCCTTGACCACGATGTCGCCACTCTCGCAGTGCTTGCCGACGACACGGACGAGCATGGGCTCGGCGTCGGACGTACGCGAGACGAGGGCGACGCTGTACTCGGCGTCGTACAGCGCGGTCCGGATGTTGTCGGACATGCCCCCGTCGACGGAGACGTACGTCCGCAGCCCTTCGAGCGGCTTGATGGTGCCGACCTCGTAGAGCGTGAAGGCGGTGGGCCCGACGATGGCCCGCCCCGGCTCCACCGAGATCCGAGGCGTCCGCAGCTTCGCGGCCTCGCACTCCCGCGTGACGATCTCGCCCAGCGCCTTCGCGATCTCGTGCGGCTCGCGGGGATCGTCGTCACTCGTGTACGCGATGCCGAGACCACCACCGAGGTCGATCTCGGGCAGCTCGACCCCGTGCTCGTCACGAACGGCGGCCAGCAGCGACACCACCCGCCGGGCGGCGACCTCGAACCCGGCCATGTCGAAGATCTGCGAACCGATGTGCGAATGGATGCCCACGAGCTCGAGCCCGTCGAGCGCGAGCGCCCGCCGCACCGCCTCCGCGGCCTGCCCGTCGGCCAGCGCGATCCCGAACTTCTGGTCCTCGTGGGCGGTGGCGATGAACTCGTGGGTGTGCGCCTCGACCCCTACGGTCACGCGGATCTGCACCCGCTGCCGCTTGCCGAGGGACTGCGCGATGTGGGCGACGCGGACGATCTCCTGGAAGGAGTCGAGAACGATCCGCCCGACCCCGCTCACGATGGCGGTGGTGATCTCTTCCTCGGACTTGTTGTTCCCGTGGAAGGCGATGCGGTCGGCGGGCATCCCGGCGGAGAGGGCGGTGGCGAGCTCACCGCCGGAGCACACGTCGAGGTTGAGCCCCTCCTCGTGCAGCCACCGCACGACGGCGCGCGAGAGGAAGGCCTTCCCGGCGTAGAAGACATCGGCGTCGTGCCCGAAGGCGGTCCGCCAGGCACGGGCACGATCGCGGAAGTCGGCCTCGTCGATGAAGTAGGCGGGGGTGCCGAACTCCTCGGCGAGCCGGGTGACTTCCATCCCACCGACACGGAGGACGCCGTCGTCCGTACGGCTGACGGTGTGCGCCCAGACCTTGGGGTCGAGGGCGTTGAGGTCGGCGGGCGGGGCGCTGTAGTGGCTCTCGGTGAGGACATCGGCGTGACGGGGCCCGGCGGGGTGTGCGGAACGGCTCATTTTTCTCTCACAGACGGTCACAGATAGTCAGGGGCGCTGATACCGAGCAGGGACAGGCCGCCGGCCAGCACCGTCCCGGCGGCTTCGGCGAGCGCGAGCCGGGCGCGGTGGGCGGCCGAGGGTTTCTCGTCGCCGAGCGGCAGCACGGTGTGCTGGAAGGCGAGGAGGGCGTCGGCGGTGGTGACGAGGTGCCGGGCGAGCCGGTCGGGCGCGCGGTGCAGGGCCGCCTGCGTCAGCACGGCCGGATACCCGGCGAGCGTCCCGACGAGCTCGTCGCCGCCGGGTACGTCTTCGGGTACGTCACCGGGGTCGCCGGTGCAGCCGAGCGCGGCGGCGTTACGGGTGAGGGCCCGGGTGCGGGCGTGGGCATACCGGACCCGGAAGAGGGGGTTGCTCTCCCGCTGAAGCAGGTGATCGGCGCTGATCCGCGGCCGATCGTGGGACGCGGGGTGCAGCAGGGCCCACCGCGCGGCGTCGGGGCCGAGGGGGGTGGGGTCTTCGGGGGCGGGGGTGGGGCGGAGGGTTGTGATCTGGGGGTGGGGATGGTGGGGACGCGGGCGGCGGGGACGCGAGGGATCGGCCTGCGGCGCGTTGATGTGTGGGGGCTCGGCACCCGCTGACTTGGCCTGCGAGAGGTCGGTGCCTGCGGGCTCGGCACGCGAGAGGTCGGGGGCCGCCGACTCGGCACGCGAGGGATGGATGTGGTGCACCTCCGCACGGCCGCCCTGGGTGGCTACGATCCGTACGAGCGTGTCGGCGACGACTTCGGCTCGGATGTCGTACGGGACCCGGAGCGGGACGATCTGCCCGGCGAGGACGTCGCCGTGCCCATAGGCGTCACGTCGGCGCTGGATCTCCCGTACGAGAGAGGCGCCCGCGCCACCCCCCAGCCGAATGTTGAGGAACCCCGGCCCGGTGATCGCGACGTCGGCGACACCTTCGCTGCGGGTGAGGTGGGGCCGCAGGATCTCCGCGACCTGCCGTGCCGGCCGCCCGGCGGGCCGCGCCAACTGCAACGCGATGTTCGTGGCGTAGTCCCCACACCCGCCCGGCCCCGGCGGCGTCACCACCGCCCGCACCGGCACGACCACACTCAGCTCACCCTCGTCCACGGCACGACGCACCGCGCGCAGCACGGTGCGGGAGAGCTCGACGGGGGTCACGGGACAAGCGTAGGGGAGGAGGGGGGTGGGTAGGCGACTCTGTTTAGCAAGGGTCCGGGATGTGGACGGAGTACGGAGGGCAAGGTGTTCTCACTGGCGAGGGGGAATGACCGTCCACGTCGTCGAGTGTCGACCGTGGTGTCGGAGTACCGGGAACGACGTGGACGGGGTAGGGGGTACGACAACCCGGACGGAGTGCGGGGACACCGGCGAAGTAGGGCCCTAGCCGCACGACGACCGCATCCGGGCGACGACCCCTCCCCCTCTCACGCAACACCAATCGCCCATCACGGATCACCGATCACCGGCACACGGGCGGGCACGTGCCCGCAGGGCAGACCACCGTCGGCTCCTCACCCCTCAGCGGCGCGGCGCCCGCTCAATGACCGGCGCGCTGGGCCTCCTCGGCCCCGAGCTCCTCGGCGCCCAGCTCATCGGGCCCGAACGCCTCCCCGCCAAAAGCACCGCCACCACCGGCCCCGCTCCCGCTCCCCCGCCGCTCCATCAACTCCCGTACGAGTCGCACGAGTTCGGCAGGTTCAAAGGGCTTGGCAAGGAAGGCGTCAACGCCGACGTCCAGTCCGCTCTCGACCTCGTACTGCGTACAGGCACTGACGATGGCGAGGGGAAGATTCCGGGTCCGGGGGTCGGCACGCAGCCGGGCGGCGGTACGCAACCCGTCGAGCCGAGGCATGACCACATCCAGGGTCACCACATCGGGCCGCACGTGATGCACGACGTCCAGGCATTCGGCACCGTCGGCCGCGGTCACGACCTCGATGCCCTCCAGCTCGAGGTTGACCCTGATCAGCTGCCGGATGACCTTGTTGTCGTCCACAACAAGCACCCGACCGGACGCGCCTGGCACAACTCGAGAGTAGGTCCGAGCCCACCGCGCCGTCCGGGTTTTCCCCACTTCCACCCCCGTGCGGGGGTCCCGACCACCCCAAGGACGCCCCTCGCGGACGCCTCCACTCCCCCTCCCCCGAACACCGCCCCGCCCCCACATAAACCCATGCCAGCCCCCCACGAAAGAGCTGGTAGGGTTCTACCCGTCGCCGCGAACACCGCGCCCGACACGCCCCCGTAGCTCAGGGGATAGAGCAACGGCCTCCGGAGCCGTGTGCGCAGGTTCGAATCCTGCCGGGGGCACCTTGTATGAGGTGCCCAAAGACCCCGCCATCAGCGGTTTCGCTGAGAACGGGGTCTTCGCGTATGCGCAGGCACATGCCGCCGAAAGCAGCCGTTTGCCAGTGATCACGTAATGGCGACGTAATGATCTTGATGGGCTTCGCGGCAGGTGAGAAGGCGATCAGCGAGGTTCTGAGCGTAGCCGTGTGGACCACCTGTGGACAGGCCGGAGCCCCGGACCGCTCGCAGCTCGCGGCTCGGCCTTCGATCGATCATGTCGGAGACGTCATTCGAGATCAGATCGACGAGTTGTTGATCTGATCACGGGTCAGTCGCACCGGCTCACCGGTGGCGTTGTCAAACCGGCGCCTCACAAGGATGCTGAACCCGAGATCATGCAGAGCCATCTCGGCGACGTTGGTGTTCGCCGGGTCCCGACCCTTCAGCGCATTCCGCACGAGCACGAGTGCGGGAACGTTCTTCCCGCCGACCACCGCAAGCACGTCGTAGTTCTCGTCTTCGGGCGTATGCAGGGCAGCGACAGCGACGTCCGCGAGTGTAAGGACGGCTTCGCTAGCGTCCTTCAGGCGAACACGGGTCTCTGTAGGCGTACTAATGGGCTCGGGTGCCATGGTGTCTCCTCAATCGGACCTGGCCGGATCGTTCTCCGGCCGTACAGCCCAGGAGGGTACTCACCGCGGCAGGCCGAAGCCCCGGACCGCTGTCAGTCCGGGGCTCCCGTATCTGATCAGGTCGTTGTGTCAGTCCGCTGAGTCCTCCCGGAGCCCCTGCATGATCCGGTCGTTCATCTCCTGTTCCTGGCCGTCGATGCACTTGGCGTAAATCTTCAGCAGGACGTCCACCGAGTGGCCGGCGCGAGCAGCGACCTCTGGCGCAGGCACTCCGGAGTTGAGCCACTGGGAGACGCCCGCGTGACGTAGGTCGTACGGCCGGAAGGCCAGGACCGAGGCCGCCTGATCCGGGACGAGCGCCAGTTCACGAGCCTGCTTCCACGCCCGCGAGTACGACGAGGCAGCGATCACGTTGCCCCGCTCACTGGAGAACAGGCGCCCGTCCTCCGCCGTGCCGAACTCCTCCAGGTGCTCGCGGAGCAGCCGCACCAACGGGGGCGGAATCGGCACGATGCGCACCTCGCCTTGTGCCCGCTGCTTCAGGCCACGCCGATCATGCGCTTCCCCGGAATCCGTCCACGCCTTCCCAGCCGTAGGACGGGTCTCCGTCAGCTCGATACGCCCCCAGCCGGAAGCCGGAAGTGTGCAGTCGGAGCGGCGGAGTCCCAGCGCCTCCCCCGGCCGCATGGCCGCGTAGTACAGGCACCCGAAGAACGCCCGCAGTCGCCGACCGCTCGCACGGTCGTAGCCACCCACGTAGGTGAGCGCGGTCAGCAGCTCCCGAGCCTGCCGAGGGTTGACGACCACCCGACGGTCCACCTCCTGCACAGCCCGCTTGCCCCGTTTACGTCGCACCCGGCTCATCGGGTTGGACGTGAGGTACTCCAACTCGACTGCGAATTCCAGCGCGTTGAAGACCACCGCCCGCCGACGCCGGTACGTCTGGGTGGCCGCAAGCTTACCGTCCAGCCTCCGCCCCAACCCGTCGATCAACCCATGAACACGGGCGATCTCCTGCAACTCCCCCACTGGAAGAGAGGCCTTGTCGATCCACCGTACGGCCGCCGCGATCTCGTCCGGTCGCTCCCGCTCTCTGCGGTTGACCGGCAGGACATACGAGCGCAGCGCCCGCCGCAGCACCTCAGGAACGGGCCGCCCCCGCCCCGGTTTGACGAGGAGAGGAACGACCGTCGCCAGAGCATCGGTCATGCTGTCGCGTTGCTTCGCGGACGCTTCGGCCCAGCGCGCTTCCACGTACTTCCGCGCCAGGTCGAGGAACGACAACGCCGCCTTTCCCCCGCGAAGCGAGTCGGGTAGACCGGTGACGGTGTCGAACGGTTCGCCCTTGTCGGCGGCGCGAAGGAGCTTGGCCCGGAAGCGGTCCGCGAGCGCCTTCGTCTTGTGCGACTCGTGGAACGGCTCGCCGTCAACGGACCAGCGGACGAGGTACGTCGGCTTCTTCGCGGAACGGTTGATGCTCAGCTTCCAGATGACGACCTTGTACGACTTCATGAGGCCACCCCCTCCGCCCGTTCCTCCAACCAGTCGTTGAGCACGTCACGCCGGACTCGCAGCTCACCGTTCGGTAGCCGTATGCAGGCGGGGGCGATGCGGAGCTCCCGCCAGCGGTAGAAGGTGCGTCGGGAGATGCCGCCCAGTTCGTCGAGCACCTGCCGCACGGTGAGGAGCTCGGCCGGCTTCGCACGGGTGTCACGCGCCATGGGAAGCACCGCCCTCCCGCACCGAGGCAGCCAGGAGCGCCGCCTCCGGCGAGTAGCCGCGCCCGGCGTAGCGCCACTGACCGACCGTGAAGACTGGCCGCGGGCCGATGCCGAGGGCCGTTCGCTGCTCCACCGCACGATGTTCTGCGCGGGCCCGCCGGAGTGCGGTCAGGGTGGTGGAGTAGCGACGCGATTTGCTGGAGAAGTGGCCGCCGTAGCCGAGCATGTGCGCCCAGCGCCGCAAGCCGAGCGGTTCGAAGTCAGGCAAACCTCCGAGCCACCAGCACGTACCGATCATGCGAAGCACGTGAGGGCGTACGGGCAACAGGACCAGGTCCCGCGCCCTGTGAATACGGCCGTCTACCGCGCCGGCGGTCTCGGCTCCCTTCGTCGCGTACTTGGCGATGTAACCGGCTACGGCCGCCGAGGTCAGCCGCTCCCCCGTTCCGAAGGCGGAGATAGGACGTACGTCGATCTGCTCGCCGAATCGCAGCGCACGCGCCCCGACGACCTCCCGACCGGGAGCGTTGAGACTCACGTTCTCGACTGCACTGTGCGCAGCATCCGACAGCAGAGCAGTCGTCGCCCAGCCGGGCGGAGTCGAGGCCGGCCCCTCCGGTCCATCGAGGCGGATGACGGCATGGAAGTGGACCAGCCCGCGACGCTGATATTCGGCGACTTTGGCGTACGACAGCCGAACCCTCTCGGCGAACTCACCCCGTGAGAGCCCGACCCTCCTGGCGATCTCACGGCGCAGTTCCAGAGCGAAGCGGTGCCAGAGTCGGCCGGAGTGTGCTTGCCAGAGCACGGCTCCGGCGTAGTCGTAGCAGCGAGGACAGAGCGGTTCACCGAGCCGCGGGTCGTCGTCCGTGTGCCGTGCGTGGCAACCGGCAGGCGAGCCGTGCGGGCAGGTGGCCCCCGCCTTACGGGGTCGGCATGCTCGTACCCGGCCGTCGCGTTCGCGGCGGGTATGAACAGGACCGAAGCCGGGAGCGGTGAGGGTGGCGAACACCCGAGGGTGCTCGCCGACCTCCTCTCCCACGTTCTTGCCGCCGATAAGTCCGGCACGGATCAGTTGGTACGTGTCCGACTGATAGACGCGGGCGCAGGTCGGGCAGACCGTTGCCCTGCGGTTGCCGCATGCGGTGAGCAGCCGACCGCCGTAGACATCCGAGCCGTACGAGAGCAGGGCCTCCCCGGTCGACGAGTCGACGACCGTCGCGTTGCCGACGAGGTGAATCGGATTCGTGCAGCCGCCAAGGCGGACGATCTGACGCCGCCAGGCCGCGAACTCCGGTTCCGCAGCCCTGGCGATCAGCGCAGAGACACCCTTCGGGAGGGTGGCAGCAGGCGAGGTCACTGACAACCACCGCCGCCGAACGCCTGCCACATGACGGCGGAGATCCCTTGAGGACGCGTCTTGGCACTGAATCGAAGTGTCGGATCGGTGAGCCAGACAGCGGCAGCGTGCGCCGGGCAGAGCCAGCGTTCGAAGCCGTCGAGTCCGACGAGAACAACCTGTTCCCGGCCGACGCAGGTCGGCTGCTCCCTGTCCCTCAGCTCGCACTCGGGCGGAGGAGATTTGCGCGAACGATGCGCGGTGGACAAAGTGAGGGTGCTCCTTTCACTGCTCACGTGGCGGATGGAGTGGGTTCCTGACGGGGTCGGGTTTGGCGACTTCGCGCCCCGTCGGGAGCCCGTCGTACGGGCCTTGTCCAGCTCGGGTCGTACGGGATGGATCAGAATCGGAGTTCTCCGAGAAAGGCGCCCACTCCGTCGAGAACCGTTGCCACGACGGGCGCGGCAATCGTTCGGGCGAGCAGGAATCCGAAGGCTCCGCAGAGCAGCAGGTCGGCCCAGCGCAGGTAGCGGATGCGCAGCAGGAACCAGATCAGCAGGCCCAGCAGCAGCACCGCGGAGGCGGACACGAGCACGGTGGTCCCCTTTCACTTCGCGTCCAGCAGTTCGGGAAGGTGCGGGGTCAGGTGCGCGAACTCAGCCGCGATGGCTTCCGCCTCCGCTTCGGTCACGAGGTGGGAGCGAGCACGTTCCCAGCCGTCGCCGGAGGCCAGTACCGCGGTACCGGCTTGTTCCGGTGTGATGGCTTGCGCTGCCTTGAGCGCATCCGGGTTGAGGTCCCCGAGAGCCATCGCCGCCGTGCCGGGATCGGCAACGCGGTGGCAGACCCGGCCGCCGAGTTGGGCACGTAGGGCCGTGACGCCCGGCCCCAGGTCGGAGCCGACTCGCTGGCCGGCGACGACGAGGAAGACTCCGAGTGCCGCGCCGAGTTGAGCAAGCCGGATCAGCGCCGTACCGGCCGCCTGTGCTTCGTCTTTCTCGTTCCGACTCGCGACGAGGAACAACTCAGCGATCTCGTCGACGATGACGACTACCGGGACCGGTCGATCCTGCTCCGGCAGACCCCAGATGTTCCGGACACGCGCCGCACGGCAGACGGTCATGCGGTCGAGAGTGAGATCAACTAGTGCAGCCAGGAGTTTGACTGCCTGCTCACGGTTGGTCGCGAGCGCCGACAACCGCGGCTCATAGAGCGACAGCTCCATACCGCCCTTGCAATCGACGCCGACCAGGGCGACAGGTTGCGGAGCCAGGCCCGCCACGAGCGCATTGATCAGAGTGGACTTCCCGGAGCGAGTGGCCCCGACGATCAGCCAGTGCGGCACACGCCGCAGATCAATCACCCACGCAGCACCGGTCTCCAGCGCACCAACAGCAACGCGGAGGAGATGAGCAGGCCCACGCTGCTTCGGTATACGAGGGAAGGCCAGCGGGTCGGTGACCGAGGCCGTGATCCGAACGGTTCCCGGCTTTCGGGGGGTGACGCGGACCGCGTGCACCTCCCAGTTTTCCGCCATGGCGGGCGCAGCCTTGACGAAGTGCTCCGGCACCTGGCCCGGGAGAAGGCGCACCAGCAGCCAGAAGCCCTCGCTAGTGGGCCGTATGAGCCCGAACCGGGGCACCAACGGCTGAGGAGGCGGAGCACCCTTGCCAACGAGCCCGGACACCACCGTCAGGGCAGGACGACGGCTCACGGCCAGGCCGCACCCGGCCATCAGCGGCCGCCACGTACGGATGACACGGCAGCATGCGACCGGGAACCCAAGTAAGAGCCACCAGGTCACGGGGTAGCGGCAGCGCAGGGCCGGGCCTACAAGAAACAGGCCCGACACCAGCACTGCGGCCACCACCAGGAACCAGCTCGGCAAGGTCGTCCCGGCCGAGGTGGTGGAGGCCAGGATCGTCACTGCCCGGCCCCCTTCCCGGCCGGAGCCGGAGCGTTCAGGGGCCGAATCTCCGTCGCGCGGAAGGCGATTCCATGCCGCCCCTCGTTCTCCCACGGCGTGGCGACCAAGTCCCTTACGGCCACCGGCATACCGAGCTGCACGCCGCTGGGCTCACCCGGCACGTTCACGGTCACGACGTCAGCCGATGCGCCCGCCATCAGGCACAAGCCGACTTGGTACACGGTCTTGCCCGTGTCCCGGTCCACGCGGAGCTGACCGGTCTCACGGTTGGCGACCCGCGGAGCAGGGGGAACGGCACAGATGATCCCCGTGAACTTCGCGGTGTCGATCGGAAGGCTTGCCACTTGTCTGGACTCCTCATCCCTTGCGTCCGAAGGCCAATCCTTCGGGCTGCTTTACAACCCGTAGTACGGGTGCAGACTCCAGACTGCGACCCGTAGTACGGGTTGTCAACCGCCCTGCGATGGGGGACGCTGTCCAAGAAGTTGGGCAAGCTGCCCAGAAACACGGCCACGGAGGGCCTGCATGCCGCCACAGAACACGCAGCCGAAGTACCGGCAGATCGCCGACTACCTGCGCGAAGGCATCCTGAACGGCACGTACCCCGCCGGCCAGCCGCTCCCTTCCGAGGAGTCATTGGCCAAGCAGTTCGGTGTGACGCGCCCCACGGTCCGTCAGGGCCTCACGGAGCTGCGGGCATCCGGTCTCGTCGAGGTCATCATGGGCCGAGGCACTTTCGCCCGCTCACCCCACAGCCGCCCTAGCCTCACCCGCCCCCGCGGCGTCCGCCGCACCCCGGACGGAGGCTACGTAGACGCCGACGGCATCCGATGGGCCAACGCGGAACCGCCCGTAGCCACGCGCACGGACGCCCCGCTCGCGCTCGCTGACCTGCTGCGCATCCCGCCGGGCGAGCCGATGTTCACCTACGACGCGCTGCAGACCGCCGACAACGGCCGCCTCCGCCAACTCCACCGCACCTACGTGCCGTTCTCCGTACTGGTCGACACCAAGTACGAAGAGGAAGCGCCCCCGCCGGCCCCTGACCTCTACGCGGCGCTCGCCGACCTGGGCCACGAACTCCACTTCACGGAATACATCCGCACGCGCATGCCACTCCCGGACCAAGCCCAGGCCCTCCGGCTTCCCGAAGGCGTCCCTCTGCTCCACATCATCCGCGTGACGCTGACCGCGGCAGAGAAGCCCCTCGCCCTGGAGGAGTTCCACCTTCCCGGCGACGACCTGGAACTGTCCTTCAGGCTGTAACAGACGGCCCTGTGCAACAGACGGCCCAGTTGGCTCAGACTTTCTCTACTGCTTCAAGGCGGCTCGCTCCGCTCCCCGCGCGCGGCCCGGCCCCCGGCCGGGCTGCGCTCCTGTCTCCGCCCCGCTCCAGCCCGGCCGGTGCCCGTGCCGCGCGCACAGCAATCAGCCACTTGCCGTCGGAGAAGGGGTGCGTCGTGGCTGGGGCGGTCGGCTCCACGGCTTTAGACACCTCACGTTGCTATGCCGTCAAGCGGCTCGGGTCTCGCTCTCGAACAGCGGCGAGCGCGCGGATACCCTTGCCGCATGACCGGATCGACCTCTGTCCAGGGCTCTTTGCCAACGTGGGACCAGGTAGTCGCGTTGCGGGACTTCATCCACGGACGGACATACGCGGCCGCGGCGCCCACGATCCGGATCAACGGAGAGCCGCCGCACGCGCCGGGATCTGATCTGGCCCGCGTGGCGGAGGTCAACCAGAGCCTCTACCAAGTCACGTCTCACCTGTGCAGTCGGCTGTATGCCGAACTCGGGACAGGCCATCCCGGCCCCGTCGCCGAGGCGTCGTGGGAGGCCCTGATCTCGATCAGCGCGGCTTGGCGCGAGGACCCAGAGCTGCCGGAAGGAATGAGGGAACTGCTGCCGGTCAAGCCGCCTCGGTGACGGTGAGTCCGGGCGGTGCTGCAGGAAACGCGGACTCCTCATCGAAGAGTTCACGCTTCTGAAGGCAGTGGTATAGCTGGCCGATCATGCGGTTGAGACCGCCTACGTTGACGCCGGCCACCTTGCCTCAGCCGCCGGACTGGTCCCCGTTCCCCGCGATTCCGGCCGCCGCACCGGCAACCTGCACCGCCCTAAGCGCTACAGCCGCCGCCTACGCAGAGTCTTCTACCTCTCCGCGCAGACCAGCATCATCCACGACGGCCCCAACCGGGAGTACTACCTCAAGAAACGTGGCGAGGGCTGCAAACACGTCCAGGCCATCATCGCCCTCGCACGACGCCGCACCAGTGTGCTGTGGGCTCTTCTACGCGACGACCGGGCCTTCACCCCCACCCCGCCCATCACGCAGACGGCTTGACTCAGCCCAAGGCCACAAAGTCAGCAGCGTGGCTGAGGCCGACGGGGCCGCAGCGAGACACACGCGCACCTGATCGGTCGGCGTGCCCGCCGTCGTGGCTGACTTTCGTCGGCTGAGGCACAGACGACCTACGGGACGAGGCGCCGCCCTCACTTGCGAAGGGCGGCCACAGCCTTGACTCGGTCATTGAAACTCCAGCCCAAAGCCGTTCCGCCGACCTTGAATTCGGCCTGCGAGTGACGCTAAAGATTATGAGATGAGGTCTACGAGATATCGCTTGTTTCACTCATGAACCTGCCCCGACTCGGCTTGCTTCACCTTCTTGTATACGCGGGCCACCTCTTCCGACGCGCCCGCCTTTTTATAGGCATCAGCCGAGAGTAGCCAAACTTCACTTACCTTCACGATGTCGACATCGGCTGCACCAAGAGTTTCCGCCAGTTCGCCTAGCGCCTCTCCGGCAGAGGTATAGTCGCCGAGTTCTTTGAAAATTGATACTGCTCGCCAACCAGCAGATATGGCCGCATCGTAACGAAACAAGCCTCTAAGAGCGAGCCCGGTTCCATTCCACGCGGCGGCTTGACTGTCTTTGTTGTTGATTTGTTCGGCGAGGGTGCGCGCGGTGTCATAAGCGGTGAGAGCCTCATCATAACGGTGCAGTCTCTCCAGCGCGCTACCGGTATTGCTCCAGGCTACGGCTTGACCGTCTTTATCGTTGGTCAGCTCGACGAGAGCACGCGCGGTGCCATAAGCGGTGAGAGCCTCATCATAACGGTGCAGTCTCTCCAGCGCGCTACCGGTATTGCTCCAGGCTACGGCTTGACCGTCTTTATCGTTGGTCAG